>CAZJQI010000041.1:0-39669 GCA_964548275.1 uncultured Gemmatimonadales bacterium
ACGCTGAAAAGAGTATCGGGTTGGCCGGCAAGGTAATTAAAAGTTCTCTGTTGCTCTATACCCAAAGAATCCTTGCGCAGGAGAGTGCGCTGGGTAAAGCGCGGGGGAGGATTGGGCAGTGAATCGTTTACCAGGATAAAGAGCGAATCCTTACGGAAACTGGCTGGATTCCCGTCATCTGTTGCCTGGAAATAGAGCACGTAGAGACTGTCCTTAAGCTCGCCCTTACCCTGACCCAGGGTGACACCGTCAGTCTCGGTTCCGGGCCCCAATTCGCTTTGTGTGTCACCATCCGAGACGTTGGCGTCAATAAACCAGACTCCGTTGTATTGGGAATCATCGTCATTTCCATCGCCCTGAATGAAAGAAGGCACCCAGCGGAAACGGCTACCTACGAATGCGGAACCCTCTGGCTGGTTAATAAGTGCATAAGTGACGTTGTTGGCCCCGTCATTGCCGGGGACACCATTGCCGTTTTCGCTTCTCAGGAAACGGCCGGTATAGTCGTCGTCAGCGTCCGTATCTCCTTGAACCATCTTGTTGTTTGGGTCAATAAAACCAGTGATATTGATTTCCAGGGTATCGCCCTCATTGATCGCGATAAAACCGTTACCACCCTTATAATTCAGCCAGGTTGTAGCCACAGCAACGTCAAAACCAAGGTCGTCAGGGTCATAGCTGTAATTACCCCCAGGCAATGTAAAAGAGCCGAGGGGAGCCACCCGGGAGGCTCCTTCGCCCGGGAAAGCCCCGTCATCTCCGGTTTCGGTACCGCCGAGAGTGAGGCGGCTGCCGTTCATATTACCTCTGGCAATCCTGGTATTTTCGGGTTGTCCGGGATCTGTAAAACCATAAAATCCTTTGGTGTTAACCTCTCCAACCTTAGCGAAATCACCTCCGTAAAATATCCGGTTGTTAACCGAATAATCCGAGTTAAGCAGCGATGCCGCATTTCCATCGCTTGGTGAAACGATTTCAAACGTGGTGGGGACAGGGGCCGTGTTCTGAGCCAGCAGAGTATTAGCCCAGAGAAGCAGGATTGCTGCCGTTCCGGCCGTGAACGCCAAACGGAATCGAAGATGCATGGTTCCCTCTCCTTGAGATGAATGGTTCAATCCGTTAAACCAGGTGAAATTAAACGGTGATCAAGGCGAAATTATCTCGTTTTTCCTATAATTTTTTTGGCAACATACATGCCACTATTTAGATTATCCACGTATTTTCTTATAATTTAACATGTTATAAAATAATTCCTCGAAAAATCAGGAAAATTCAAAGAAACTTTGGTATATTTTGCCGATAGATTTTGATCTTTTTGAATCCGGAATAGGCATTTTTTTCCCGATATTTGCTCTACTGCGGGCAAGAATCATCTGGGGGGATTAACCCTTATCCTTCACCAGACTGCCCACCTCTTGATGAAAGGACGGAAAATTTCCAATCATCCAGAGATTATCTTTATGGCTATCGGTAATTCGCCAGAGGCGGCCTCGGGCTGCTTTCAAGTTCCAAAGGAACGGAGACCGCACATGATGGCGAACTGGTTCGATGAGATTTGATTGATGGTCTTATCGAAAGAGATATATTACTTTATGGGATTAAGGCTTGTAAAAGATTCAAATGATGAGACGAGCTGCGTTGCCAGAATCTTATGTGTGGATGCTTGTTTTTCTCTGCCACAAAAAGCTGTAGGAGAATCTTTGAAAAGATATTCACGGATAGCTCTCCACCCCCAGCAGACAAAAAAAGGCGGCCGGGACTTGAGTCCCGGCCGCCTTTACATTTCAGGCGAGTTGGCTGCTCAGCAGTTTACTTGAGCAGTACCATCTTGCGTGTGGACACGAAGTTTCCAGCCTTGATCCGGTAGAAGTACACACCGGAGGAGACTGCCTCGCCTTTGTTGTTCTCACCGCTCCACTGGACAACGTAGTGTCCCGGCTCCTTGACAGCGCTGACCAGCTTGCGCACGAGCTGACCACGGATGTTGTAGATATTGAGGTCAACTTTCAAGCCGTGGACCTCGCTGTCAGGAATATCGTAAGCGATGGTTGTGGACGGGTTGAAGGGGTTCGGGTAGTTCTGGCCCAGAGCGAAAGCTTTGGGCAGAGCAACCTTGGCCACTTCTTTCTTAGAGGCAACACCATCGAGGTCGGACACCCGGACAACGTTCTGGGGGCTTTCGCCAGTGACCAGGGTCCGGAACGACATGGAAACGTTGCTGTAGACAGCGGCTACGCGAATTTCATCACCGGCTTTCCACTGATAGACTTCACCGTCAGCCATCTTGAGGTTAGCCAGGTTGACATTCCAGTAACCGTTCTCGTCAGTCAGATCAGCAATCGTTGTGCTGGGCTTGTCGCCGCGTCTCAGCTCCACATAGACCATCGTGTTCTCCAGCGGCTCGCCGCTCTCGTCCACCATGCGGCCATAGACCGTGTACGGGAAGCCAGTACCGATCTTGGCGGTCTTGAATATGTATGGACCACCATTGTTATTATAGGTAATCCCGTTGGAGACTATCTCGAAGACATATTCAGTCTCCGGTTCAAGACCGAGCAGTTGGAGAGAGCCCATACAAGCGACAGAGTTGGCATCCTTGGTGAATACTGCCACCCTGTTCAGGCCCTCAGAAGCCTTGCCATAGCGGATTTGAGTGGTCACCGAGCCGTTAGTGATCCAGGAGACCACGGCCGCGCTGCTGGTAATATCGCTCAGGCGGACGTTACGTACAGCGCCGCTGCTCGCGTTGGACTCGCTCGTATTGAGAGTGAGCGAAGGTGTCACACCGGAAACGCTGCCGAACTTAGCCTCGGCGTTTGCCAGCTGCGTCAGGGTCGGAGTGTTGATATCCCACTGGCTCGCCGCGGTTACTCTCAGGATGTAACCTTCGCTGACATCAATATGGAAATTATTGTTATAGACGATCGCTCCGGATGCCTGATCCACACATGCGCTCTCGTACTGCTGGGTATCTTCATTGTACCTGAAGATTTCCGAAGCGTTGGCTATTGTGGCCAGCATCGTTCTCGCGCTCCAAGCATAGTAAAGCGAATCAATCTGCGCCGGGCGTGCGATCCAGTACAGAGCGGCATTGTCGAAGATCATCGGCGGCAGCTCGGTACCGTAAAGGCTACCGCTGAGAGTGATGTACTCCTGCCCGTCGACTGCGATGAAGTAACCACAGTAGTAGTTGCCGTCCTCATCGGCCAGGTCCCAGTCTTTGGCGGCAGGCACGAACCCGGTACCTGTCCTGGTGATCGTTTCCTGGGTACCCGTGGCTGAAATCCACCTGCTGATCGAGGGAATACCCTGAGTGATCTCAGAAAGCAGAGCCTTGGCTGTCTGAGGCTCTGTAGTGAACAGGTCCACCGGGATACCGATCAGGTTCAGACCAACTTTCAGACGCAGGTCGTAATTCACCGAAGGAACAAGCTGTGTTACACCCTCACCGAGGTTGACCGCCTGCGGCGAAGAGGTGCCGCGGGTAGTCACGAACTGGACGAATCCAATGTCCTTATCGCCTTCAATGGTAATAATCAGGAAATCGCCGGCTTCATGGACGAATGTTCTGTCCACCACACCAACAGTATCCGTTACCGCGTCACCAAGGTTGATCACCCAGGAACTGTCACTGACCACTGTAGCAGTCAGAGGCATGGAGGTATCCGCCACATTGTCTGCATCGACAACCTTGACAGTCACCAGAGCACCAATAGCCGGCTGGCCGGTTTTGGTAACCACGTTACCCTCAATGGCGTAGGTCTCGCCTTGGGCGTTCTGCGCCGGCAGGGTCTGTAAGAGGAATCCCCTGATAGCGGCGTTGACCTCTGGAGAACCAGAGTTGGACCGGTCGATCTTCACCGGATTGTACGGACCGTTGATATCGCGGGTCGTATCACCGAAGAAGAGGTCGTTTTCCATCGCGATAATGAACTGGTAGGTCACACCAGGCACCAGATTGGTCAGTTCTACGTAGTGGACCTCATCCGTGATTGACGTAGCTCCCTTGAAGACCTGAACCGTGGACTTGACGCCAGTCAAGGTCGGAGGCGGGCCAGGCGCTGGTACGACAAAGGTCGGCCAATACGGCGGCCCGGTAGCCGGGAAAAGCCCGCTGAAAACATCCAGCGTGTCATTCGCAGTGGCTACGATAACGCTGTCAGTACCGGTAAACGCGGTTTTCCATTTGATCTTTGCCGAAGTAGAGGTGACGTTAACAGCCTCAAGATTGGTAACCGCAGTCGTATCCGGCTCTGTTATCACATAAGGATATACAGTCGGTGTACCAAACACAGCCGAGTATACCTCGATCGTATCAGGTATGACCGTCGGAGTTGGCGGCGGTGTATACCGTGAAACCGGAACCTGCGAAGGAATAGTCAGGTTAATCCGGTCTTTGCCCCAGGAGTTGACGACCGCCTGGAGATTCTGTGCCAGGCCGGCAGTGTTACGAGCCCGGAAAATCACCCGACTAGGCGTAGAGGAATTGATATCGTACAGGCCGAATCCTTCGCCGAAGATGGTGATATCCTGTCCGGGGTAACCGGACGGCGGATGAACCTCGGCAATGTCGGGTTCCGGGGCTACCCGAAGCCACAGGTTTTTAGGCGCTGATTTCCTGTCGGGCGTGTATGAGTCAGTCGCCTCCACTGGGAATGAATAGCTGACCGTATCCGCACTGTAGAGGGTAACAACCACCAAACCAATATTGCCTTTGAAATCAACATCCGCCAGTGTAGAGGTTGTGGTGAATGAAATTGCAGGACCAAGCGAATCACCGATCAGAGGGTCAGGGTCGTACACGTACTGAGTTAGATAAATCGAGTCAGTGACACCATTGGCCACTGCGAGCGGAGCAAACTCTTCAATGCTGTCCGGATACAGTGCCACCGGATCGAACGCGTAAACAAACGCGCTGTCGGAAGGCTTGCTGGTTGTGTCGGCATCCCAGATCGGCGGACGGTTGATATTGGCAATGTCGAACAGCATGGTGTCATAAACTTCCGGGTTCGTGTCATCCTTGACCCATACAACCAACTTCACAGTATCAGCTGCGACTGTATCGGCGACATTGTAGGCTACCTGCAGGCGTACTTTTAACGCCTTGCGGACGCCATTCTCGACTATCGTGACCGTATCCAATGCCAGGGAGTCCAGGCTGCTGTAATTACGGTGGAGGAAGCTGTCCCAATCCTCAACCTCGAAATTTATTTCCGCGTTACTGCCTCCGCCACGGGCGCTGTCCTGGTCGGTTGCGTGGAAAGTAATGACAATGCTGTCGCCTTCACTGTAAGCCAGCAGAGAATCCGTTGTGAACTGCACACTGGATTTAAAGTAATTCTGCACGTTCCCGCTGGGGTCGACAACTTCACGCTTGGTGAAGATAGGCTCTGGATTTTTTATCGAGTCGTTAACCATGATAAACAACGAATCCACTCCGACCTTCGGCGGGATACCGTCATCCATGGCCGTGAAATAAACCACGTAGAGGCTGTCTAGCAACTCGCCATTACCATAGCCGACGGAGGTGTCATCTTTTCCCGCAGTGTCGGCCTTGGCATCAAGCAATTCAGAGGCCGTGCTTCCGTTGGAAATGTTTGCGTCAACAAAAAACCAACCATTCCTGTTGCTGTTGTCAAAGTCTCCGTCACCCTGGATAAAGTTAGGCACCCAGCTGAAGATGGCCCCGTTGAAAGAAGCGCCGGCAGGCAGGGTGGAAGGCACGACTCCGAACCTCACGCCGTTGGCCGAATCATTGGCAGGGTTGGCTAAGTCGAACACGTACTCCTCGCTTTCAAAACCCCATCCTTCATAATTATCATCCTGAACTCCACCAGTAGGATAAGACTTAAGCCTGTTGTTGGGATCGACATAGCCGGTGAGACGGATCACGAGAGAGTCCTCTTCATTAATCGCGATAAAACCATTACTACCTCTGTAATCCGGGAAGCTGACCGTCCAGTTACCCGCACCGTCATCACCAATGTCGTCTTGGTCATATGAAACGTTTGCGATGTGATTACCGGGTAAATTAACAACTATAGAATTATACCCTAAACTGCTTGGAGCATCGTCCAACTCGGTACCACCCAACGTCAACCGGCTAGCAGTTGCGTTACCTCGGGCCGCAACATCATCATGTCCATTTGGTTTCGTTTCGACCACATCGGGTTGCCAACCCAGAAAACCGGATTGATAGTCGGTACCGGCATTATTAGGCAGCCTGGCAAAATCACCGCCATAGAAAATTCTCGTATTGGCGGCACCTTTATTTCCGGCATAGTCATGGTTAATCAAAAACGGCAAACTACTGTCCGAGGGGCTTAAAATCTCGAAAGTTGTCGGAACAGGCGCTGTATTCTGTGCATAAGCCGGTAAATAGGAAACTGCAATCAGAAAAGGCAATAAGGTGATAGCTAATTTCACCTTAAGCAGATATTTCATTTTTCTCTCCTTGAGAAAAGTTCATTCAAAATAATAGTTCCCCTCCTGGAAACTAGGCGTTCATGTTGCTGGTCATCCTGAATCGAAATAGCTCCGCATCTATCCTCCTTTAACGATTGTTATCATACATCTCTACAAATCTCTTAGTTGATTGTTTGTACTTCTGGCCAAGTGGTACTTTTTATACATTATACTACACTATACTATACTATTTTGTAAATCGGCTTTTACCCCTTAAACTTTAAAAAAAATTAAGGGAAAAGACGATTTAAGCCCCTACCTGCTGATTTAACTGAGTGGCGCAGGTTTATTTCTTCTGTTTAACCCTGAAAAGGGAATTTTTTACCAGCTTTGCAAGCGATCTCATCCTTGATCGCTTCCTCTTTTTTTTATTTTCATTTAATCAGCAAGGTGGGTTAAGCAGAAAAGAATAATCCTTTTGCGAACAACTTATTGAATTATTAAGAAATTACACCTCTGAAACACGTAAAATGACGCACTTACCCCTTTGAAAGACAGCTTTTTTCCGACTTGAAAAATTATACACTTGGCCTTACCTATTTATTTCGGCATCGCAGACCCAAACTTTAGTTTTATTGTCAACTCAACAGCTTCATACAAAGATAACAATTTTTAACTGCCAATAAGTTTCCCGGCACGCCGGAAAAACTGGATGTTTTTATTATGTACTATTCACCCCAAAAAAGTCAGATCACGTCCCTGAAGCCTGCCTTGAACGGACAGTCAAAAAAGGGGTTAAAATCAGGATTCGAGATTATTAGAACAAAGTAGGCTCTAGAGCGGAGAATTTCTGAAAAAGGCAGGCAAAATAGAATCCCCTGGGGATATAAAGAAGGGTGATCAGATTCTAAGTCGGCTGTCTCATTCAGCCGATTGTTACACTTGACACCGGTGAGATACAACAGGTTGCCCGAAGCTGCAGGCTTGACAGTTTCCTTGCTTTTTCCAGGCCCGAACGTGCCTTTCTTCCCATGCCTGTCTCAATAAAAAATTATCCGACAACAAGGAAAAACATGGTGATGATCTGCCAGGTGCCCACCAGAAGAAAGATAGCGACGATCCAGAAATCGACGAACTGCTCCGGAGTAATTATCCACTCGAAGATTTCTTCTTTGGTTTCGAAAAGCTCCGGTAACGGGGGTTCGCTGATAAAATCCGGCCCTGGCTCATCCTTGGATAAGCCGTTGAGATACTGTTCTATTTGTTCCTGGGCCAATTGTTTGCTCCCTCTTTATTGCGGTATGCTGATTGGAATCATAGTAATAATGTAATAAATCCAATTGTCGATAAACAAGATATCTAACCTCTAATATCTCCTTCTCCAAGTATTATGAACGAGCCCGCGTGTCTCGGGGTAGCGTACGGGCGGGTTGTCAGGCCTTGCTGCTGGAGACCACGTATGGGGACGCAACTCGTTTTTGATTGCTTCTCTCCCCGGGCGAGCGGATACTCGGATTGCCGGCCGCTGCTGGCGGTTCTGCCATCGTATAAACTGCAGTACCTGAAAACAGAGAATCCCCATCAACAGGAAAAGAAGAGCGATAACCAAAGATTTTTCAAGGTGATAGTAGGGCGGTGGTGTAGCAAGATTCCAGAAGAGGAGAAAAAGGCTCCACCCGAAACAAAAGATTGCCACGGCCACGAGGATTAGCTGAACTGCACCCTGGTAAGGCAAAACTTGACGCATTCGCCGCCTGATCCCATTAATAATATGGAAAGCTAAATATATTACGGAGGGCAAACACCCCACCAAAGCAGCAATGATGAGCGTGGTTTCCATGAGAAGTCCTTTTCTCTTGAAAATCATCCTTGATCAATGGAACGATTATAATGTGGTGTGGCCGCGGACTTACAGTCAGCAGGTATCCAGGAGGGAAGATAAGAGACCGAGAAAATGTCCAGGCCACAATGCTCCGCCTGCACGAATCAATTTGCCGACAGTGCACCTGATCAATTTATCGGATTTTTTGCCGGGCTGCTTTAATTTTTTGAGCCGGGAAGTATTCTCTTAAGAAGGCGGGCTGGTGCTTCATCGCGGCTGAAACGGTCTAGGTAGTTCCGGTAATATTTTTCAGCAGTATATATTTTCCCCAACTCCCAGGCGGCATCACCAGCTCCGATATAGGCCGCCCCGGCAGTGGAATCAATCTGAATAATATTTACAAAGCCCTGGAACGCCTCCTCATAGCGTCCCAGCTCCATCAGCACCGCAGCGATTGCATTTTCCACATCAATGCTTGATCCTTCAATTTCTCTTGTCCGGGAGTAACATTCAACCGCTTCACCAAGCTCACCCTTTTTCTGCGCGAGATTGCCCAGGTTAAACCATGCGTCTGCGTAATCCGGCTTAAGCTTCACAGCACGCAGATATTCATTTTCCGCTGCCTCCAGGCTGTCCATCGCTTCGAGCACCACCCCGATGTTATTATGCGCGGAGGCTACCGGTTGACCAGCTTCGGCAGCCAGCTTTCGAAATATCGCGAGAGCCTTCCGATGGTCACCCGAGCTGAAATATCCTGCGGCAAGGTTTTCTTTCCTTGCCCTTGACAATGTCTCCACTCCAGTTGATTCGTAAAGGAAGGCCGCTTTCTGCCAGTTGCCGCGGGCAAACAGCAGATCCGCCTCAAGGGGAACCAGCCGGGCAGGGATTTCACCCGCGGCATGGGCCTCCTTTATTGCCCGCTCGGTGCCAGCGAGGTCTCCCCGGAGAGCCAGAATCTCTGCCAGGGAGGTTTTTAGACCGGCGGAAGGAGGGGCTTTGGCCGCGGCCTCGGTAAGCACCTCGATTGCATACTCCGGATAACCGAGGTTAAAAAGCCTGCGGGCAATCGGCTCGACCCTCCGGGTATCATTAACCAGCAGTTTGCCTCTTTCCAGCAGGAAAGAGGCAAACTGCTCTTTCATGCCCAGCTTCTCGTATGTTCTGGAGATAACCTCCGGCTGGTTTGTCATGTCATCTGTATAAAGATTGAGGACTTTCGAGTAATACCTGCTCGCTTCGGCCGAGTCACCAAGTTCATCGTAAACACGCGCTATATAATAGGTGGTAGAGAAGTTTTCTCTGAAAAGGTTGGCTGTCTTATACGCTTTGAGGGCCTGTTCGAGCTGGCCTGATTTAAAATAAGCATTCCCCAGGCCATAGTGATTGAACTGGAAATTCGGATAGGTGCGCACAGCGTTTGTCCAGAGCGTGAGTGCGTCTTTCCAGACACGGCAGCGGTCAAAGGAGAGCAGAGCAAGCAGAATGAGAGTAACCGATCCTGCGAAAACAAACAACCGGCGTGCTGTTTCCCGATTTGCCAGAGCCTCCCGGAAGCGTATCATAACCAGCACACCGACAAAAACAAAACCGAAAGACGAAAGATAAAGATAGCGGTCGGCCATGAAAATGCTGATCGGCAAAAGACCGGAGACCGGCAGCAGGTTCAGAAGGAAGAAAAGGATACCGAATGCAACCGCTCTTTCCCTTTTAACTATCGACAGAGTCAGCATGGCTATAAGCAGAAGATCTATGGCCAGATACACAGCCAGGCGCCAGTTGTACTCACCGGAAAAGAACGGTGGCGGATAGCTATGCGAGAGATTTACCGGCAGGATGAGATTTTTGACATATTTAGCCAGCACAGAGGAGATTGTGAGAAAATGAACCGACACGCTGCCCTGGAGAAACGATCCGGTAAATGCGCTGCTTTTGAAAACATAGTAAGCCGCGGCCAAAGCTACCAGAGCCAGAAACGGGGCGATTTTCAAGCTCACCCCTTTCAGGTTGGCGTCTTTGCGCGGATAAAAAAACTCGAATGCAACGACAACCAGCGGCAATGCCGCCACACTGGGTTTTGAAAGCAATCCCAGAAGAAGAAAAAGCCAGCTTGCCAGGTAGTGTCCAATAGCGAATCCTCCCTGTCGGCTTTTGATATAACTCAGGAAAGCTAAAAAGAAGAAAAGCCCGGCCAGCAGTTCCTTGTTGGAAATCATCCAGGCGACCGATTCCACATGCACAGGATGTACGGCAAACCATAAAGTGCCCAGCCAGGCCCAGAAACCCGCCCTGCCGCGTCCCAGGTCCGTGGAAAGCTCCAGCAGCTTGCGAAGCAGAAAGAAAACCACCAGAAGGTTTGCCAGATAGAGCAGCAGGTTTAACAGGTGGTATCCCCCGGGATCCGTGCCGCTGAACCTGTATACCAGAGCGAACGCTAGATGCCTTAGAGGTTGGTATGTAGCCATTCCCCGTGGTGTGAAAATCTTGCGCAGCCCCTCCCAGGACAGTTCCCGGTAGGCGATCCACCTTTTATCCAGAATCAGGGTGTCATCGTAGTTGACATAGCCGAACCAGAGGCTTTGCCCGTAGATGGCAATAACCGCAAAAACCAAAAGTGAAACCTGTAACAGGGTCCAGCGGTTAAAAACCCCTGGCCATCTGGAGGTTATTCTCACTGCATATTTATTCATCAAGCTCACGATCCTATAGCCGAACAATGATCCGGGAAGAAGTCAGTTTACCTTGCCAGATGCGCTGAGCGATTTTAGCCTGGCCGTGTATCTGCGGGCCTGCGCGGTATCCCCCAGCACAGAATACGTTCTGATAAGTGATTCTATTACCGCCCGGTCTGCACCTCCGGCCAGCGAATCCGCACGCTGGTAATGGTGCAGGGCAGAAAGAAGATCGCCAAGAGCGAAAAGAAGGTTGCCCCGGTTGAAAAAGACATCCACGTAGCTTGAATCCAGTGCGATTGCCTTGAGATACAGCGAGTCCGCACTCGCATAGCTGCCCATATTTTCATAAACTACCCCGGCGTTATTGTACGCCCTCGGTAGTGTAGAATCGATATCAGCCATCAGAAGAAAATATCTCAGTGCGGTCCCAAGTTTATTTTGTTCAAAATAATATAATCCCATGAATTCCAGTCCCCGCAAATCCAGTCCGCTGTCAGGATACCGCGAGTAAATCTCCACTGCCTTTTCTATGCGTCCGCTACGGCTGTAAAGATGAGCCAGATTCAGGCGGGTTATTTTCGAGTGCCGCCCCACAGCCAGGGCCTTTTCCAGCAGTTTTTCCGCCTCGGCCGCATTCCCTGAGTCGAGATAAGCCATTGCCAATAAATTGCATGCTTCCGGGTTATTTGGATTTATCTTCAATGCTTCTTTCAGGGAGCGTACGGCCTCTTTTTCCCTGCCCTGCTTCCGGCGCAGACGGGACAGGCTGATCCATGCTCTGTGGGAATCGGGATACCGGTCGAGCCAGTCGAGGATAAGCTGCTCGGATTTTTCATATTGGCCTTCTTCCATATATATCCGGGACAGGCTCCCGCAAAATTCCTCATCGCCTGGGGCCAGGCTGTACCCGATCTGAAGCAGCTTTTCAGCTTTCTCTCGCTGTCCGCGCCTGATCGAAATATCCACCGCTCCTTTAAGGGCCTCCAGATTCGGCACCGGGCGCTCAAGCAGCGGCTTGTATGTTCTCAGAGCGCTGTCCAACTCCCCCTGGCGAAGATAGCTGTGACCCAACCCGACCCGGGCAAGGGTGAGGCCAGGATAAAGCTCGAAAACCCGGTTCCAGGCAGAGGGCCCATCGCGCCAGTACCCGATCTGCCGGTAAGTGAGTACACCCAGAGAGACCAGCATCAAAAGCAATAGTGCTCTCAGCAAAGGTAACCGGCGATTCTGTAACCTCCCTGCAAGCCAGGCGTAGGCATAACCAGCCAGCCCGCAAAAACCCATCGAGGAGAGATAAAAGTAGCGGTCCGCCCGTTCGATACGGATCGGTACCAGGTTGGCATTCGGCAGAAGGGCCAGGATCGCCCAGATGATAAAAAAAGCATATGGCTTCCGCTTAAGGTAAGAGTAACCCGCCCAGTAAACCATCAGCAAGGCAGCGGCAGGATAGAGGTACAACTTTGGATCGATTAAACCTTCAAAGTGAAAGCCGGGATAGCGCAAGCACAGATTTACCGGCAAGATCAACTTCACTGCGCTGAAATAAAAGGCGCCTGATATTTTTCCCAGTTGTAAAATGACGTTGTCCAGGATCGAACCCAGGCCCAGACTGGCTGTGGTAAAAATAAAGTAGAAAACGGCTGCCAGAGCTGGAAACATGTACACAAGGTAAACAGGGAGCCGTCTCAGGAAAAGTCTCCATTCCCGGCTGGGGTTCCGGAATATGCTGTCGTAAAAGATAAGAGCCAGGGGAAGGGTGACCGCGGACGGTTTGGAGCCCAGAGCGAAAAAATAGAAAAAGAGCGAAAAAACAACTCCGCCCCTGGAAAGAGATTCACTACGAATGTAAAAATAAAGCGCCCCGAGGTAGAAAAAGGCGACAAGTGTATCTTTATGCCCGGACACCCAGGCGGCCGCCTCCACATGGCCGGGGTGAAGCGCGAAAATCCCGGCTGCCGCAACAGCGCCCCAGCGCCAGTATCTCAGGCCCCAAATATTGTTTATCCGACTGAGCAATAATCTCAGAGCAAGGTAGAAAAAGATAATCGTACCCAGATAGAAAGCCAGGGAGACAAGATGGTAAGCGATCCAGGAGGAGCCTTTATGCTGGGAGGCCAGCAAGGCCGTTACCATATCCCTTACCGGCTGATAAGTGCCTTTCATTCTGGGTATAAGAAGGTTACTCAGGCCGGCCGAATTGAATCCGCCCTCATACAAATCTGTTCGAACAAGCTGGTCATCCCAGTTGACCGGGCCGTAATTCAGTGAGCGGCTGTAAACAAGCGCTGTTGCAGCCATGATTATTATAATAAGCAGCCAGTACAGCCTATTCTCTCTCACTTCTCCTCCAGTGAGTAACCACCGTTAGTTATCAGCCCGGAGGCAACCGGTCCAGGATTGCCTGGAGATATTCTTTCAGCCCGGCAGAATCCGCTCTGCCAGCGCAAAGTTCCAGCGCCCTTTCGATACTTCGGCGAGACCCGGAGAAATCTCCTTTTTTCCTGTAAAGAATTGCAAGGTTTACCCAGGCATCGATATAGTCGCTCCTGATTTGCAGGGCTTCACGATAGGATTCCTCCGCCTGGTCCAGTTTTCCTGTTTCGGCAAGCACCTGGCCCAGATTGTTCAATATCTCTGCCCGGTTTTCTCCACTCAGTACCAACGCATGCCGGTAGGATTCAATAGCTTTTTTCACAAAACCCGCCTGCTGGCTGGCAAGGCCAAGCAAGACAAGAGTGCGATAGTCTTCCCCTCCCAGTCGGAGAGCATTTTCGAGCGATTCCACGGCTTTCCGGCTGTGTCCGGCTTGAATTTGAAGTCTTCCCAGGAGTCTCCAGCAGGCGGCCTCAAAGGCGGGCTCACCCGTGCCTAGTGACAACAATTCCACCGCAAGCTCCCGGCGGCCGATTTTTTCGAGAACTTTCCCCAGTTTAATCCACGTTTCGGTGGTCAACTGGCTCGGCCTGTACCGTGCGGCCGCCTCAAGGTCTTTCACCGCCTGCTCCTCGAAGCCGCGCTCAAGCATCATTATGCCCCGGTTGAAGTATGCCGACCAGACCATTCCCTTCTCCAGCTCGATTACTTTCTCAAACGCCGCCAGGGCTGCTGAATCCTGGCCGAGACTATAATAGTTTATCCCCAGGTTGATCCAGAGCTCCTCCCTTTCGGGGCTTAAAACAAGCGCCTGATCCAGATGCGCCTGTGCCTTTGCATGCTCTCCCCGCTGCCGAAAGTAAGCGGCTAAATTAACATGTGCGTGACCGTAATCTGGATTGATCTCGAGCACCCGCCGGTAAAGCTCTGCCGCTTCATCGCGCCGACCGTCTTTGATGTATGCTTCGGCAAGGTTAAAGGTACCCAGGGCGTGATCGGGATAAAGCGCGACCACCCTGGACCACAGGCTCGTTCCGTCACGCCAGTCAAACTGCCTTTTAAAGGTCACACTGGCCATGCTCGATGCAAAAATCACGAACAAAAGCGCAAAAAGCGGGGAAACGGTCTTATATTCAGGGGCTTGCCCTTTAGAAACCTCACTGAACCGGGAAAAAATCAGGGCCAGCAGCAGGGCGAATCCCATGCTCGGCAGGTAAAGATAACGATCCGCCATCAGGGTGCTGGTGGCCACCAGCCCAGAGGTGGGCAGAAGTGTGGCGGCGAACCAGACCGGTGCCAGTAAGGCTTGCCTGCCCCTGCCCGCACAATGGTAAGCGGCCCAACCGATACAGGCCAGGATCAGAGCCCAGGTGCTTCCAGCCAGCAACGGGGGAGAATTCGGTACGCTCAAGGGGTAGCGGCAGCAGATATTTACCGGCAGAAAAAGCTTCAGCAGACTCTTTCCCCAGAGAACCGGAACGGTAAATATGCGAGCCATCAGGGAGGGGCTGCCTGGTGAATCGATTCTCACTGAAGAGATTAACAGAAGTTGTATTCCCAGCAGAATGGCTGGGAGAAAAAAAGGTATTATACCCAATAAAACTCCCGGCCACTGTTTTCGAGCAGAGCCGCCTTTTCCCATGGCCTCAACCATTTCGTATCCCAGAATCAACAGGGGTAAGGCCAGTGCCCCGGGCTGGCTTGCCAGGGCGACGAGATAAAAGAAAAAACTCATCCGGTAAAATCGCCCCTTCTTCTCGCTTTTGAATCGAAGGTAGTAAAAGAAAGAGGCGAGGAAAAATGCCGCCATCAGACTTTGCTTGCCCCCCTGAAGCCAGGAGACAGCCTCGACATGAACCGGATGGAAAGCGAAAACCGCCGATGCCACCAGGGCTACGTTCTCCGCCCGCTGATCGGATCCTTGCCTGGTGTTAGCCAGAAAAAGATGTTTAACCACTTTGTAAAAAAGCAGAATATTTACAATATAAAGGATGATATTGAAAAGCAGAAATCCGAACGGCCTGGGACCGTTTACCGCATAGACAAGCGCATAAGCCAGACTGCGCAAGGGCTGATAGCTGGCCATTCTCCCAGCAGGTGGCACAAACATCTCAAGCAGGTTTTCAACCGAGAGCGAACGAATAATCTGGTTGGAATGGATCAGCGCGTCGTCCCAGCCCACATATCCGTTTTTCAGGGAGGGCAGGAAGAGAACCGCGACAAGGAGGGCCAGAAGCGGAAGTCTGTAACAGGAGAGCTTTTCAAATGCCTTTGCAGCCATTGAACGATATTTAACTTGAGTTTTGAGCCCGGTTGATTCCAGAAACTGGACTTTGGGATCCGGACAATTTTATCAGAGGTAAAATCAACAATGCAAAAATCAGACCCCTTGCTTTTTCGCTCGATCCTTGGAAAACCCATAGCTATAACTCTCTTTCCAGTTCCGCAACCACTGTCTGTAACCCTTCTACACTTCGTCCTAATGAAACATTCTCTCCCTGGCCTGCCAAGGCCAGTTCAGTCAGAAGTTTCCGCATCCTCATAAATGATTCGTTAAATGCTTCATATCCGAAATCATCCGCCAGTTTGACAATCCGGTCCAGGTACCTGGACAGTATCCGGGAAGTTCTTCTGGGAGAGGGGCCGCTGAGACGAGAGAGATTGTACTTGATCAGTTCGATCATATCCCTGCACTTTTCGCTGAAATAAAGATCGACTATTCCGGCAGTATCTGCGAAACTTTTCTCCTGTAAATCAATCTCCGGGGTGGCTTCCGTTTGCTGCTGCGAAATTTTTTCCTCGATCCCAGAAGATGGCGCAGGAATTTCCGCTGGCGCCTCTGTCAAAACTTCTTCAACAGTGGCGGCAGCCTGGGCTTCCTGGTCAGCGAACAGATCGAGTTCCTCTGTTACAGGCTTCTCCCTGGGCTCCGGTTTCTCTTCGGTCTCAGGCAGTTCTTGCTCAGCCTGTTCCTCGAAGGCCGGAGCAACCTTTGCCAGATCTTCAGAAAGGGGCTTTTCTGGAACAAGGGGGGTCTTTTCAACTTCTGCTGCGGGAGGCTCGATCTTCTGCTCGCCAACTGCCGGCTCCTGAGGCTGAAAGCTTTCCTGCTGCTTACCAGAGTCTCTCTCTTCTCTGGCCGACTCTATTGCCAGGCTGCTCACCTGGGTGAACCATTCATCCACCGAGCTTGAAATATCCTCTGCCTTCTCCTGCTCCAGTTCCGGTTCAGACAGTCCGCCCGATATTTCAACCTGTTGATTCAATTCCTCGTTCATCCGGTAGCACTTGCTTTTTGCCGTGTGGCACCAGAGTAGAAAATTTTGTCCCTCTTCCCCGGAAGCGAGCCTGCACATCGCCTGCAGAAGTGTATTGAGAGTTTCCTGCTCTTGAGGGTTAAGCTTTCGCTCAAGCCGGCCGGCGGAGGACAGCGCCTTGCATGCGACCTCGAACATCTCGGTAAAGTCTTTCACCGGGGGCTGGTCATCGCCTCCCCAGAGAATCTTCCAGCTTGAGTAGAGATCTTCAACAAGGGCCGGCGAGGGTTGCATATGATCCAGCCGCTCGAGTTCCCCGTTGAGAATATCCATTACCTTGCGTGCCTCGACTCCGAAATAGACCTTGCGGTCTCCGGTTTCCATCCGGGGGCGGGGCTGCTGCACGGGCTGATCATCCCGGGAGGCCGGTGTTACCTTGAGTTCCAGGTTCTGACTGAACATGGAGCCGCTGGGTGAGGAATCATCCGGCCGGGATGAATCTTCCGAGGATTTTTTCCTGATTTCATTGTGTGGTGATTTACCGTTATCCATCCGGACACTCCATTAATTCCAGAAATCGATTGCTGCGCCTTGCTCACGGGGCGCTTCTGGAGGTTCAATTAGAGAGATCGCCCGTGTTCACATCCACATTGTCGATCAGCCTTGCCGAACCGAGTTGTAACGCGGCAGCCAGGTAACGGCATTCGGAGGCCTGTTTGACCTCTGCCATGTCATTATCCACCGCAGAAATGTATTCCATCTGGCCTCCGGTATTTCTTTCGATTTCGCGCCGCGCCGATTCCAGAACGCCTGCCAGCTCAGCGCCGGGTACGGCCAGAGCCCTGGCTGCTGCCTGAAGACCGCGATAGAGATTAGGTGCCCTCCGGCGCTCTTGTTCGCTCAGGTAAAGATTGCGCGAACTAAGCGCCAGGCCGTCCGGCTCGCGCACGATCGGACCGGCCACGATTTCCACGGGAAGATCCAGGTCGCGTACCATGCGCCGGATAAGGATCAACTGCTGAAGGTCCTTGCGGCCGAAAACCGCCAAATCGGGGGTTACGATATTAAATAGCTTGGTCACTACAGTTGTCACGCCGCGGAAATGGTTCGGCCTGCTTTGTCCGCAAAGGCCTTTGCTCACTGAGGTCTCCTCTACAAATGTGGTGGCGTTCGGAGCGTAAACCTCTTTCTTTTCGGGCGCAAAAATCAGGTCAACCCCCTCTTTTTGTGCCAGACCCAGGTCGCGCTCGAGGTCTCGCGGGTAGCTCTCCAGGTCTTCTCCAGGGGCGAACTGGATCGGGTTGACAAAGAGGCTGACAACCGTGTAATCGGCCTGGCGGCGTGAAATCCGCATCAGGCTCAGGTGGCCCTCGTGAAAATACCCCATGGTTGGCACCAAACCCACCCTTGCGCCAGCACTCTTAATGCGTGCAATTTCGGCCCGAACCTCAACTTTGCTTTTTACAAGTTTCACTCCACTCCCCTGCCGATTTAGTCTCCAGGCGGCTTACCCTGCCGGTTCCAGTTCTGAAGGAACCGGCTGTCGATCTCCCCGATCATTTCCAGGAAAAATGGCCGATTCCATACCTCCGGGTGAGGCAGAACCAGCGAATCAGTGTTACATTCCAGACGGCCGTAGAACAGGATGTCAAGGTCAATCACCCTGGGGCCCCAGCGGACAGTGCGCACCCGGCCCAAGTGATTTTCAATACAGAGCAAAGTTTTCAATAGTTCAGCCGGGGCGAGCCCGGTAGAGAGTCGTTTCACCTGGTTGAAAAAATCAGGCTGGCCTCTCAGGCCGACCGCTTTGGTTATACGCGCCCGGGATTCTCCGGTGATCTCGGTTCCCGGCAGCCGGGCGAGCTCCTTGGAGGCTTTCATGAGGTTGGCCTGTCTGTCTCCCAGGTTGGAGCCCAGGCTTACAAAAACATTCGGTTCCAAAAGGTTTGCATCCTTTCGGCGTGGGCTCAGCTTACATTTTCCCTGGCAATCTCAACCTCCGCATAGTCGATAAACCCCTTGACCGGTACCCGCGGCTTGCGGCAGCGCACTTTGATTTGCATTACAGGAAAATTTTGAAGAACTTTGTTTGCGATTTCTCCGGCCAGACGCTCCATAAGATTATAGCTGCTTGTTTCCATCACTTCTTTGACTGTCTGAAACAGTTTCGGGTAGTTTATCGTATCGGATATCCGGTCTGACTTGGAGGCCCGGCTTAGATCCAGGTAACAGTCCAGGTCGATTTCGAAAAGCTGGCCGACGTCTTTCTCGAAAGAGCGGATTCCGGAGTGGGAATAAAATTTCATGCCTCTCAAGGTTAACCTGTCCAAGCGAGAGCCTCCTAATGGCGAAATATTCGGGTGGATTGAAAGTTCCTTTTCTATAAATAAATAACAATATATAAATTGCTTTATATCTATTTATATTAATAGTACCTAAATCGGTTGTCAACATGGATTGAAACTCCAAGCTCCTTTTAAAAGTTTATGAAAAGCATCTGAAGAAACAAAAAAGGCGCCCAACTATATTGAGCGCCTCCTGAAACAATTGATAATTAAAACAGAAATCAGTTTTCCGAAATTCCTACCGGGTAAACCGAAACTTTCTTACGTGTCTTGCCTTTACGTTCAAAAGCAACCACACCGTCGATCAGGGCGAACAGGGTGTAATCCTTCCCCACACCGACATTGTTGCCCGGATGCAAGCTGGTTCCCCGCTGACGGATGATAATCGAACCGGCAGTTACCGGCTGCCCTCCGAAAGCCTTGACACCCAGCCGTTTACCCTGACTGTCCCGGCCGTTGCGGGAACTTCCCACGCCTTTTTTATGGGCCATTTGTCTCTCCTTGCAAGCTCTATATCAAGCTGTTCTCTGATTTTTCAAATTCTTACCACGCTGTGCGAGCCAATTGAGCCGGCACTCTTAAGCCTTTTTGTCCCTCCTGGCCTTTTCTCTGGCTGAACTGTCTGTTTTCTTACTCACAGCCTTTTTCTTCGGTTTGGCTTTATCAGCAGATTCTTTTTTTACCTTACTCGTGGCCTTGGCTGCTGGCTTTTTCGCCTTTGCCTGGGTCTTTTGCCTGGTCTTGGAACCAGTTTCCGCTTTATCCTTTTTCTCTACCGCTTTTTTAGTCTTTCTAACTGCTTTGGCAGGCTTTTCAGTCTCAGCCTTTTTCTTTTTTACTACAGGCTTTGCCTTTCCTTTCTTGGCTGTGGTTTTTGTGGCAGCCTTGGGTTTCGGCTTTAGCTTTTCAGTTTCTGGAGCTGCCTCGGCTGTCTTCGCCTTTGCCTTTGCCACCTTCTTTTTTGCCGGCCTGGCTTTTTTGGGTTCAACAGCAGCAGCTTGAATTTCAGGAGCAACTGCGGCCTTTTCTTTTTTCTCAACCGGGGCTTTGCTTTTCACCGCAGGCTTTTCGGCTTCTTTCTTTTTCGGAGCGGCGGGCTTTTTCTTCCTTCCTACTATTATCCTGCCTATTTCAAGCTCGGTGAATCCCTGCCGGTGGCCTATAGTACGGCGGTAACCTTTGCGACGTTTATACTTGACAATCTTGATCTTTCTGTTCCGCCCGTGCCTGACAACAACTGCTTCGGCAGATACACCCTCGATAGAAGGACTGCCCACCTCCACTTTTTTCCCGTCACTCAGGAAAAGGATCTCCTTCAGACGCACTTTTTCCCCAACCCTGGCTTGAAGGCTCGGCACGCGGATCACCGCATTTTTTTCAATTTTGAACTGTTTCCCCCCACTTTTCGCTATAGCATACATCGAACCATGAGTTCCTTTACCCGGGCGATTTTAATTTTTAATACTGAATTCCTAGAAACCTTATTAAATAAACAATTTTCTATTATATGTCAATATAAAATTACAGGTAAATATCGATCTGCTTACGTGAAGGCAGAGAAAAAATGGCGAAATCATCCAGGCGCATCAGGGGGTCGTCCCGCAACTGAATGCTGATCCCGGTTTTGTTTTCGAGTTCCTGCAGAAGGCTATATTCCTCCTCCATCAGATGTAGAGCAACGGCTGGGTGAACTTTAAGCAGGAGCTTTTTCTCCTTGCCTTTGTAGCCGATCTTTTTCAGGGCGACTTCAATTTCAGTAGTGACCACCTCGGGGGTGAAAATTCTCCCCCGGCCCTCGCAGACCGGGCAAGGCGCTGTCAGGCTGTGAAAGAGGCTGGAACGCACACGCTGGCGGCTCATTTCAATCAGGCCCAGAGGGCTTATCTCGAAAGCCTTTGTCTTAGCCCTGTCGAATTTGAGATACTTACGGAACTCATCGAGCACTTTCTGCTGGTTTTCCTTGCTTTCCATGTCGATAAAATCGCAGACAATGATCCCTCCCAGGTCCCGCAGCCTGATCTGGCGCGCAATCTCGCGGGCTGCCTCCAGGTTGGTGCGCAGAATAGTTTCCTCCTGGTCCTTTTCACCTGTATACCTGCCGGTATTGATATCGATCGACACCAGAGCTTCGGTCGGCTCGATAACAATATAACCGCCTCTCTTGAGCCAGAACTGTTTATTGTATATTCTGCGGATTTCCTCATCGAGATTATAGCTGGTAAAAATCGGCTTATTGTCCTTGTAAAGCTGCAGGCGGTTTATCAATTTGGGCGCGATAATGCGCAGATAACTCTTTATCTGTTTAAACTGCTCTTTCGAATCAACCACCAGGGAGTCTACCCGCTCGTTGAAAACATCCCGCAGCAACCCGCTTATCAGTTTCATTTCCTGGTAGATTAATGAGGGGGCCTGAGCGTGGCCAGCCTGGCGGCTAATCCTTCGCCAGAGGTTTTTCAGAGAGCTGTATTCTGCCTTGAATTCTTCCTTTGTAGTTTCTACCGCAGCGGTGCGAACGATTACACTCTCACTTCTGGTGACAATTTTTCTGATAATCTCCCTGATCCTCGTCCGTTCCCGCGGATCCTCTATCTTGCGGGAGATACCGATACGGTTATCGAATGGAGCGTAAACCAATAGCCTGCCGGGCAGGGAAATCTCGGTGCTCACCCTGGGGCCCTTTGTGCCAATCGGTTCCTTGATCACCTGAACGATTAGTTCCTGACCCTCCTCAAGCTGGTCCTGGATCGACTGCAACTTCCGGGGCTTTCTTCTACCCACCTGTTCCTCGCTGCCGTTGTCGAACTCGAGATCGACAAGTTCGTAACCCACATCACTTACATGCAGGAAACCTTGTTTGGGCAGGCCGATATCTACAAAAGCGGCCTGCATTCCCGGCAAAACGCGGCGTACTACTCCTTTGTAAATATCACCGACCATTCTTTTCTCACTCTCGTGGTCTATCATCATCTCGACCAGCCTGCCGTCCTCGAGGATCGCCACACGGGTTTGTTTCAGAGTTACTGAGATGATAATCTCACGTTTTATTGACTTATATCGCGGTTGATTAGCCATAAAAGTTTCCTGATTACATTAAATTGGTTCCTGCATTGATTTGAGGCAAAGCCGAACAGGCAAAATTTGTCAATTGTCGGAATTTAAAATCAATTACCCACAGTTAATTTAATAGGCAATTATCAAAGCGCAAAAAAATAATGTCAAGTCCGCTGGTAAGACTTAAAAATCCAGCGGGGTCACCAGTTCTTCCCCTCGCCTGACAAAGGCTTCCTGCTTTTCGATTCGGCAGACCGCGGTTTGCGAATGCTCCAGTTCCAGCAGATAGCCCAGGAAATGGTCTGGCCGGCAGATATTTTCACCCTGAAGATCGAGGACGAATGTGAGCGAGGCTCGATCCCCGCTTCCCGCCTCTACACTTTCCAGCGCTTTACCCAGGTAGATTTCCTTGCGGCGGCCTTTCTTATCTGTGCGGTAATGAAAGGCCCCTTCCTCCAGGCGCCTGCCGCGGCGAGATTCCACCAACTCGATCCAATCGCTACCTTTCGGCAGGAATTGTTCCGGTAAGACTGTGCTGTAGCTGCAGCAGACAATATCCGCAGCCAGGTGAGGCAGTTTGTTTTTCTGCTCTGTCGGCAATGCTTTCAGTGCCATGATGCCGAAACCCTCGAAATCCCTGGATGCCTTCTCCAGAGCTTCACGCAGCCCGGTTTTTTCCACCTGCAGGGTTTCGAAGTCGAAATACTCGGCCCGGCTTTCGGCTCCCAGAGGCAATGGCGGCGAGAAATGGAGCCGCATCCGGGGTGAGAACCCCCCGCCGTAGCAGACCGGAACCCCAGTGCGGCGCAGCATGAACTCGATACTGCGAACCGTGTCCAGGTGGCCGAGAAAACGCAGCAGGCCCTTTTTCGCATAACGCACTCGCCAGAGCTGGCGTTTCGGGTGCCCGGCGGACACCGGAAGGGGCCCGGTAGCAAGGGGTTCTGATTTGTCTAACAGTGCTGATGATTCAATCCTTTCCCCGGCTCGAAGTGCTCTGCAGACCGACACTTTTTCGGCACCGCAATCCAGGCAAGGTCCGGTTGCACAGTCTTCCACGTTCTCGCCCAATGAGGCTTTCAGGCGCTGATTGCTCAGGAAAGCCTCTTCGACCGGAACCCGCACGAAATGCCAGGGAGTGGGTAATCCCTCCAGGCGCTCGTCAAGGTATGAATCGCGATCTACTCCCTCGGCCTTGAATGCCTCCGCCCAGAGAAGAGGGTCGAAAGTTTCGCTCCAGCCGTCATAGCGCGCGCCCCTCTCCCAGGCTGCCTGAACTACATTTGAAATGCAGCGGTCTCCCCGGGCGAGCACACCCTCGAGGGCGCTCATTTCCGGGTCATGAATCTTGAGTGTAACCGAGCTGGCGCGAACCTGCTTTCGGATGCGCTCGATTTTACTTCGGATTAACTGCGGCGCCTGCTGTGTTTCCCATTGGAAGGGGGTGGCAGGTTTCGGCACGAACGGGCTGAGAGCCACGTTGATATTGTGTTTTCCTGGAATTTTGCGGGCTACTGAAGCTAGCCGGCGGATCAGCCTGGCGATCTCATCCACGTCATGATCCGTTTCCGTGGGCAGGCCGAGCATGAAATAGAGCTTTACCAGGGTCCATCCGGCCTGGAACGCCTCGGTGACCAGGCTGATAAGCTCCTCGTCGTCGACTTTCTTGCCGATCACGTTGCGCAGCCGCTCGCTTCCTGCTTCCACAGCGAAAGTGAGCCCGCTTTTCTTTCCGCTCTCGAGGCGTTGGAGAAGCCGCAGCGTATTACGGCTCACCCTGAGGCTCGGGAAAGAAATCCTCACCCCACACCCTTTCAACTCCGGCGTCAGACGCTCGACAAGATCCTCGATGGCAGGGTAATCCGCTGAGGAAAGAGAAAGCAGGGTAACTGAATCCCAGCCGCCTGCGCGCAAACCTTTTCGAACAGCTTCGATTATCCTGCCGACCGAGCGGATCCGCACAGGTCGATAGTACATTCCCGCCTGGCAGAAACGGCAGCCGCAGGTACAGCCCCGCATGATCTCAACGGAAAAATGATCCTGGGCCAGCTCGGTTAGCGGCACAGGGAAACCGTCCGGGGCAGGCTGACTGTCGAAGTCGGCGATGCGCTGTACAACTATTGATTCTCCAGGTGGCGGAGTCTTGGGCCCGGGGACGTATACACCCTCGATCCGGCCCAGAACCTCCAGGCGCTTTTTGCGTGAGACGTCTTTTCTGCCCGGCTCTAGTAATGTTTGAATGATCTCGCAAATGGCGGTTTCGCCGTCTCCCAGCACGAAAAAGTCGAAAAACGGGGCCATCACCTCCGGGTTCACAGCGCACGGCCCACCGGCACACACCAGGGGATCGTTCTCACTGCGTTCTCCCGCTCTGAGCGGGATTCCCGCCAGATCGAGCACAGTGAGTACGTTGGTGTAAGTAAGCTCGCTCTGCAATGTAATCCCGACCAGGTCGAATTCACGCAAAGGGGTGAAACTCTCCAAGCTGTAGAGAGGGATGCGGTTGGCCCGGAGGAGTTTCTCTGCGTCCGTCCATGGCGCGAAAGCCCTTTCCACAGCGATCTGATCAAAGCGGAAGGCAATGTCGAATAGCACCTTGAGGCCGATATTGCTCATCCCGACCTCATAGACATCGGGATAGACCAGAGCCAGCTTCAGAGGTACCGAAGCGCGTGCTTTGCGTTTTATTCCGATTTCGGAACCGATATAGCGCGCAGGTTTTCTTACAAACGGCAGAACGTGCTGCTGGAGTTCTTCGAGCAGAGCTGACATCAAAACATCCCCGGCCGCAATAAAAAAGAGCCGATTTTTTCGGCTCCGCGAATTCAGGCTGAATGCATCTGTTGTATTAACGAATTTATCAGCCGCAACAAACGGATCAGGAGAAAATATTAAGGTGGCCGGTTATGTAAGTCAAGAAATTTGATGTAATTGCCGGTTCGTCCCGGTGAGGATTCTCACCTTTCGGGTCTGCTTCAGAAAATGAACTCAGCGCTCCATTCGCCGCTGTAGTCGGTTCCCAGAGCGAAGCCGGACATTCTTTTACCGGTCAATTCTCCCTGGAAGACCCCAGTGCCTCCTCTGGGGTCCACTGCATGGAAAGAGACGAAATCAGCCGAAATTGTACCCTCAGTGACAAGAAAAGTATCCACAGCCGCGCGGCCGAGGCCCTCGGCCAGTGGATCGATTTTGAGCAGGAAACCCTCGAAACTGAAATCCCGCTGGAGGAGCTCGAGGCGCATCCTGCTGGTCTGAGCCATCTCGCCACTGGTAGAAACAAGGGAGATAGTACCTTCCCAGACTCCCTGCAACCTTCCAGGCCCGGGAAGCGAAACTATCTGCTCGTCTCCACAGCCCGGGAAAAACAGGGCCAGAGAAATGGCCGTGATTGTATGGATTATCGCAACTTTAAATAATTTCCGCACAGTAATATCTCCAATGTCTTAAAAGCCGAAATCCAAACCCATCGAGAGACGCAGAGCGCTGGCTGCTGACACCTTGTAATCCGGCGGTACGAGCCGGGCCACATCCTGGTAAATCTGGTGCGCCAGTTCACCTCTCACCGAAAATCCGGGTGCCAATGCCAGATTCACCCCAGCCCCGTAATGAAAAAAGGAGTACCTGTGCGTACCGGATGGAGGGCGGCCCTCATCCGGCAAAAGCAGCGTCCCCCCGCCTGCCAGCAGAAAGATTCCGCTGCTGTGTTTCCATGGGAAATAAAGCACCTGAGCTGCTGCCTCGGCTGCATCCATACCCCTTTCGGCAAAACCCTCATTCAGTTCAACAGGCAGGTAGCTTCCTGAAATTTCCAAAGACAGGTTATCCGTCCAGTTGTATCCGAGGCGTGCGCCGCTCACAGCGGTTCCATTAAGCGAAAAGCGTGGCGAGAACATCTGATAGCCGGCATAGGGTGCAAGGTAGAACTTACCGCCGTCCCAGGCTTCAAACGCTCGGGCGAGAATCGGCAGGTGAAATCCGCCTCCCATGTGAACAAGGTGAAGGAGGTCATTGCCCTGGCTCATCACGGCGTGGCCGCGGTAGCCGAAATCAAGCGAAAGGTCGGGAGTAACAAAGAGTCTGCACCCGGCTCCGAAAACCAGGTCCAGAGCGGTATCAGAGAAGTCTCCGATCTGTGTATAGGCCACGCCGCTTCCCAGCTCTAAATACGGTACGGCCAATTTTCCAGGCTTGTAACTGTAGGTAAGGCCTCCGGTGATAAAGGTACGGTCAACTCCTCCCTCCACCATGCCCGGCTCGGAGGGATTCAGGCGGCTGAAAGAAACCTCGCCCTTGTAGGCGAACTCCCTTGTAAAATTTTTTGCTGCAAAAAAACCTGCCGCAGCGGAAGCCTCTCCGTCAAAAATCAGCACACCCAGATGTGGGCTGAATACACTTCGACCGGTGAAAGACTCCACAGCGCTCAGCACGCTTTCCTGCTCCTCATAAGGGAGTGCTGCAGCGGCCTCCTCAGCGACCTGTTCAACCGTATCGGCCTCAGCCGCTACAGAATCCAGCACGGGTATTTCGCTCAGGCCAAGCAAAGCTATCAGGCTGTCTCTGGCCTGCTCTCTACTGCGGATCAAGTTGAACGCCGCTGTTGAACTGTCCTCCAATTCGGAGACAAGCTGGGCCTGGGAATCGATCAGGTTTTTCAGGCTGTCAGCTTCCTCATCCGTAAGAGGACGGTCATCCGGGTCGTAAGGGCCGACCAGATCCTCCCGGACCCAGCCGATCCGGCCCTCCGTAATAAGCACCCGCAGCCAGTTGCGGAATTTCCGTTCAGCACGCAGACGGTCGCCGCGGTAGAGGGTTGTCACCAGATCATAGCCTGTACCCGGCCCTTTACGGATGTTGGCGTACCGGTTGGTAACCACCATCTCCATGGGAAGCTGCTGGCCAGTGAGCGGTTCAGCCCCGGCTGCAAGGAACAAAACAGGGAGGAAAATAATAATTTTCAAACAATTCGCTTTTATTATCACCGGCACCCGTGGTTAAAATTGGACTGGTTATTGAGTAAAAAACAGGCAAACAGCCGCTAAATCGTACATCGGAAAATATGACGGTGCGCTTTAGAATTAAGTTTTTCTCGACTTAAGGGGCTTGATGGAATCCAAAAGTGCTGGCAGGGTGGTGATACCTCTCTCATAAGCGCGCTCGATAAAACGAAGAAGAATTTCCGCAGTTACAAGGGCGTCTCCCAGAGCACGATGGCGGGCGGCAAAGCTGAGATTGAAAAACAGGGCAAGCTCATCCAGGCTGCGGCGCTCTATTTCCGGCAGCAGCCGACGGGCAAGCCTTTTGGTGCAAAGTTTCCTGTTCAAAAGCCTGCCGCCCCAAGCAAGCGCAATCTCGCTCTGGATAAAACGCCAGTCAAAGGAGACATTGTGCGCCACGAAAACCGCATCGCCCAGGAACCTGACAACTTCATCGCAGACCTGAGCGAACGAGGGGTTATGTGCCAGCATGTCGTAGGAAATCCCGGTCAGGCTGGTTATCGGCCCGGGTATCGGCCTCCGGGGATTGATCAGAGTCTCGTAGGAGTCCATTATACGGCATTCCGAAACCCTGACCATGCCGATCTCGATCACCCTGTCCGCAGGGGGCCTGAAACCGGTGGTCTCCACATCCACCACCACGTAAGTCGCCCGGTCCAATTCCAGGAGCTCGCACTTCTCATCGTATCCCGAAACTGTCCACATTCCGTCCGGCAGCCTGTGGAAACGCGGGTCGGAACCGAGCATGGTGTGCGCAAGGCACTCGGCCATTTCCCGGGTAGTGCGCTGAAGCGAAAGGACTTTGCCACAGATCTCCTGCCCGCTCAGAGGCTCGTCTTTTAGTAGGTCCAGCGCCCGCTCGACAGACGAAAATTTATGTACGAAAGCCATATAATTAAAATTAGTCTTTCGATCTTTTTATGTAAAGAGGCCAAAAAATGACATGCTTTTAATAACTTTGTACTACTCCAGTACATATCAAGCATCAGGCTTTCTTTTTTCTCCCTGTTCGGAGCTGACCTGCCTGCCGGGCTCGCTTTTTCCGGCTCTCCTGAACAGGGCGTTTGCTTCCTGCAGGACAAGCATCACTGAGGTGGTCCAGAGAATTTCGATATCCAGGCCCGGTGAATAGTTCCGGATGTAGTACAGGTCGTAGCGCACCTTCTGGTGCACGCTGGTGGTTTGGCGGCAGCTTACCTGGGCCAGCCCGGTGAGCCCGGGCCGCACGGCAAGCCTGCCCCGGTAAAGCTCGGGATAGGAGTTGAAAAAGTAGGCCCGTTCCGGCCTTGGCCCGACAAGCGACATTTTCCCGGTCAGCACGTTCCAGAACTGCGGCAGTTCATCCAGCCCGGTTCTCCGAAGGAAATGGCCGATTCCGGGGATGATCCGTTCGTCATCGCTGCTCGACCAGACAGGCCCGGTGTCTCGCTCCGCCTCATGCACCATCGTGCGTAACTTATAAACGTTGAAAACCATCCCGTGCCTTCCGACCCGCTCCTGCCTGTAAAGCACGGGTCCCCTGCTGGTTGCTTTAATCGCCAGGGTTATCGCCAGTATCAGCGGTGAGGCCGCGATAAGCAGCCCAAGGGAAATGACAATGTCTATCGAGCGTTTGATAAGCGCCTGGAACCCCTCTATCGGCTCCACGAGCAGATCGACCGTTTCGGCAGGAGCGATCGGGCCTGAGTCGACCACCAGCGGAGGAACAAGCTCCTGCCCTGAGAGCAGGCGCATCCCGATCCCTTCGGCAGCCAGGGTTTCGGCCAGGCTAAGCCATTGCCTGGGGTTGATTCCCTCCGGATCGAGAAAAACCACATCCACCGCGTAATCCGAGGCGAGCTGCGGCACTTGATCGAGCTGTCCGATAGCTTTTGATTTAACCACAGAATCCACTTTTTTCTCAGCCGCCCCCTCAGTAGCCAGCGCAACTATCTCGAAACGGCCGGCTGAGGTGTTCTCAAGGGATTGTGCCAGCTCCGCAAGCCGTTCAGCGCGGGCTGCCAGCAGCACCCGTTCCCGTATCAGTAGAGTGCCCCAGGCCGTGTCGATCACCAGATGCAAGACAAAGCGCCAGAGGAGTCCGTAGAAAAAGGCAAGCAGGCAAAAGCTCAGGAAAACGATCCGGCTGAATGCGTAATCCCGAAAATAAAATGGCAGTACATTGACCAGAACCGAGAGCACGAAAACCGACTTGAAAAGGCCGAGCACCGAGGGCACGCGCTCACGGCCGGTCCTGAAAGCCCAGAGCACGGGCAGGTAAAGAGCGATTATCAGAAGAGCGTAAAACAGGTATGAAAGGGGTGCGAAAAACGGCGGTATCGGATAGAATAAGCCGTAACGCAGAAGGATTGCCGAAAAAAAGGCGGCCTCGGCCACCAGCAGGTCGAAAACGGGATAGAGCAGTCCCAGCCATTTTCTTTCAAGCTTCACGTCACACTCCGCGTAGTCAGATTAAATCCATCAGTGCCTGCAGTTTCAGCCACCAGACCATCCAGACAGCCTCGAAGACGATTCGCCGGTTCATTTTCGAGGTTCCGGAATGCCGGTCAACAAAAACAATCGGGATTTCCTGGATGCGGAATTTTTTCCGCCAGACTTTGAAATTGACCTCGATCTGGAAAGAATAGCCGTCTGACTGTATCCGGCCCAGTTCGAGCGATTCGAGAACCTCGCGGTGGAAGCACTTGAACCCGGCGGTAGGATCTTTGACAGGCATGCCGGTAATAAAGCGTGTATACAAACTGGCCCCATAGCTCAAAAAAAGGCGGCTCATGGGCCAGTTGACCACATTGATTCCGCTCACGTAGCGTGATCCAATCACCAGGTCTGCATCCCCGGCTGCTTTGAGGAAATCTTTCAGGTAGCAGGGATCGTGGGAAAAATCTGCGTCCATTTCGAAAATCAGATCATAGTCTCGCTCGAGCGCCCAGCGGAATCCCTCGCGGTAGGCGCTTCCCAGACCGAGTTTGCTCTGCCGGTGGATCGCGTGCACCCTGCTGTCCTGCTCTGCCAGTTGGTCGGCCAGTTCCCCTGTGCCGTCAGGCGAGTTGTCATCCACGATCAACATCTCAAGCCGCGAATCTTTCTCCAGCACCTCACCGACCAGTTTCCGGATGTTTTCTCTCTCATTGTAGGTGGGAACGATAATCAGTGCTTTATTCATCTTGCCTTCCAGGCTCCAGATCGTTTTGTACGAGGGTGGGCAGGCCTCCTGCAATCAGTACCAAAACAACCGGCACAAGCTCGGCCAGGGTAAGCCAGATTCGCGAACCCAGGGCGGTAACTGTGGCCCCAACCTCTCCCAGAACCACGGTGAGAAGGCCTGCGAATACGGTTTCCCTGACCCCCAGGCCGCCGGGGGCGAAGATCACGAGAAAGCCGATAATGTAGCCCACGGCATACACGCCGATTGCCGCCGCAAGGCTCAAATCACCCTGCGGGTATATCGCCTTCACAAAATAATAAAAACAGCAACCGTAGGCCAGCCAGACCAGCACATTGAGCACAAACCAGACAACCAGATCGCGAATTCTGAGATTCACTTCAACCGGCGGCTTGCCGCTCCAGCGCGAGGCCAGTGCCAGAAGCTTTCTCAACAGCGGGGGATAGAGAAAAATTATCACAGGCGGCAACCCCAGCCAGGCCCATTGAGCCAGCGGTGCAAAAGCCCCGGTAAGCTCAGACGGCAGATAGTACAGTCCGACCGCAGCGCCGGCAAGCAGGTGAACCACCTGGCCGATAATCGCGCTTGCTGTGGCACCGACAGCGGAGACACCCTCCTTTCGCGCCAGAACAGCCATCCCGGCCAGCTGCCAAACCTTGCCGGGAAGATAGCGCCCGAGGTTGGAGATAAACCAGATATACGCCGCCCGCCCTGCTTTCAGGCGCTGGCCGGAGAGCGCAAACACGATCATGCGCCAGATCTGTGAGTTGAGCGCAAATATTATCGCCACAGCCAGCAGCGAGGCCATAAAAGGGAAAAGATGGAAACTCCACTGCTGTTCGGCCAGGGCCTGCCAGTTGAGAACCAGGTTGCGGTAAATAAGGTAATAGCCCACCACGAAAAGGAGCAAGACCTGGCCCAGGCGCACCGCTGCTCTGGAGATTTTCAAAATCCGCTTACCAGTCCTTTCTGTAAAAAGTCCAGCCAACAGCCGCTGCCAGAAGAAGGAGCGATACAAGGCTCAGCCGCCTGCCCCAGATAAAGGGCGGCGAGTAATAGCTCATCACCACCTCGTGTCTTCCCGGCTCCAAAAACATGGCCCGCATGGCGAGATTAACCCGGTAGATTCTGGCAGGTTTCCCGTCCACTTCCGCACGCCAGTAAGGGTGGTAAGTCTCAGCCAGGTAAAGCAGCGAGGGTTGATCGCACTGGACAGTCAGTTCGAGGCGGTCGTAGGAGTATCCCTCCAGAGTCACTTCGCCGCCGGGTTCTGAGCCATTCAGCGCAGCCGGGTCGAACTCCGGCTGCTCGGCCAGGATCAGGGTCTGTTCCGGATCGAATGCCGGGTCGTTAAAACGCCGGATGAATTTCTGATCATCCTCCAGCACTTCGAACTTCGTAAAAAGCCTGAATCTGGGCCAGGCCCGCGGGTTTTCGTAAAGTACCTTTTTGGGAAGGTCGTAATTTGACGAATACCTGACCTCCATCATCTTCCCGAGAAAAGAAAAGCTCTTTTCAAAAAGAGGCTGAAATTGACCGGGCTTAATTATTCGTCCTTTTTCTAACTCTATCGGTGCGTTACGGTAAGTTATCGATACGTATCTGGTATTCAGCATATTCCAGAGCCGGGGATAGACAACCAGATTGTTGAACATGTGTGTGCCCATCAGTTCCTCGTACCATTTCAGGCGCAGCGGCATGCTGGCGTTGATTGTCGGTATCTGGAAATAGAGCAGAGTATTGTCCCAGTAATCGTTGGTGCCGGGGAAAGGATATAAAAACACACGGTACGGTTCTTTCTCTTTCTCCAGGTGCCGGACCACTTCGTCCCGGACGTAACGTTCAGCAGGTTTTTCGGTCATGACCCATCTGTGGTCCATCCGCAGAAGGTCGCCGAAAGCGATAACCGACAGCAGGGCTGCGAAAACAATGAGCGGGAGTCTGCCCTTGCGCCAGAGCAATGCCAGGGCAAGGATAACACCGGCAACTACCGTGCTGCCGAATGCCGCTTTAATGATTGCTGGATAATAATATTCAAGCAGAGGCCGCCTGGCGGGCTCGGCTATGCCGGCCAGGATCGCCGGCATCTCTTTTTTGCCCAGGCCGAGTATCAGAAACAGCAGCAAGACCGCCCCTGCGAAAGCGATTATCACTTTAAAGCCCCTGGCGGCATTGTTTTCATTCCCCCCTTGCCTGCCGCGGGCGCCGGAAAGCATGTAATCGATTCCGTAGCCGGCCAGGGTTATCGCACTGAAAGCGAACACGAAAAACATCATGTTCGGGCCCCGCCCTACCTTGCCGTAGGGCAGAAGGTTGTAAGGCAGCTTGAAAAACGGAGTGAACCCGCCGAAACTCCAGAGCAGTGCTCCAATGCCGAGAAAGGTGAAAAACCAGGTGTTGCGGTTTCTTCGCCAGGCCAGTGCGACTGCGGCAAAAATAAGCGGCACGAGGCCCATGTATTCGCAATGCGATTTGAAACCGGAGCTGCACCAGTAGGCCTCTGGTTCGCCGCTGAACCCGGGTACCAGCAGGGTCATTGTCTCCAGCGGGTGCATGGAAAACTGGGTCGTGTATTCGTACCCTCTGGCCTGGCGGTGAGAAAGAGCCTGGTTCGCCATAAAAGGACCGAAATGTATGGCCGAGAGAGCAACAGCAAGCACGAACCCGGCTGCAAAACCCGAGGCGAGTTTCACAAGCACAGCAAACGATTTTTCTTCCTTGTAAATGTTGTAAATCCGGAAGAGGAAATAAGCTGTGGCAGCCAGGGAACTGAAATACATCATCTGGGCGTGGGGCGAGACTATTTGAAGAGCCACGGCAGTGCCCATCAGAAGAAAATAGATTGTCTTTCGCCGTTTGAGAGCCCGTTCGAGAAAGAAAAAGACCAGCGGGGTGAGCAGGATCGTAAACATGCGGCCGTCATGGCCGCCATGGATCGTGGAGGCCACCCAGCCGGTGAAACAGTACGCCACAGCGCAGACAGCGGCGGCGGTGCGGTGAAGGCCGAGCTCGCGGATCCAGAAATAGGCGAAAAGCCCCCCGGCCAACATCATCAGCAGGTACGACCAGCCGATCGCCCGCTCCAGCGGCATGATGAAGTAAAGAATAGTGGTGGGGAAAAAAATCGGACCCGGCAGGGCACCGAGATAAGGCAGCCCGCAGTAGCTGAACGGGTTCCAGAGCGGCAGCCCGGCACCGGAGTTGACAGCATCCACAGCTATTTTCCGGGTCTGGAAACCCTGGGTGGACATGTCCGTGCCGAAAATCATCGTTCCAGGAGTGAAAATAAAATCCCGGAAATAAATGATCAGAGCCAGAAAGAGAAATCCGGCCAGAGCGAGCACGAAACGCGGCTCCTGATCAAGCCATGCGGGAAGTCTGGTATCCGGAAAAGACACAGCCACCGGTGTCTGAACTTTCTTCCTTTTTTTTGCGATCATCCAGAACCTCGGATATGCGTGAGCATACTTTATCTTAAAGACTTTTGAAAAAATCACAGAAGCAGGGATGAATTTTTCAACAATATAGTGGATAACACACCCCGTCCGCTTCGCGGCCACCCCTCTTTCTAGAGGGGATACAGGGGTGTGTTAGGCTTTCAATATTGAATCCTCTGTCGGGAGATTCGCTAAACCTCCCAACGGAGAACAATCATCTCTTTATCAGGATTTTTCAAAAGTCTCTCTTAATGACTTTTCAATAAAGTCTTCGGGTTAAAACCTGCTTCTTCAGGGACAAGTCATGAACCGCCAAAAACAAAAAGCAGCATAAAAAAATATCACGGCAAACTGCTCTTGATCAGCTCCATATCCGTATCCACCATTTCCCGCACGAGATCATCGAAGGTGATGTTATAATCCCAGCCGAGCACTTTTTTAGCCTTGGTGGCATCGCCGACCAGCAATTCCACCTCTGAGGGGCGGTAGAACTGCGGGTCCACTTTAACGTAGTCGCGGTAATCGAGGTTCACGTGGCTGAAAGCCATATCGGCGAACTCTTTTACAGAGTGCGTATCGCCGGTGGCGACAACATAGTCATCCGGCTTGTCCTGCTGAAGCATCAGCCACATCGCCTTGACATACTCCCGGGCGTGGCCCCAGTCTCTTCTCGCTTCCAGGTTACCGAGCTTGACCTCTTTAGCCAGGCCCAGTTTGATCTTGGCCACACGCTGGGTAATCTTTCGCGTGACAAACTCGTAACCCCTGCGCGGCGATTCATGGTTGAAAAGAATCCCGGTGGAAGCGTGCAGGTTGTAGGCATCCCGGTAATTCCTGGTCAGCTCGAAACCGACAACCTTGGTGATACCATAGGGGGAACGGGGGTAAAAAGGCGTGGACTCGTTCTGCGGCACCTGGCGTACCTTGCCGAACATTTCACTGGAACCGGCGAAATAGAAACGGCATTTGGGTGCCATTTCCTGTATTCCGGCCAGCATGTAGTGCGTGCCGTTGATATTTGTGTTGAATGTCGAAAAAGCATCTTCAAACGAGTAAGAGACAAAACTCTGCGCCGCCAGGTGGTAGCACTCATCAGGCTTTACTTTCTGGATCGTGGTAAAAAGGCTCGGGTAGCTTTCCAGCGAGCCGCTGTGCAGCTGGATATCATCAAGAAGATGCCGGATCCGCCACATCCGGTGTTCCGGGTCCTCCAGAGCCACACGACGGACAATTCCGTGGACTTTATACCCCTTTTCAAGAAGAAACTCCGCCAGGTAGGAGCCGTCCTGGCCGGTAATCCCTGTGATCATTGCTGTTCGCATGTAAAGTTTCCTTCATATGGTTGAACTATTATTCGGGACTTTCTTGAGAATATTAATAAAAAAACTCCCAATAACAATTTATTCCTTACTTTTACGGGCAATCAGTTCCTGGTACAGGGAAAGCCACTTGTTTGTTATCCGGTTCCAGTCGAAATAGCGCTGGACAAACTTATAACCATCCTCGGCCAGCCGCCGGGAGAGATTTTGATCAGTAAGAAGCCGGGAAATGGCGCCAGCCAGGGTTTTTGGGTCTTTCTCAGGGACCGCCAGGCCGGTCTTTTCGTGATGGATAATATCAACAATCCCTCCCAAGGCGCTTGCCACTACCGGTTTCCTGTAGCTCAGCGCCTCGATCAGCACAACGCCCAGACCCTCGGTATCTCCCCTGGAGTCGATAATCGCGGGCAGTACGAAACAGTCACAAGAGGCATAATATTCTTTTAACTTTACGTTTGAAACCCGCCCGGCTAGATTGACCCTGTCAGCAAGCCCCATCTGCTGAACGAGATTCCGCAAGTTTTCCTCCTCCGGCCCTGCGCCGACAATATCCAACTCCACCGGAAACGGCAAATCAAGTTCTTTCATGGCACGCACCAGGAATTCAACACCCTTGCGCTCCACCAGACGTCCGACAAAAAGAACGCGGCGGGTGCGGCTCGGGTCCTTATCGGCTGTCCTCTGCTCAGTCATTGGCGGAACGGGAGAACCATAAGGCACTATTTCAATTCGCACATGGGCGATACGCTCGATTTCCGACCTTGTGTGGGAGCTTATCGCCACCACCAGATCGCTGGTCTTGAGTATCCAGCGGATAAAAGGCATAAAGACAGGCATCTTGTTGCGCACCCAGCGCAATTCCACTCCGTAGAATTCATTAACCACAGGAGCCCTGGCCCAGCGTGCGGCAAAGTAGCCGAAAATGGCAAGCGGAAACGGCCAGTGGACATGGATTATATCGAAATGTTCTTTTTTAAGCAGCTTCCTCAGCCTGAGCAAGCCGAAAAGCATGTACGGGACAACCAGCAAAGTCTTGAGCTTGTTGTCTTTGATCTGGTCCGGGATCGTTCTCTCGTGGGAAAGAATCTCAAGAGCTCGTGGACAATAATGGAACCGCCTGACCAAAATGCCGCCCACCTCGTGATCTCCGAGGCCTCTCCATGCAGAGGTATAGACAGTCACCTCGACCCCCCGCGATTTGAGCTGCTGGATTGTCTCGATCATCCAGGGGTTAATCACATCGTTTTCATCGCGCTGAAAGGAGGTGACAATGAAAAGCACTTTCATTTAACAACCTCCAGGACCCCGGTAAACGGTTTATCCAGGCGATAAACCAACTTGAAACGCTCCGGAACTTTCTGAATTGCCGGTATCAGGTATCGGTAAGTGGTTCCGCTGACCGCATCCACAACAACATAGTCGGAAGAGGTTATCCTTTTCAGCACCGAATCCGTATTTGTCGTAAAAGGATAGCCGTCCACCTTGCGTCCGATGTGAATGTGAAACAGGCGCGGTTTCCGCACGGTGATTACTCTCTCCTCCGGAGTGTTCTCGCAAATCCAGTCGCCGGCCTGGAAAAGGTTGCGCCAGGGGGCGGGATAGCCTGCGTAAGGGTCGCCTTGATTGTAGCGGCTCAGCATGTCCAGGTTGGCCGGCACCCGATCTATTTGCGAAACCAGGCTAATCAGCGCTACCAACAGAACAACTGCAGTAACAAGCTTGCCGCCATTCACCTTACGAAACAGTGGCAAATGTGCTATCAAAGCAATCCCATCAGCCAGGTAAATTAGAACAAGAGGAACAAGCGGCATAAGGTAGCGCACGTCACTTACCACCTCGGGAAAAATCAAAATGCCGCCCATGTAAACCAATGTATAAAGTTCCAATATATTTCTTCTCCTCACTAAGCTGCCAAGGAAACCCACCACGACAATTAGAGTAAGGGACACAGAAATCAATAAAAAGATAATTCCAGCTTCCCACGCACCATTGGTGTTAATTATGACCCTTCCCATTTCCCTGACAGAATAAATTCGTATGTTTTCCCCTATCCTTGCTAGCAGACCGCCGACTCCTATCATTCCCTGATCGGGACTGTAGACATTTTTCATCAAAATCTGTTCGATATAAGGCGCGTGTCCCTCCTGAACCATCGTGTTACGGATTACCCATGGAAGAATCAGGGCTGTGAGAACCACGGTATAAAGAAGGAGCTTTCGCCATTTGCGGCGCAAAAGGTAATAGGCGGACCCGGCAATTATGAATGCCATCCCGATAGTTCTGACATGCACTGTAAGTGCAATACTCACCAGAGCGAGCCAGAAGCGGACTCCTGGAATGAGTTTCTCTTTCTTCTCCGAGTCCAGAAACAGTTTGAATGACAGCAGGTTAAAAAAAAGAAAGGCGCTCTCGGACAGTATCCAATGTGAGTAATCGATAATCACCGGGTTAATTGCTATTGCCAGGGTGAGAACTCCCCATTGAACAGGGCGAAAGATCGTTTTGATCAACAGGGAAAACAGGGCAACACTGCCGACAGCTAACGCCAGAGAGAAGAATTTAAAAGCCAGTACATTTCTCCCGAACAATGCTACTAATGGTGTCAGAAGGAGGGGATAACCAAACGGATACTGAGTGTGAGGAACCGGCGGTCCGGGCCTGTATCCTTCGCTGTAACCATCCCCGAGGCGGAGAATTGACTCGGCAAGCATAATATAGCCAGCGTTATCTCCCCCGGTGTGGAGTTTCGGTTCGAACAGAGCCAGGCTGAAAATCAAGTTGACCAACAGCATCCCGATCAAAACATGCCGGAGGTGTCTTTCAATCCATGATTCAAGCTTTTGAAAAGCAGAAACTTTTGCCCTTGTGGAAATATTACGTTTACGGGAACGCCTAGCCAAAACCGCTCCATTACAAGGTTAGCGTCGCCGGCAGGCAACCTGTCTCCGGCAATTCAAACCTATTGATAAATTCTCACGCAACCCGGCGTGAAATTGCACTTTACCTGAACAGACAACATTTCATCCATTTAGGCGGATTTTCCACTTTGCAGACAGGCATTTCGATCTATTTAATTTGGCCGGATTTCCCAAAGAAGAGGATAATCAGGATCAAATTTCCTTACTTGGTTAAGAACAACTATTCAGCTCGGGTTTAATCGCTTTTTACGCAGATAGACTATTATTTTTGTATGCGGGTTGATATAAAAATTGAACATTGAAATATGTAAAAATCTGATAATTTTATCGAAAACTTTACCAGTCGTTGGAGATACAAGCTTGATCCGGTCGGCGAGAAAATCCATCCTGAAAGTATGTCCATAGGATTTGATTTTTATAACTTCGAAACCTTCCGTTTCCAGAAGCATGGATATAGTCTTGCGATTAAAAAAATACAGATGCTCGCGGACCCGTCGAAAATCTTCCAAGCGTGTCCCCAGCAATCTGGATACCAGACTGTCGCTGTCCATGGTGGACATGACCAATATCCCGCCCAGCCGCAAGAGCTGATTTATTTTTTTTGCGGCTGCCTTGGGATCCATCAGATGCTCGATAACATCCAACATGGTTATTACATCGAAATCCTTATCATCATAGTCCATAAAATCACCGCAAAAGACAGGAAATACATACTTCTTTTTGATTCTTTTAACCGCTTCGGGGTTAAATTCAACACCTGTCACCTGAAATCCCTTGTCGCTGGCGACATCCAATAGATATCCCAAACCACAGCCTATGTCCAAAAAACGCGATATATCAGGCTCAAAATTGTCCATATAACCGACAATCTCTTCTATCAGTTTCAGGAAATTAGCCTGCTTATTCAATCTTTCCGAAAAGTAATCAAAATAACCGTAGATACATTTGCTATCGCTCTTATAAAAACTATCGTTTTGAAAATAGCCGATATCGTATACTTCTTTCAGTTCCTCTTTGCTGGGCAAAGGATGCAGACACATAAAAGTGCAATCTTTACAGCGTAGGATTTTATGAGGTCCCAGATCGTACTTGAGTGAAAATCTAGTACTGCCACAAAGAAGACAAGGAGGAGATTCAGAGAAAACCCTATCAGGCCCGCTTTCGCTCTGAGAATTTCTTTCTGAAGAAACAGTCATAGAAAATTCCACTAGCGTTAAAACTTTGGGTAAAGCCAACTCAAAAAATCGGCAGATTTATATTACTGAAACTAATCAGACCCACATAAACGAAATATAAATAAACTTGTTCGAGCTTTAAAAATGTCTTAAGAACTTCTTTAAAAACCGGAACTTAGGCAATTTTTAAATTTTTTTTAATCTATTTTATAGAACAGGCAAAATCAAGACAATTTAAACATATTTGACAACAATCATATAGTAAAAAACTTGTCTTTTCAGGCTAATCGTCATGAGCCGCCGGCTTACCCGGAAACAATGAAAATGTTTTGTTTTCTGTAGGGGCGCGCGGCCGTGCGCCCCTACGGGTGGTTTTTACCGAAACCATGGAATAACACACCTTTGGTCCATTATTTTCGGAGCAGAACAAAGAGCCGTTCTAATGTAGGATTTCTGCACCTTTGGCGAGGCCTTTTTATGAAAATCCCGCAGCAGAACTGCGGGGTATCAGTGTGATCCGTGTGTGAATCCCTGAAATCCGTGATCCTGATTTCGGGTATCAAACCCTAACTGTATAATATAACACCCCCCTGTCTCCCCCCTTAATAGGGGGGAATTTGGAATGTTCCCCCTTAATAGGGGGGAAGTTGGAATGTTCCCCCTTAATAGGGGGGAATTTTGAATGTTCCCCCTTAATAGGGGGGAATTTGGAATGTTCCCCCTTAATAGGGGGGAATT
>CAZJQI010000042.1:0-38549 GCA_964548275.1 uncultured Gemmatimonadales bacterium
CAAAAGAAGCAAAACCATTTCTTTTATAACTAAAAGAAACAAAAGTTAATTCTGGACGCCGTAGGGGCACGGCGCGCCGTGCCCTTACTCCGCCAAGCTCGCCTGATTCTCACTTGCGGCTGTCCGAGAGAAGCACCTTACTTCCCGCCTCGCTGCAACTTAGCATGGAGCCGGAGCCAGGCACTTGAACCGTGACCGTTTCGCCGATATCGGCCAGCACCACATCCGCCAGAAAACACTGGTAGCGGCGGATCAGGGTTCCCTTCCGCATTGGTTTTTCATACGGCAGGAGAATGTAGCTCATATCACCTCAGCCCGCAAGTGCGCTGTTCAGTAAACCCTGGTAAGTCCCGGCAAGCAGCCATTTAAGAATTATATCAAGTACGACCAAGGCAACGGCGAAGATCAGGAAGCGCAATATTTTTCTCTTTTTCTCATTCTTTTCTCCCCACCTGTGCAACAGCACCGCCCCCAGAGCCGTCCCGGCGATTATATATCCCACCACCCGCACCATCGACCAGAGAGGCCAGGAAAAAACTATCGTGATCCAGGAACCGCCGGATGCAGCAATCAGGCAGCCGACATAAAAATTCATGTAGCCCAGCATAACGGCCCCCATCGCCAGGCCCATCAGACCCCCGGTTGCCAGGCTGACTGCGCAGAAAACGAGAAAATGCCTGAGATGGATCGGTAGAAAGAGCGAGATGTCTCCCTCAGGACCTTCCCCGGTGCGCACCCAGTGTAACATCTCTTCCCTGTATACCGTGCCCCGCAAAACTTTCTCTTCCATCAGCCCGGGCCATCCGGCGGAAAGAAGGATCTGCACGATTGTTGTAACCACGGCCCAGAACAGGGCAAGTTTCACTGCATAGGAGTACTCTCCACGAGCAACCGGTACCAGAAATAAGAGGAAGAAAAACAGCGCGTTAAGTCCGGGCAGAAACCACTTTCCCGGCAAGGCGAGACCCGCCAGATGGGCGACTGCCACCCCGATTACGATATAGCTCAAAGCGAATGGAATAGAGCCATATCTTTTTTTTATAGTGGACAATGCCATTTCGAGCCGCTCCATGTTGAATTTTTTTGGAGAAACAAAAGCAGCGCTAACAGGTATCTGCGGATGACTTATTTCAGCATGTTGTTCACAAACAGCCATCCGCATATCGGGCATACGATACGTTTGTTAAACTATAGAGAGTTTACAACGGGTGTCAAGACAGACTCGCGGTATGTAGCAGGCGGAGAGCAGGGAAGAAAAAACGCTGACAGAACCTGTTGGAATTACCGGCTGCCTTTGCTGCTTCTTACAGGCATTTTCAGCGGTAAAATACAGGAAAGCGCTTATGTATTGTGCGATTCAACAGGCGATTTTTCAGGTTCTCGAACAGCCGTTCAAGTAGAGTGAGATTCTGCACGTGATTACAGACTGGACAGATAATAGTGCTTTCGCGTATAGCGGTTCCGCAGTTACAGCACTTCACGACTGATCCCTCTAATAGGGGTGTAAAAAAACGGGAGAGTAGGCCAAGTTTGAAAAGGCAAATACTACTTTATTATATTGCGCGTCAAAACCTAAGTCAATATGTACAGGATATGCGTAATCAGAGGAATTGCAGGAGGGGGCGCGGCAGACTTCAGTCCTGCGGGAATCTGCCGGTGGGGCAAAAAAGAGCTGATCAAAAATAATTTTTAGGGGTTGTAAAACTCGATCTCAGGCTTCGCGGGAATAAGTTTGGACTCGAGGGCTAGGCTGTAAAAAAGTTCCAGTCCTTTCAGGTGATCCTCGGTAAGTTCGTAGGCAATGAGCTGCCAGTAATGGAGCAGTTCCTGGCGGGTGAAAAAGGGTTTTTCTTCAAGGGCTGCACGGACAAGTTCCTCTTGCGGTTGAGCAATCCATTCGTGAGCGGCGCGAAGAGCGTTCCAGAAAGTAACGAGGACAGGTCTGAGAGTGCGGACAGCCTCGGTTCGCACGATCCAGAGGGCGAAAACGAACGGAAATCCCGTATGCTCCTGCCAGATCAGGCTCAGATCGTGTGAATAAATCTCACCGGCGTGGGTCTGGGCGGCAAGGGCGCGGTCACCGATCAGGACAACTGCATCGCCGTTTCGCAGGCCATTATCTAGATCGGTCGCCAGAGTGACAAATTCGTTGTCATATCCCAGCAGGCGGCCGAGAATAATCCGGCAGAGTGCCGCAGTGGTCGCGCTTTCATTTGTGAGTATTACTTTAGCGCCGTCGAGCTTGTCCAGGCTGAGGCTGCTGAAAAGGCGGATACTGGGAACCGGCCCCTGAGAGGCAATACAGAATCTGGGAAGAATAACGTATTGGTTTGAATCCCGGGCGTACTCGATTGAGGAACTAAGGCAGAGATCGATCTGGCCCTGTCGCAACAGGGAGTTCAATTGCGCAGGGGTTCCTCGGATATATTCTACCCTTTTTACCGGAATTATATTCTTTAAATAGTAGTATATATGATAGCAGTTGGTGTATGAAATCTCACCAACGCGCAATGTTTTCTCTTTCACGTCTGTTCTCAATCCAGGGAGTAATTCGGTGCCTCCCGGGTAATGGTAATATCGTGCGGGTGGCTCTCCTTGGTACCTTGGGCTGTGCATTGAAGGAACTCGGTTTTTTCGGCAAGCTCCTTGATATTGCGCACTCCGCAGTAGCCCATGCCTGAACCAATCCCGCCGGTCAACTGGTGGATAGTGTCGGCCACCCTGCCTTTGAACGGCACACGGCCCTCGATACCCTCGGGCACCAGTTTCGAGCTTTCCATCTCCTCCTGCATGTAACGGTCTCTGGTGCCTTCTTTCATCGCTCCCAGGGAACCCATTCCACGGTAAACCTTGAAAGTCCTGCCCTTGTAAAGTACTGTCTCACCCGGGCTTTCCTCGGTGCCAGCGAGCAGGCTGCCGATCATTACTGTCTGCGCGCCAGCGGCCAGGGCCTTGACCACATCACCTGAATAGCGGACCCCCCCGTCGGCAATGATTGGCACCCCATGTTTGGCTGCCTCCGCGGCACACTCCAGAATCGCCGAAAGCTGGGGCACCCCTACCCCGGCAATAACGCGTGTTGTACAGATCGAACCAGGACCAATACCCACTTTGATCGCATCCACGCCGAGAGAGGCCAAATCGCGAACTGCATCCGCAGTGGCCACGTTACCGGCAACCAGTTGCACATCATCGAGTATCTTGCGCAGCGTTTCGACCATCTCCATTACTTTTTTACTGTGGCCGTGAGCCGTATCAACCACAATAACATCCACTTCTTCTTCCCGCAGGCCCATTGCGCGATCCACTGTTTCCGGGCTGGTGCCTACTGCGGCCGCGACCAGAAGCCTGCCCTTGCCGTCCTTGCTCGCATTGGGGAAAAGAGTACGCTTGACCAGGTCCTTGACAGTCACCAGCGCTTTGAGCTTGCCCTGCTTGTCGACAATCGGCAGCTTTTCGATCCGGTTCTTGTGCAGGATCTCCTGGGCCTTTTCCAGGCTGATCCCCTCACCGACACTGATCAGCTCATCCCCACAGGTCATCAGTTCCCGCAACGGGAACTCCATGTCGGTTTCGAAAAGCATGTCGCGGTGAGTGACAATCCCCACCAGAGTCCCATCCTGCTCGGTGATCGGGATTCCGGAAACATGCGAGCGTTTCATAACCTCGACCGCGTCCTTGAGCCTGGCATCCGGTGTGAGAGTGATCGGGTTATCGATAATGGCGCTTTCGCTGCGCTTAACCCGGCGTGTATGCCCTATTTGTTGTTCAATGGGCATGTTCTTGTGAATCACGCCCAGGCCGCCCTCGCGGGCCATGGCGATCGCCATTCCAGATTCGGTAACCGTATCCATTGCCGAGCTGATCATCGGAATATTGAGCTTGATTTTCCGCGTGAACATGGTCGAAAGGTCGGCTTCCTGGGGCAAAACATCGCTCTTGCGCGGAACAAGCATCACGTCATCAAAAGTAAGCCCTGTATAATCTAGCATTTTTCCCATTGGGAACTCGATAATGAAATAATGTTGATAAAGGAATCAAGCAAAAGCCTGAGACTTAAAAAATCAGGAAAAAGATTATTTGTTTAGTTTAATAGGTGGGCTATAATTTGTCAAAGGGGAAGACAGGGAAAACTTCCCGTGAGAGCCAGGTGTCTTAAAAATTGCTCTAACTGATTCTTTTTCAGGCTATTAGCTTCTCTGAAAGTGTATCTTGGGTTGGATCAACGGTGGTATCTGGAACGCCGGTCGGCATCTGTGTCCCAGACCCGGCGGTCGTGCGAGCGCGGCAGGCGGGCAGTGTCGATCCGATTGACATAAATCGCCAAGGCGCCCTGAGCGGCACCCAGTAGAAAAAGCCTTTCTCCGTCCGAGGCGGCATCGGTCGGTACTAAGGGCAGATAAAGCTCCTGGAATGTCATCCCGCGTAAACCGTCAGCTACCACCAGCTTGTGCCGCTCATCCTTGTAGCGAAGGTAGAGATCGTCCCCCCAGACGTAGACGAATTCGCCTCCGACTCTGATTTCATCCCGCCTGAAAAGCGTTTCCCGATCAACGATACTTACCATGCCTGAGTTGGTGATATAGCCATGTATCGAGCCTCCAGGCAGGTAAATGTCATCCACGCCGTCACTGACCGGGATTGTGGAGCGCTCGGTGGCTTTCTTTCTTTCGAACACGTGAACGCCATTGGTTGTCCCGATCCAGGTATATGTTGTATCCGGATCCTGCCGTATCACCCGGACCGGGCCCCTCGTGGTATAAACATCCACCAGCCTGTCACGGGTGAGAAACTCCAGCACGCTTCCCCGTGTGCGCGTGAAACCATCGCTTGCTACATATGGCGGGGCGACCTTGAAAGGCCGGGTGGAATAAGTTCGGCTCAAGCCCACCATCTCCTTGACAGAAAACCGGTAAAGTTCCGAAGGGGCCAGGGCGAACACCTCCTCATTGTGGGTAATCAGCCCGTTGATTGCCGAGGGCAGGGGAATAATACCACGCCTGATATAGCGGCTCAAATCGATATGGATGATATTGCGATCCTGGTCTGCAACCAGGTAGATTTCCGGGTTCGGGGTCGGCGCAAACAATTGAACGCCGCGAGGCAGGTCCAGAATTGTCTGAGTGGACACGTTTGAAGGCGGGCTCTGCATGGAGACCACCAGGCTGTCGTCGAAAAAAACGTAACTGCGGCTTTCCGGATTGTAAAACATGCCGCCGCCCACTGGAACGATATCCTCGATCCGGTAAGTATCAGGGTCGAGCACCATTATGCTGCCACGAAAACAGTTATTGACAACGATACGGCGATCCTGGTAAACCATACTGCCCAGCAGCACGCCGACCAGGATCGAAACCTCCTCCTCAAGGTTTCCGGTGTCGAGAATGGTGATCGAGCTGGCAAGTCCATTGGCCACATAAAGCCGGTCATCTCTGGCAATCAGAGGTCCCGGGCCCATCTCGAGCCGGACTTTGACAGGCCTGCCTTCCAGTTCGTCATTCAGCATGTAGAGATCTCTCAAGCCGCCGCTGATAAACAATTTTCCCTCATGAGCCACAATGTTCCGCAAGCCTGGGCCTAGCTTAACGTGTTTCATCTGTCCAGGTTTTTGCGGATCCACGCGATAGACATCTCTGCCGCTGATAGCGAAAACAGTATTACCCTCAGGATCTGAAGCCAGTTTGGAGACGGCTCCTCCCATGGAGACCAGCCGGTCAACACGCAAGCCTACCTCATCGGCAAGACGGACACGGTAGATAGCCGAACTGCGGCAATCCCCGCTGGCCACGTAAAGCAAATTGCCCCGCGGCGGGGCATGATATGCCAGAATCGCTCCGGCGATTGAATTATTCGAGCCTGTGACAGAAAGGCTGGCTGGATCGTAAACACGGAGAGCGCCGTTTGAGCGGCTGGCAAGAAGAACAGCCGCTGATCCGGTTTCAAGGGCGAGAAGGTAGGGCGGTTCTATATCTGTGCGCACTCTTTGGGGCTCTTCATCTGAGGCGAGGTCGAGCCGGACAAGGGAGCGGCCCGCATTGTCAGTGAAAAAAAGGTAGCGGGTATCGCTGGAAAGGAGCACCGCTCCGGGGTCGAAATCGAGAAAGAGGGTATTGCTGAAAGAATAGTTCTTGAGGCTGAAAACCAGCATGCCCTGGGAGTTGTGTTCGATAACGTACAGTTCCGAGGCTTTCCGGTTGATCTCAAGCGCCTCAGGACCCCGGGGAGCCGGAATCACTGCATCGACATCAGGTTCGGCGAGATTGATCACCGAGAAATTGCGCGATCCCCGATTGACTGTGAGTAGCCTGTTCTGATCCAGTTCGAGCAGTTCTTCGATCAGGGTCCCGTTGCCGTTGACCGGCCCGAACTCGAAAAGGGCCTCGAGCTGCAAGCTGCGCCGGATTTTGTCGTACTGGAAACCAACCCTGCCTTTGGACCCGGGAATGGCTTTCGGCGTATAGATTCTGGGGTCCATCCCCCGCCAGCCGAGTACGTTGTAGGTGCGGATAAGCCATTCCATGGTTTCCGCATCGAGGCGCTGAACGAGTTCCACGTACTCAGGACGGAAATATCCTCCGAGAGCGGCGGTGCTTTGGCAGTCGAGCGGGGTTTCGAAGCTTTGCCACGGAACGCGGAAAGAGGCGGCCGCCTCTCTCGGCCCGAGCACAAGGAGGACGAAAAAGAATATCTTAAAACCGCAAGAGATTTTTATCGATTCCTTGGCAGCTTTCACAGAGTAAGGGCTCTTCACGTTTAATGGCTCATTGATTATCTGGAGGTTCGCTCCCGGGGTGACAAGTAATTCAAAGTTTACTCAAGCCCAGGGCGGGCAAATCGGAAAACAGCGGCCGGCCGGCATTTTTTATCAAACCACAGCCAGGATGAGAAAACCTCACCGGGTCATGCCGACCAGATCAAGTGTATCCGGCAGGGTCCTGCCGGCCAGTATTATTTCGACAAAATTGCTTGCCAGCGGAGCCTGCTCGATCAGCTCTATTGCCTTCTGCAACTGCTTGTCGTAGCCGGTCCAGACGCGCTGGGCTGTGTTGCGATCGTAACAGGCGTCCGCAATGTGGTAGTAGATCCATTGGCTAAGGAGGGGATTTGCTTCTTCAAACTCTTCCTCAGTAAGCTCGAAGCCCTTATCGAGCATCATTTTCCGTGCTTCATTAATAATCTCGGGGGTAAGCTCGACAACTCTGTCCTTGAAATTTTCGGTATATTCCACTGAGTCGATAGAATCCGCGCCGACAGAGGGATTCTCCTTTTTGAACTCAACAGCGAGCCTGAACATCAGGTTACGGAAATTTCCAGCTTGTTTGCGTATCTTCCGTTCGGCAGGGGTCGCCAGGGTGTCCCGCCGAAGGATCAGGTCAGGAGTGATTCCGCCTCCGCCGTGGACAATCCGACCGGCATCAGTAACAAAAGTCTGCAAAGTGTCTTCTGTTGAAAGAAGTGCGTGGTGGCCATCCTTACTTCGATCATCGGAATGGATGCAGCGCCCGCTGGGCGTGTAGTATTTTGCCGTTGTAAGCTTGAGAGCATAATTACTGATTCTCAGGTCGATCACGGTCTGTACCGAGCCCTTGCCGTAACTTGTAATTCCCATGATAACCGCCTTGTCGTGATCCTGAAGGGCGCCGGAGACTATCTCGCTTGCCGAGGCGCTTCCATGGCTGATCAGACAGATTATCGGGCCGTCGCCCCAGACCGGCGGTTTCTCTGCGGGAAAAACCTGATTGGAATTCTTTAGCCTGCCGCGCGTGGAAACGATAACCTGGCCGGGCTCGAGAAAAGTATCAGCCACGTCCACTGCCCGCGAGAGCAGTCCTCCAGGGTTATCCCGCAGGTCGAAAATCAACTTTTTCATCCCACGCGCTTTCAGGTCCTTAATCGCATTGACCAGTTCCTCGCTGCTTTTATCAGAGAACACCCCCAAGCGCACGTAGCCGATTTCGGGTGTGAGCATGAATTTACCCTGAACACTCTCGATTTTAATAATCGCCCGGACTATCGGGAAGTGGATATCATTGTCCACCCCGAGCCGGTGAATCCAGATGTTGACCAGGGTGCCTGGCTCCCCTTTGAGCTTGGAAACGGCTTCCTCAAGCGACATCCCTTGTGTGTGCTCATCCTCGATCCGCACGATCCGGTCGCCGCTCTGCAGTCCAATTCGATGGGCAGGCGTTCCGGGAATAGGTGCCAGCACGGTGAGGGTGTCATCGCGGATGGAGATTTCGATCCCGATCCCGCCGAACTGGCCACGGGTCTGCTCCATCAGCCGCCGATGAAGGCGCTGGTCGAGAAGCTGGCTGTGGATATCCAGGCTTTCAACCAGACCCTCGGTTGCTCCCATCACCAGATCCTCGGGAGGAATAGAATCCACGTAGTAATCGGAGATGATTTTCAAAACATCGTTGAACAACAGGAGGTTCCGGGTGCCGCCTGAGCGCTTTTCGGTGTTTTGCGAGCCGAGAGTGCTCACACCAAAAAGGAGAAACATGGCCACCAATATTTTCAAATGATTTCTCATTCTCTGCCCACTTTGTTGAAAATTCTTATCAGCCAGGCTGAAAAATACTCAAAATTCTACTAAGACTATTAATTTAAACGTTTTTAGAACTAAAAGTCAACCAGAATAGCTGAGAAGTTATACTTATATAACATGGTGAAAGGTCTGTTTTTCTACCGGAAACCAGTAAAAATGGATACATTTAAAAACATAAGATAATCTTCCCTGATTTCCAAGTGTTAGCATACACCTCGAGTATATTCCCATCGATGAACCAATAAGTTTTATGTACAGCTTTATGCGAGATCAATGACCAAACAGAGTGAGGGCAATAATTTGAAAGATAGAATGTTAATATATAGAATAATCGCCGTGCTTGTTCTTGCTTTCCTATTATCGGGCAAATCCGCTTCAGCCCGGGATTTCCGAGCGGACACGCCGAGGCATCGTGATAAGAAAATTGCCTGGGCCGCCAGGGCAAACCAGCCTCCGCGCATTGACGGTAACCCCAATGATCCATGCTGGAGTTTTGCAACACCGGTCAGGGATTTTGTGCAGAAATGGCCGGTTGAGGGAGCCAAGCCCACTGAGGAGACCGAAGTCCGGATCGTTTACGATGACCGGTCGATCTATTTCTGCTTTATCTGTTACGAAAGTGAACCGGAGAAGATAGAAGCGCTACTTTCTCCCAGGGACGGTCTGCACTCTTCAGACGAGGTGCAAATCCTGATCGATTCCTATTTCGACCGTCGCACTGCTTTCCGGTTCGGGGTCAATGCATTGAATGTCAAGGAAGACCTCCTTTACACTGACGACACCCGGAAAGACAGGAACTGGAACAGTGTCTGGTACTCCAGAGTGAAAATTCTGGATTACGGCTGGGTAGCGGAGATAGAAATACCTTATAACTGTTTGAGGTTTGACTATAAGTCCTCCCACATCTGGGGACTTAACCTTTCCCGCAAAATTCAGAGAAAGAAGGAAACCGTTCAATGGCGCATGATCCCCGAAAGCGAGCACGGATTTTTTGTCTCTCGGTTCGGCACACTTAAGGGACTTGAAAGGATTAGAACTCCCCGGAGAATCGAATTATTGCCCTATACAATCTCCCAGTTACAGGACAACGAGGTGATGCAAAACGATTTTACCGGTAACCTGGGCCTCGATGTAAAATACGGCCTGGGATCAAATGTTACCCTGGACCTTACCCTCAATCCAGAATTCGGTACAGTGGAAACGGATGAAGAAAAGCTCAATCTTTCACCTTTTCCCACATATTATAACGAGAAAAGGCCCTTCTTCCTGGAGTTCCAGGATATTTTCAAAACAGACATCCCGCTTGTCCATACCCGTCGAATAGGTAAACCTCTGCACAACGTGATAAATCCCACCACGACTATTATAAGCGGGGCGAGGCTGGCAGGCAAAACTCCCGGCGGCTTGCGTTACGCTTTCCTGGATGCCCTTACAGATGAAGAAAGTTATTTCTATGTTGATGAAAACGAGGATCAAACCTTCGATTTGCAAGCAGAAAGAGCTTACCGACACCGGAAAGACGCCCCTCCCGGCGAAAGAGCCGGTCTTGCGGAAAATTTCCTGGAACCGTTGTCAAACTATTTTCTTGGACGTCTTCTTAAAGGATTCGAAAACCAGTCCAGTATAGGGATACTTGCTACGGCGGCAAACAGAAGGGTGGGCGGCAACAGCTACAACGGCTCGTTCAGTTCTTATACCGGTGGATTTGACTGGGACTATCGGATCAACCGTGACTGGAAATTCTCCGGTCAGCTTGCGGGCTCAGCCACGGAAAGGACAAACCAAAAAAAGGAGGGCTATGGCCTTAATTTGAATTTCGGCAAGTTCAGTGGGGAGCACCTCATTTATAATTTTGGATATCACAGTTTTTCAAGGGATTTCGATGTTAACGACCTGGGCTGGCTCTACGGCACTGATTACGGCAGTCACAGTCTGCAGGCCCAACTCGAGATAAGAGGACAGCCATTAATAAGGGGAATCCGCTCATATTCTATCAACTGGAAGGTTAGCCGCGGCTGGACGGCTAGTGAACTTGAATCTCTGTACGGGAAAACCCTGGGTAACCGTTTCAATATAGCCAGCGGGAAATATATCGAGGGTGCATTATCTTCCGGAGATGTATCTATTGGCGGCAATCTGCAATTCATGAACTACTGGAGCGTCTGGGGCGGCGTAAGAGGAGGCTTCGACAACGAGGAAGACCCCTACCGCGCTTCGAGAGAGCGGGATTTTATCTTCGTGTATCCAAAAACTCTTGTCTGCTATGGCGGAGTTTCGAACCATTATAGTTCGCCATTCAATGTATCTATTATTCAGAACTATGGAAGCTATTGGGATGGAACCCGGTGGAAGGGTGGGATTACATTTCGCATACGTCCGAATCCGAAGCTCGAATTGTTTTTCGATACCCTTATCGACAAAAGGTGGAATTTTTCTACTTTCAGCACGCCGGTTGAGATAGCCGGCCTTCAGATCCCGGCCAAAATCCTCACCTTGCGCAAAACTAGGTTCGAAAGCCTGATTTTACGCACCAGCTATACGATGACCAACAAGCTCGATTTCCGCCTCTTTACCCAGTACACTTACTTTCATTCCAACCGCTACAATCCTCTGAAGGGCAACAGGTTTGCGATAGAATCACCAATTGAGACAGGTTCCACGCTGGGTTTTCATTTTGTCACTCGCTTTGAGTACCGGCCTGGAAGTTATTTTTACCTGGTCTATCGCGAAAATCGTTTCGGCGAAGAAAAGGGCGCTGGTTTCGGTAGACCTGCCCGCCAGCTTATCTGCAAGCTCACCTTCTGGCTTAACAAGAGCTGACAGGGTTACAATTTCCAACTCCAAAACGACAGAAGCATCTTACACGCAAGATCAAACTGCTTATTTAAAACGAAAATAATGCTGAAAAAAGCTTTGACTGGGCTCCGTGTGGTCATCGGTAGTAGAGATATTGCTGTTATTTCGAACCTGCGACCGTCACCTTACTCTTTTCTGGGTTCTTTTCCCGTTTCAGACGGAGCATTTTAGCCCCGCCGGGGAGGTAGTCCTCGGAAACCGGCTTGTCTATTTTGCGCAGGGACCGGGTGATCTGTGCAATCCGCTTCGATTCGGCCACAATATGCTCCACCTTTTTCCTCACTTTTTTGTCCGAATCAGCCAGGTCTTTGAGCAAAAGTTCCGCGTTGCCGATGATTACCGTAAGAGGATTGTTGATTTCGTGGTTAACCGTGACTGCCACCTCACCCACGGCTGCCAGGCGTTCACGCTCGACCAGGGCGCCCTGGGCGATCTGCAACTGACTGTTGGTTTGCTCTAACTGCCTGTTTTTTTCCGCCAGACGGGTGAAATAGAGGCTGCGCTCGATAATAACACTCAACTGGCCTGCGGCAATGGTGAGCACCTGAAGGTTGTGTTTGGTAAAAGAGCCAGCCCGGGTATGCCCGAAATTCATCACCCCGATTATCTTGTCACCCAGAAGAAGGGGTATGGATAGAAACGAGCGCACGGCGGTTTTAACCGAGGTTTTGCCCCGGTGAAATTCACTGAGCAGTATTGGCCTTTTCTGCTTGGCAACCCAGGCGCTCAGGCCGTTTCCCATATCGAAACTGACCGGCTGGATCAGGTCAACGGCATGGCCCTTGCTAGCCACCAGGTTCAGTTTCTTTAGCTCATCACTGTAAATAAAAAGTGCGGCGAATTCAAAATCCACCAGTTCCTCCAGCAACTCCAGCACTGAATTGTAAGTATTTTCCGGTTTGGTGCAGGACTGGATTGCCTGGCTGAGCTTGAAAAGAACCTCAAGCTCCTTGCTGGTCGCCTTTTTACCTGTTGTGTTTTTATTTGTTTTCATACCTTAGATAATCGGTCTGAAAGCGCAAAAATTGAATTTTATATTCGGACAACTCCTACCCTTTCCAGATAGAACAGATAGGGGCGGACGGAGAACCGCCCAACATGCTTTCACTTTTCTCTTGTGCCGAAAAGGCCATGAAGAATTAACATTTTTTTTAAGGGTGACTTTCAGGATACCACCATTTGATGCAGAGCTTGCCTAGCGTTTGATCTTGACCAGGCGGGAACCGCAGATCGGGCAGAGTCCGGGTTTTTCGGATATAATGTGTACCTCATCCCCCCAGTAGCAGATATATTTGTCCACCAGGGCTCTCTGCATTCCGGTCATCACGGCCTCGAAAGTCCGGCGCGCCAGGTTCTGCATAGTCATCCGGGCAAGAGTTTCTTTTTCGCGGAAATTCAGGTGCAACGCCGGGTCTTCAGTTATTGGATAGAACTGAAATCCCCGGCCCACGCTTTTTTTGCCAATAACCTTTTTGGAGTACTGAAGGCTACCGGTTTTGCAATCCAACACCGCCACATCCAGCTCGGCCCGGTAGGACACCTTGTTCTTGTGAAACAGTACCGGAATTGTGAATCCATCGTGGAGATCCATATCGAAGGCGATCATCCTCAAGTAGGCCAAATAATCGCAATCGGTAAGCTTGCAGATTCTGGTCAAGGAGCGCGGATCGTAGAACTCCGGCACGGAGACCCGATTGCGCTGGAGGATCTTCTCCACTTCCGTCTCTGTCTTGACAGTCAGGTAATCCGCAGAGCGGAGGTAGGCCTGGAGGTCTATGACAAAATGCTGGATATCGAACGGATAGGCAGCAGATTTGCCCCTTACGTCGAGAAGGCAGAGCTTGGTCGGCGGATAGACAAGTTTTTCCGGGGGCAAGGGCAATTCTGCAAAGCTACGGTCATGGCTCTGAGCATCAAGAGCAGAAACGCAAATACCTGTCCAGGCACAGACCAGAAGGATTGTAAAAGTTAGTGCGGCGAAACTGTTTTTATACGTTGATTTCAAGTTCAAGATCCACCTCGCGATCTATGCTCTCTGGCTTTATCCCCTGATAATCTTCCTTCTTGCGGTCAAGCAGGCTGCGGGCCTGGCCATAGTGGCTGTCAAGGGTTTTCCCGGATGTTTTGCCAGCCTGCGTTTCTTTCGCCTCGGAGCTGCCTGCGAGCGCCCATTTGATTTCCTCGCGTGAGAGATTCATCTCCTGTGCGATATCGCTGATCGTCCAGTTCTTACTTCTCAGTTGCCGGATCAGGCGGTTCTGGAGATTGTCCTGTTTGCGACCGAACGGGGTGGAACCCGATTCAAGGCTCTCCGGCTGGTCTGCTCTGGAGAGTTCCTCTTTAATCCTCTTTGCGATATCAGCGCCGTACATTCCCCTCTCACCCACCGGCTGCAGGTGAAGCTCCAATCCATTTTCTGTAGCTCCTATTGCCGGCTGGGATGCTCTCCTTTTTGCCGCCAGCTCTTTGGCCAGCACAGTTCCCATCTGGCGCTTTTTCTCGACATTGGTGGCCAGCGGCCGTCCAGTACCTGTATCTTGAGATTCGGGATTCGAGTTAGCGCGGTCTTCCATGATGGAATTCGGAACCACAGCTTTACGCTTGCCGAACTTGCGCAGGGCCACTTTTTCACCGACAAGGGTGAGCAGGAATAGAACTCCGAGAATTACCGTGAGGATTTTTACCTGCCTGCGCAGAAGCCCCACGTTTGGCAGGGCGATCACATTCGCAACTGTTTGCCTTATAGAAGCCAGCATGGGGTTTTCATCCCGGGCCCGGCTGGGTTGGATTTTTCCCGGCCCTGCTTCACTCGCGCCTCCTGAGCCACCCTGTGAAATCAGACCGGCGGGCGCCGAGTCCTGCCTATCATCGCCAGGGTTATCCCGAGCGGCATCCTCTGTTACAGGCTCCAAATCCAGTACCTGCCGTTCATGTTCGCCAGGTAAGGATTCTTCCTCGCTTTTAACCGGCTCACCCGATTTTTTGCGCAGGCCCCCACCGCTGCCGAGTGATTTCTCGAAATGTTGTACTGAAAGCTTATTTCTGCCCATGTCTTTGTAAACCACTCCTAACTGGAAATGGACCTCAGTATAGCTGCTGTCCAGAGAGATCGCCTTTTCCAGAAATTGTGCCGCCTCTTCCAGCCTGCCCTCTTCCTTGGCGACCAGCCCTTTTGCGAAATAAACGCTTGCAGTTTCCCTGATTTTACTGGCAACATTATTCTGAATTGCGGAGGGTGTCGAAACTTTCCTTGCAGGCCCGTTCAGCTCATTTTTAGCGGCTTCTTCCAGGGCACGGTAGTCGATTTCCGGATGGCCGGTGATAAGACTCATCTGCTCCTTTTCATCCGGCAGATTGGAGACAAAGTTTTTCCAGCTCCCATCAAGCGAGGTGTAATCTTCGTTCTTGTAGTGAATCCAGCAGAGGTAGAGCCTGGCGTCGTCTCCGAAGCTGCTGCTTTTCTGTGCGCGATTAAAGTTAATCAGGGCTTTATCGTTCTGGCCGAGCTTGTATCGGATAAGGCCGGCCTGATAATAGCTGTCTGCCACCCGGTTTCCGGCCCGGATAGCGCTGCGAAACGCCATCAGTGCGGAGTTGTAATTACCTTTCTGCATCTGTCTCACGGCCTGTACATAATATCCATTCTCGGGCATCGAACCGCCAAGACGGCCGGTCTGCTGGGAGGGTGTCCGCTCCGAGAGCTCGAGGATAAAGCGGGAGGGGTTCTTTATTTCGTAGGTCTTCACCTTGAACGGGTGGCGGGCTTTCACCCTTACCACTGTGGTTTCCGTACCCAGCGGGAGGAAAGTCACTGACTCGAGGTGGGGGTTGTTTTCATAAAGGAGCGACTGCTTAGTCAAGTTTTCGATCCCAGCCTTGTCAAAACGCACGAATACCAGTTTCTCTCCGGCATTTATCTCCACGCTGGCTTCCACCGGCTGGTCGAGAGTGATTGCTACCCTCGCGTAGTCGTCCTCGCTGAATACTTGAATATCGGTTATCTGGGCAGCCCTGCACATTCCGGCAGAGAGAAAGGTTGCGGCCAGGAAGACCGTGAGCAGACTGGTTATTTTACTCATGGCAATTACCCTGAAAGGTTGAATATCTTGATAATGGCAAGCGGGGTGCGGAAAGGATTTTTCCTTTTACGCGTTCCGTTTCTTTCATAGCTGGGTTTGAGCAATAGTCGTGCCATATACCCCAGGGGCTATTTTGGGGGCTTGGCGCTGGTCATACGAGGCTTTAAGCTGCGGCTGCGAAAGGAGTTCGAGGAAGGAATCGGTCTCAAAACGGCAAATTTTGCCCGGAGCGAAATTCAAGTTATTCCGATAACGAGAAATCAGGCAGTCAGCGCGCTGCCCTGCGATCCGCTGATCTCCTCCTCGGTTTCAGGACTGGGTTGCTTGCCGAGAATGATACTGATAAAGGTATCCGCCACTTCCATTTCCGCCCGGATCGCAGCGAGATAGTATCCGAGGTCTACTTTATTGTTTTCGTCGAGTTTCAGCGGCAGGTTATGCAGAACTCCGCGGTAGAACTGAGGGACTAGGGGATCTCCACCGCTGCCGATACGGGCGGCGCGGGTCAGTATATTGGCGAAATGAACGATAGCGCACAGTTCAGGCCTGGTCTTAGCGGTCAGGGGGAGGTGGTGCCGCTTGATCGCCTCCACCAGAGACCCGGGCAGGTTCCAGCGTTCAGCAAGCCAGCCGCCGACCTCGGCGTGGGCCACCTCGAATACTTTTTCCTCGGCCTGTGCCAGGGAGATATTCTCCTGTATTACAAGGCGCATGGCTTGCGAGTATCTGGCTGTCTGGAACTGGCTGAGAATCACTTTGCCTATGTCGTGCACCAGGCCCGCAACAAAGGCTTCGCCCTCCATGGCACGGAACCCGTGCAAGCGAGCAAGCATCCGGCTTGCTACGGCCACTCCTACCGAGTGCTCCCAGAAACGGGTGTAATCCAGCAGTTCGTCTTCGCTTGAAGCCCTGGTAAAACGGGAGATCACGGCAACCGAAAGCCCCAGGTTCTTGATCGTATCGAAACCGAGAACCACGATTGCGAGGTTGATCGAGCTGATTGGATTTGGAAAGCCGTAATAGGCGCTATTGGCAAGCCTGAGGATACGTGCCGTGAGTACCTGGTCGGTCCTGACCAACCGGCTTAGCGAGGGGGCCGAGCTTTTCGGGTCATCGATCAGCTCGACCATCTTGGCTACAACAGTGGGCAGGGTCGGCAGGTTGATAATAGTCTGCGTGATTTTCTTCAGGTGAGTTTTGTCAATGCCGGGTGCTTTTTTCATCTTATCCTGACGGGTCTGCAAGCCAGAAGCCGTACTCAAAAAACTGTTCAACTATCATGCCCGCAGGTCGATCCTTCGTCCCGGGAACGGCGTTTCCTTATCGACATCGCCTCCCTGCGATTCGTTACTCGACATTTCTTCTGTTATTTCAGGAGTATCGGACTCGGTCTTTTTCTTCTTACCTTGTTCAAAGCCTTTATTTTCTTTACTCGAATGGGCGCTCTCTTCGAATGGTTCTATCTTTTCGAGCAAAAATTCCTCGAAACTGACTTTTTCACTTTCCCGGCCAGTGATTCTTTTGCCCCGGTCAACCGGCAAATAATTCTGAGTGCCGGAAATAGGCACCACCATAGGGATACCCCCATTCGGTTGGGCGACAGTTAGCCACCCGGGCTAGAGAAGGGCTAATTCCCGCTATCAGCGGCTCTGATTATAGACTCCGGTGGTAATCCTAATGTATTAATATGCAAATTTAATGCCTGCGTTCTTAACCGCCGCTTACCGAAATATTTTTCCTGCTTTACCAGAAGAAGGGCCCCAGGTTGCCTCCCGAAATGGATTCCGAAATTAATCCTACAGTGTATATTTCAATTTTCCGCGAAGTCTTAACATTGCCTCGGTGTGAATCTGGCAGACCCTCGATTCTGAGATCTGCATCACCTCACCAATCTCCTTGAGTGTCAGGCCCTCGTAATAGTAGAGCGCGATCACGAGCTTTTCTCGTTCGGGAAGGGCGTTTATTCCACCCACCAGCAACTGCTTGACCTCTTTGCGTTCGAGCATGGAGTGGGGTCCGAAATTGCTTGCGTCCTCGATCACATCGCCGAGGCTGATCGACTGGTCGTCATTTTCGTAAACCGTGTCGTTGAGCGAAAGAAAGGTTACCGGGCTGACCTTTTCCAGCAGGGTCTGGTACTCGCTGAGGCTGATTCCCAGTTTTTCCGACATTTCTTTTTCGCTGGCCGGGCGGCCTAATTCTCCCTCCAGCTCATGAAGGCATTTTTCGAGGTCCCTCGCCTTTTTCCGCACACTACGGGGTACCCAGTCCAGGCTGCGCAGGCCATCGATAATCGAGCCCTTTATCCGCAGCGCGGCGTAGGAGGTGAAACGGACCTGTTTTTCCGGTTTGTAGTTTTCTATTGCATCTATCAGGCCGAGTATGCCCAGGCTTTTCAGATCATCAAGCTCCACTGACTGGGGCAAGGAAACCGCCAGGCGCTCTGATATGTAGCTGATCAGAGAAAGGTTGGCGATCAGAATTTTCTCTCTGATCTTGTGGTCGCCTGTTTCCCGGTATTTGGCCACCATGTGTTCGATCTGTTCGTTTTTGCGAGCCCGCTCCTCGGCTTTATTGACTTCGGAGCCTGAGTGAGGCTTACTCTTATGTCCGGAGGTTTTTTTCTCGGAGTTCCGAAAAACGGCATTTTGCTGGTGGTTCTGCAGCATATACCCTTACTTGTTAGAAAGTTATCAAGTCAGATTGTTCTGTTCAACGTTTTCGGCCACGCTGGGCCGGCTGGTCTCTTCCTCTTTGAAAGATTCCTCTTCAGGGCCCATTTCCTCGAACTTCTCCATTCTTTCCAGCTCTACGCTCATGACCACTTTCAGGAAATACCAGCGTATCAGGAAACCGACCAGGCTGAAAATGGCCATCAGAATGATAGAGCGGAAAAGGGCAGTCATGAACGGAATCCCACTGACCACGCATATCAGCATCGTAAGATACGACATCAAAAACGAGAGTTTCAGTATATTCCCCTGCATCTTCGCTCTGTAGCAGCTTCATTGAGATTCAGAACACGTTATTTACCACCAGATTTGCGATTTTCACCGGGTCCGCCGCCTCGATATCCTCCGGCACCTCCTGGCCGAAAGTGAGAAAGCTCACCGGGATCTGCGAATTCCGAGCCACCGAAACAATTGAACCGAAGGTGAGAGTTTCATCGAACTTGGTCAGCAGAAGCCGCATGTTTTTTCCTGTCCTGAAGCGTTTGATCGCGTGGGCCATGTCTTTGGGCTTAGTGTTCACCGAGAGCACGAGATGAACCTCATCGGGATCGGCAGCCTGGAGCAAGTTTTTCAGCTCACCCAGCATCTTCTCGTTGAACTGGCTGCCTCCGGCCGTATCGATCAGGATCACCTCCCTGTCCCGGTAGCGTTTCAACATCTTGGTAATCTCGCGCGGCGAGTGGACTATCTCCATCGGGATATCGGCTATTTCACTGAAAGTTCCCAGTTGCTGGGTAGCCGCCACCCGGTAGGTGTCCGCGGTTAGCATCGCTACCTTTTTGCCACCATAGAATTTCTTGTTTGTAGCCAGTTTGACCAAGCTGGTTGTCTTGCCCGTTCCCGAGGGTCCGGTCAAAGCGATTACCAGCGGACTATTTTCTCGCACAGGTGTCGGTCTGGCCACCTTGATCATCCGCGAGATTTCCTCGATCAGGCATTTTTCCACCTTCTTGGTCTGGGAGTATTCACTCTCGCTGAAACGGGCAAAAATGCTCTGAATAAGGTCGCCAGCGATTTTCTCTTCCAGTTCGATATCCACCAGTTTCTTGTAAATATCTTTCAGAACCGGCGGCAGAGAGGGCATCCGCTGGTATTTGATCTGCTCGGCCATCTCGCCCACGGCGGATTTCAGATCCTTGAGTTCATCCTGAAGCAGGAGCACCTTGCCGCTTTCCGAGGAATTCGGGTAAGCCAGCCCTGAACCGAATGAACTTGTAGAGAGGGGTTTCACCTCTTCCAGAGTATCCTTGATCAAGCCTGAAAATTCAGCTCTGGGGGACTGGACTACCGGCCCGTTATCGCCCACAGTCACGGAAATATGCGCGCCGGCAGGGCTGCCGGTTTTTGCCGTGCGCTTGTGGTCGGCGAGGATATTCCCCTCTGTGGTCGCCGTTACCTCGAACATCTCCTTGCCCAGAAAGTCCAGAAATCCGCCCCGGTTGATTTTGCGCGAGCCCAGGATCACTGCACCGGTGCCCAGGTCCTTTTTCATTTTTTCCAGGGCCTCCCGCATTGAGGGTCCCACGTATTTTTTCACTTTCATGTCAGCGCTTTCTCCCTTTCTGTCTGGATGGTACCATAGGAAACAATTTCAGCAGTTTGCGGCAGTTCAGCATAGGAAATCACCACCAGATTCGGGAAAACGGGTTCGACCATGCGCTTGAAATACTGCCTCACAGTGGGTGAACAGATCAGCAGCGGCTGCAGGCCTTCCGAGCTTATTTTGTCTACCTGTTCCTTGAGAGAGGAGGTGATTTCCTCGATAAAGCGCGGGGGCAGGGCCAGAGGACTGCCCTTGGTTGCGCTTGATTGAATAACGTCTGTAATGGTTTTTTCAACTTCCGGCGCCAGGGTGATTGCAGTCACCTTGCCCTCGCTGTCCTTGTAAAGGTTGTAAATCGTGCGGTTAAGGCACTGGCGCACGTACTCGGTCAGGATGTTCAGGTCCTTGGTATGGCTGGCGAAATCCGAAAGCGCCTCAAGAATTGTCACCATGTCGCGGATCGGAATCCTTTCGCGGAGCAGGTTCTGAAGTACTTTCTGGACGGAGCCTACACTCATCACGTTTGGAATCAATTCCTCGACCAGGGTCGGGTTTTCCTTTTTCATATTGTCCAGCAGGGTCTGGGTATCCTGCCGGCTCAGGATTTCGTGGGCGTGCCGTTTGAGAGTCTCCATCAGGTGGGTAGCCAGTACCGCCGGCGCTTCGACAACGGTATATCCGCTCATCTCGGCTTTTTCTTTGTTTTCCTCGGTGATCCAGATCGCTTCAAGCCCGAAAACCTGCTCGACAGTGCTCTGGCCTTCCACCTTTTCTGTAACGGTTCCTGGGTCGAGAGCCATGTACTGGGTGGCCATCACCTCTCCCCGCGCGACCTCTACACCCCGGATCTTGATCACGTATTCGTTGTTCTTGAGCTGGATATTGTCCCTGATCCGGATCGGCGGAACGATTATCCCGATTTCGAGCGCGCACTGCTTGCGGATTTCGGTGATCCGACCGAGGAGGTCGCCTCCCTGATCGACATCCACCAGGGGGATCAGCCCGTAGCCGATCTCCAGTTCCAGGGGATCGACCTGGAGGTATTCCTCGATCTGGGCACTGATATCGGTCGGAACCGCTGCTTCCTCTTCCCGCTCTTCGCTCACTTTTTCTGCCTCCTTTATCTGCCTGTGCGCCCCTATGGCCAGCAAGCCGACAATTGTGGCCAGGACCAGGAAAGGCATGGTGGGAAGGCCGGGCATGAATCCGAAAAAGAGCAGCACCGCCGAGGTGATAAACAGCGCGCGCGGTTTGGCCATCAACTGGTTCTGGATATCAAAGCCGAGATGTTGTTCGCTGCTGGCGCGGGTGATGATCAGACCTGCAGAGGTGGAAACCACAAGAGCCGGGATCTGGCTCACCAGGCCGTCACCGACTGTGAGCAGGGTATAAGTCGTGAGCGCATCGGGAAAAGTCATCCCTCTCTGCAATATGCCGATAATAAACCCGCCTAATATATTAATAAAGGTAATCAGAATCGCCGCAATCGCGTCGCCCCGGACGAATTTCGCGGCACCGTCCATGGCGCCGTAAAATTCGGCTTCACGGTCGATCTTATCGCGCCGGTTTCTCGCCTCTTGCTCATCGATCAGGCCGTTGTTAAGGTCGGCGTCGATAGCCATCTGCTTACCCGGCATCTTGTCCAGGGTGAAACGCGCGGCAACCTCGGCAATTCGCTGGGCACCTTTGGTCAAGACCAAAAAGTTAATAATCACCAGGATTGCGAAAATGATAATACCGACCACATAGTTACCGCCCACCACGAAAGTACCGAAAGACTCGATCAAGCTTCCTGCATAGGCCTGGCCCAGGATAAGCCGGGTAGTCGCCACATTGAGCGAGAGCCTGAACAGGGTCGCCATCAGCAGCAGGCCCGGGAAAACCGATAACTGCAGCGGCTCGGTAGTGTAGAGAACCACTACCAGGATCACCAGGGCCAGGCTGATATCCAGAGTAAGCAGCAGGTCCATCATAAACGGCGGCACGGGGATAATCATCACCACCAGGATTCCCACCAGACCCAGGGCGAGCATCACGTCGCTGTATTTTGAAAAGCGCATATTTTTAGCAGGTGCTTAAAGTTTTATATATCCTGATTCCTGTCTTCTATTTTCTCATGCAATCCGCCTGTTTTTCAGGCGGTAGACATAAGCCAGAACCTCGGCCACGGCCTTGTAAAGGTGACCGGGAATTTCGGCTCCGATCTCGACAGCCTTGTAAAGCATCTGGGCCAGAGGTTTATTTTCCACGATCGGGATATCGTTGGCCTGTGCGATCTCTTTTATCTTTTCAGCCAGCAGCCTGGCTCCCTTGGCCACCACCATAGGCGCGCGCATCTTTCTCTGATCGTACTTGAGCGCCACAGCCAGTTCAACCGGGTTGGTGACCACGACATCCGCCTCTTTCACATCCTGCATCATGCGCCTGCGGGCAGTCTCCATCTGGATCGAACGGATGCGGCTCTTGATCAACGGGTCACCCTCATACTGCTTGCGCTCTTCCTTGACTTCGTGGCGGCTCATCCGGAGCTCCTGCTTATGTTTGTAGCGTTGCCAGATGTAATCCAGGATCGCCAGCAGAAGAAGCAAAAGGGCGATTCGCAGACTCAGGATGAAAATCTGTTTCATCAGGTAAATGAAAAACTGGCCCACTTCCTGGTCCAGCAGGAGGATATAATCACCGAACATACCACTGACCGTCCATACGGACAGGGCAGCAACCGCGATCACCTTGAGAACGCTTTTCACCATCTCCACGATAGCCCGCGAAGAGAAGAAGATTCTTTTGATCCCCTTGATCGGATTCATCTTGCTCGCCTTGGGCATCAGGGGCTTCCAGGTGAAATTGGGCCCGGACTGGGCGACCCCGGTCAGGATTCCCACGATCATCAACATAAGGAAGAGGGGTCCCATTACTCTCAGCATGAAAAAAAGTGCGGCCTCTGTATAATCTTTCAAATTATGCGGCCCGATCTCCATATCCACAGCGTTGATAAAAATATGCGTACCCGCCTTCTCCATACTGTCCCACATAGCAGAGCCGAAAAAGAGGAGCGCCAGGACGCCGGCCAGGAGCACCATCATGCTCGACAGCTCGACCGACCGGGGCACGTTACCTTCCAGGCGCGCATCTTCCAGGCGTTTTTGTGTTGGTTCCTCTGTCTTTTCTTCTTGCGGAGTTTCCTCAGCCACTTTTCCCTGTCCTGGTTACAGAAACCTAAGCGCGATCAGTATGTTGTTTTCCATGCCGGCTACCAGCTTGGTAAACACGTAAGAGAAAAACGGCAGGCTGATTCCTAGAAGCAGGATCCCCATGCCGACTTTTACCGGAAATCCGATAATAAAAACGTTGATCTGCGGGGCCGTACGCGCAATAAAGCCAAGAGCCACATCCGCCAGGAACAGGGCGGCAAGAATCGGCGCCCCCATCTTAAGCGCGATTATAAACACCTGGCCGGTCATGCGGATCAACTCTGTTGCCAGGGGTGCCTCGAGCTGGACTCCCGCAATCGGGATCACATGGAAGCTGGCGGCCATGGCCTTGAACAGGAAATGGTCCCAGAACAGGCTCACATAGATCAAAACCGCCAAAAGGTTCTGCACCGTACCGATAATACTGATCTGCTGCTGGCTCATCGGGTCGATCACATTAGCGATACGCAGGCCCATCTGGAATCCCACCAGGTCTCCAGCAAATTGTATTCCATGGAAAATCAGCATCGCGATATAGCCCAGGGCTAATCCCACCAAAAGTTCCTTGAACAGGACCACCACATAGCTCACGATGTTTTCCGGCAGAACCACGCTGTCGATATTCAGTACGGGCACGAGCACGATTGTAATCACCAGTGACAGCCCGATCCGCAGCACGCGGGGAACATTTTCCGAGCCGAAAAACGGCATCGTGAAAATGATGCCGCTGACCCGGAGAAAAATAATCGAGTAGATCTCGATCTGGCGCAGGGCGATATCGGTAATCGGTGTCATCACTCACGTTTTCTTCCAATCCAGCCTGGGAAGGAGATTTCCCTCCGGGGCGGGAAAGGATTTCCGCTCCATGCCGGGCGGTAATGCTATGGGCGCCAGCCTGGTGAGCCGGGGGTGCAGATTCTCCTGCCGGACAAATTTTCCGGCGTAGAAAAAGTCATTAATCATCTGATGTAATTCGGAATGTTATTAATCAGCTCGATTGAAAAATCCAGCAAGGTTTGCATCATCCAGGGCAGGAACAGGATCAGTGAGACCACTACGGCCACTATCTTGGGGATAAAGGTCAGGGTCTGTTCCTGGATCGAGGTCGCTGTCTGGATGATACTGATCGTCACTCCGACTATCAGCCCGGCGATCAGCATCGGGCTGGCAACCATCACGGCGGTAAAAAATACCTCTCGTCCGAGGTGAATTACGAATTGCTGACTCAAAGGCTGCCTCCTAAACAAAACTTCTCATCAATGAACTCACCAGCAAGTACCAGCCGTCCACCATTACAAACAGCAGCACCTTGAAAGGCAGTGAAATAATAATCGGCGGCAACATCAGCATACCCATCGAGAGCAGCACGCTGGAGACAATCATGTCGATCATGATAAACGGCAGATAGAGCAGGAACCCGATCTGGAAAGCCAGCCTGAGCTCGCTGATAATGAACGCCGGGATGAGCACCAGGGTGGGGATATCCTCTGGTGTGGCAGGCTTATCAATCTTGGCCATGAACACGAACAACGTAAGGTCTTTCTCGCGCACCTGGCTGAGCATGAATGTACGGATCGGTTTCAGCCCCCGGTCGAACCCCTCTTGCTGGGTAATATCGTGGCGCAGGTAGGGCTGGAGCGCCTGATCGTTGATCTCTTTCCACACCGGACTCATGATATAAAACGTGAGAAAAAGCGCCAGCCCGATCAGAAGCTGGTTGGCCGGCATGCCCTGGGTGCCGAGCGCCTGGCGCAGGAAATGAAAGACCACCACTATCCTGGTGAAACAGGTCATCATGATCAGGATAGAGGGCGCCAGGGCCAGCAGTGTCATCAGGAAAAGCAACTGCAGGGTGATTGCGAAATCTTCCGGCTCCTGGGAAGCCCCCACTCCGATATTGACACTGGGAAAAATCGTTCCGCCCGCGCCGCCCGCACCTTGCGCCTGAGTGTTGCTGTAGCAGGAAAAAACGAATATGGCCAGAAGGAAAAGAAGGCTCAGAATGGCTTTAAACGGTATCCTGCGGAATTTGACTTTCATCTCTGCACACTTTCCCCCGGTAAAATTTTTTTCCACACCAGAGGTGATGAGCAAATTCCGTACCGGAGGTTTTGAACTGGATCTCCCGGTTTTGCGAAAAGACCTTTGCCGGTATGTTACAATAGCCAACGACACCATCCATCTCCTTTTGCATTTTCCCGGCGCAGGGATTATATTGGCCGACGAAATCTCGTCTATTTTTAGCAGTAAAATACCTTGCTGCTTTTTCTACCAATGGGTCCGGTGTATTTTTGCGCCAGGAGAGATAACTTTTCCTATTCGGCAAGAAATCCGGACTGTAATCCTGATACCAAGATAGAATGTTTCTATTAAAAGCGCAGGGTCACGGCGCGCCGTGACCCTACGCAAGTGTTCGCTTCTCAAATAGTTGCAATTCAATCCAGATGTCGTTTCGTTTTTCTGCAAAAGGAAATCGATTAAATTTCAACATGCTTTTGAGACAATTTTGCAATCTGCAGGCCAACTTTATCCGGAGTGGGGAAAAATGGGAACCAACGTGGTACAGAAAATATTTACCGAGCATCTGGTCAGCGGCAGGCTCTCACCAGGCGAGGAGATCGCCCTGCGGGTGGACCAGACCCTGACCCAGGATGCCACAGGCACGATGGCCTATCTGCAGTTCGAGGTGATGGGAATTGGGCGGGTTAAGACAAAGCTTTCGGTGAGCTATGTGGACCACAACATGCTTCAGACAGGATTCGAGAACGCGGATGACCACCGATACCTTCAGAGCGTAGCCCGCAAGGTAGGGGCACATTTCAGCCGACCGGGCAACGGGATCTGCCACCAGGTGCATCTGGAGCGGTTCAGCGCACCCGGGCAGGTTCTTCTCGGCTCTGACAGCCATACCCCGACCTGCGGAGGAGCGGGAATGATCGCAATCGGCGCCGGCGGTCTGGATATCGCTGTGGCGATGGCCGGAGGAGCTTTCCACCTCAAGTGCCCCCCGGTGGTGGGCGTGCGCCTGGAGGGCAGGCTCGGGGGGTGGACCTCTGCCAAGGATGTGATACTGGAAATGCTTCGCCGACTCACTGTAAAAGGCGGCGTAGGCAAAATATTCGCCTATCACGGCCCAGGCGTGGAGAGTCTGGATGTGCCCCAGCGGGCCACTATCACCAACATGGGCGCAGAACTCGGCGCCACGACCAGCATTTTCCCCAGCGACCGGCGCACCAAAGAGTATCTCGACGCCCAGCAGCGGGGCGAACTATGGCGGGAAATCCTCCCGGATGGGGATGCCACTTATGATGAGGAGATCGTGATCGACCTCTCAAGCCTCGAGCCCCTGGTTGCCATGCCTCATTCACCGGATGCGGTGGTGAGGCTCAAGGAGGTTGCGGGAGAGAAAATCCAGCAGGTCTGCGTGGGAAGCTGCACTAATAGCTCCTACTACGACCTGATGGTGGTGGCGGCGATTCTCAAGGGCAAGAAAACGCATCCGGAGGTTAGTTTCGCAGTTACCCCGGGCAGCCGGCAGGTATTCGAGATGATCGCCGCCAGCGGTGGTCTCAAGGACCTGATCGGCAGCGGAGCGCGGATTCTCGAATCCGCGTGCGGTCCCTGTATCGGCATGGGCCAAGTGCCTGCCACAGGGACGCTTTCGGTGCGCTCGTTCAACCGCAATTTCAGGGGCCGCTGCGGCAGTAAGGAGGCAGGGGTGATCCTGGCAGGCGCGGAGGTCTGCGCTATGGCAGCGCTCGAGGGTGCCCTGCCGGATATCACCAAACACGGGGATCCGCCCAAGGTTGCCCCGCCGGAGCGGTTTATTATCGATGACGGGATGATTATCCCGCCAGCCCCTGAAGGCGAGGAAGTGGAGGTGGTGCGCGGGCCGAATATCAAGCCCTGTCCGGTGAACCAAACCCTGCCTGATATAATAGAGGGTAAGGTTCTGCTTGTCACCGGTGACAATATCACCACGGATGATATCATGCCCGCAGGCACCAAAGTACTGCCCCTGCGCTCGAATATACCGGCAATCAGCGAGCACGTTTTCTCTAACCTCGATCCTGAGTTTCCTGCCAGGGCACGGCAAATGAAAGGCGGGATCGTTATCGGCGGAAACAACTACGGCCAGGGTTCCTCCCGCGAACACGCGGCAATCGCTCCGATGTACCTGGGATTGAAAGCGGTCATAGCCAAGAGTTTCGCCCGCATCCACCGGAGCAACCTGATCAATTTCGGTATTCTACCGGTGGTTTTTACAAAGGAAAGCGACTACGGCTCTGTCGCCCAGGGAGACGAACTTGTAATCGAAGGTATCCATTCGGCCCTGGAAAGTGCGGAGGGTGAACTCACAGTGACCAACCACACAAAGGGCGGGTCATTCAAGGGGATTGCCAAGCTCAGTGATCACGAACTCGAAGTGATCTTCGCCGGCGGCCTTCTTCCTTTCACCAAAAAGCAAGCCTGAGTAGCAAGAGGTGAGTACCCGTATCGAAAAAGACTTTTTAGGAGAAGTGCAGGTACCGGCAGACAAATATTATGGCGCACAGACACAGCGCGCCGTGGAGAAATTTCAGGTTTCGCAGACCTGGTAAAAGCCCTTGAAAAATGATCAAAAAACCGCTTGCTATATATCCAGAGGGTTAAAGTGCCAAATTAAGCTGGATTTTTATATCTTATTTCGTTAATATTCAAGCTTTATTAGCAACATAACTGGATTCAGACAGTCTGTTTGAACTTCTTTTCCTGACAGATTGCAGTATTGTTTCACCTCCCTCTTGGATAATTTTCAGATTCAGCTTTAGTTTAACGCCAAATTGCCCGGAGGTTTTTTCATGGCGCTAATCGAAGAAATCCGTGAAACTCTGGTTGTCGGCAACGCCCAGAAAGTAAATGAACTGACCACGAAAGCCCTGGCTGAAAACATCACGGCCATTGAAATCCTCAATAAAGGGCTTGTCAAAGGCATGGATATTGTCGCCGAAAAATGGACTTCCGGCGAATATTACATCCCCAACGTGCTGATCGCCGCCAGGGCGATGAAACAAGGCATGGAGGTGATCAAACCCAAGCTCGTGGAAGGAGATTACAAAGCCAAGGGCGTGGCGGTTGCCGGTACGATCAAGGGCGACCTTCACGATATCGGCAAGAACCTGGTTGTAATGATGATGGAAGGCGCAGGTTTCGAGGTTTTCGATCTGGGTACCGACGTTTCGGCAGAGAAATTTATCAATACGGCCAGGGAGAAAAACGCCGATCTGATCCTCATGTCCGCGCTGCTGACCACGACAATGATGTCGATGAAAGATGTAGTCGCTGCTCTGAAAGATTCCGAGCTGGCGGACAAGGTCAAGGCCATGATCGGCGGCGCTCCGATCACCCAGAAATTCGCCGATGAGATTGGCGCCGATGGTTACGCTCCGGACGGCAGCAGTGCGGTTGAACGTGCCAAGGAACTTCTGGGCATTGCCGTCTGAGGAGCGAAAAATTAATACCGGACTAACTCAATGCCGGGTTTGAGGTGCGCCTTAAGCCCGGCATTTCCCAAATCTGGAGCTTTGCGGCACTGCCAGCGCTCCGGTTTTACTTCATCCCTTGCTGCTTTCGCATTCTGGCCGGTTTAGTTAACTTTATACCTCGATCTTATCCCGAACCAACAGACTACGGATTGAGACCGACCACCTTTATTATTCTCCCGGAAAATAATCCGGGGATATTGGACAACTCCCGAGATGAAATCTTTTACAGTTAAATTTTTACCTGGAAAGCGTGAAATAACTGTGGCTGCCGGCAAAACACTGCTTGAAGCGGCCAGGGAAAACCGGATCATGGTCAGCGCACCCTGCGGTGGAAAGGGTCTCTGCGGCGGCTGCGCAGTACGGATTGCCGAGCCGGAAAACCTCCCGGTAACCGAGCAAGACCGACGTCATCTGAGCCAGGAGCAGCTCGATTCAGGCATTCGCCTGGCCTGCCAGCTCCAGATAAAAAGTGATCTCACTGTGCACCTTGCTGAAGAAGCTGAGATGCCCAGGGCCAAACTCGATCTGCTCAAGGTCGAAAGCGAGGATGTCGAACCCCGGGGTGTGCCTCGCAAGCTCCTTTTCACCGTGCGCGAGTCCACTCTCGAAGAACTGAATATCCCGCTCGATGAAGCCCTTCAGCAGGCGTTTCCACCAGGCAGGAGGCAGCCATTACCGCTTCCGGTTATCGAAGAGTTTGCATCACTTGTGAGTCGTGGGCACAAGCGGCTCACCCTGATAAGTGAGAAAGACAGCCTGATCGGAGTCGAACCAGGCGATACGACCGGCAAGGTGCTCGGGGCGGCAGTGGATATAGGCACCACCACAGTCGCGCTTTACCTCTGCGACCTTGTCCAGGGAAAAATTCTCGCCAGCAGTGCGGCAACCAACAGCCAGAGCTCTTACGGCTCGGATGTAATGAGCAGGATCAGTTACTGTGCCGAGAAGCCGGGAGGTCTGGAACTGCTCAGCCGACTCGTTCGAGAGGATCTGGACAGACTCATTCACCAGGCCTGCGGCCAGGCCGGGGAAAAAGTGGAATACGTTTACCGCTGGGTGCTGGTTGGCAACACTACCATGCAGCACCTTTTTCTTGGACTCGACCCTTCGGTTCTCGGTCACTCGCCCTACCTTCCCCTGGTAAACGGCGCGGTGGATTTCAACCCCTGTTCCCTCGGACTGCCTGGGGCGGTGTGTGCCAAAGGGACCTTTCTCCCCACAGTTGCCGGGCACGTAGGGGCGGATACAGTGGCCGTGGCCCTGGCAACCAGGCTGGAAAACTGCGATAACCTGTCTCTTGCAATCGATCTGGGCACCAATGGTGAAATTGTGCTCGCCGACCACGGCAGGCTGATCTGCTGCTCCACTGCTGCAGGGCCTGCTTTTGAGGGAATGCGAATCACCCATGGCATGCGGGCTGAACCGGGGGCAATAGACAGGTTCTGGATCTCGGCCAACGGCGAACCCTGTTTCCATGTTATCGGCAAAGGACGCAGACCCAGGGGTATCTGCGGTTCAGCTCTGATGGATATCGCCGCCGAACTTCTCCGTGCCGGAATCATCGACTCGAGCGGCTGGATTCTGCCGCCTGAGAAAATCAAAGGCAAACCCGGAGTTGATTTGAAAAAGCGCCTGACCCAGGGAGAAAACGGCCAGTGGCAGTTTATTATCGATGAATACAAAGAAAAGGGGAAAACCAACCGGATAGTTCTCACCCAGCGTGATGTCCGTGAGCTGCAGCTTGCCTCCGGGGCGATTTCCTCCGGAATCAGGATACTGCTTAAACTTGCAGGCCGTACAGTCGACCGGATCGATCAAATCCTTCTCACCGGCGCTTTCGGGCATTTCCTTAACCCGGCAAGTGCCCTGGCAATCGGCCTGCTCCGGGGAGTGTGCCTGGAGAGAATCCAGAGTATTGGAAATGCCGCTGGTCTCGGTGCCAGGCTTGCCGTTTTCTCGGATGAGGAAACCGAATCGGCCTGCCGTATCGCTTCCCGGATGGAGTTCGTGGAACTCGGAGCGCACCCGGACTGGAATAATGAATTTAGCGAATCAATGATTTTCCCTGAAACTCCATCACACTAAACACGTGCAGGGGCGGCAGGTTGCCCCTACTTTACCCAGAATACTAACAATATTTGCAGGATAAAAATTAATATTCAACTATTTGGAGACTCACCAATGCTTATTATCGGCGAACGGATCAATTCGAGCCGCAAGCGGATCGCACCGGCCGTTGAGTCCAAGGACACGGAATTTATCCTTGAAGAGGCGCAAAAACAGATCGAGGCCGGAGCGGACTATGTCGATGTGAACGCGGGCACTTTCGGGCCTGAGCGCGAACCGGAGTTTCTGTGCTGGCTGGTGAAGACGATACAGGACGGGTTCGACTGCGTGCTAAGTCTGGACAGTCCCAATCCGGCGGCTATCGAGCCAGCACTCAAACTTCACAAGGGCAAGGCGCTGATAAACTCGATTTCCTTGGAGAAAAAGCGCTATGAGTCACTGATGCCCCTGGTGCGTGACTTCGGGACCGGCGTAATCGCCCTGTGCGCCGATGACGAGGGAATGCCGAGCGGCCTGGAGCCGAAGCTGAAACTGGCGGGCAGCCTGGTTGAGAAACTCACCGGTGAGGGCATACCGCTTGATAACATTTATATCGATCCGCTGGTCCATCCGATTGCCACTGACCATACCTACGGCAAGGTCGTGCTACAGGCCATCGAGAGAATCATGACTGAATTTCCCGGTGTGCACACCGTGGTTGGCCTGAGCAATGTCTCATACGGACTGCCGCTCCGCTTTCAGTTGAACCAAATTTACCTCGTGCTTGCCATGGGCCGCGGCCTGGATGCAGCTATCCTGGATCCCACAGACAAGCGCCTGATGGCAAATCTCACTACTGCCCGGGTCCTGCTTGGCCAGGATGAGTACTGCATGAACTATATTCAGGCCTACAGCGAAGGTAAACTCGATCTCTAATTACAGCCGTAAGATATCGGTGAAAAAACCCTGCGGAATTTAGTCCGCAGGGTTTTTTATTTTTTTGCTGTCATCTCTTGACAGGGGAAAAAAATTGTTGTATGCTAAAATAGTCGTCCCTTACCGTACGACTATATTATCGCCGTCCTTTCAACCTTCAGGCCCGACCTGTATCAAACAGGCAGATAACGATGCAGAAATGTATCGAACACCTTCAAAGCCTGGGTTTCAGCCGTAACGAGGCCAAGGTCTATCTCTCCCTTCTGCGTTTCTACCCGGTTACAGGATACCAGTTGAGCAAACAGACCGGCATCCGCCGCTCCGTTGTATACGACGTGCTTCATCGCCTTATCGAGCGGGGTGCTGTTTATACCAATGGTGAAGAACCGATCAAGTACGTGCCTGTACCCTATGAAAAATTCCTAAAGACAATGGAAGTGAATTTCCTCCGCTCGGTGGAGTCGGTAAAAGAGAGGCTTGAGCAGTTATACTCAGCAGTGTCTCTCGAATATATCTATCATATCAAAGGCGGAAAAAACGTTTTCAATGAATCCTATCACCTGATCGAACAAGCCGAGCGGGAAATTCTGCTCGAACTCTGGCTCACTCAGTACGAAACTCTTAAACCCACCCTTTGTAATGCGGAAAAACGGGGTGTGAAAATTTTCACTATGCTCTTTTCCTCCACCAAGACCGAGGAGGTGGGGCAGGTTTTCTATCACGATTATATGCCACTTAAGATCGTGGAGACCCGGCTCAAAGGTCGCCACACCATTATTGTCAGAGACAACAAGGAAGCTCTGATCGGAAATATCCTTCAGGAGGACACCTCCTGGGCGGTTACCACAGCAGATCAGGCTCTGGTGATGGTAGCCCGCGAGTATATCATCCACGACATCATGATCGATCTTTTGATCGAAAAATTCGGCAAAGAAAAGCTGGAGCAGATCTGGCTGTCGAATCCAGATATTCACAGTATCGTTCTCGACAGGCTCAGCACTGTTGCCGGCTCGATTCTTAAAACCGGCCAGGAGGAATCATAATTGGGCAGCAGGCTTTTATCTTCTCTGGATGAGTGCCTCCAAGAGGCGGTAAAAGTAGCCTCTGAGCGAAAGCCTACCCTGGTGGTAGCCGGTGCCGAGGATCCGGTTACCATTGGCTCGGTGTGGGAGGCCTGCCGACGGGACATGGTCAACCCTCTGCTTGTTGGCCAAGTAGCCGGGATAGAAGAAGCCGTGGAAAAAGTGGGTGCCGATGCCTCCCGGTTCGAAATTGCAGGGTGCAGAGCCGGCAGGGAGGAGGTGGTTTCCCTGGCCCTGGATCTTATTCAGCAGGAAGAGGCTGGTCTTCTCATGAAAGGCAGACTCAACACAGGTCAACTTTTAGGAGCTTACCTGGACAAAAAGCGGGGTCTCCGCACGGAAAGATTTCTCAGCCACATTGGTGTATTCGACGCGCCTGGGGAAAAGAGACTGATGATGATCACAGACGGGGGACTGAATCTCGCTCCAGATCTGGCACGTAAAAGGGATATTCTGCGCAACGCAGTTGATCTGGCCCACTTTCTGGGCATTGAAACACCCCGGGTTGCCGTACTGGCCCATGTGGAAAAATCTCCGAACCGTGAACTGCCGATGATACACGATGCCGAGGAACTCACTCGCGAGAACCGCGAGGGCCTTATTACCGGATGCTTCGTGGACGGCCCTCTGGCCTTTGACAACGCCGTTTCGAAAAAAGCAGCAGAGCGCAAAGGTATCGGTGGCCCGGTGGCTGGATGTGCGGACATTCTGCTTGCCGCCGAGATCGGCATGGGCAATGTGATTTACAAAGTGGTACAGACCTGGTGCAACGGGACTATCGCAGGAATCGTTACCGGAGGGGGGATACCGGTTATGGTCCCCTCACGGGCCGATACAGAAAAAAGCAAGCTCTGCGCCATTGCTTTGGGAGTGCTCATGACCAGCGCCTGGGATACCGGGGAGGAGTAAAAGCTAAATCATGCGGCGTCCGTTAATCCTGGTACTCAATCCCGGCTCGACATCGACAAAGCTGGCCCTTTTCAGGGGACCGAGGCTTGAAAGCGAATGGACTCATTACCACCTTGATGAAAGAGATGTTTTCAGCAAGCCGATGGAGCAAATCGCTGAGGCTAGAGTGCCGGATATCCTGGGGGATCTTCAAGACAAAGGATACGAGCCTGGGGATATCGATCTGGTCGTTGCACGTGGGGGCCTGCTGAAACCTTTGAAAGGCGGGGTTTACAGGGTTAACAAGAAGATGGTCAGGGACCTGGCCGAGTGTACTTACGGCAGGCATGCGAGCAACCTTGGCGCGATAATAGCCCTGAAAATAGCCAGCGACCAGGGCAAAAAAAGCTTTATTGTCAACCCTGTGGTGGTGGATGAACTATCCCCGGTGGCAAAGATCTCCGGGCATCCCGAGGTCCGCAGGAGAAGTATTTTCCACGCACTGAACCAGAAAGCGGTGGCTCAAAAACTCTGCAAGAAAATCGGCAAGCCGTATAATAAAGCCCGCCTGATCGTAGTGCACGCAGGCGGCGGGGTCTCGGTAGGGGCTCACTTGAGAGGCAGGGTTGTCGATGTGAACAATGCGCTTGAAGGCGAAGGCACGTTCACACCGGAGCGAACCGGGGGTTTGCCCCTGCTCGATTTTCTTCGCTATATCAACGGCAAAGGCATGGAGTTCAAACAGGTCCAGGCATTGGTTTCAAAAAACAGCGGAATCCAGGCCTATCTCGGCACACGGGACTGCCGCGAGATCGAAAAAAGAATCCGAAACGAAGATTCCCGGGCAAGGCTTATCTATCGTGCTTTCGTTTATCAGGTGGCAAAGGATATCAGCGCTCTGGCAGCAGGTGTTTTCAAAGGCCGCCTGGACGCCATAGTTCTCACCGGCGGGATTGCAGGCGGAGCAATATTCCGGAAATGGATCAGGGAACATGTCAATTTTATCGCGCCGGTCTATGCTTATCCAAAAACCAGTGAAATGGAGGCGCTGGCCTATGGCGGCTGGGAGGTCTGGACCAGTAAAGTTCGGCCTGCCGCCTACAAGTAAAACGCAAAACAGCGCTTCTTTTCAGCTAACCTCCACACCGGAGGAGACATCATGATCACACCGCTGATAAATATCGACTCCTGTAAAGGCTGCGGGCTGTGTATCTCCTTCTGTCCCAAGGACGCGTTAGGGTTTTCCCATGAAATCAATGCCCGGGGCGTGCATTATGCTGAGTCTGTTAATCCCGAGAACTGCACGGGATGCGGGATATGCTACAACATGTGCCCGGACGCGGCGATAGAAATAGTGGAAAAAGAAACGGTTAAAGCAGGAGTGTGAAAAGTCCGGGAGTTTGAAAACCCGTTGGAGCTTTTTCACCGGTAAATACCCTGGGAGCATTAATGAAAAAGAGGGTACTGATAACCGGAAATGAGGCGATCGGGGCCGGGGCAATTGCCGCAGGTTGCGACTGTTATTTCGGCTATCCGATCACACCGCAGAATGAGCTTACCGCGTACATGTCGCGCTGGATGCCTGCCGAGGGCCGAACTTTTATCCAGGCGGAAAGCGAAATCTCTGCAATCAACATGGTTTACGGGGCTTCGGCAACCGGGGCACGGGCGATGACCAGTTCCTCCTCGCCCGGGATCAGTCTCAAGCAGGAGGGCATTTCCTATCTCGCCGGGAGCGAGCTGCCTGCGGTGATCGCCAATGTTCAGCGCGGAGGCCCGGGCCTGGGCAATATCGAGCCTGCCCAGGGCGATTATTTCCAGGCGGTCAAGGGCGGAGGTCATGGAGATTACCACGTGATCGTGCTTGCGCCGGCCTCTGTGCAGGAGATGTACGACCTGACCATGCTCGCCTTTGATCTCGCAGACTGTTGGCGTAACCCTGCTCTTGTCCTGGCAGACGGCCGACTGGGGCAGATGATGGAACCTCTGATCCCGCACAAAAGGTCCCGGAAACGTAATCTCCCGCCCAAGGACTGGGCCCTGACCGGAGCCAAAAACAGGGAAAAACGGGTGGTCAAGTCATTCTATCCGGCAATCGGCGAGCTCGAGGACTACAACAAGCACCTGGCATCGAAATACAGAAAAATTGAGCGGCGCGAACCTCGGGCCGAGGAATACTTTACAGAGGACGCCGAGGTGGTTCTCGTGGCTTTCGGCACCGTGGCCCGGCTCTGCCGTGAAGTTGTCCGGAAAGCGCGCCAAAAGGGCCTTCCTGTCGGGCTGTTGCGCCCGATTACACTCTGGCCTTTCCCTGCCAGGCATTTCGAAAAACTCGCCTCCAGAGCCAAAGCTTTCCTGGTAGTGGAGATGAACGCCGGCCAGATGGTAGAGGATGTGCGCCTGGCAACCAGTTGCCGGCTGCCTGTGAGTTTCTATGGCAGAATGGGCGGCGGGGTGCCGGAGATAGCTGAAATCTATCGCCGCACGCGAAAGCTGCTGATGTCGGTTTCCATAAAAGCGGCCAGTTAGAAGTTTCAGCCAGGAAAGGATAACAAGTTTAAAAAATATTCAGCCGTCCATTTTGTTTGGAGGCTTATTCCATGGGAAAAGTTCACCAATTTAAACGCCCGAAAACACTGCTGGAAGTGGACAGCCATTACTGCGCTGGCTGCGGCCACGGGATCCTTCACCGCATCGTGGCCGAGCTTATCGATGAACTGGACCTTCGCAGCAGGATAGTGGGTATCGCCCCGGTTGGATGCGCTGTACTGGCTTACAACTATCTGGATATAGACATGAGCGAAGCGGCGCACGGCAGGGTGCCCTCTGTGGCCACAGGTATCAAGCGCTCCCACCCTGAACTTCTGGTCTTTGCCTACCAGGGTGACGGCGACCTGGCTTCGATCGGTACAGCCGAGATTATCCACGCTGCCAACCGGGGGGAAAACTACACCACGATTTTTGTCAACAACTGTGTCTACGGGATGACCGGCGGCCAGATGGCCCCGACCACCCTGCCCGGACAGCGCACTGCGACCTCTCCCCTGGGTCGGGATACTGCCACTATGGGCGCACCTGTCCGGGTCTGCGAGATGCTGAATACACTGGAAAATCCGTTCCTTCTTGTGCGCACCGCGCTCGACGGACCGGCAGGGGTGAGGACCACGAAAAAATGGATCAGGGAAGCCCTTCTCGGACAGGGAGCAGACAGGGGATTTTCCTTGATCGAGGTCCTCTCCCCCTGCCCGACTTACTGGCGGATGACCCCGGAACAATCAATTAAGCATATTAAGACCACGGTTAAGAAGTATTACCCCACCGGGGTCTTCCGCCATGCTGAAAAGGAGGGGGAAGGATGCTTGAGCGCGTAGTCTTTGCCGGGTTCGGGGGCCAGGGACTGCTGACTATCGGCAAGATGGTGGCGCGTGTGGGCATGCAAAGATTCGAACACGTGACCTATTTCCCCAGCTACGGCACCGAAGTACGCGGCGGAACCGCCAACTGCCAGGTAATCCTCTCAAGTGAGGAAATCGCATCCCCGGTTATCGAGACAGCAGACAACGCGATCCTGATGAACCAGCCGAGCCTGGAGCGGTTTTTACCCAAAGTCATAGCGCGGGGCCGGGCGTTTGTCAACAGCTCCCTGGCTGAAGCTCCAGAGGACAGCAAAGTGGTGCCCCTTCCGGCTACGGAAATGGCATCCGAGCTCAATGATGTCCGCGCAGCGAATATAATCATGCTCGGCGCCTATCTTTCTGGCCAGAAATGGGCTGACAAGAAATTATTTATCAAGAGTCTGGAAGAGATGTTCAAACAAAAGGGCGAGGAAACCCTGGAGCTGAACCTCAAAGCCTTTGAACTGGGATTGAATTACAAGCCCCAATTATCTCTGGCTGCTAACTTGGATTATCCATAAATTGTTCAGAAGGTATCTATTTTCAGAATTTTTAATAGCGTGGATGCATCAATGATTACGCTGTTTCCGGTTCACAGCCCCCGTAGGGACACGGCGCGCCGTGTCCCTACATCGGTAGGTGCTATTTTTTCACCCGTGCCTGAAAAATTAACAACTCGCGCTCTTGAGGTGTGCTTCTGTGGCAAACCAATCGATTTTATATGATAATTCTGGCTAAATATAAAAATCCTTCCTCTTTGCAACGGCAGGGGCGGCCTGCCGCCCCTGCAAATCCCTCCATATTCTTCCAAAATATAACGCAAGAAAAATCATATTTTTCTTGATTTCTTTCTTTGCTTTGAATAATTTCTATTTGTATAGTCTAAGGCGCTCTTCTTACTCATTTTCCTTTAACCGGAGGTAGTCCTATGGGTAAGATAAACAAGGGCCGGGTACTCCTCGGCGGACTGCTCGCGGGCCTGGTGATCAACATCATCGAGTGGGTGGTTCACGGGGCAATTCTCGGCGAGCAGTGGAGTGAGGTTCTGGCATCCCTGAACCTGCAGTGGCCGGCAGGGGGCGAGATTGTCGTTGGAGTCGTGAAATTCTTTCTTATTGGCATTTTCATTGTCTGGCTGTATGCGGCAATCCGCCCGCGGTACGGTGCAGGCCCCAAGACAGCGGTTCTCGCCGGCCTTGCAGTCTGGTTCATTGCCTGGCTGCTCGCTTGGGGCGGCTCGGTCTATACCATGTTCCCGTGCGGTCTGGTCGGTACGACTGTGGGTATAGGCCTGGCCCAGACTGTGCTGGCCGCTCTTGCCGGAGGCTGGGTGTACAAGGAAGAAGAAAAAGAAGCACCAGCCAGATCAGCCGAATTACCTTAAACAGAATAATCACAGGGGGCGAGGCGGGCGCCTCGCCCCCCTTTTTTTAGCCTGCCTTCAAATCTCCTCTTATCTTCTCCGAAAATAATGGACCAAAGGTGCGTTATTCCATGATTTCGGTAAAAACCACTTTAGGACACGGCACGCCGTGTCCCTACATGAAACATTTTCTTTGTTTCCGGGTGAGCCAGTGGCTCATGACGACTAATCTGGATTATTCATAAAAACCCGCAGCACCCGCGCGTGTGCGCCCATTGACTACTTCAACTGCCGGGCGGACACATTGGTCCGCCCCTGTGTGTGAATCACTGAAATCCGTGATCCTGATTTCGGGTATCAAACCC
>CAZJQI010000043.1:0-37492 GCA_964548275.1 uncultured Gemmatimonadales bacterium
AGAATATATAACTCTGGGCGTTATATCCGTATTTGTTATGGGGGTAGCTATCTCTATTTTTGTATTTTCGTTGAAAGCTATATTCGCAGGAAGCTTACCACAGCCAGGTGCAATTGGAATACTGTTCGCTATCGTCAGTATTTTTGGCAACGACCTTTTATCGCGCCACTCTTTCTGTGTGGCAAAACAGGCCAACTCTCCTGCAATACTTGCAAACGCATTGGAAAATCGTGCTGATGTTTACACATCCATTGCCGCTCTCGTTGGAATAGTCGGCGCCAGGCTGGGGTTAAGGATTTTAGACCCCCTGGCCGCTCTTTTTGTAGGTGTTTTGATTGCTAGGTTCGCTATATCAATGCTTTATCAGGCAATTCACGGACTTTTGGGAGAAAGTATAGATCAGGAAGAGTTTGATGCAATAAACGTGATTGCAGCTTCTGTACCTGGTGTACAAAAGGTTTATGAGATAAAGACACGCAAGTCAGGTCAAAAATCTCTGGTGGATATTGAGATTGAGGTTGGGCCTGATACTAAACTGGAAGAGGCAATCCGTATATGTGAGCTGATTAAATCTCGCGTCTTGCGTGAGGCTTCTAATGTCGGAGTTGTTAGTGTTTATTTAATATAAGCAGGAGATTGTTATTATGCTTGAGAAAAACCAGAAAAAAATCAAGAGCAAAGCAGGAAGTATGAAAATATGGGCTATTTATTTAACAATACTCGTAATAATCGGGGGGGCAATTTTAACAGGTATAGTTCTTGATAGATTATTTAAAGGAACCCCTGGAGGCGGTCTTGAGGTAAATCCCCGGAAAGTGGAGGCACTAAAATCTTTCCTGGGTGCGGAGGTGATGGGATTAAATGATATGATCAGAAAACAGCTTGATATTTCTACCGATCAGGGCGCCCTGGTAAATTCAGTAATTGATGGTTCTCCTGCAGACAAGGCGGGTGTGCAGCGCGGGGATGTCATTATGAGATTCGATCGGCAAAGGGTGAGAGATGTAGCGCACTTGCAGGAACTCATTGCTGACACGTCTCCGGGTGACAGGATTAAAGTCGTAGTAGAAAGAGAGGAGAATGCCAAGGTTTTTTATGTCAAGCTTGGAGAAATCCCGGCTACTGGTTATTCCGTAGCGCTAACGCAGGCACAGCCGCCGGAACAAACGCCCCAGCAGCCGGGCTGGGGAATGGGTGTAGCGCCGATTACTCCGGACATGGGCCAGGGGTTTGGCCTCGCGCAAGGACAAAAAGGTATTCTTGTAACCAGTATTATACCAGGTGGTGCAGCCGGTGCTGCAGGAATACAGGCCGGTGATGTAATTTTATCGGCAAATACGCAACCTACCGCAGAACTGTCGCAATTCTATGAAGCAATTGCAGGCAGCCAGAGCGTGGTGCTTGACATCTTCCGGACTGGCCAAGTCTCCTACGTCCCGGTCCAGGCTGATCCATCACAGCAGCCAACGGCTTCCTTGGGTATGACCACTGAACTGACGGCGGGAGGAAATCCCAACCAGAGCGATGACGAGGGATACAAGGGCATGCCGCCTTTGATTCCTCCCAAGGGTGAGTATGACCCTGAGACCATGGGGTCCCGAACAACAGCAGGCACCCAGAACAGGGTCGAGGTATGCGTTTGTCCTTCATGCGGAACCACGGTTTCTCACCAGCCGGGAATACCCTGTTCTCAGATGAACTGTCCTGTGTGCGGCAGCAGGCTGATAAATGCAAGCCCCGGAATTGCAACATCTTATGATGATTCTCGCGTACCTCAGCAGGGAGACCCTCAAAGGCCCTCATACGCTGGAGCTGCAAAGGGACAGAGGGATTTGAATCCAACCTCATTAGGTGCTATTCAAAGCACACCTCAGCAGGGAGACCCTCAAAGGCCCTCATACGCTGGAGCTGCAAAGGGACAGAGGGATTTGAATCCAACCTCATTAGGTGCTATTCAAACCGGCGGCGGCAGCAGTGAAGACGACGACGAAGGGCATAAGCCTTCCACTATTCCGCCCATGGGTAATCCAGGTGATGGAGCTAATGTAGTGAATATCTGGCAGATAAGCGGGCAACCCACTTCCAGTCAACCATCAGATGTTCCGTCAATGGGCAAACCCACTGGCGGCGGCCAGACTGCGGGTGCTCAAACTGCTATACCATCAATAGGCATACAAACCGGCGGCGGCCAAACCGCTGGCGCTCAAACCACGGCCGGCACTGCAAACAGGGTCCAGGTATGTATATGTCCAGTTTGCGGTATCACAGTAGGCCATCCAGCAGGGATTCCCTGTTCGGAATTAACTTGTCCGGACTGTGGTAGCAGGCTGATACCTCTAAACCCAGGAGCGAGCTCTTCTACAACACAGCAAGGCGGGTCCATGCAGCAGGGCAACAGGCCTGCTTCCGCTGGTCAGGGCATGGCTCAAGGGGGGAGTAGTGGCAGCGGGGGAAGCAGCGGGTATGGGAGCTCCGGTTCGGGTGGACCCACAGGGGAATGTGTGTGCCCTGCCTGCGGAACACTTGTATCCCACACAGTAGGTGTTCCCTGCTATGAGTTGACCTGTCCAAAGTGCGGCACCCTGATGGTAAGAGCTATACCAGGAGTTACCATATCCGGTATGCCTGAGACTATTCCACCACCCGATAAGGGCCAACAGAGCGCAATAACAACGGCTGCGAGTCTCAGCCAAAAACTGGCCATATCATCCGAGGGCAGAAATCTAAGTTCTAAAATAGCCCCCCTGTTCGATAGGGCGCCCTATTTCATGCTTGTTGGATTAGGCAGTTTTCAAGCTATTAAGAATCCTAATGCCAATGACTCAAAAGAGGTAGGCATTCAATCCGCACAATTTGTAGTGGATAAGGGAGTTGGAGCTGTCATTACCAATAATATTTCACTGGAGGCCATGGAAGAACTTCGCAAGTTGAATGTCAAGGTATACTCGGGAGTTTCTGGTACTGTTTCTCAGGCGCTCGAATGGTATATGGACGGCCGTTTAAAAGAAACAACCGTGGGAAGTGATAAGAGTGATTCTGGCAGCCGTGAGGAAGGTGAAGGAAACCCAAAAAGGGGGAGAGATACACAGCGAGCTAATGTGGTGTTGTAATATTATCGATTCCCGTATAGGACCGATGGTAAGAAAATTTTATACCGCACTTTAGTTTTCCCTATTTATGGGGATTGCTAAGTTGTTTCAAAACAAATGTTAACGAAAATTAAAAGAAAGGGGATTTATTATGGTTACTGCTGTCGCATCCCAACTGCAAGCCATGGTTCCCGCATCATTGATGTCCGGGCCTCAGTCCACCGCTGCTGCTGCAGCAATTAGTATGACTGCCTTGACAGCCGGATCTACTGCACTTAAAACAGGAGCCGGGGCAGGTGCGGGACTCGGTGCTGGGTCAAGTACGGCACTCGGTGCTGGAACCATAGCCGGCACTATTCTGGGTATTCTGGTTGTCGGCCTGATAGCCTATGGAACGAATGTAACAGTCAGAACATATATTAAATAATTTGTAATTGAGAGGAGATTCATATTTTGCATAATGATGCTCCTGAAAAAAAGCTGAAATAGGAGCTAATTAAATCCATACCTTTATATAAAATGATGGAAACAAATAGAAATTTTCTTCCAGCTATTTTAGGTACCTTTATTGTAGTTCTAATTGTTCTGATAATACAAGGGGTATTGTGGATAGGGAAGAATTATAAGATTACAAATCCTTTTCAATACAATGTATCGCAGCTTGAGCCGACATCAGGAAATTTTCCTGTGCAAGGCAGCCTGCAACTGGCAAGCCTTGACTTGCAAGAGTCTCTTAGCAGTGCAATTTCTGCGGTCAGACCCATGGTTGTGTTTATTGTTGCTGAGAGTGTACAGAGCCAAAGCAGTGTAGGTAGACCTCAAAGGGGTGTTACATTTATGAATCCGGTAGCCGATAGCCCGGAGAAACGGAGTGCAGGATCCGGTTTTATCGTTGACCAGAGAGGCTATATAATTACTAACCAGCATGTAATAGCTAATGCAATAAGTGTCAATGTAACCCTGTTTGGCGCAGAACCGGTGGTATATCCTGCTGAAATAGTATTGCAAGACCAAAACCAGGACCTGGCAATCTTAAAGATTGCCTCGAGCCGCGGATTTCCTGCAGCTAAATTGGGCAACTCTGAAATGATAGAGGTTGGCGATATAGTATTGACAGTAGGCAGTCCCTTTGGACTTGAGCAAACCGTCACTATGGGAATTATCTCAGATGACAGACGGGATATGACAATTGACGGGAGATTGTATGAAGACCTGATCCAGACTGATGCAGCAATCAACAGTGGTAACAGCGGCGGTCCTTTGATAAACATACATGGTGAAGTAATAGGTGTTAATACAGCTATTTACGCACCAACAGGAACATTCGCAGGTGTGGGATTTGCCATACCCGTTAACAAGGTAAAGCTGTTTCTCAGGCAGGTATATCAATAGAATTAAAAAATAATCAGTGAGGCGCGCCGCCCACAAAGCGGGGCTTATAAAAGAAGGAAACTAATCATGGTTGTGGAATTTGTTCCCCGAACCAACTAAAAAGGAGGCCATTTTATCTCACTGCATAGCTTGAGGCTTTCGGGTATGATTTGGTAACCATTTAATCCTAAAAGGAGGTAGTTAAAATGACTTTGGGTGGCTTAATACTGATAGCATTGGTAGTTTCAGTAATTGTAATTTGTTATAAGGTAAGAGAACATTCGAGAAAGTTAAGAGAGCTTGAAGGGGTTGCTAAAAAACCTGCGGTAATTGAATGAAAAGCGGACTTCATTTAGAAATTCCCCTCGAGTAGAACCATACAAAAGGAGGGGAACTGATGCCCGCAGGTCTAATTAAAAAGGGGGTAATTATGATTACTGCTGTTGCATCCCAACTTCAAGATAGATTGCAGGATGGAAGCTGTTTATTGGCATCCGGGCCTCAGAGCACGGCTGCTGCGGCAATTAATAAGACTGCTTTGACAGCCGGAGGTAAAACTGCGGCTTTAGTGTCCGGGCCTCAGAGCACGGCTGCTGCAGCGATTAATAAGACCGCCTTGACAGCCGGATCTACTGCATTAAAAACAGGAGCCGGGGCAGGTGCGGCGGCCGCGGTACTCAGTGCTGGAACCGTAGCTGCCACTGTTTTGGGCGCTCTGATTATCGGCGTGATGGCTTATGGAACGAATGTAATAGTCAGAGCATATGTTGACTAATTTGTAATTGAGAGGAGATTCATATTTTGCATAATGATGCTCCTGAAAAAAAGAGCTGAAACAGGAGCAAACCGTTACAAAGGGTATAATCTCAGATGACAGGCGGGATTTGCCATACCCGTTAACAAAGTAAAGCTGTTGCTCAGGCAGGTATATAATCAGTAACCAGTTAACCTCAAAAGGAGGTGGATTAAAATGCTGTCTTTGGGAGGCTTAATACTGATATTATTGATAGTTGCAATAATTCCAATCGGTTATAAGGTAAAAGAACATGCGAGAAAGATAAGAGAACTTGAAGGAGTTGCTAAAAAGCCTGGAGCAAAAAAATAGCAAACTAAGTACTCCGGGGAGCTTTAAGTAGTTTACACTAGTTCCGGCCTGCTAACTGTCAGGAGAAGGTGGGCGAATATCTGCGAACGCTCTACGGGTAAACGGCCATTCAGTACGCAGGTGCCTGAGATACAAGTATATTGGGATTTTCTTTGCCGAGATGCTGAACTCGTTTCAGCATCTCGGTTTTAGGTAAAGAAGATCCCGAACCAAGTTCGGGAATACAGAGTCTGGGATATGAAATGCAACTTCCCCTTCTTATAGTTTTGTCAGGCGCATTAAGGTTGGCTAAGCGCATGCTTGAATGCTACTGGAAATGTATTTAGATAGTTTATTAGATACTCATGAGTAATACAAAATATCTATCTAACAAACAAGGGAGTACTTTTAACCGCACAGGTTACAAACTCATAGTAATACTTGACGTGGTGGTTTTGTGCCTGATTATTCTAGGACTTTTTCGTTACTTGTTATATTCAGATACACAACAGAAATCCTCAGGAACACAGACAATTTCCCAAACTCTTTCGCTTGATCAGAGCCAGGGATCAGTAGCCTGGCTTGGTGTAGAGCTTACAGATATTACCATAGAAATGGCAATAAAAGCCGGGCTTGATAAAGTTCAGGGAGCCCTGGTAGAAAGTGTTGCCTTTGGGTCTCCGGCCTCCGATGCAGGTATGCAACCCGGGGATATTATTACCTCCTTAAATGGTAGAAGAATAAGAACTGCCAAAGAATTCAATAATGACATCTCTGGACTTGAGGTAGGTAGTGAGATTGAGATGTGTATAGCAAAAGAAGACTACCGTACCACAATAAATGCAGTTGTCGAATCAGCGCCTGATTGGTTTGTTCGCCAAAATAAAATATCACCATGGTTTGGAGTTGAGGTGAGCGATGCAATTTCAGAAACAGATAAGAAGAACCTTGAAGACCTTGACAAGAAGGGCGGGGTTTTTGTGGAAAGGGTTTTTCCAGGTTCTCCTGCAGAGGGGGCAGGCATAGAGCCGGAAGATGTATTAATGTCATTTAACTACAGAAAAGTGAGAACAGTAGCAGAATTTCTAACAGACCTTTATGGCGCCGAGGCTGGTGACAGAATCAGAATATGTCTCATGCGGGGAGAAATACGCAAAACAGTATATCCAGTGCTTGAGAAAAAACCACAAACCTCTCCTGAAACTTTTGTTAGTGAAAGCTATACTCAGGATCAAACAGATAAGAAGTGGGGTATTCTTATATCTCCACTCACAGAATCACTTAGGGAGAGGTATTCTATTCTTGCCGGAATAAACGGTGTAGTAATTTTGCAAGTGGAAGAGGGAGGAAAGGCTGAAAAGAGCGGCCTTTTGCCGGGGGATTTGATAACAAGCTTAAACCAGCAACCTATAGGCGATATTCAAACATTCTTTGAGGCTTATAATTATAAAAATCTCGATCAAGGTTCCTTGTTAGGAATATACCGAAATCAATACTTTAATTACATTAATATGGAATCAAGTCTTGGTACACCCCGCGCGCTGGTTAGTGAAAACTATGATTTGGTGAAAATCTCGGAATTGTCCAGTTCTTCTGTTTCTGAGGTTTTACCGCAAGCAAGTCGAATTGTAAGAAAATTAGAGCCTGTTCCTCATTATAAAGGATACGATACATACGGGAGATTTATGGGAATAGCATTTATAACTACAGAGATCTGTCCAGAAAAAACATACGGTTATCAAAGTAAGATTTCTACTCTAGTAGGCATTAGTACCGAGGGTAAGATTGTTGGCATTAAAGTACTTAAAGAAAACGAATCAATTAAATATACCCGGGGTTTACTTAATAAGTTTATTGAACAATATGTAAATAAATCTGTAACGGATAATTTTATTCTGGGGAAAGATATAGATGCGGTTACTGGTGCTACGATTACCTCAAGCGCAATCAATCGATCTATAAAGACCGGAATATCTATCATATTACCTGCTGTAATGAAAATAGAAACTTCAGCAATTGAAAATCAAAATGAACAAGGGTCATGGGGAAATAGCTTACTAAAAACAGATATTTGGATATTGCTTTTTATAGTCGGATTAGCCATCTACGGTTACTTAAAAAAAAGTCAACTTATAAGGTATTTAAGCTTTAGTTTATCCATTTTATATATTGGTTTTGAAAAAGGCGGGGGTGTTAGTATAAGTAATTTGGTGTCTATTTCACAAGGACATTTTCCCGTATTCCCAGACAATGCTTATTTATATGGCTTATTAGTTGTAGCGATAATTTTTACGATCTTTTTGGGAAGATTTTATTGTGGATGGGTATGTCCTTTTGGGTTTATTCTTGAATTGTTACACAGTGAGCGTTTAAAAATTTCGGTACCCGATATGATAGACCAATTGCTTAGGTTGATCAAGTATGTAATTCTTATTGTGATATTATTATTGGCATATACAACGGGAATGTCTGGGAAGGCTATGATTGTGGCTGAACGGGCTGAACCTTTTTTTACACTCTTTAAATTGAATAGTAATTGGGTTAACTGGTTATTGTTAATTATTATAATATTTTGCTCAATTTTTATTTCTCGTGCTTATTGTAGATATTTATGCCCGTTAGGAGCATTTCTTTCTCTTATTACAATTGTAAGTTCAGGTATCAAAAGTTTTGTATTCAAAATTTATCATTTTGAAGAACGTTACCCTCCATGTCAAATGGGAGCTATTGCCTATGACTCAATGTTTGAAAAATTAAAGATTAACAATAGCGAATGTATTAATTGTTATGTATGCGTGGCAAAAAACAAGAGCAAGTATAAATTCAATAAATCAACAAATAATAGTATCAATGTTTTAACTACGAGATCTTTAGGGTATAATTTTGTGGGAATAGGGTATACTGCGACACTCAGGTAGTGGACACACCTCGAAGGTAGAGCTATATATAACTTAAGTCAAAGGTGGTCATGCTCCCCTGTAGTAGCCCAGGGGCTTTAGAGCAAGGAAGTGTGTTAATGAGAAGACAAAAGTGGGACGTAAACCAGAAATCCATTGATGATATGCAAACATTTATTCAGGCTTATTCAAATATTGAGCAAGGAGTTCTGGTAGAGATATATCGAAACCAAGATTTCAAATACTTCAGCATCGGATCCTCGAGTTTTGGTATACCAAAAGCATTTTAAAAGTAAAGTTGAAAGCAAAAGCAAATGTTAATGACAATACTCGCAACAATCGGACTTTTATTTATAATCCTCTGTGCTTACAGAAAAGGAAAGAGGGACGGTATTAAGGAAGCAACCGATTATTTCTTAACTGAAATGAATAAAAGAAAGATAGCCATCGAAGACATCGAAATAATTAATGATTATGACAATATGAAGAAAAAACCGAAATTGCAAAAATACCAAAAATTACGCCGCTTAATATGGAGGAAATAAAATGAGCGAAAATCATGAGAAAAAAGAAATGAAATCGAAACTGGAAGCAATGGAAAGAGTTATAGGAGCGTTTTTTGACGGGGCGGATGATTTCTTTGATAGTGCCAAAAAACTGAACGCAAAGATCAAGAAGAATGTTGACGAAAAGATTATTAATAAGGTGAAAGATATTGAGATGGAAGCACTTTTTACCGAAATAGAGAATTTATTTGATAGAGTGAGAAAAATAGACGCAGAGATCACCAGGAATGTGGATGGTTTGTTTTCAAAAGTAGCCGACTACTTCCGAGATTCGATAGATTCATATAAAAAAACTAGAAAGTAGCATTGATATTTTTGACGCGGTGCAAAGAAGGTGATAAGCGTGGGAGATATCAAATTATGTTAAGTATGTAAATGGCAGGTGGTTATACGGATCAGGCTGAAAAATAAAAGGTTAAATAGATCTCGGAATTCTTTCTTACAAGCAGGAGGTCGGTAGTTCGAATCCGCCAGCGCCAACCATTGATAAAGAAGGGTTTGGAAGGATATTCCAAACCCTTTATTTTTAAGTTAAATCTCTGCTGAACCCAGTACGGCAATGATCTTTCGCTGGAGCGGAGCCGGGAGATTCACCTGCCGGTTTCCGTGGATAAACAGGTTGGTGCAGGTGCGCAGGGCGTATGTATCAGTGTAGATACCAGGCTCCAGGGTGAACCCCATACCGGGCATGATCTCGCGGTCATCGTGGGCGAGGTAGTTGTCCAGACGCACGCCGAAGCGGTGCTGATCCCTGTTGAGGTTATATCCCAGCGGCCGGGGCAGAATGTCCGGGATTGAACCGAGCTTGGCGCGCGCGGCCTGGTCTACCTCGTAGCCCCGAAGGGTTTTCCGGTGCTGGATGCGGTCGCTCAGCAGGCCGAGCGCTTCCTCGGCTGCGGCGACTATCCGTTCCCAGGGTCTGCTCAGCGAATCAGGCACCTGATCCCCCAGGTAGAGACTCCAGCCGAGGCGGGCGAACATGGAGTTTTCATCATTCCGCAGGCGTGCGGCAACTTCCAGGTATAACAGATCATCCCGCGAAATGAGCCGGGAGAGCTTTCTTGTCGGGGTGTATTTCTCCAGCAGGGTTTTTTCCCACAGCGCCACGGTCGGCTCCTCTATTTCTTCAAGACCCAGCTTTTTGAGGCTTTTTTTCACAAACTTGACCAACTCGTAGTCTTTCACCCTTTTATTTTTCAGCAGTCTTTCTCTGAGGTAATCTACGCTCAGGGACAGGATTGAATCCAGCCTGGATGCAGCCTCCTGGTGGGTTTCCATGTCGCTTACACGCCAGCGCGTATGGAAAAAGGAAAGAATCGAGCCGCTGGAGAGCAAACCGAACCCATTATTTTTCAACAATTCCAGAGTGCCGGCGTCCACACGCGACAGTTCAGGGATATTAAGGTTTTCCGAGTAGTTGAGGCAGATAACCTTGGCGAACGAGTTTAAGTCTATTCTGATCCTGTCGAGCATTTCCTTTCGGCTGTGGTAAGGGTAGGGGTAAAAATTGATCCCGCTGAAAACTTTTTCATCCTCTGGATGGTAGATCAGAAACGGTTTTTTGAGAGTGGCCAGGCCGGGGTAAAAGATAAACCAGCGGTGGCGGGTTTTGCCCGCCAGTCCGAGAAACTCGCTGGCCAGATCGTCAAAAGAGCCCTGTCCGGTAAAAAGCCAGCCGTCGAAGCGTTTTTCCAGCATGTAGGCCTGCATACTGCGCATTACCGGAATGGGCAAAAGTTCCCTGCCTCCGGTGGGAAGAATTTCTGCACATGAAACAGCGGCGCATATTCCACAAATCAGAACGGTCAGTATAGCTTTCCGCAAAGCTTTCATCACTGGACCCCATTCTCAGGACTCGGGTTAGGAGGCTACTCGAGCTCCAGCACCCCGTAGACACTGGGCTGTCTGAAAGGACGGGCGCCGCACCAGTCCCAGAGGTGTTCGTCCGCGCCCTCGGCATCACCGGCTGCAAAATTTATACCGAGAGTTTCCCCGGGTATCGGTTTCTTGCCGATCTCAGACCAGGGCACGGCAAGTTCCACGCTGAATCCCTGATCCAGGTCTGTGGAATCGTTGAGTGTACCATCATATATGACAGCGAAAAGGGCGTCGCTTTGCCAGGTGGCGTCGCTTCTGCCCTCAGGCGTGCCGCGGTCGTCTTTGACCTGGCCGAGGATATTCACGTGGTAGACTATGTCATCCTCCAGCCAGAGATCGGTGGCATCCCGCCTGGGGTCGAGCAGGACCTCGATCATATCGTCCTTGTAAAGAGCCTTGTGGTCTCGTTCGGTCTGGAAACCCACCAGGTAGCGGTCTGTGACCTCGTAGGCAACATAGAGGTAGTTTTCGTCCCAGAGGGTGTAAATTTTTACCCTGTTCGGGTCGGGAATATCGGCGGAGTCGTCAAGCCGCATGGTTTCAGCCGCCTGCCAGGTATTTTCGATTATCCCGTCCACCATGATGGTTGAGGGAGCTTTGCGGCAGATTGTTTTTCGATCGGGTTTTTCCGTCCCTGACCCGGCATCAGGCAGGTTCTGCTTTGCCGAGGGTGTGCTTTCCTTTCCTGAAGTGCAGCCTGAGAAGGCGAAAAGGCAGAAAGAGATCAGGGCCAGGAGGATCAGGGATGATTTGCTTAACTTCGAACAAGCCATTAGGATTCTCCGGTTAGATGTTGGAAGGGAGATTTTAAGTGGGATTGAAAGTATGGTTATTTTTTTCATTTTCAAGTTCGGCAAATGCCTTGCGGAGTTTTTCCAGAGTATCCAGCGGGTCTTCCACCAGCACTCTCACGCCCTGGCTGATCATTTCCAGAAGGCCGATTTCATTCCGGTGGCGTGGAACCACATGACAATGGATGTGCTCGATACTCGCCTCGCTGGTTTTACCGAGATTGTACCCGATATTGAACCCGCTGGGGCCGTAAACCGACTCGAGCACGGCCATCACTTTACCCTGCAGCCGGTGCATCTGCATTATTTCCTCATCCGTCAAATCCCGGATGTCGGTGAGGTGCCGCATGGGGAAAATCATCACGTGGCCCGGATTATAAGGATAGAGGTTGAGCGAGACGATCATTTGCTTGTTACGGGTGATCTCAAAATTGGTCACCTTCGGTTCGCGGTCCCGGATGGCGCAGAGTATGCAAGGAAAGTCCGGTTTTTCACCGCGTATATCGGAAAGCTTGCCGGGTCGTACCGGTTGCCTGTCTATTTTCATCCTGCTTTCTCTCTCGGTTAGAATACGGATTTTGTCTTTTAAAAGGCAACATATCACCGGTAGAATATTAATGCAATAGAAGGCAAAAGTAAATTGGTCGAGGGGATCTAATCAGCGCCGTGAATTAGATTTTTGATTGAGGTAGCTGCCGGGGCAAAATAAGGGTTGACAAAAATTGATTTTGATTTATAATTATATAATTGTCTGCATAATTATTCAAACAGTTGTTGGAGAATCATGTCTGCGAGAAAGAATGAAAGGCGTTCGCTGATCCTTCATATCATCTCCGGCGAGCCGATCTCCACTCAAAAAGAACTTCTCCACAGGCTCCTGGAGAACGGCGTGCGCACCACCCAGGCCACACTCTCGCGGGACATCCGTGATCTGGGTCTGGTAAAAATGACAGCCGGCAACGGGTACCGTTACCTTCCGGGAGGCTCAAGACCGTCCGAGGCACCACCGGTGGCCGAGGGAGTGGTTTTATCTATTACCAGAGCAGGCAACCTTTTGATTGTACGCACGCGCCCCGGTTTCGCCCAGTCTGTTGCGGCAAGCATTGATGCCCTTAGCTGGGGCGAGGTTCTGGGCACTGTCGGAGGGGATGATACAGTGCTAATCGTGCTCGGCGGCCAGAAAGAGGCCGCAGGAGTGGAAAAGAGGCTGCGGCTGTTTTTCGCTCTCGGAGACAGCTATTAAATTTAAAATCTAACAGGGGAAAGTGATGATAAAGGTCGGTGTTTACGGAGCCACAGGATATACCGGGATCGAGCTTGTCAGGATACTTCTCGGCCACCCCCAGGCGGAGCTTGCCTTTTTAACCACGAAGCCCTTCAAGGGCCAGAATTTCTCGGATGTATTTCCCGGAGCTCCCGAGTTGCGGCTATGCTCAACCGGGCAAGCCGATGCTGGAGCAGTGGATGCGATCTTTACCTGCCTTCCTCATACCATCGCGATGGAACTGATCAAGCGCATTTACCGCCCGGGGCTCAAGGTGATCGATTTGAGCGCGGATTTCCGTTTCGCAACTCCCCGGCACTACAAGCAATGGTACGGAGTCGAGCATCTCGCTCCTGAGCTTTTATCAAAGAGCGTCTACGGGCTTCCGGAATTTTTCCGGGAGGAAATCACCGGGTGCGAAATCGTGGGCAACCCGGGCTGTTATCCCACCTGCGCTCTTCTTGCACTGGGTCCGCTGGCTGAGGAGGGCCTGCTGCAAGATTCCGAGGTTATAATCGACGCCAAGGGCGGAGTCAGCGGCGCGGGTCGAAAGGCCTCACTGAATACGCATTACGTTGAAGTGAACGAGAACCTGGTGCCCTACAAGATGGGACGGACCCACAGTCACGTGGGCGAGATGGAGCTGATACTTTCGCGGCTTGCCGGCAGGGAGCTCAAGGTGGCGTTCACACCCCAGCTCGCGCCTTTTTCGAGAGGGATTCTGGCAACGATTTACGTGCGCACGCAAATCAGCGCCGAGCAGCTCTGGGAGCTTTACTTCCGGACTTACGCCAACGAGCCTTTTGTCAAGGTCCTTGATATAGGCAAGCCCGCTCAACTGGCATATGTCCAGTACAACAACGACTGCGTGATCGGTGTGCACGATATGGACGCAGGCCAGCTTGTGCTGATCAGTTCGGCTGTTGACAACCTGGTCAAAGGAGCGGCGGGACAGGCAGTGCAGAATTTCAACATTATGTTCGGCCTGGATGAAACCGCAGGGCTGACTACTGCAAGTGGAAGGATCTGAAAATGGACTCTCAAGGTTTGATGGTTCTCAAAGTGGGGGGCGGCGAGGTGGGTCGACCCGAATTCCTGGAATCGCTGGCCAAACTTGTGGCCAGGATGCAAAGAAAGCCAGTGATTGTGCATGGCGGCGGCAGGGATATCGGAAAATATCTGGATCAGCTTGGAATCGAATCGAAATTCCACGAGGGGCTGCGTATCACTGATAAGGTAACAATCGAGGTGGTGGAGATGGTGCTTTCGGGGCTGGTCAACAAGCGGATCGTGGGGGCGCTGGTTGCTGCGAGAGTCAAGGCGCTTGGGATTTCCGGAAGAGACCTTCGGCTGGTCCGCGCCAGCAAGCTCGAAGCGGAAGTGGATCTGGGGCATGTGGGCGAGGCGCAGTGGGTGAATGCCCGGATAGTGGGAGAGTTGCTCGATCAGGGGTTCGTCCCGGTGATTTCGCCGGTAAGCCAGGATGCCAAGGGCACAGTGTTCAATATCAACGCAGACCACATGGCCAGGGCGGTTGCGGTGAGCCTGCGGGTCACCGAGCTGGTGTTCCTGAGCGACGTACCCTGTGTGTATGATGACGTGCACAAGATCGCTAAGCTGAACAGAAAATTGGCCGAACAACTGATTGAAACGCAGGTGATCGGGGGCGGTATGGTTCCCAAGGTGCGCTCTGGAATCCAGGCCCTTGAGAAAGGCGTGAAAAGGGTTCTGATCACCGACCTGGAAGGTTTGGAGAATTATCTCAATGGAAATATTACGGCAACAGTGATAACCCTCTGAAATCAGCAGCGAAATTCAAAATATTTTCTCCTGGAGCGAGATCGATGAAAAAGAAAGTTGATAAAGTCGTGCTGGCCTATTCTGGCGGACTGGATACCTCGGTGATTATTCCCTGGCTGAAAGAGAATTACGAACGCTGCGAGGTGATCGCCTTCAGTGCGGATATCGGCCAGCGCGAGGATCTGACCGGCCTGGAGGAGAAGGCTGTCAACAGCGGTGCGAGTAAGTGTTATGTCAAGGACCTTCGCGAGGAATTCGTGACCGACTACATCTGGCCGGTGCTCCGCAGCGGCGCGGTTTACGAGCGCAACTATCTGCTCGGCACCTCAATGGCTCGCCCGCTGATCGCCAAGTACATGGTGGCTGTTGCCGAGCAAGAAGGCGCGGATGCGGTGAGCCACGGGGCGACCGGCAAGGGCAACGACCAGGTGCGTTTCGAGCTGACAGTCAAAGCGCTGAGCCCGGCACTGAAAATAATTGCCCCGTGGCGTGAATGGCATATCCGCAGCCGCGAGGACGCGATTGACTACGCCAAGGCCCATAACATTCCAGTGGAGGCCACCAAGGAGAAGATCTACAGCTTGGACGAGAACCTCTGGCACCTGAGCCATGAGGGAGGCGAGCTCGAGAATCCCTGGAACGAACCGGCAGAAGACATGTTCAAGCTCACTGTCTCGCCGGAGAAAGCGCCGGATAAGCCGACTTTTATTGAGCTGGAATTCGAGAAGGGAGTGCCGATGGCGATTGACGGCGAGAGGCTGCCGCCTGTGGAGCTGATTGAAAAGCTGAACGAACTCGGCGGCGCTAACGGTATCGGTCGGGTGGATATGGTGGAAAATCGCCTGGTAGGCATGAAAAGCCGCGGGGTGTACGAGACTCCCGGAGGATCGATACTCGTATTTGCCCTGCGGGAGCTCGAATCGATCACTCTCGACCGGGAAACCCTGGCCTGGAAAGACCTGGTGGCTCAGAAATACGCCCACATGACCTATAACGGCCAGTGGTTCACCTTGCTGAGAGAGCAACTGGACGCCTATATCGAAAAAGCCACACAGTTCGTGAGCGGCACGGTCCGGCTCAAACTCTACAAGGGCAATATCATCCCACTCGGCCGCAAGAGCCCTCACTCGCTTTACCGCGAGGAGTACGCTACTTTCGGCGAGGAGGATGTTTACAACCAGCACGATGCCGAGGGATTTATCAACATTTTCGGCCTTCCGCTGAAAGTGGAGGCGATTCTCGAACGCGAAGGCGCCCGGCCGAGTAAGAGGCGTGATTTCAAGAAATGACGAGGTAACCTGATAAAATGTCTGACAAGACTCAAAAACCCTGGGGAGGGAGATTCGCCGGGGAGATGGACAAACTGATGGAGCAGTTCAATGCCTCGATCGGTTTCGACCTAAGGCTCTGGCGAGAGGATATTAACAGCAGCACGGCCTATGCCGAGGCCCTGGCCCGCGCCGGCGTGATCACCCACGAGGAGTGTAAAACCCTGCTCGATGGTCTCGGCCGCGTGGCAGCAGAGATCGAGTCGAGTCAGTTCGCCTGGAACGAGGCGGACGAGGATATCCATATGGCTGTGGAGCGGAGGCTGGCCGAGATAGTGGGTCCGGTAGGCGGCAAAATTCACACAGGCCGCAGCCGCAACGACCAGGTGGCAACAGATATGCGCCTGTGGTGCAAGGGGGCCACCGGCACAGTGCTTGAAAAACTCCGCAGCCTCCAGAGTGCTCTGCTCGAGCAGGCGCGCCCTCTGGTCAGGACCCTGATGCCCGGTTTTACGCACCTTCAGCAGGCCCAGGTGATCAGTGCGGCCCACTACCTGCTGTCATTTTTCTGGATGTTCGAGCGCGACCGGGACCGGTTCCGGGACTTTGCAACACGGGCGGATGTTTTGCCGCTCGGCTCCGGGGCCCTGGCTGGCAGCGCGATAGAGATAGACCGCGAGTTTCTCGCCCGGCGGCTGGGCTTTGCTTCCGTGAGCCAGAATAGCCTGGACGCAGTGAGCGACCGGGATTTCGCTGTCGAGTTTATCGCTGCCGCCTCCCTTGCCATGATTCATCTGTCGCGCCTGGCTGAGGATTTGATTATTTACTCGAGTGCGGGCTATAGATTTATCGAGTTGAGCGAGGCTTTCACCACCGGCAGCAGCCTGATGCCGCAGAAAAAAAACCCGGACTCGCTGGAGCTGGTGCGCGGCAAAACAGGCCGCGTGATCGGAGATCTGACAGGTTTTCTGACCACGCTAAAGGGCCTTCCTTCGACTTACAACAAGGACCTTCAGGAGGACAAGGAACCGCTTTTTGACTCTTTCGATACTCTGGTGAACTCCCTGGCAGTGACCACCGGAGTGGCGGCTACCATGAAATTGAACACCGAGGCAATGTCCTCCTGCCTGGACGATTCTCTTCTGGCGACCGACCTGGCCGACTACCTGGTGGGCAAGGGGCTTCCGTTCCGCCAGGCCCACAAAGTGGTGGGCAAACTGGTGCGCGAATGCGAGACTCGCGGCACAAGCCTGAAAGACCTTCCTCTGGATGTATATACCTCAGCAAGCGAGCTTTTTGCCGAGGATGTAAAAAAGGTGCTCGATTTCTCCGCTTCTCTGGCCAGCCGCAAATCACACGGCGGAACCGCCCCTGAAGCGGTCGAGGAGCAGATCAGTCAGGCAGAGCGGGCACTGGCTGCCGAATAAAATATAGATAATCCGCTTGGGTGGAAAAGGCAGGGTTGCAGGTTCAACCCTGTCTTTTCTTCTTTATCGAGTTCCCGCAACACAACGCTTGAATCAGACAGAAAGCAATGGTACTATCATGGACAGTGGAAGAAAAGGATGTAGTTCATCCGGGAGTTAAATTGCCAATCAAATCCGGAGAGTTCAAATGAAGCGCCGCCAGTTTTTCCGTACCTCCGCCGGGTTTTCGGCCACACTTCTGATGCCCGGTTTATGGTCCTGCCAGCGTCCGGTATCTGGCAAGAAAAGCTTCGATTTCAAGCCATACGCTGACAGTGAAACTCTGGTACCGGTGACCCAGGTGACACCTGAGGATGGGTATTACGTGCATACGTACTATGATATTTGCTCGTTAAGTCCCTCTCAGCGATTCCTGGCCGTTACCCGGCTTCCCTACCAGGACAGGATTCCGGCCCTGGGAGACTGTGATACCGCAGATGTCTGCGTGATCGACCTTCAAGAGCGGACAATCGAAACAGTGTATTCCACCAGAAGCTGGGGTTTCCAGGTGGGAGCCAATCTGAACTGGGGGGCAACGGACAGGAATCTCTATACGAACGATGTGATCGAAGGCGTAGCCGTGTGCGTGGGAATCGACCTCGAAACAGACAGGGCAGTCGCGTATGCAGGCCCGATGTACCATATCGCTCCTGATGAGTCCTGCGTGGTAGCCTTTCCGCTCGAACTGCTCAATATCACCCAGCAAGGGTATGGGGTTCCCAGCGAAGAACCGGATAATCCGCGAAAGCTGCCTCCCGGAGCTGCGGATGATGAAGGGGTCTGGAGAACGGATTTGAAAACAGGCGAAAAGCGCTTGCTTTACAGTCTGGCGGATGTGGCTGCCGGGATTCCAGAGCCATCGCCCAAAGAGGGAGGCACATTCTATTTCTGGCATACCAAATTCAACAGGCAGGGAACCCGTCTTATGCAGGTCCTGCGCTGCCTTTTTCCGGACGGCTGGGGACGTGAAAATGCAATGGTTTTCACCTTGAATGCCGATGGCAGCAATATCCAGCATACACCGAGCAATCCAGTGTGGGGGCAGAGGGGCGGCCATCCGAACTGGCACCCGGACGGGGAGCACCTGATCAGGAACCTCAGGCCGGATGGTAAAAGCTTGCGTTTCTGCAAAATTCGCTACGATGGCAGCCAAGTGAGGGTATTAAGTGAAAAGTTCACCGGGGGAGGGCATCCGACTGTGGAGCCGAGAGAGAGGTTCTGTATTACGGATGAATTTCCTTTTGACACCGTGCAGAAAGTTTCCATTCGGCTGATCGACCTGGTAGCCGAGGAAGAGATGTCCGTTTGTACTTTACCTACCCTGAAAAGAGAGGGGCTGAAACATTCGGCTATTCGCCTTGACGGGCACCCTTTCTGGAGCCGGGACTATAAAAAAACTTTCTTCCAGGCCGCCCCCAAAGGAGCGCGGCAGATATTCATGGCGGACTTGAGCGAAATTGTTGCCTGACAGGCTGCGGAAGCCGTGCCTCAGTTTCCTTGAGTAGCTGAAGTTGCTTTGGCGAGCATTTCGGCCTTGAGTTCGATAATCTCCCCGGTACGTGGATTGTCCGGGTAATCCACGATAATACGGTCCATCAGTTCAAGAGCCTCTGCATTTTTACCGGCCAGGGAAAGTACACGGCTGTAGTCTCTGATGATCTCGATTTTCTGGTAATCGTATGAAGTGATTTCGAGGGCCTGGCGGTAGGACTCGATTGCCTGGTCCAGGTTTTTCAGCTGCTCGTGGGTTGCGGCCAGCCCGGTCAGGCAGTTAACCATCAGGGGATCCTCAGCTGAAAGCACGTCCCGGCACTGTTCAAACCGCTCGAGGGCCTGATCGTATTCACCGGCTTTGTAATAGGAGTCGCCGGCAAAGAAAGCCGCCTTCTCTGCATCGGGGGTGCCGGAATAATCCTCGGCCAGCTTTTCGAAATCAGCCGCCGCCAGAGAATACTGCCCGTTCATCAAAAGTGCCTGGGCCTGGAAAAGGGCGAGCGAGGCCGCCTCGGCACGCTCCAGGCGATAATTGACAAAAAGCCAGACCAGTCCAGTCAGGGCGATTACGCCCACGAAGCTTATGATGATCCTGGTCAGGTTTTCCTGGATGAAATGCCCTGCCTCGAATGCTGAGGAGACAAAGGCGTCCTCCTTGAGTTTTTTCTTGGTGATTCTTTTCCTGCCCATTAAAGCCTGCTCCTTTTCACTAAATGGGCGGTTTATTTCTCCCGCACAGGCGCAACTGATTTTTCACTAAGGCATAACGACAGAAAATATAACAACAATCTTGCGGATAGGCAAGCTGGTTTAAAGGGTTAGGGAAAATGATTTTGTTGGCATAAATGCTATTCACGGCCTTATTACCAGTTTCCTGCCGCTGTTGTTTTCCACAGTTATCGAATATCCTGCAGGAGCGTGAGCGCGGTAACAGATGTTTTGCCCCTCTTTCCACCATTCGAGAAAAATCTCGCCCTCAGGTGAGGGCAGGCCTCCGGTGCACCAGTCCAGATCGAGATCGGAGAACCGCAGAGCGATCTTTTTCCCTACCGGATCGACCCTGTAAATTCCCAGTGCATCCCTGTTCAGAACGCGCACGATATGCGAGGCGAACCCGTGGTTGCAGCTTGAGCTTGCGCCGTCGAACTCCCAAAGAGTGCCGGTGCGCTCTGCCATGGGAAGGTAATACTGGATAGCCTCTTCGAGGAGCTGGCGGCAGAGGCCGTTGCGGGAGAGCACCTCCAGGCGCAGCATTTTGCCGATAAAGGGGGCAGCCTCGTGCACCTCGGGGAAAACGCCCGTGCGCCCTCGTTTCGGGCCGAATTCTTTGCACAATTTGTCCCAGAGTGCCGGATGTGAATCAGGGTCTGCAGCGTTGAAAAAGAAGGCAAAATACTGGCAGACCTCGCTGCGGTTGCGGGTTCGTTTGAGCCTGCCCCACTTTCTCAGGGCGTTGTCCACGAAAAATTCACTGTCGAAAGATTTTACAGCAGTTGCCTTCCTCACCTTTTCGCCCTCTGAGGAAAGCTCCGGCAGATCGTACATCCTGCCCGCTGCCTCGAGGGCGGCGGCAAAAAGCATACTGGTCGGGTAGTTCAGATCCTGGACGAACTTGTTCGCCTCCGACCACTCGATAAAAACCCAGCTTTCGAGTTTTTCCAGAAGGCCGTCGCTGTTTTTGAACTTCTCGAAATAGTCGAACAGGGAGAGGACTTTCGGCCTTGCGGCTTGCACAGTGGCCCGGTCGCCGCTGCGGGCGAGGTATTCCTCGAGCTGGATTACAAACCAGAGCGCCCAGTTGGGTATGAAAGTGCCGCTGTAGTGGTCGGCCGGGTAGCACATGGGGAGCATTCCCGCAGGCAGGTGCTCGAAACGTTCGGGCAGGAGGAAATTTTCGAAAAAGGTGCGCTCGATATCCGTGTTGCCGCAGAGGTCGAATGCGGCACGGGCGGAAAAGTAGCTGTCGCAGAGCCAGCCGGCGCGCTCTCTGGAGGGACAGTCCATGAAAATATCGAGCGCGTTCTGGCGGAAAGTCTCACGGCCTGCCTCGTAGAGACTGTTGAGCCGGCGGTCACTGGAGGCGAAATGGGCGCGCCGTGCCTGGGGATTGGCGAGTTCCCGGAGATGGATGCTCTCTATCTCGCATTCTCCCTCCAGAAGAATGAACTTGATAAATTTTAGCGTATACGGCTCGAAAGATTCGATCTCGTAAAGGCCGGGAGGCATTTCATAGCTTATCACGTTGGCGCAGTTGAGTCGCTTGAAATCGACATCGCCGCGGGTGAGAATTTCATCGAAAGTGATAAAAAGCCTTGCCTTTTTATGCACCGTGAGCCTGGCCCCGATAAACCCGGTGAGATTGGTGCCGAAATCCAGAATGTGATATGAATTGCCTGCCAGATGGAGCCTGTCCCTGCTGCTGGAGAAGGTGCGGCCGATCTCCTGTAGGCTGCTGGTGGCGATCCTCTGGAGTTGGATCGTGGGGATCACCTCCAGTTCGTTTTCAGGGAAACCGCCAAGACCGGGGCCGATACTGGTGAGAGATCTGTCCCGCCAGAGTTTGCCGGCTTTCACCCCGGTTTGGACCCTGCCGCATGAAACATTCCAGACCGGCTGGCGCAGAGCATACAAAGGATAAGGCACCCTGCGAGGCAGGAGTTTCTTATCCGGGAGGATTGCGCATGCTGTTTTGTCCAGCGGCGCGCCGTGTTTTTTGCGCCAGGTGTCGAATCCGGGCTTGAGGCGGTAGGCCTCGATAAACGTGCGCTGGACACTGTAGCGCTGAACCTTTCTGATACGATAATCGAGAATGCAGGCCTCGAATTCCGGCTCTCCGGTTGCGGCCAGCACCCGGCAGCCTGCCAGAATCTCCGCCTGAAGGAATGAAGGCTGGTCGAGCAGGTAGTAGCTGTTGATATTGTATCCGGCGATTTCGATTGCCAGCAGGTTTTTGCCGGAATGGAGCTTATCTGTCAGATCCAGTTCATCGACACGGAAATAGCCGTGCGGGCCCCTGGCCGGGCCGTGGCCGCAGAATTCACTGTTGATAAAAACGCGATAGAGGCTCGAGCCGGCCAGGCGCAGGATGACTTTTTCTCCTGGCGGAGCCTTGAAGGCGGCCCTGAACCCGACAAAGAGATTTTTCTCGCGCTCGTGGCCCTGCGGCCAGACCGGTTTTGCCTGGATGAATTGGGCTGCCTGTGATGGCTGGTTCATAAGAAGAATAAGCAATAAAAGGAGAAAACTGATTCCGGAAAACCTGTAAAAATACATTTTAATTCCCCTAGAATTGACCCGGATTATTCATGAAACCCAGATCTTGACAGGTCTAATCACGTGTTTTCAGTTTTTCATCAGCTACCGAGGGAGGGGGGCGGCGGCTGTGCGACTTGGGTCGCACAGACCGTTGTGCTTTTGCACAACGGCGCGCATTTCATGCGCCCGCCGCCCCCCAGGCCACGGGGAAACATAACATCTTACTAATTTTATGAATAATCCGGGTTAAGTTGTTTTCAACTCGAAGATTCATTCATCAAACTTTTTCCAGCCAAGGTTCAGGATCACCTCGTCCTTGAGCAGCGAGCCCTGCATCAGCTTGACCAGAACCAGGTAGGGGAAATCCAGCTCGAGGTGCGAAATACGTACCATGCCGCTGGTACCTTCAATCTTTAGTGCTTCCTCTTCAAGAAGAGTCAGGTTATCCACCGTGTTGATCTGAATTGAGGCGTTATCAAGAGGATTGGTGGCTTCTATACGCAGGATATCGCCATCCCTTTCGACCAGCAGGGTCTTCGGGAAACCCACGATACAGCTCATCGCATCCGCGGGTTCCTCAGGGAAAGACAGCCGCGTCCTGCGCCCCACTTTTTCTGCGTGTATCGGCTGATAGTTCCAAAGGTCAACGTAATGCCAATGCTCCGGGTGATCAACCTCCATGAACGCACCCGTCAGGCGGCGGTGTTCCCAGCGGCCGACATTCTCCCGGCCGAGCTGGTAAGCCGGATAGACACACTTGTCGCGGGCAGGGAAAGCGTTGACATAGAGATCCTCGCGGAAATCATCGACCAGGGGAATGGGATCGAGTGTTAAATAGGCGTCCCGGTTCTCATGGATAATCCTGCTGTAGCGTTTGATCATGATCCGCTCCTGCCAGGTGAAACGGTTGATCTCGCCGAAAATGTCCTCCCAGACAATCAGTCCCACCCCGTTGAACAGGGCGTTGAGAATCAGTTCGTCCCGTTTGCGCGCACTGCGGTTGATATTTCGCACGTTGTGCTCGGGCAGGACGAACCGCAGAAGGTCCACGCTGGGCATCCTGTTGGAGGCTCTCCCGTTCTGGTTCCAGCTTCCGGTGACAAGCTGCGCGGCCTCCAGGTCCGGCCTGCCCTCGGAGACAAACACGATCTCCGGATTAACCGCATCCAGGGCGTGGCGGAAAGCGCGGTCGGATTCGCTCATTGTGTCCAGAAAAATTCCGTCAGCGCAGATAGCTTTTGCGATCCGGGCCTCCTCGGCGAAAGGGTCTTTGCGATTGCCGATAATGTCCCACGGCTTGTAAGGGATAAAAACCTGGACGCCGCGCTCATGCGCCCGTTCCACCATCCTGCGCAGGCCCTCGAGTCCTCCGGGAAGGTCCTCGTACATGGCGAACTGGTCGCGACCGTCGAGTCCGGTACGCGGGTAGTCGTGCCAGAGAAGCATATAATCATATCCGCCGAAATTCAGTTTTCCCTCCTCCAGGAATTCATCAATTCTGAACCGGTTGTGCTCCGGGTCATAGATATCGTGGCCGTAAAGGAAAGTGAAATGCGAGACAAAGCGTTGACGGTATTTCTGCTGGACCGGCCTTTTGTAATAGGTGAAATCAAAGCTCGAGCGGATATGTTTTTTAAAGGCCCCGAAGGCTGCGTGCCAGTCTCCCCGGTGGGGACAGATCAGGCAGTGGAGAATTTCGGTTTGATCGCCTGGTTCATGGACCATGCGGAAAATTTTTGATTTGAAATCATCTTTATCAGCAAAGGCCCAATCGAGTTTCGATCTGAGAATATGAAAGTAAATCCCTCTGTTCAGCCGGGTATTAAAAATGTCTATCGGCATCAGGGGATCGGAGGCGCGGGTGAAATAGAGGATAAAATCGCGGGGAGAGTCAATGCAGAAAAAGCTGCCGCCGGTGGGGATCAAATAGTGCATATCGGGTTCGCCGCCCAGCCCTATTTTCTGCATCACAGGAAAAGTTATTTTGCTGGGGACAGTTAAGGCACTACGGTAACCGATTCCAGCAGCGGAGGTGTTCGTTACCCTGACATTCCAGCCCAGTTCCGGGCCCGCTCCCAGGGAGAAGGTCTGTGTTAGATCCAGGAGATTTTCGGCGTAGCTGGATTTTTCGGTAACTGTGAGACAAACCTTACCAGCGGGGCAATCCTTTTCCTCAATCCTAAGGAGCTGATAGCCCACATCCCGGGCACTTCTCACTGAACAGAACATCAGCGGCGGATTGCCGTCCAGGAAATCCGTGCCCTCGCCCTTTTCTATCACGCTCGAAAGCTTCACTCCCCGGACAAGCGAGATTGTGTATTTGACTGTTTCATTTTCCAGTATGATTGTTTCTACATTTTCTTTATCAGGAATGTATGACACTTTGCAGCCAGCCGAGACGGTTGCAGGCACAGCGGTTAGCATAGCAAAAGAAATCACGCAAAGAGGAGGCACGATGTTCAATTTATTCAGTTTTCCCATTTCAGGCTCCTGCCGTAATTGGAACTCTTAAGAATATGCTCGATATGGAATATAGCTCTCCTGAGCGGCGGATAGTTTTAGCGCGCATCTTTCACACAGCGGAACCCCACAGTGGCGCATCTGTTCAAGGCCGGAGTCATATGCCAGAACTTTGTTCGCTGGCAACTTGTAACAGGCCCTCCCTGCATGTACCAGCGGCTGCTTTTTGCATGATAGTAGCTTCCTCCGCGCAGCCAGGAAAAGTAATGGTAGCCGTCGGTGTGGAAAGAGTCTGTCCACTCCCAGACATTGCCTGCCATGTCCAGACAGCCGTAAGGGGAGGCTCCTTCCGGGCAGCTTCCCACAGGCTTTGTGCCCGGCGAATCCATGTTCGCTTTGGCCGAATCGTAGAGATTTCCCCAGGGCCATATCCGGCCGTCGGTGCCCTGGGCGCCTTTTTGCCACTCGGCCTCGGTGGGAAGCCGCTTGGCGGCCCAGCGGGCATAGGCTTGGGCATCCTCCAGGGAAACCCAGACCACCGGGTGTTTGCCTTTGGGATAACTGCCGTTTCGCCAATGTTTGAGAAAATTTTCAGGCCATTTGGGTTTGTAGCCACTCTGGTCCAGGAAAGTTTTAAATTGTTCGTTGGTCACCTCAGTCCTGTCGATATAGAAAGCCTCAAGGTAGATATCTCTTGTCATACTGTAGCGCACCCCGCGATCGTCTGTGACCAGAGAGTCCAGAGACAAACCTTCCCGCCTGCGATATTCCACGTGCATGGTGAATTTCCCTGCCGGCACCAGTACCATTTCCGGGCTGTTTTCAGCTTTGTCGGGTAAAACAGTTCGGGGAAAAATTGCCAGCGTGAAAAGGATAAGCGCAGGAAAGAGAGTGAGGTGGAATAGTTTCATGTTTCACTCCTTTGGATTGCAGGGCAAGCTCCTGAAAGGCGGGTACGGTACTGCCTACAGTGCTCTGTCAGCTTCATACTCCAGCCCGACAGCGGCGCGCCAGCGGTCGAGAGTTTCCATGTTACCCAGGGTGTCTTGCCAGGTCATCGCCGGTGGGGGTGCCTGGCCGGAGTGGAGATGCTCGGCCACGGTGTCTGCCTCGATCGAGTAGAGCCATTCCGAGGTGCTGATTTCTACAGTTTCCACCTTTTCTTCGCGGTTTCTATGGATTAAAAGGCGCGAGGTGCCGCCCTCGATCCCGCTGCAGAACCATGGGGAGAGCACCTCGATCCATCCCTCGGAGCCGTAAATGTGTACAGTATTGTCCTGCGCAAGCTGTACACCGGCGGCAAGCTGAGCCAGGATATCTCCGGGAAACCTGAGAAAGGCCGCGGCGTATTCATCCACTCCGCTTTCTTTTCCAATGTGCGCCATAGCCTGCAACTCGAGCGGCTCTTCGAAATCTCTGCCCAGGGCCGCGCCTGCAATCAGGCGGGAGATACTTACCGGATAGCAGCCGACATCCAGGATAGCTCCGCCGCCGAGTTTTTTATTCAGCTTGAGCCCCTCGAGGTCATAGGTTCCATGGTAACTGAAAGTGGCGCGGATGGCTCTCACCTCACCGACAGCGCCGTTTTTGACCAGATCCACAAGTTTTCTTGTCTGAGGATGGCAGCGGTACATAAAGGCCTCCATCAGGAAAACTCCGTTGGTTCGGGCAGCCTCCACGATTGAGGCCGCCTCACGGTGGTTCATTCCGATCGGTTTTTCGCAGAGCACGTGCTTGCCGGCATGCGCGGCGCGGATTGCCCACTCGGCATGCAACGGGTGCGGCGTGGCGACATATACCACATCTACGGCCGGGTCTTCGATAACAGCCTGGTAACTATCGTAATATTTTGCTATGCCGAACTCCTGGGCGAACTGTTCAGCACGATCCAGGCTGCGGCTGCCAACCGCGGCAACCCGGCCTGTGCGAGACCTGAACACCCCCTGAGTGAACTCGCGGGCGATCTTGCCCACAGTGATTATTCCCCAGGCCGGTTTTTCCGTACCGGATTCCATTCACTCCTCCAAATCCTCGGGATTTTTCAACATTTCTTGAGAAAGGTGGGAAGGGAAACCCCCTTGAGGGATATTACCACCATCAGGGAGCAAGTCAAGGCGTTAGTGAGATAATTACTCACTTTCAGAGCGCGAGAGGAAGAAAGTAAAAGATTTTCTTGATTTTTATTATTATCATGATAAAATTCTATCTTGGAGTTATTTGGAAAAGCGGTTCAAGATTGTATTTTTAAAGTATCCACATGGGATCAGAGGTTATGTTATGAAGTCAGATTATTTTCCTATTCCGCTCAAAAAGATAGTAATTGACTCCTATCCGGATTTCGATCTCTTTATCAAGCGCCAGGATCGCTTCGTCCTCTACCGCAAGGGAGGCTATAAGTTCAAGCAGGAGAATATAGATAATCTGATCGAAAATAAAATTGACTCGCTGTACGTGGCCAAAGAAGATGTCAAGCGCTACGAGGAATACAGGAAGCGAATGCCGGATGAAGCAGAGGAGGAGGCACCCGAGGAAAATGGACAGGTGGATTTCACCAATGCTCATGAGATAGAGCAATACCACGAGATCATGGACAATTTCTTCGTGGTAAACCACAATCTTCTTCAGAAAGGTGAGGAGGTGGATTTTCCGGTTTACTATCACGCAGGCAACAATGTCCATTTGTTTTCCGAATTTGAAAAAAAACCGGAGGCTCCCTGGGAACTGGCTGACCGGATAAGTGTCTCGAGCAAGGAACTGTTGATCCGAAGACAGGACATTCACAAATATCAAGCGTTTATCAACAGGTTAATGAGCGCTGAGAAAGAAGCGGAGGATAATCACGAACTGAAGGTCATGCGCAAGGCCGTGGTACTTCGCGAGATGAGCAAGGTCGTGATTCAGGAGATACTCGATGACCCTCGAAGTGGTGAGAAATTGAAGAACTTGAAAGATCAGGTATATAAAACAGCGGATTTTGTTCTTGAGAACGTAGACTCTTTTTACTCCCTGATGGTTATCCACTCTCATGACTTTTACACCTATACGCACTCGTTAAACGTGAGCACATTTTGCGTGGGATTCGGTTCCGCGCTCGGCCTATTTAAAAGCCCGGACCTGGAGTGGCTGGCCCTGGGAGGGGCGCTTCACGATGTTGGCAAGAGCCGGGTAGACACCAAGCTGATCAACAAGCCGAGCAAGCTGACCCCGGAAGAGTTTGAAGAGATGAAAAAGCACGTGCTGATAGGGATCGATCTGCTGAAAGAACATCACGATTTGCCCAAGGAGGTACTCGAGATCGTGGCCCAGCACCACGAGAAACTCACAGGAACCGGGTATCCTAACAGCTTGAAAGGTGATCAGGTTTCGTATTTCGGCCGCATCTCGGCAATAGTGGATGTATACGATGCACTGACCACGGAACGTCCCTACAAGAAAGCACTTACCCCGTTCGAGGCGCTGAATATTATTGCCCGCATCCAGGGTGAATTCGACGAGAAGTTGGTCAAAAAATTTATCGTGATGCTGGGTAAGCAATTGGCGGGGGCTTGAATCGGTGGAAATTTCCAGATAAATCGGCAGAGCAGAAAAGACAAAGCCCCGGACTCAGATGAGCCCGGGGCTTTTATTATCAATGGACAGATTTGGTAAGATCAACCATAGCGGACCCAGCGGACTATCTCTTTCAGGGAAGGCGGCTTGCCGTACATCAGGATGCCGGTGCGAAAGATTTTCGCCGCGGCCCACATCACCAGAGGAACCGAAACGACAAGCAGGAGGATCGAGGCAACTACTTGGAACAGCGGCAGGTCCGGGTGAGCGGCCAGGCTGCCGGGGTTTGCAAGTTGAAACTTTAGCAGCTCTCATGAGAGGACTCCTGGTGAATGAACGTGTAGAATATCAGGTATTATCCAGGCAGAAGGGCTGCACCGTAAAGGGGGGCAAGATGTTCGAGCTTGCTTCTGGTTATTGTCGTGGCGTTTCTCTCGACCAGGTGCCTGTGGATAACATCTTTCATTCCCCCGGCGAACAGGTTCCAGGCCCGGGCCACGGAGCCGCCGATAACGATCACCTCCGGGTTCAGGAGGTTGACCAGGTAAGAAAGGCCGCAGCCCAGGGCTTGGCCCATTTCTGCGAACAGCTCCCGGGCAATTCGGTCGCTGCGGGTGGCTCTCAGATGAATTTCTTCGCCGCTTAGTTTCTCCCCTGTGGCCTGAGCGTACTTTTTGACAAGCGCAGTGCCGGAGACGTGGTTTTCGAGGATATCTTCCTCGTACGGGCATTTCCAGATTTCACCGGCGCAGCGGTCGTTGCCGTGGAGAAGTTTTCCGCCGATCACTATTCCAACACCCAGGCCGGTGCCGAGAGTCACCCCGCAGCAATCACTGCAACCGGCGGCTGCCCCTCGGGCCCTTTCGCCGAGGACAAAACAGTTGGCGTCCTTTTCCATATTAACCGGGATACCGATTTTTTCAGCCAATACCCGGGCCAGCGGATAATCGGTCATGGTGGGCAGGTTCGGTGAGAAATCGATCAGCCCCTTGTCGTACTGGATGGTTGTGGGCACCCCGATCCCGACCCGGGCGACGTTTTCGAGGGGTTCCCCAAAGGTTTTCAAGGTTTCCATAAAGTTCCCGCAGATATTCTCCAACACCTCTTCGGGGCTCAAATGAGCCTCAGTAGGGGATTCCACCGGAGGCCCGAGAATTTCTCCGTCAGGAGAGAAAAGGCCTGAAATGATCTTGGTACCACCGAGATCGACAGCTCCCAGAAGGTTTCCCATAGTAATCGAAATGTTGTCCAGAGGTCAAATTAAAGGGGATAATTTCCAGATTGGAAAATACCGCATATTGTGCTAAATCTACAACTAAAAATAATTTGTCCACCGGAAGAGGACGGATATATTTATTGAAAATAAAAAAAATAGTTATATATAAGAAAATAGTACCAATTTACACTTAGCAGACAGAGCACTGTACTGCTGCGAACGTTATCAAACTTCAGGAGCATTATTATGAGAAAAAAAAGAATTGTGGGTATTTTGGGAGCTCTGGCTGTTGGTCTGGGTCTCTGTCTCTCAGGCCCGGGATGCAGCGGGCAAGCAAAGGGAGTGGCTTTTGAGAAAATTTCCGAGAATCTCTACCGGGTGAGCGATGCTTGCAATGTCTATGTGATAAAGAGCGGAGACAGAGCCCTGCTGATAGACAGCGGGGACGGCCTGGTTTTGGAAGTGCTGAAAGAAATGGGTATCCGCAAGATCGACTGGGTTTTTCACACCCACTCCCACCGCGACCAATGTCAGGGGACGCCCCGCCTTGTTGAAGCTGGTGCGAAAGTGGCTGTGCCAGAGAAAGAAGAACGCTTTTTCACTGAGGTGCAAAGCTTCTGGAACGATTTCCAGATTTACATCCGCTATAGATTCAAGCCGGATTCATTCAAGCCGCGCGAAAATATCACGGTACACAGAACCCTTGCACAAGGCGAGGTCTTCGAGTGGGAGGGACTGCGGATCGAAGTTGTGGAAACACCTGGCCATACTTTGGGAGCGGTTTCCTACCTGGCAGAAATCGATGGTGTTCGCTACGCATTTACCGGGGATATGATCCACTCGCCGGGGAAGGTCTGGAACCTCTGGAGTTTCGATTACCGATACTGGGATGGAGGATTCAAGGGCATAACACTGACCCTGGAAGGTCTTGATAAAGTACTAGCCAAACAGGCCGCAGTGCTGCTTCCCTCCCACGGAGTAACGATTCGCAATCCGGCGGATGCGGTAGCGTTGCTAAAGACCAATCTTGAGGGAATCTACGATTTCAGTCCCGAGCCTGAGGAAAATGTTAGACCTTCCTCGAGGCCCTCCACACGCTGGCGCAAAATCAGCCAGCATCTTTACCACTACCGGCCCACCTCTTTCATTCTGCTCTCAGAGGATGGCAGCGCTCTGTTCTATGATTACTACGCAGTGCCTGGTGAAAATCATAGATACGGCTACGATACTATCGAACCGGTAATCGAAGCGTTGGGAATTAAGACAGTGGATGTGGTGATTCCGAGTCATTTTCACGAGGACCATATCCGGGGATTCCTCGATCTAAAAAGGCGCTTCGGCACCTCGATCTGGGTTTACGAGAATATGGTGGATATACTTGAAAACCCCTCCTGTTACAACCTGCCCTGCCTGGCTCCGGAAAAGATAAAAGCAGACCGGATGCTTTGCGACGGAGAGCTGCTCAACTGGAAGGAATACGAGTTCGCAGTGATGCATTTCCCGGGACAGACCATGTACCACCAGGCAATGACCGGAGTCGTGGACGGCAGGAAAGTGTTTTTCATGGGCGATACCGATTGTTACGAGCTTGATAATGTGGAACTTCACCGCCGCAACCTCCGGCTTCACGGTATCAGTACGTTCCTGAATTATTACCTTCTCGAACCGGAGGGCGGATATATCAAGACGATGAACAAACTGGTGGAGCACGATCCGGAACTACTGCTTTTTGCACACTCGGGTGCCAGGGAAGGCAACATGGAGATGTACCTGAAAAATTTGGAAAACATTAAAAAAAGGATCGCTGCGGTGGCCAAAGTACTGCCGCACGAGGACCCCAACCTGGGTTTCGACCCGAACTGGATACATTTTTATCCTTACACAAAGAAAATTGAGCAGGGCTCTGAGTTTGAAACGGAAATCAGGGTGCGCAATCACCTGGCACGGATGATGAATGCCCGGGTTTCACTCCGTCTGCCCGAGGGCTGGAGTGCGGAGCCGGGTGAGGGTAATCTTGCCATCGAGGGAAAGGCGGAGGGTTCGCTCTCTTTTAGGGTTAAGGTTCCGGAATCGGCGAAACTGCAAAATAGAACGGTTATTACAGCCAATGTGGTAACGGACGGGCAAAACTGGGGCGAGTTTGCCGAGATGCTGCTGGATGCGGAGTAAAAATTTAATTTTGGAGTTCAATATGATATTTGACGGAAAATCTTTATACGACATAAAAGATGAAGAAATTAATAACTTAGTTCAATCCCATGTAACAGAACGACAACATTTGGAATTCAAAGTTACAATTAATCATAAAGAGGATTCTGAAAGGATTGAACTTTTAAGGGATATTGTATCTTTAGCGAATGGTGGTGGTGGATACATAATTGTGGGAATTAAAGACGATGGGAAAGGAAAAGCTATAAAATTTGAACCAGATTTGGTTGGTAATACGGAAGCTATAAAAAAAGCAATAATTAGTTTAAGCCATGACCATATTTCGGAGAGAATAGAAGGAATGGAAGTAGTTACACGTGTTGTAAAAAGTAATCCGCTAGTTATTGTCAGAGTCCCATCAAGTGAGCGTATACCCCACATGTCTACATATAAGAACAGAACTGATTTCTATACTAGATACCAAGATGGTAAAAGAGAAATGACAATGGGGGAAATCAGGGAATTTTTTAATAAAGACAAAGTTAATTTAAGGCTATCTAAGATTGAGAAACAATTAAGCAAACTTTCTATTGGCCTGAAAGATGAGGAAATGCGTAAAGAAATTTATACAGGAGTTGACTCGATATCGGATATCGAATTAATAAATATTGAAGATGGTAAGTCATTGCGAAATATTTCTTTGAAAAATTTTGAGAATGAAGTAGGCAATAAGCCTTACTTTTGGATTGCTGCGACGCCTCAAAATCCAAGCCATGAATTGTTTAAAGTTGATGAAGAAAAATTTAGAAAACTTATAAAAGAACCACCTGGTTCAAGACAAAATGGATGGAACATTGAGGATTTTTATAGCGATATAGAAAGATTTGGTTCGGGAATTCGTAGAGGCGATAAAGATAATAAATATTTAATTGTTTTGGAAAATGGTCATATGGAATTTTGGACACCCCTTGATGGACATTTTTGTTGGCGTCAACCGCCAGAAGAATTCAAAGTTAGACCACGACTTTATCCATATCCTGTTACAGAGTTTCCAACTACTTTTTTGAGGTTATATAGAGCCCTTGTGGATTTATCTAAATTGGATGATAGTTATTATATGACTGTTTGCTATAAAAATTTGAAAGGTTACATTCTTCTTCCATATTCCCCTAATTCAAACGGATTTTTTTATGTAGATAGAGAAATTAAACCTTTTGAAAAAAAAGATATTAGGATTTTTCGTAAAGATATTTCTAGCGATTTTAAACCTGATTTAACAGCTTATAGTATTATAAAAAGAGTTTATGCTTATTTTGGTCTTGAAGAAAAGACCATTCCGTTTTTCAACGATGAAGCAAAATTATTTGTTTTCAATTAATTTTATAAAATCAAAAGCCCCGGCTGAATTGGCAGCCGGGGCTTTTTTATAGCTATTAGTTCAGTCTTATGAGATTATTTATAAGTGAGCAGGCTGTTAAGGAACAGCTTGCCGTCCCCGCCCACCTTTTTGATTTCCAGCTCGTGTTCTCCATCATCTAAATCGTAATTCCAGAAAAGCGGGGTGCGCCTGTCGTGGTAGTTGCCTGAAAGGGTGACTTTCTCGATCAGTTTGCCGTCAACGGATACCTCGCACTCGGCAGTGCCTGCGCGGGGGTTGTTGATTGCTCCGTCCACCACAAACGCGCACCCGGAAAAAGTGGTTTTAAATGTATCTTCCAGCAGCAGGTTTCTCAAGTTTACCAGATTGGCTGGTGTCAGGCCCTCGAACCCTATCTCGACCTCAGCCGGGGATACCGGTTTCTGGCGCTTGATAATCCAACTGCTTTCCCCCACCGAGCCGCCGTTGCGCTGGACGAGTTCTGCGGCCAGGCGGTAGTTGACCTCGCAGACCTCGTTCAGGCTGTAGTCGCAGTGGTTGAATTTCTCGTTTTCGATCTTTTCCAGTCCCACTTTCCAGTGCTCGGGTATGTTTTTAAACCCGAGCAGGGTTCCCAGGATACCACCGGCATTCGAGGGGTTGCAGTCCGAGTCCTGGCCGCAGCGCGTTGAAATGTCAAGAGTCTTGCCGAAATCCATGTCCCCGTAAAGCAGGCCGATTGCGATATAAGCACCGTTGAGCTTGGCATCTATGTTTCCGGGCCTGAAAACACACTCAGGGCAGCCCACATCCTCGGCCCATTTTTTCTGCACCTCGAACCAGCACTCCCGCCAGTCATCGGGATATTGCCGCCACCAGCGGATTACATCACTGATACACCTGTAATAACCGCTTTCGGCGGGGAGGCTTTTCAGCGCTTTTTCAACCACGGTAGCAATGTCTTTTTCCACGAATGCGTGGGAATACATAGCCGCGACAAAGACTCCCCCGTAAACCCCATCGCCGTAATTCATGATATGGCCCACCCTGTCGCAGTATTGGGCAGCAGTGGCTGGCATGGCCGGGCAGAGCAGGCCGATAAAGTCCGCCTCGATCTGGAAATCGATATCATCCGCGTGGGGGTTGTTTTTCCATAAGCCGGAGGCCGGGGGCATGATCCCGTGAAGGATATTCCACCGGCCGGCCTGGTTCGCATGCCAGAGATTGAACCCGGCATTTGCGAACTTGAGCGCCAGCGCCTGGCTGGAGGCATCCAGGCCCAGGCTGTCCAGCACGGAGAGAAAGGAGATATCCATGTAGAGGTCGTCATTGTTGAAATGCCGCAGAAGGATCTGTTCATTGTATTCAATGGGCACGTGCTCCGGGATCCAGGTGCCCGGCCAGCGGAATTCTGTAGGGCCGCCGAAACAAACACCCACGGTCTGGCCGACCCAGCCGCCCTTGATCTTGTCTCTCATCCTTTCCGCTCTGATCCGGACGGTTTCCTCCTGAGTTGCGCAGGATAAAAAGAACAGAACAGCGAGTACGATTATTACTCCAGAGTGAAAGATAGCGCGAGCCATGACCGGGACTCCTTTTTGCAGGTGGATGAACCGTTTTTTCAAAAGAACATGGTACTCTGTTTAGCTCTGTCTGGATATTTTCCGGGAAAATTGGCATGGGATGAGCAGTGAAATGCTCTCACCAAATTAACAAGAGTGTACCGGCAAATCAAACTTAATTCAGGCGCCTATGGTACGGCAGGGGCTAAAAAGGCAATAGGGAGCGTTTTATTTCGCGGCGTTCTCCAGGACCCGCAGGAAAGTGCCGCCGAGCACGAGGCCTAACTCCCGCTCGCCCAGGCCCAGTTTTTCAAGATATGCCAGGTCACGGATGAAATCATTCTCGCTGAACCAGGGGTAGTCCACGCCGTAGATTATCCGTGACGGCCCCAGGCGGTGGAAAAACGCCTCCATGTCATCGAGTGGAATGTGCCAGCCGTATTTTTCGTCCAGCGAGTGGGTGAGGTCGAGATAAGTATTGCGGTGGGACTGGAGGAGGCCGAGCACCTCCCGGCAAAAGGCCCGCCCTCCGCCGTGGGCGACGATAATCGGGATCTCCGGGAAACGGTTTGCCAGCCTGTCTATCCTGAGCGGGTGGTATTCCTCCAGGGGCCATGGCTCGCCTGATGAAAACACCCCGGTGTGGATCAGCAGCGGCATGCGGTATTTGTTAAGAATGCTGTAAAACTTGCTGTCCCGCTCAGCGTCGATCGAGAAACGGCAGATCACCGGGTGGAATTTAACTCCTCTAAATCCCCTGCCGCGAGCTTTGATCAGGCGGTCGGGAGATTCCGGGGATTGCGGGTTGAGCGAGGCGAAAAGCAGAATCCGCTCCCGGTGCTCCCGCGCTTGTTCTTCGAGCCAGGCCAGTCCGTCGCCAGGGGAATCTATGCGGGAGGTACAGCGTGGCTCGGGCACCTCGAATGGTGAAAGGGCGGTGGCGTAATCGAATCCCAGGCGGTCCATGAATATAGACAGGTGTTCCGGTGAGCCGGGGAATAGTCCCGTATCCGGATGCCGGGGGAATTTTTTTGCGTTGGGAGGAAAGCAGTGGCAATGAAAGAGCACTCTCGGATACTTGCCGGAAGGCTGATTCTGGATCGGCAGAGGGGCTTTCTCCGGTTTGTTTTTTCCGGTGGCGCCATATTTTGGGTCTGCCTCCATAGCGCCCACAAGACCCGCTGCGCCCACCTTGACAAAGTTGCGGCGGTCCATTGTGCCTCTGCTTTCAGTTAAGAACCTTGCAATTGATCGATTCGGGCGAACACAAGGTTCGCCCCTCCGGTTATGATAAGGTTGTTTTGTATGAATATCATATATTATTTTAATTCCATTCGCGCAAGGTTAAATAAACCGAAAAATAGTTGCCGACACCCCAAAAGCGAGGAACGAAAATGAACAGTCTCGGCAGGTATCTCGGCGTATTGAAAGGGGAACGGGTGGATTTCCTTCCCAGGCTGCCGATCCTGATGCAGTTTGCCGCCGAGTATATCGGCTCCAATTACGGCGCTTTCGCCTCCGACTTTCGCGTGCTGGTAGAGGCCAACCGGGCCTGTTCCGAGGATTTCGGCATGGACCAGGTGAGCGTGATTTCCGATCCCTACCGCGAAACTCAGGGCTTCGGCGCCGAGATTGAGTACGTAACTGACGGCGTTCCACGCTGCCCCTACCCTCCGCTGGAGGATAGTAAGGATTTTGCCTCGATGCCGCGGCCCAACCCCCTGGAAGCGGAAAGGATGCTGGACCGGGTCAATGCCGTGCGTTTGTTCAAAAAGAGCTTCGGCGGCGAATATTCGATCCTCGGCTGGGTCGAGGGACCGGCAGCCGAGGGAGCTGATGTCCGGGAGGTGGCCACTTTTCTGATGGACCTTCTGGATGACGAGGCCTGGGCCTGCGAGTTTATGGACATGCTGGTAGAGGTGGGTATCCACTTTGCCAGGGCGCAGATCGAGGCCGGGGCGGACACGATCGGTATCGGGGATGCCATTGCAAGCCAGGTTTCGCCGGACATGTATGAAAGGCTGATACAGCCCAGGGAGAAACGGCTAATCAGTGCGATTCAGGAAATGGGCAGCCGGGTGAGGCTTCATATCTGCGGCAACACCACGCACCTTCTGAGCGGTATCGCCGATCTGGGTATCGATATTATGGACGTGGACCACATGGTGGACATGCTTACAGTGCGCAAAATTCTTGGCGAGGGTGTGGCTCTGTGCGGCAATATCGATCCGGCAAGTGCTGTTAGAATGGGCAGCCCTGAATCGATCCGCGAAAGCATCCTGAATATCTACAAGGAAGTGGGCAATCCATACATGGTTGGCGCAGGCTGCGAAATCCCCTCGGGAACCCCGGAGGAAAATCTCAGGGCGCTCTGCGAGCCGATAGAGTACGTGGCCTGAGGAGAGCTTTCACGAGGGGCCCGGATCAGGAACTCTTATTTTTGCATCCCTTGTGGCGGATCGTCAAGATTGACATAAATTTGTAATCGTTCTGATATTGAGTTTATACGATCCGAAAGGTGTAATAGAGCAATGGTCACTTTTACCGTGCTGGACTGGTTCTGGGTTGTTGCCTATATCCTGCTGATGATATTCTGCGGGGTGCTTTTTTACCGTCTCGGCAGCCGCAGCGAAAGTGACTTTTTCCTTGCCGGACGGGGCCTTCCCTGGTGGCTTCCGGCAACCAGCGTGTATGCCACCCACACTGCCACAGACACTCCGATCTGGATCGGCGGAGTGGTTTACCGCAACGGGCTGAGCGGCATCTGGTATTCGTTTTTCTGCGCCTGGTGCGCGATCAGCGCCTTTGTCAGCACGCGGATTTTCCGCCGCTCGCTGGCCTACACCCAGGCGGAATGGCAGAGCCTTCGATTCTCAGGCCTCGGCGCAGAGCTTCTCCGGGGCTGGCTGGCCGGATGGCAGATTTTCATGAACATGTTTATAATGGGCTGGGTCGGGATCGCCATGGGCAAGGTGTT
>CAZJQI010000044.1:0-37004 GCA_964548275.1 uncultured Gemmatimonadales bacterium
CAAGCCGAGATGACGATTGGTCGTTCACTTTTACAGAAAATTAAGGACACAATCAAAAAAATATAGGGATATATGGTAATGAATAAAAAGCTGATAATCAGACAAATGGCCGGGATTTTAAGCCTGATCGCGGCCGCTCTTTTGCCATACGGCGGCAGTGCTCTGGCTCTGGACACCAGATCGCTGGTCGAGGTCGAACTATTAACCGATAAAGACCGCCTGGTAGCGGGTGGAAAGTTCAGGCTGGGGCTTTTGTTCAAGATTTCCCCTGGCTGTCATATTTACTGGATGAATCCCGGGGATGCCGGGCTTGCCCCGCAAATCGAGTGGAACCTGCCCGAGGGTTTCCACGCCGGGCCTGTTTTCTGGCCTGCGCCGAAGAGAATGGAGGAACCGGGTGGGCTGTTGGTGAATGTTTACACAGAGGAGGTGATGCTTTTTTCCTGGGTGCGGCCTCCTGAACGAATAAAAGATTCCAGTGTGACTTTGAAAGCCGATGCCAGCTGGCTGGTCTGCCGAAAAATCTGCGTTCAGGAATCAGCCGAGGCCAGGCTCGATTTGCCTGTGGGTTCAGCTCCTGCTAAGGCTTCCCTCAGCGAGGATATCTTTTCCCGGTATGCTCCCAGGGTCCCCCGGCCAGCCAGTGATTTCCCCACTCTGCGCTCGGAAACGCGCTGGATCAGAAAGACCCGACCGCAGCAGGAAACCAGAACAGGAATTATCGTGCTCGAGTCAATGGCCGGGGAGTCGATATGGCTGACCGGTGAGGACGAGTTCTACTGGTTCGGCCACCCATCCGAAAACCTGACCTCTGGAGAGATTCACTATGATGCGGTACACAGCAGTGCCAAACGGCTGGTGTTGCATCTGAGCGTGAGGAAACTGGATCCTGCCTCCGCCTGGCCCGCCAAATGGGGCGGAGTATTAACCACCAGGCTTGTCAAAGCCGGAGCAGATACTGTCAACTATGCGTTGTCGTTAGATTTTACCGAACAGGCTGAATAGCTGATACTTTAATTAAATTAGCTTGTAAGGGCGAGACATGTCTCGCCCGATGAGAGTTTATTTCAATCTCATTGAGACGGGGAGAATTGATGGAATACCATATCAGTAAAAAAGTGGCCTGTTCGTTTGACCAGGCCCTGGAGAAAGTTGCAGCAGAGCTGAAGAAGGAGGGTTTCGGGGTGCTCACCGAGATCGATGTGAAAGCCACGATGAAAAAGAAGCTCGGTGTGGATTTCAGAAACTACAGGATTCTGGGAGCCTGCAACCCGAATTTCGCCCACAGGGCGCTGAGTGCGGAAGATAAGATCGGGGTGCTCTTGCCCTGCAACGTGGTGGTGCAGGAGCATGAGGACGGCACGGTGGAGGTTTCAGCCATGGCCCCGGCGGGAATGATGCAGGCCGTGGGCAACCCCGCATTAGACGAACTGGCGACCAAGGTTCAGACGGCCATGGAGAGAGTGATCGGGAATATATGAGGAAGGTTCGCTCAGGCCGGGGATGAAAATCCTGAGCAGAGCGACTAAAGGAACCTGCCCGGCGAAAATGGCGAACTGATCTTGCGCTTACCGGAGAGGAGTTCTTTTGCGGCCAGGGCTCCCACTGCAGGGCTGGTGGTCACCCCGTGCCCGCCAAGGCCGGCGGTCCAGTAGAAACCCTCCACCTGGGGGTCCCAGCCGATCACGAATTTTTTATCTGGGGCAAATGTCCGCAATCCGGCCCAGGACCTGGCAATCGGGAGATCGAGAAGTTGGGGGAAAGAGTCCGAAAGCTTGTGGGCCAGCAGATCCTGCACTTCCTCGTCCACGGGCGGGATTCCAGGCGTTGAGGCTGTTTCATCGCAGGGGCTCAGAAGCAGGCCCGCGGACTCGGGCCGGAAATAGACCTCGTTGGAAACATCCCAGACAAAAGGCCACCCTTGATCAACCCAGCCAAGCTCGCCAGTGTAGTAAAGATGTCTGCACATGGACGTGAATTTTATTGCCAGCGCTCCGGCGAGTTCGGCTATCATGGAAGCCCAGGGCCCCGAGGCGTTTACCACTGTAGACGTGCGGATAAAACCTTTGCTTGTTTCCACACCCGCCACTTTGCCCTTATCCACCTCGATAGCGAGCACTTCGCATTCAGTCTCCAGCCGGATGCCTTTTGCCCTGGCCGCACTGTAAAAGCCGCTGATCAGACGGTCGGTATCGGTTACCCCATCATCCGGACAATACACCCCGCCCTGGAAGTTACCGCCTCTTGTGCAACCAACAGCTTGCTGGATCCGCGCGGCGTCCCATATTTCGAGATGAACTCCGGCACTGCGGGCCATTTCTGCGTCTTCCAGAAGATTTTTCCAGCCATCGCCCAGCGCTACAAGCAGGGAGCCGCTTTTCGTAAATGGTATCGGATCCTGCCAGCCCTCCGGCTGCCCGCGGAAAAATTCCGCACCCTTTTTGGCCAGGCTCAGGATACGCTCATTAGGAACCACCTGGCGGATCATCGCGGCGTTGCGTCCAGAGGAGTGCATCCCTGGAAAACTTTCTTTCTCCAGGATCAGAACATCGCCCTCATCCCGGCACGCCAGCCCGAAAGCTGTAGCCATGCCGGCTAGGCCGGCGCCGACTATTACAAACTTCGCCGAATCCATAACTTCTCTGCTCAAATGCCTGGGATTTCGTGTTGCGCTGGTTTTATTCAGTTAATTATGATTGAAAAAATTAACCTAAAGAAAACATGAGTTTGAGTCAATATGTCTTGTCAGGGGAATAAAGGCACCGGCGAAGAAACCAGCGCTTTCACGCCTGGAGAGCCTGTTCTTGACAATCAGCTCTGCGCTTGGTAGGTTTTGGCAAATTTTGAGAATGATTTTATACTATACCTTCTGCTAAAAATCATTCGAACCTGACATTGCAAAATTAATTGGTGATTGCCGAGTAAACAGAGAAAATCATGCATGAGGAAATTTTTAAACAGGCTTTGCCCAAATTCAGCAGGCTTAAAATAGGAGTGCTGGGCGATTTTGCGATCGACGCTTACTGGATACTGGAGGATTCGGTCGGAGAGATTTCAGTCGAGACCGGCAAGCAGGCTTTCGTTGTGCGCTCCCAGCGCTACAGCCTTGGAGGCGCGGGAAATATCCTGGCAAACCTTGCTGCTCTGGGAATCGGCAGGATAGAGGCGTTCGGCGTGATAGGAGCTGACCTGTTCAGCAGGCAACTGGCCGAGGAGTTCGCCAGGCTCGGGGTGGCGACCGGCGGGATGATCTCTCAGGCGGAAAACTGGCAAACCCCGGTATGGGCCAAGCCGCATATCGAAAGCGAGGAGCAGAGGCGGCTCGATTTCGGTTTCTACAACCGGATTTCGAAAAAAACGAAAAAGGCTTTGTTTAAAGCAGTTGAAAAGCGCCTCAGCGATCTCGATGCCCTGATCGTGAACCAGCAGTTGCCGAGACCTTTGATCAGCGAGCAGCTTATCGGGGAAGTCAACTCGCTCATCCAGAGATTCTCCGACAAGGTGATTATCGTGGACAGCCGGGACTATTTCGACCGGTTCCAGGGGGCGATCCTGAAACTGGACCAGGGCTCATTGATCAGAAAGCACCGGGGCGTTGAAAGCCTCGATCCGGAGGAGGAAAATATCGGGTTGGAAGAAAGCAGGCAGGCCCTGGACGCCATGTTCAGTGGATACAGCAGGCCGATAATTCTGACCAGAGGAAAACATGGCTGCCTGGTATACGATCAAGGAACCTGCACTGAAATCCCAGGTGTTTTTATTACCGGCCCGGTGGATCCTGTAGGGGCAGGGGATACGTGGCTTGCGGCTGTTACAGCCACACTGGCCGCCGGGCTTCCGATTACTGAGGCCGCACAGATCGGCAACTACGCCGCCTCTGTCACAGTTACCAAGCTCAAGAAGACCGGTACCGCTACAGGGGAAGAAATTCTTAAGCGAATAGAAGAGGGCCGGCTGGTTTTCCGTCCCGACCTGGCCGGGGAAATGCGCAATGCGCGCTATCTGACCAGCACTGAGATCGAGATAGTCAACCCGAACTTCGAGCGAGGCAGGATCAGACAGGTGCTTTTCGACCACGACGGCACCATCTCCACTCTCCGCCAGGGCTGGGAGCCGATCATGGAAGAGGTGATGCTGGAATCGATCTTCGGGCAAGTCTTCAGCACTGTCTCGAGCAGCGAGGTCCACAGGGTGCAGGCCAGGGTTAAGGAATTTATCGACCAGAGCACCGGGGTGCAGACAATAGTGCAGATGCAGGGCCTGGCCGACATGGTTCAAGAGTTCGGCTACATTCCAAAAGATGAGATTCTGGACGCCAGAGGTTACAAGGAAGTGTTCAACATAAAACTCATGGAAATGGTAAACAGCAGGCTGGCGAGATTGGATTCAGGCGAGTTCGTGGCAGAGGATCTCACGGTCAAAGGCTCGGTGCAGTTTCTAAAAAACCTTGTGGACAAGAAAATTCGCTGCTACCTGGCAAGCGGCACGGACCTGCACGACGTGACAAACGAAGCTGGGAAGCTCGGGTATGCAGGCCTGTTCGGGGATGAAATCTACGGCAGCGTGGGGGATATCAACAAATTTTCCAAGAGGAAGCTGATCGCACGGATTATCGAGGATCACGGTCTGGAGGGGCCGCAGCTCTGCACGTTTGGGGACGGGCCGGTGGAGATTGCCGAGACTAAAAAACGCGGAGGAATTGCAGTGGGGATCGCCAGCGACGAAGTGCGCCGCCGGGGCCTGAACCCGGCAAAGCGCGAGCGCCTGGTCAAGGCCGGAGCGGATATTATCGTGCCGGATTTCAGGCAAGGCGAGAAGCTGCTGGAATATTTGATTGGGAAGGGATAATTATAGTTCTTGAAGGGGCGAGGCATGTTGCGCCCGTAAAATTAATCAAACAACCAGGGGCGACCGTGGGGCCGCCCCTTTGAAATATTCTGCAATTTTTTACAGCGAATTTTTCCCCTGCCGCTATTTTCCTTCTGTAAAAATTCTTAAGGGCTTTCACCCGGAGTTTTTGCCGTGGTATCCTGCGCTGCTTCGGCAGTGTCGGAAGCGGCTTCGGCAGGAGGTTCAACTGTGGAGGGAGCGCCTTGCCTGGTTGTATCCTCAATCGCCGAGCTTGTATCGGCTGGCGCAGGAGCCGCCTGGGGCTGTTTTTTTGCAGTGTCCGGCGCAGCACCGGTGGTATCCGCTTCGGCAGGAGTGGGGCTTACTTCAACGGGGGTGCTTGTATCAGCCGGTACAGCAACTACGCTGTCCGGTTCGGCAGCTTTAGCTGCGGCACTTGTATCAGCCGGCGCGGCGGCAGCGCTGTCCGCTCTGGTAGTTTTGGCTGCGGCTGTTGTATCAACGGCGGTAGAATCGCCTGCAGTGCTGGCAACAGGAGCTTTAGGCTTTGGCTTGGGTTTGGCCGGAGGCTTGGGCTTGGGAGGAGGGGTGGTGAACCGCGCCACGATCATCCTGCCCAGGCTGTCCGGAAAGGTGCCTGAATGGGCGAAGGTGTAATCCGCCTGGCGCTTGAGCTGGCCGGGATTATCCGAGGGGAAAAGCTGCACCCGGCAGACCGCTGTATTCGGCAAAGTATCTGCGGCCACACCTGCGGAAAAGACAAGAAAAGTACTGTCGAGCCGGCTGGCGAAAGCCGCAGCGAGGTCTCTTTCCAGCTCCAGGACGGCTGGTTTTTCTTCCGGTACGGTCTCCTGGGGTTCTTTTGAAGAAGTATCAGGCGGTTCGACATAGAGAGTAGAATCCTCCTCTGCCTCAGCAATTTCAAGCACAGGCGGCTGGGGCGGGATAAACTCACTTTCAGTGAGGCGCGCACCAGCCTCCAGCAGGGCCGCCTCGATCCGCGTTTTGAGCATTTCGGATTCGAAGTCACTCCCTGTCAGGCTGTCGTACTCCACCTGAACAGTAACAGCACGGTTGGTGAAATCAAGCGGCGTGTAACTGCTGGTGTCGCTTATTTCCTCGACAACCCCGATTCTTTTTTTGAAATCCTCCAGGAGTTTTATCTTATCGACTGTCTGTGGTTCGTAGAGCATAAGCGGAGTGCTGGATTTTGTTGTTTTGTAGACGGGAGTAACAGCGATTTTTTCGAGAGTGTCCAGGGGCTCTTCGAAATACAGCCGCTTGTACATTCCGCTCGATTTCATCCTGCAGTTGAACCTCATTGTCCCGTCGAAATAGAAAAACGGAAGATCATCCGGCAGCGGGTCGAAAGCCCCCAGTTCTCTGGCTGTTCTCTGGATCAGATAGGCCAGGTAGCGGTGCCTTGGCAAAAGCGGGGCAAAGCGGCGCAGCCTGCCTTGGATGTCGATCCGGAAACGGAATTCAAGCGTGGTGGCCAGGCTGTCCAGCGTGAATTCCCGCCGCGGAAAACCCTCGTTCACCCGTGAATCTATTGCCGTAGCCAGGCGCAGGGACAGTTTTTCAGCGTATGGCTGCCAGTCCCACTCCTCGTAGTCCGGCCGGATCGATACCCGTACCAGATCCTCCTGGGCCGAGATTGCGGAGGCTTTCAGCAGTATCGCAAAGCAGAGGAATTTGAACAGCCTGGATATTGGACGGACCATATCTACGGCTTTGAGGAACGTTTAAGATGAAAAATGTTGCTCGAAATTTACCGGGTCACGTAAATCTTGTCAACCAATCGCCCTGCCTTTATTTTTCTAACTTCGACATCATCGGGGCTTGACAGGCTGCGACAGGAACTCAGAGGGCAAAGTCTTTCTATAAAGCTATAGTCAGTAAGCTTTTAATTGTTCCACTTTTTTTGCGATCGCAGAGATTTTTTCTGGGAATCGCTGGCTAGCTCGCCGGTGTTGATCAGCAGATCGACCAGATACTATATTAATAAATTAAGCTGATCTTTAGCTAACCGACCGGGCTCTTTGCGGAGATAGCCCATGCGGAACTTGTTTTTTATTTCATGCTTTTTCGCCATTGTAAACCTGAGCGTTGGTATCAACAACAGCTATGGAGCACAAGTGAAAAAAGCACTCGAGCGAAGTGAAATAGAACCACGTTACAAGTGGTGCCTTGAGGATATTTACACTACAGATAAGGACTGGGAGAAAGATTTCCGGAAAGTCACCGCCCAGATACCCGAACTCGAATCATACCGCGGGAAGCTTGGTGAATCTGCGGAAAATTTGCTGAATGTATCCAGATTGCAGGATTCGCTCGGGGTGGCTATCGGTAAGCTCTACGTTTACTCCCATATGAAACGGGATGAAGACACGAGCGAGGATACTTACCAGGCCTTGGCAGACAGGGCTGTTTCGTTGGGCACCAGTTATTCGGCAGCCGCCTCGTTTATCGTGCCGGAGATTCTCCAGATCCCGGAGAAGCATCTGTTCGGCTGGATATCCGAAAACGAGGGATTGCAGCTTTACCAACATCGCTTCGAGGATATTATCCGCACCAGAGAGCACACTCTGGGTCCGGAGCAGGAAAAGCTCCTGGCCATGGCCTCGGATGTCACCCGCATGCCGCGGACGATTTTCAGCATGCTGGACAACGCAGACATTCGCTACCCGAATATCAAGGATGAAAGCGGGGAAGAGGTCGAGTTGACCAAGGCCCGCTACAGCAAGTTCATGGAGTCCGGCAACCGGGAACTTCGGCGCAGTGCTTTCGAAGCTTTCTACTCTACATATAACCGCTATGAAAACACCCTGGCTGCTCTTCTGTCTGCGATTGTCAAGCGGGACCTTTTTTACGCACAGGCACGAAATTACGGTTCAAGCCTTGAGGCCGCGCTGGATGGCGGTAATATCCCGGTAGAGGTCTATGACAATGTCATCTCGGCAGTTAACACCAACCTCGAACCACTTCACCGCTATGTCGCTTTGCGTAAGAAGGTAATGGAACTGGACGAGGTCCACCCCTACGATCTCTACACGCCGCTTTTTCCCGAAATGGCTGAGGAATACGAGTACGACCGGGCCGTTGAACTGGTGAGCAAGTCCCTGGAGTCGATGGGAGAGGAATACCTGGCAGTGATGAATAAGGGTTTCAGCGGCGGCTGGATCGATGTTTACGAAACCAGGGGCAAGCGCGGCGGAGGATACTCCTGGGGCTCCTACGGCACCCACCCGTATATTCTGCTCAACTATAACGCTACCCTTCACGAAGTTTTCACAATAGCCCATGAAATAGGCCATGCCCTTCACAGTTATTTTACCTGGGAGAGCCAGCCGCCGGTTTACGGGAACTACACGATTTTTGTTGCCGAGGTGGCCTCGACCACCAACGAGAACCTTCTGATTGATTACCTGCTGAAAGTAACCGAGGACAAAAAGAAACAGCTGAGCCTGTTGGACCATCAAGTGCGCCAGATCCAGGGCACAGTTTATATCCAGGCCCTATTCGCCGAATTCGAGCGGGAGATTCACACGCTGGCCGAATCCGGAAACCCACTTACAGCCTCGGGTCTGCGTAAGCTGTGCCGTGAGCTTTACCAGAAATATTTCGGCCCTGAACTCGTGGTCGATGAAATTTACGAAATCAACTGGGGCAGGATTCCCCACTTTTACAACAATTTTTATGTTTACCAGTATGCCACAGGATTTTCAGCCGCCACTTTTCTGAGCGAGAGAATGCTCAATCGCGAGCCAGGCGCGCGGGAGAAATACCTCGAATTTCTAAAAAGCGGAAGCAGCGACTACTCGATAAACCTTTTGAAAAAAGCGGGCGTGGATATGACAAGCCCGGAGCCAATCTTGGCTGTTGCACGCAGATTGAACCGGCTCCTGGACAGGATCGAGGAGCTGCTCGCTGAATAGGCGGCTGGCTGGTTTTGACTCTGGCAACTATTAAAGGTCCTTTGGGCAATTTAAATTTTTTCTTTAAAGAATTATGAATTACTGTTTCAGTTCGCCGTTCTGGGGCGAAGATTATTTTAACTGAAGGGATCTAGGCAAGATGACGGAAAAGATACCGATAGGCAGCGACCACGCCGGTTACGAGATGAAAGAGGAAATTGTCGGATACCTGAAAGAGCTGGGCTACGATCCGGAGGACGTGGGGACCTCAGGGCCGCAGAATGTGGATTATCCCGACTTCGCCGGCCTGGTGGCCGGTATGGTCTCCCGCGGTGAGCGCAAGCGCGGCATCCTGGTCTGCGGCACAGGGATCGGGATGTCGATTACGGCCAACAAGTTCCCCAATGTCCGTGCCGCGCTGGTGGTAAACGAGGAGATGGCCCGGTTTGCGCGCACGCACAATGATGCCAATATTCTCGCTCTGGGTGGAAAGATGATTGATAAGGGCCAGGCTCGGGATATTGTTAAAATATGGCTCCAGACCGAATTCCAGGGCGGACGCCACTCGAGGCGGCTGGAAAAGATCGCGGAAATCGAGGGCCGTAAAGGCCGTGAATGTTAACCTCTATTCCAAAAGAATTCGGTGGGGGATCTTAGATGCAATTACTCCAGAAAACAGATCCAGAAATATACGCTTCCGTGGTGGGAGAAATCGGGCGTCAGTCGGGGACTCTGGAAATGATTGCCTCGGAGAATTTTTGCAGCCGCGCAGTGCTGGAGGCTCTTGGCTCGCCGCTGACCAACAAGTATGCCGAGGGGTATCCGGGAAGGCGTTATTACGGTGGCTGCGAGTTCGTGGACCAGGCCGAGGAGCTGGCGCGAAAACGGGCCTGTGAGCTGTTCTCCTGTGCGCATGCCAATGTTCAGCCGCACTCCGGTTCCCAGGCCAACATGGCTGTATATATGGCCCTGCTCCAACCGGGGGACACTATACTCGGTATGGATCTTTCTCACGGAGGCCACCTGACCCACGGCAGCCCGGTCAATTTCAGCGGGATGCTTTATGATGTTGTGCACTACGGCGTGACCCGGGACACAAACCTGATTGATTACGACAATCTCGAGCGCCTGGCACGCGAACACAGCCCGAAAATGATTATCGGCGGGGCGAGCGCATATCCGCGGGAGATAGATTTCGCCCGGATGCGCCGGATCGCCGACGAGGTGGGTGCTTACCTGGTTGTCGATATCGCACATCCAGCTGGCCTGATCGCTGCCGGATACTTCCCTTCACCCGTGCCCTACGCCCATGTGGTGACTAGCACTACTCACAAAACCCTGCGTGGTCCACGGGGCGGGCTCATCCTCTGCGGAGAGGATATGGCGAAGCCAATCGATAAGAAGATTTTTCCCGGTACCCAGGGCGGACCGATGATGCACGTGATCGCGGCCAAGGCGGTGGCTTTCAAGGAAGCCCTCTCGCCCGAGTTCAAGAGCTATTCCAGGGCCGTGATCGATAACGCGAAAAAACTCGGCGAGGTTATCTCCGCTGCCGGGTTCAAGCTAGTTTCCGGCGGTACCGACAGCCACCTTCTGCTGGTTGACCTGACAGAAAAAGGAATCACCGGCAAGGAGGCCGAGGAGGCCCTGGATGCTTGCGGTATCACGGTGAACAAGAACACAGTTCCGTTTGAGACACGCAGCCCGTTTATCACCAGCGGCATCCGTATCGGCACCGCAGCCCTGACCACCCGCGGAATGGGAACGGCCCAGATGGAAGAGATCGGTGAGATGATCGCCACTGTGCTTGCCAATATAGGCAACGATTCGCTCTACGTCGGTGTGCGGGAAAAGGTTTCCAGACTTTGTATAGAATTTCCCCTGTATTCAGACCTGGTTAAAAAATAAAAGAACTGCAAGGGCGACACACACCTCGCCTGCGAATGAATTTTACTCAGCCATATTAACAGGAAATATATGGATTTCCCTCAACTACAACCGTTTGTGCAGCATTTTGCACAGAACGAATCAATCGGCGATCCGGCTACCTATCTGCGGGAAAGGATTTCCCTCAGCGGTCTTTTCGAAAAAATCCGGCCGGGGCAGCGTGTGGCCCTGGCTGTGGGCAGCAGGGGGATCAAGAACCTGGTTGCCATGGTTCGGACTATGGTCGAGGCTGTGGCCGAGCGCGGTGCGCATTCCTTTATTATTCCTTCCATGGGTTCCCACGGAGGAGCGACAGCCCGGGGGCAGAAAGAAATTCTTCATGCGTTTGGATTAAGCGAGAAATCCTGTGGTGCTCCGATCGTTTCCTCGATGGAGGTGGTGGATCTCGGGCAGGGAACGCAGGAGGGGGCCCGCCTGTTGGTTTCCGCCGACGCCCTGAATGCTGACTGGGTCATCCCGCTGGCCAGGATCAAAGCGCATACCGCATTTCAGGGATCGGTCGAGTCTGGCCTGTTGAAAATGCTGGTGGTGGGCCTGGGAAAGGAGCAAGGGGCACGCTCATTCCATCTCTATTCCCTGCGGTCGCCTTTTCCCGGATACATGATCGAGCTTGCCAACGGCCTTATGGCGTATCTCAAGATAGCCGCAGGCGTGGCTGTGCTCGAGGATGCTCACGCCTGGACGATCCGCCTCGAGCTGGTGGGGCCTGAGGATTTCCAACGGACAGACAGTGAATTACTCGCCCTTTGCAAGAAACTTTCGCCCAGGCTTCCTTTCCAGGAGGCGGATGTGCTGATCGTGGAACAGATGGGCAAGGATATCAGCGGGGCGGGGCTTGATACGACCGTTATCGGCAGGAGCAGGCACCCGGTTCGGCCCGAACCGGAAATTCCGAGGATCAGGCGGATCTGGGTGCGCTCTCTGACCCCGGACAGCCACGGCAATGCAAAAGGTATCGGCCTGGCTGATTTCGTCTCAGTGCCGCTGATAGAAGAAATGGACCCGGGGGTGACAGTTACGAACTCTCTGACCGCCCTCGTTCCAGAGCACGCTTTCGTTCCCCCGGTACTTGAACCGGAAAGAAAGATTCTCACCGAAGCATTCCACTCCTCAGGTGTTGTGGTGCCGAAAGAAGCCAAACTGGCCTGGATCAAGGATACGTCCAGCCTCGGGCGACTGCTGGTAAGCCCTGCGCTCGAAGCCACTCTGAGCGCACTTGCAAAACCGCATCCAGAGGGAAGGGCAGTCCCGTTCCTTTTCGATGATGCGGGAAACCTTGTCTCATTCGAGCAGCACTGGCTGAAAGCTACCGGCGTGCCTGATACCGGTTAGGCTGCACTGAAAACTATATTCGCCACATTTTATTTCGACTCCTGTAATTATGCGCCGGCTGGCACCGGCGTTTTTCTTTATAATATAAGTCAATAGTGTCCGTTTAATTTTCATCTCTTTTCAGCTATGAACTTCCAGGCTCTTAAATCCTTATTTACCCACTTTTGCTGGCGATCAAAAGTGGGCAAAACAAACGTGCCGTTTGATCACAGTGTTTTATCCGCGAGCTAGTATCGGCTGAGTTTGTAAAATGGTCAATCGCGCCTGCGATTAAACCGTAGGTTTGTGCGGGCCGCAACTCGCCAATGCTTGAAGATGTTCCAACATCCGGCATGCCTTTCGTGTTCAGGGCGTGCCCTGAGCACGAGGCGACCTCCCAAGCCAGCGAAGTAAAAGAGACGGATTCAGAATTAACTTTTGTTTCTTTTAGTTATAAAAGAAATGGTTTTGCTTCTTTTGCCACCAAAAGAAGAATAAAATTATCTTTATAAAAATACAGCGAACTATCCTTCTTGCAACAAGTTAAAGCATATTTTCAATGCAGGGGCGCACCCGCGTGTGTGCCCATTGACTAGATAGATATTTCAACCGCCGGGCGGATACATGGATCCGCCCCTACGGGATTTGATTAAATTTATGAATAAACCGGATTAGAATTGTGTAGTTCAAAAGGAAAGCTTTCGACGTGTTGAAAGAAAAAGGATCAGGAATGTTGATTAAAACAACGGGGAGAGATATTTTCAAGGAGGTTGAACCCGGCCTCAGGCAGGCTGTTTCTGGGCAGGCTTTTGTTTCTGGCTCTCGGATTTAGATCTTTCCTCAGCCTGCTCTTCCTTTTCGCCTTTCCTGGTTTTCCTGCGTTTGAGAGTTGGTTCATAAAAAAAGATATACCAGATTCCAGCATATGCAGTGGCGATCAAGATGCAGAAAACAGCGAAACCAGAGGTAGTGGATATAGTTTGTAAAAAGTTGGGAACCGTTTCAGCCATAGCTTTTTGAAGTATTTATTGATTCTCTTGTTTTAGTAGATTCAAGGGCCTTAAAGCTGAATCACTTGGCACAAGAACCTGTCTCAATCGGTAATCCGCATTTCAACTTTGAGAATCACCGCCTGGTCAAACAAGCTAAATTATAATAATCTGTTGCTGGGGAAGAATCAAGCGCCCGTATCTTTAATATCGAGTACATCTGCCTAAAAATTGAATAAAAATATCCAGATATGGTTGATAATACTTCCCGATCAACTTTTTTTTCATCAGGGTCAATGCATTAAACGGCTTAAAGGCGTTTCTGTATTCCCGCTTTGTGGTAAGCGCATCAAATCCGTCGCTGATACAGACTGTTCGGGCAAATGGAGTAATCTGCTGGTAGCTGATACCATGCGGATATCCGCCGCCGTTCCATTTTTCATGATGATGCAGAATTATATCCAGAGAATCTTCGGGCAGACCGGCATCTCTGACAAGTTCTTGCCCGTAGAGCGGGTGTTTCTTAATTTCCTCGAATTCTTCCGGGCTAAGAGGGGTTTTCTTGATCCTAATTTCGGGATCGACCAGAATTTTTCCGATATCATGCAGGATAGTTCCGACAAAGAGGTTTTTTAATCGCTCTTGGCCAAAATCATACATCTTCTTCTTCCTCAACTCGCAAGCCAGGATACCCGAATAAAGGCTCACATGCACGGAATGGGTATATACCTGATAATCGCTGCCGATGAGTTCATTTATGAGCAGGCTTACTGCCTCGTTTTCCTGGAGGAGCAGGTCCATGAAAGAGAGAAAGTTGTGCCCGACATTCTTGATAACTTCAAAATCGTCCTCAGCCAAAAGGCCATTGTCAAAGAAGTTTTTCATTACCTGACTAGCGCAGTGCACTGTCAATTCGATTTTTTCCTGTAATCTCAACTCATAGTTGTTCAATATATCCGATTCATACTGAGTTGTCATCAACTGAAGGGCCACATTGCCGGTGGGCTTGGATTTGCCTGAAATGCTGACCTTGGCTGAAATTTGTGACAGCTTGTACATGTCGCTTTGAAGAACGTACAAGTTATTCGGCATTTCCTTGTTCAGCGGTGTGCCTTTTTTATGAATAAGAACGTAGTATTCGCCATTCTTGAGAATTGCTTTTTTGAAAAGATCGTAATTGGCGAGTTGTTGGGGGGTGATTCCGGGATTTACCCGTAAATATTCCTTGTTTGAAGAGGATGGCTGCCTGATTTTTTCAAGTCCATTTTTCTCTTTATCCATTGCTTTTACCCGGTATCCTGAATTGGACCTTTTCATTGACATTAGTATATACCAGAAAAGTAATCAATTTGATATATATATGTAGAGCCGGGCAATGTCAATAAAAAATGCTAACATATAGAACAGAGATAACGTTGCAGGATATGCGTGTTTAATCGAAAAGAATTCCCCGAAGCTCTGCTTCGGTGTAAATTGCTTGATGGTTTTATCCTTGTTTTCATAGAGTTGCCGCTTGACACATACAATATTTATTCTCATCCTTCACAATTCGGAAAGAAGGGATTTAAACCTGGTGATCTTATTTCAGATCGTGCTTGAAAGCCACCATTCCCCCCTATCAAGGGGGTACATTCCAAATTCCCCCCTATCAAGGGGGGAGACAGGGGGGTGTTATGTTATACAGTTGGGATTTGGTACCCGAAATCGGGATCACGGATTTCAGGGATTCATACACGGATCACACTGATACCTCGCGGCTCTGCCGCGAGGCGGTTCATTTTAAACGTATGATTCATAGATAAACAGAATAGCATATTAAAATGCAGCAACCAGTGAAGGTCTAGCAAAAAACTTGAAAAAGTAGATTGGTTTTATTAAAATTATAAATATATTGGACTTGTAAGGCCCCTTCGTCTAGTGGCCTAGGACGCGTGGTTCTCAGCCACGAAACAGGGGTTCGATTCCCCTAGGGGCTACCACATGAAAAACCCGCCTTCACAAGGCGGGTTTTTCTTTATGCGGGGTAGTTCATTTTCTTTCCTCGAGCTCTTCACTCAGTGCTGCAAAGTGGTTTTCAGGCAAACAGATTTCCTCGTAAATGGAGCGCATTTTTCTCCCGTCGAGCCTGATAAAATCCTCCCGACGGGGCAGGATCACCAGTCCTGACATGTCCGCTGCCCCGGGGCTGACCATGCAGCGCTGTTCTCCTTTCAGATAAAAGCAGGAGGGCCTGTGGCGGTATCTCGGGTGAACGACAACAACCGGTACTTCTCCCACACCTCGTTTGAAAACGGCCAGATTGAGTTCGGGTTCATCGCTTTGCTCTTTTCCGCCTTGCCGGTTGAGAGCAGCGATAGTTTGGTCGAAAAGCTTTTCAGCATGGGAGTAAGTTTTGCCGTAAAGGAAGATACGCTGGGGCAGCTCCTGCTGGAACAGAATCCCCGAACACGATTTACTCGCAGGCGGTAACTGGCGCACCAGCGGCACTTGGCCCGGATGGGTAGCCTGGATGTGGAGGTGGTCTGGAATGGAGGCTCCACTTTGCGGGCCGTTATAGAAGGTGGCAAGTCCGGTGAGTTCAGTGAAGCGGAGTATATCTTTCAATATTCCTCTTGCTGTCTGAGGCCTGTGCTGCCTGTGGATCAGAACCATGTGCTCGCGTAAAATCGGCAAGGGGTTACAGACAAGGAGCCAGTGTTCTGTGAACGGCAGGGCTTTCTGCGGTTGGTGAAGGTTATGCGGGCAAAGGGGACATGGACGTTTGGCGATTTCTTCCCTGTTGGTGGAAGCTGTTACATTTACCAGGCGGGCCGGGTTGTACTGAAGTTTTACTCTGCGCCCGGCTACACGGATGTTGCGTATCTCCGTTTTAGCTACATTCTCCACCGCAAGCTTCAATTGCGGCCACTGGCTTGTCTGCTGTTCGTATAGTGCGCAAACAGCCTTTTTCAGCCCCTTTTCCTCGCCCTCGCGCCGGAGAATTTTCACCCCGGGGTGAAATAATTTCTCAGTCCAGTTTTTTGTTTCTTCTCTGAGCCTGTCTTCTCGATTGGATTCATTCATCACTGGATCTCTCATCTTCCACAGATTTTTCAGCCTCCTGGCTTAGCAGCTCATCTCACCTGGCAAGAGCTTTTTCGATCATTTCAGCGACCTCTATCACGGCTGCATCCCAGCTAGCCGGGTCGTAGTTCCAGATAGCCAGGTTGCCGATCGAGCTATCGCCGAACGGCTCATGGATAATCTTGTTCACAACGGCATCGGCGCGATCCGTATTGCAGTCAAGCTTGCTCAGCAGGCGGAAATATTCGTACTCTTCCACACCGTCGCGCATTGCCTTGAGCCGCAAGCTCGGGCAGGGCGCGTTCACCCGCGGAACGATCCCCGGGCTGTAGACCGCCAGCGCATTGCCGTTATAGCGGCGGTAGCTCAAAGGCCCGGTGCCGTGGTCACGGAAATAGTCTTTCCATGTTTCAGAGTTGTACCAGGCTGAGCGCCAGGAGCTACCGATCCCCCAACTGCACCAGGTGAGAGTGCGGTATTTCCAGCAGCTCCAGCTTATCGCCCGCTCGTTGACCAGGGGGAGGTCCATGAAAGTGGAACTTCCGCACCAGCCGTTTTCGGCTCTTTCATAAAGCATCGGGCCGTAGAGCCAGTCCTGGACCCCGAGCTTACGGTAAGCCTCGATTGTCGGCATGTTGTAGCCTATCGTGTGGCAGCACCAGTAATCGATAGCGTCGTGGATCACTTTCATCGCCTCTTCACTGTAGCTGCCGTCAACCCGGTACTTGCTTTCCTGGAAATGCTTGTCGAAGATCTTGCCCCAGAAATCCATCCGGTCCCAGGCCTCGGGGAAATACGACTCGTCCAGCCCGTTCAGGTAAACGATTAACCTGGTCTTGTCCGAGTCGGCCATTGAAAGGATATGTTCGCGCACCTGGCGGATCGCCTCCACATAAGTGGCCACGTTCTCAGGCTTTCGCTCCACATCCGGTGTTCCGATATCAGGCCAGCCCCTGGTGCCGTGCTTGCCGTACACGTCGAAGGGAAGCACATACTGCTCTATCGGTTCACCGTATCCCGGCCCCCGGTAGCCGTACTTTTCTGTGAAAGCCTCACCGGTAAAATATTTTTTCAGCCGTTTATCGTGTCCAGCCCAGTCAATAGTTACCGCTCCGTCACCGGATAATGAAATGGACGGGGTGTAGGTGGGATCGGCAGGCACAACGCGATGTTTCTTGAACAATTGATAGACCTGAAGCTCAACAGCTTCGTTCATTTGCCGCAGGAAGCCCTCATGTTGAAGGTTCCCGGCGAGCCTGTTCTGGTTGGGAATCGCAAAGTTCCAGACCCTGAGTTTTACCGGCAGCACCTTTCTCCGCCCGCTGATTCTTACGATTATCTCGCTGGAATATTCACCCGCCGGGGCGGCTTGCTCCTGGAAAGGCACATACTGGTCGATCCAGATCAAAAGGAAACGCTGGTTGTCGATCCGGTTCCTGAAATCAGGCAGTTCCAGAGGGTAGATCAGCCTGTTCATCCGGGACACGTCCTGCTGGATCAGCTCAAGCGGAATCAGCGCATCCGGGTACCAGCCCGGGCCGAGACTGCCTCTTTCATAGCCAGTGGAGTGTTTTTTTACCTCTATCGCCCATTCGAGGAACAGCTCGGGTTCGAAATCGAGGGTCTTGCCGCCCATTTTAAAGGGTTTTATCTCCACGATTATATCGTAAAGGGTTGTATCGGAGAGATTTTCCACCACCAGTTGGAAGGAAATATACTCGCCGCGGGCTGCATGAAGGCTCACCTGGCCGCTGTCATAGATCCAGTTTTTTCCCAGGATCTCGCCCAGTGGCTCCATCCGGTAGATCCCGGCACCGTCATCGATAACTCTGCCGCTTGACGGATCAAGTCGCACCGAGGAGGGCAGGGCGGAAATCGACCATTTTGAGCTGCTTTCTCCAGCGCACACGACCGAGACAACAACCGCCGGCAAACAGATACACGCGGCGAAACAAAAAATGCGGACTATTTTCCTAAACATCTTAATCTCCACAAGTTAAATGTGATCAATCCAGAGTGGTGAAATGGATGAATAAAAAACTAAGATAGGTCTTAATTTATTACAAGAATATTACAGACTAAAGCAAATATATTGACAGCCTGGCTTAAACTTGCAAACTTTCGATGAAATCTCATTGGCAGAATACCACCTTGAAAAAAATAAATTTACCGGAGGTTAAGTTGGCAACAGGTAAAAGGTTTTACTCGTGGATGAGTTATGTTATCGCTTTTATCCTGTTCCAGGTTTCTGTCCTGTTTGCGCTGACCTCCCCAGAGGACTTCCTGGGTCACCGGGTGGGAGCCGACCGTAAGCTTGCCCGGTACGATAAGGTTATCACTTATCTGAAAAAATTGAGCAGGGAATCAGACCGGGTGCATTACGTGACTGTGGGTAAAAGTACGCTCGGAAAACCGCTGGGGCTTGTGGTTGTCTCCACTGAAGAAAATATGAGGAATATCAATAAATATCTCGCAATCAGCCGCACGCTGACAGATCCCCGTAAGATCAGCAAATCTGAGGCGATGTCCCTGGCCAGGCAGTCCAAGGTGTTCCTCCTGTTGCTCTGTAACCAGCATAGTACCGAAATCGCCTCCTCGAATATGGTGATGGAACTGGCCTATGACCTGGCAAGAGGCTTTGACCCGGAGGTGGAACAGGCTCTCCAGGATGTTTTCGTGATGGTCGTGCCCTCGGCCAACCCGGATGGCCAGACAATGATTGTCGACTATTACAACAAGTATCTCGGCACTGAATATGAGGGTGGAGGCTTGCCCTGGCTCTACAACCACTATGCAGGCCATGACAACAACCGCGACTGGTTTTTCCTGAACCTGGCAGAGACCGAGGCCCTGGTGAATGTGATGTACAGGAATTGGTTCCCCCAGGTGCTGGTGGATGTGCACCAGATGGGAATGACCGGTGTGCGGATGTTTGTCCCTCCTTTTTTCGATCCACCCAATCCGAACAACCATTACCTGATCTGGAACCAGATCGAACTTCTCGGCGTTTACATGAAATACCGGCTTGCCGAGGCAGGCAAAAAGGGTGTGATCAACAATGCCTATTACTCCGGCTGGTACCAGGGGAGCGTACGCCCGAACGCCACTCAGCACCACATTACCGCCCTGCTCACCGAGAGCGCCAGCGTGCGGATTGCCAGCCCCATATTTGTCGATCCGGCGGAACTGCAGGGTACCCAGAAGGGACTGCCCGAGTATGGGGTTAAAATGAATTTCACCGATCCCTGGCCTGGAGGATGGTGGCGCTTGAGAGATATTGTCGAGTACCAGCTTGTCGCTTTCAAGGCCATGGTCGAGGCGTGCTCCGCCAACCGCCTTCAGCTCATGCGGAATTTCTACCGGATGGCCGCCGAGACTATAGATTTGCCAGAGCAGGGAGCGCCGTACGCCTACCTCGTGCACCCGAATCAGCACAACCCGGGCAGCACCGCGCGGATGCTCAAGATATTCGAACGCACAGCTTGCGAAATCCACTGGGCCAAACGTTCCTTTACCGCTGAGGGCCGGGTCTGGCCTGAAGGCACGATCGTGCTGAAAGTCGGTCAGCCTTACGGAAGGTTTGTCAAGGATCTGCTGGAGAGGAAACCTTACCCGGATTTACGCAAATACTCCGGGGGCCCCCCAATGCCGCCGTATGACAATGCCGCCTGGACGGTTTCCCTGATGATGGGCGTGGACGTGGCCGAGGTCGCCGAGCCGTTTGATGCCGAGCTCGAGCTGCTGGATAAAGCCCCCCTGCCGCCAGCCTATGCTAATGGGTCGCCCGCACTGCTCGATTGCCGGGACAACAATTCTTACTGCGCGGTGAACATGCTCCTGCCCAGAATGGCCAGAGTGTACCGCTCTGACATGGCTGTCGAGGCAGAGGGCGAAAGCTTTCCTCCAGGCTGTTTCCTGGTCGAGGCAAGGACGAGTTTACTGAAAAGAGTAGCAAAAGCTGCCGGGGTGTCTTTCAGACAAATCCGTGTAATGCCCGACAAAGGGAGAACGGTTCTCAGGCCCGGAAAGATCGGCCTCTACCGTGGATGGGTCGCCAGTATGGACGAGGGCTGGACACGCCTGGTGCTCGACCTGTTCGATTTCAACTATGAGCGTCTGGACAATGAAAGGGTGAGAAAGGGTAAGCTTCTTGAGGAATACTCGGTGATTATCCTGCCCAGCCTGGGCGTGGATGCGATTGTCAAAGGGCATGAGGGAATCGGCTGGCCGCCGGAGTACCGCGGCGGAATAGGGAAAGAAGGGGTCGATAACCTTAAAGAGTTCGTTGAGCAGGGTGGTATGCTTATCGCCTTGAGACAAGCCTGCCGCCTGGTAACCGAGGAGTTCGAAATCCCTGTTTACGAGGAACGGCTAGGCAAAGATTTCTACTGCCCGGGCTCCCTGATCAGGCTCGAGGTGGACAGTAATCACTCTCTGGCTTACGGCATGCCCGAAAAAACCGCCGGGTTCTATTCCGGTGGTGTGATCCTCGGAACAGAACTTCCTCTGGCAGGAGGCCCTGACCGCCGGGTGGTAGCCCGCTACGGCAGCGAGGATATTCTGCTGTCTGGCTGGATTCTCGGCGAGAAAAATATATACGGCAAGCCGGCGGTGGTGGATGTAAGCATGGGAAAGGGCAATATCGTGCTTTGCGGCCTTGGTGTGCAGAACAGGGCCCAGACCTGGGGCACGTTCAAGCTGCTGTTTAACGCGATTTTCAAAGGCTATAAGTGAAAATATCAGCAATAGCTGTCCCTTGACGCTGTTTTTATCAGTTGCTTTTGATTTATCCCGCTTCTGCCTCATAATAAAGTAGAAGGATCGCAACTCTTTTGTGACTTTTTTCTTAAAAGGGTTTTGAGTCAATGACCAGCGATTTTCGGACGCATTTTCCAGTTGGTCTCTTAAAAAGCTTGCTCACCCATCGGCTGATTACGGTGGGTGTTTTCTTTGCCGCTCTAAGCTTGATCTCGCTCCCTGACTGTGCAAGAAAGAAAGCCATTAAGCCGGTTTCGGGGGTTAGCGGGCTGACTATCGAACGCCGGATACTGCTCGGAGAGGGGGTATCTTTCGGTGCTGCAGGGTCCTACGAAACCCTGACAGGCAAGGTCCACTATGTGCTCGACCCTGAGGATGAGCGCAACAGGCGGGTCACTGATGTCCGGTTCGCTGCAGGTGCAGACCGCCTGGTGCGTTACAGCGCGGATATTATTATCGTCAAGCCTACAGACACAGCGCGAGGCAACGGTGCTCTTTTCTACCATGTGGTCAACCGGGGCAGCTATGACAGCCGGGTGCTAGAGGGTGCGCCCTGGGCCGGAGTGGCCTCCTCGGTATGCGGCAGCACAGAGCGTATGGGCAGGTTGATGAAACAGGGATTCACCATTGTTTTCTCCGGGTGGCAGGATGATGTATTAGCCGAAAACGGCCGGTTAAGACTCTATGCGCCTGAGGCCTTAAATAACGGCAGCCCCATGCCGGGACACGTTCTGGCCGAAATACAGACTGACAGCGTGGTAAAGATCGCCTATCTTGGAGACTCAGGCCACAGAGCTTACCCGGTGGATTCCATGCATGCAGCCGAAGCCGAGATGCGCGTGCACCAAACCCACGCCGACCCCGGCACACTGATCGACCGCGAAAGCTGGAGCTTTGCGCGTGTCGATGAAAACAGCCGGGTGCAGCAAGACAGCGTACATGTCTACTATGCTCAGGGGTTTGAGCCGTCCAGATTCTATACCGTACGCTACCGCACCCACCGTTCACCCTTAATGAGTCTCTGTTTCCCGGCGGTGCGGGACCTGGTTACATTTCTCACCAGCACGGACACCCTGAACCCCCTGCTGGAGGATGACGGCGAGTGCCCGATCCGCTGGAGGCTGGCCTATGGTTCGAGCCAGTGCGGCCGTTTCCTGCGCGATTTTCTCTACCAGGGATTCAACAGCGGACTTGACAGCCACAGGGTTTTCCACGGGATGCTGCCCAACGTGCCGGGATGCCGGATGGGCTTTTTCAACTACCGACACGCCCAGCCCTCCCGCGCCTGGGGATTTTACCCCAATTTCGATTTCCCCTTCACCCACTTTCCCACTACCGACCCGGTTACCGGCAAGACCAGCGGAATCCTCGAAGCGGTGCCCGACTCGTTCCAGCCAAAGATAGCCTGTATCCATCACTCGGGTGAATACTGGTCCAGCGGCGCGGCCCTGACCCACACGGATGTACAGGGAATCGAAAATATAGAGATCCCGCCCAACGTAAGAATTTACACGATCAGCGGTACAGCCCACGGCTACGCGGAGCTGGCCGGCGGCCGTCCCGAGCCGGCACCCGGATATTATCTGCCGTGCAATCCCAACGCGGCTCATTTTATCGAGGTGCCCCTGCTGGAGGCTCTCGCGCGCTGGGTGATGTTCAACCAGCCGCCTCCGCCGAGCAGCTACCCGCGTATCGACAGGGATGAGCTCGTAGCAGTGGAGATGTTCAGTTTCCCCGCAGTTCCGGATGTGGAGGCACCGGTGCTTGTCGAGCTGCACCCCCGTTTCGAATGGGGAGAGCGTTTCGAGCAGGGAATACTGGACAATGCCCTGCCTGGAATCGGCCCGCTGTATCCGAATCTCGTGCCTGTAGTCGGCCCGGACGGCAACGAGGTGGCAGGTATCCGCTCCCCGCATGTTGCTGTGCCGCTGGCAAGCTACACAGGATGGAATTACCCGAAAGACTTCGATGGCGCCGAGAACACGGTTGCTTCCCGGCTTAGCGGCGCCTGGCTACCGTTTTGCAAGGACCGTCAGGAGAAAATAAGCCGTGGTGACAGCCGCAAAAGCCTCGCAGAGCTTTATAAGGGGAGGGGAGATTACCTGGACAGGCTTCGCCGCTATGCGGAAAAGCTGGTCGATCAGGGCCTGATGCTCGCAGAGGATGTCGATCTGGTTCTCGAACAGGGCGGAGCAATGTATGATTTCGTTTCCAGCCAGGGAGCCTGGAAAAAGGACTCCGGCTTTAACGAGAGGGTTGACTGAGTGATTAATGGAAATAAACCAAAGATAGTCAGCCTCGCCCACGGCAGCGGCGGCGAGGAAATGCACAGGCTGATCACAGATTGCATCCTGCCGCGTTTTAAGAATAAGCTGCTTGACCAGTTGGGCGATAGCGCTGTTTTTGATATTCCGCCGGGCGGCCGCCTGGCTTTCACCACGGACAGTTATGTTATTGATCCGGTTTTCTTTCCAGGAGGCGATATCGGCTATCTCTCGGTCTGCGGTACGGTAAACGACCTGGCCGTAAGCGGGGCAAAGCCCAAGTATATCTCCGCCGGGTTGATTATCGAGGAGGGTTTCCCTTTCGCCGAGCTTGAAAAGGTGCTCGATTCCATGGCCCGGGCAGCCGAGGAGGCCAGGGTGCAGCTTGTCACCGGGGATACGAAAGTTGTCGCGCGCGGGTCGGCGGACCGGATTTTTATCAACACTGCAGGTCTAGGCGTGGTCGAACCAGGTGTCGAGCTCGGACCCGAAAAGTGCCGTGCAGGTGATGAGGTGATCGTGAGCGGCCCGGTGGGTTCGCACGGAATAGCAGTGGTCGTGGCCCGAAAGGATTTTGGCCTTGAAGCTGATCTGGAAAGCGATGTAGCCCCCCTGGCAGGCCAGGTCCAAGCCCTGATGAAAGCTGCCCCGGGAGTGAAAATGATGCGCGATCCCACACGGGGCGGGCTCGCCGGGGTGTTGACAGAAATCGCCGAGCGTGCCGGGGTGGGGGTGGAACTGGAGGAGGCTCGCATACCAGTACTCGATGCAGTGCGGGGAGCGTGTGAAATCCTGGGATTCGAGCCGCTGTTTCTCGCCAATGAGGGCATTTTTGTCGCCGTGGTACCGCCGCAGGAAACCGACAGCGCCGTGCAGGCTCTTCACAAGAAGGGAGCTGTAAGCGCTGTTTGTATCGGTCGCCTTGTGGAGGATGAGCTGAAAACTGTAACAGTCAGGTCTCTTGTTGGGGGCCAACGAGTGGTTATCCCCCTCGGCGGGGAACTTCTGCCTCGAATCTGCTGATTGCCACGATAGGCCGCAGAGATTAACGGCTTCAGATAAACCGACCACCTGAACCCTTCAGGGTGAAAAATGATCGAGCTCAAAAAAATTCTCTGTCCCACGGATTTCGGCGAGTCCGCCGAAGAAGCCCTGCGTTACGCGGCAATGTTCGCCAGCCAGTATGATGCAGAATTAACCATGATGCATGTAGTGAGCCTGTTCAGTAATGGGCCTTCAACAGCGGAAAAACAGATCTCCGAGATGGGGCAGTATGCCGAAAAGTTCGCCGACCAGCTCCACCAGCAGGCCGACGAGATTATCGACCGCACCATCGAGGACGAAAGCCACAGGCACCTGAAAATGAAAAAGCTGACTATTCGCGGATTCAGTCCCGACCAGGAAATTATCAGGGTCGCTAAGGAGATGGATATCGATCTGATCGTGATGGGCACTTACGGCAGGGGAGGAGTAAGCCACTTGCTGTTCGGCAGCACTGCCGAGCAGGTGGTGCGGATGGCCAACTGCCCGGTGCTCACAGTGCGCCACCATGTGCCGCACACATTCGACTTTCAGCAGATCAGGAGCATCCTCTTTCCCACAGATTTCAGCGGATACTCAAAGAAAGCCCTGCCTTACGCGCTTTCTTTTGCCGAGAGCTACGGCGCCAGCCTTCACGTGCTGCATGTTTTCGAGCAGAGGGTTCATCCCGCCTTTTATATCATGGACAAATCCACTCCTTTCGCCCTGGACGAGGGTCTGCGCGACAGAGCCCTTGACGCCCTGGACGAGTTTGTCTACGACGAGTTGAAAGACAAGATCAATTTCAAGTGCGAGGTCACAGGCGGCAAACCGTTTGTTGAGATAATCAACTATGCCCGGGCCAATGAAATCGACCTGATAGTAATAGCCACCCATGGTCTTACAGGGCTTGAGTATATGGTAATCGGCTCCACCACCGAGCGGGTGGTGCGCAAGGCACCATGCCCGGTGCTCAGTATCAAAGACCCGGAACACGAGTTTGTACATCCCTGACTTGACGATTTACAAGGACACGATGTGCCGCGCCTTTTGCTTTTAAAGACACGAATATCAAAGAGAAGCTCAGGAATCTTCTTTTAAAAAATTCAGAAGGGGGATCACAGGTGAAAATTCGTAAAAAGGACGTTCTTGAATATCATGCGGGAAAACGTCCCGGAAAGATCCAGGTTGTACCCACAAAGCCCTGCTCGACCCAGAGGGAACTGTCCATGGCCTACACGCCTGGAGTGGCTGAACCCTGCCTCGAGATTAAACGTCACTGCGATTATTCTTTCCACTACACCAGCAGGGGAAACCTTGTGGCTGTGGTGAGCAACGGTACAGCCGTGCTCGGCCTGGGTAATATCGGGGCGGCAGCCGCCAAACCGGTCATGGAAGGCAAGGGTGTGCTTTTCAAGCGCTTTGCGGATATCGACGTGTTCGATCTCGAACTGGATACCCAGGATCCGGATGAAGTGGTCAGCGTGGTGAAACTGTTAGAGCCGACTTTCGGAGGAATAAACCTTGAGGATATCAAGGCTCCGGATTGTTTCTATATCGAGGAAAAACTTACCGGACTGTGCAAAATCCCGGTTTTCCATGATGACCAGCACGGCACAGCGATTATCGCCAGTGCGGCACTGATCAATGCCCTCGAACTGGCGAAGAAAAAAATTAACGGGGTCAGAATCGTGATCTGCGGCGCCGGGGCTGCGGGTATCGCCTGTGCAAAACTTCTGATCAAGATGGGAGCCAGCCGCAGGCGGATTATCATGTGCGACAGCAAGGGAATTATTTACAAGGGTCGAAAACTCGGGATGAATCCCTACAAGGAGCGTTTTGCTGTAAAGACCAAACTTCGCACCCTGGAAGAGGCCCTCAAGGGAGCCGATGTGTTTATCGGGGTGTCAGGCCCAGATCTTATGAGCGATGAGATGGTGCTCTCGATGGCGAAAAAAGCGATCATTTTCGCCCTGGCAAACCCCGACCCGGAGATCAGTTACGACAGGGCAAAGAGACTGCGGCCGGATGCGATTATCGCCACGGGCCGTTCGGATTTTCCCAACCAGGTGAACAACGTGCTCGGGTTTCCCTATATTTTCCGCGGGGCGCTGGATGTCAGGGCCAGGGCGATTAATGACAGGATGAAAATTGCTGCGGTGAAAGCCCTGGCCAAACTCGCCCGCGAGGATGTTCCCGACAAGGTACGCCGGGCCTATGGGGTAGAGCAGATCAGTTTCGGGCCTGAGTATATTATCCCCAAGCCGTTCGATCCGCGTGTTCTGTTGAGGGTGGCCCCTGCCGTGGCCAAAGCCGCCATAGACAGTGGCGTGGCCCGGATCAGGCTGGATATCGGCGAATACGTACAGAGACTGGAGGACACGCTCGGACGCTCCCGACAGCTTCTGCGCTCCATCTACTCCAGGGCTCAGGAGAACCCCAAGCGCATAGTGCTGCCTGAGGCAGACCAGGACAAAATCCTGCGGGCTGCGCAAATTCTCCTTGACGAGGGTATCGCAAAGCCCATTCTTCTTGGCGATCCAGAACAGATCAAAGCCCGCGCCAAGGGACTCGATCTCTCACTCAGGGGCGCGAGGATTGTCAATCCGCCGACATACAATCGGCGGGGTACCTATCTCAAGCACCTGCTCGAATTGCGCTGGCGATATGGGGTGACACCCTACGAGGCGGAAGCCAAGTTGCGCAACCGGAACTACTTCTCAGCCCTGATGGTCGATATGGGGGACGCTGACGGCTATGTGGCCGGCTTGACCTGGCATTACCCGGATACAATCCGTCCCGCACTGGAGGTTATCCGCATGAAATCGGATATCAGCCGGGTCAGCGGCCTGTATATCGTGCTCACAGAGCGCAGGGTCTATTTCTTTGCCGACACGACTGTCAATATCGATCCTAACGAGGAACAACTGGCTGAGATCGCCGCCTATGCCGCTGATGCTGCTCACCGTTACGGGTTCGAGCCAAGAGTGGCGATGCTCTCGTTCTCCAATTTCGGCAGCAACAGGCACCCGTTGGCGGTCAAGATGCGCAAAGCCACCGAGCTGGCCCGGCAACTGCGGCCGGAATACATATTTGAGGGAGAAATGCAGGCCGATACCGCGCTGAACGCCGAGAAAATGGCTGAGTCTTTTCCCCTGAGCCAACTGAAAAGAGAGCCGAATGTGCTGATTTTCCCTGACCTGCAGAGCGGAAATATCAGCTACAAACTTCTGCACCATCTGGGTGGGGCGCAGATGATCGGGCCCGTGCTGATGGGCATGCGCAAACCTGTGCATGTGCTCCAGCGGGGTGACGATGTAGAGGATATCGTGAGCATGGCCGCGATCTGCGTTGTCGACGCCCAGGAGAGCCAGAGTCGAATTCCGGGGAAAAGCCGACTGTGAAGGAAAATGTGAACAGGGATAACAGAGGCGAAAAGCCGCTTATCTCGGTAGTTATTGTCAACTGGAACACCCGCGAGGAGCTCGCCCGCTGCCTCGATTCGCTTTTCAAGAACCACCCCGGGCTTGAGGTTCGGATCACAGTGGTCGATAACGCCAGCAGCGACGGCTCTGCCGGTATGCTCAGCAATGAGTTCCCCCGGATCAATCTGATCGCCAACCGGGATAACCGTGGTTTCGCAGCGGCCAACAACCAGGCGTTCGCCCAGCTTGACCGCCAGAGCCGTTTTGTCCTGGTTCTCAACCCGGATATCGTTTTTACCCGGAACACACTCCAGCCGCTGGTCGATTTCCTGCAAAGCCGTCCGGATGTCCACGTGGTGACCCCAAGGATTCTCAACCCGGACGGCAGCATTCAGCGGGGATGCCGCAGGCGTGATCCCAGGCCCTTGATGATGCTCTCAAGCTTTCTTGGCCTGAGCTGCCTTTTCCCGAAAATAAAAATTTTTTCCGGATATACTTATGGTGATATCCCTGAAGAGCTAACCCACGAGGTCGAAGCGGCAAGCGGCAGTTTTCTTTTTTTCCGGCGTGAAGTGCTGGATGGGGTCGGTGGTTTCGACGAGCGGTTTTTCCTCTATGCAGAGGACCTGGACTGGTGCCTGAGGGTGCGAAAGAAAGGTTTTTCGATTTATTATTACCCGCAAACGAGTGTGGTGCACCAGCGGGCAGCGAGCAGTGCGCAGCGTCCCCTGGCCAGGCTCTGGCACTTGCACTACACGGCATTTCTCTATATCACGAAAAACCAGAAACAAGAATACTCGATTTTTGTCCGAGCCATTCTCTATCTGGCCCTGGGTTGCCGTCTGGCTCTGATGGCTCTAATCACGCCTTTTCAACTGGTGGGGAAAGCTCCTTTCAAGGCAAAAGAAAAAAGACAAAATGCCGATATAAAAGATTGAACAGCAAACCCAGCCGGCTTGTATTATAAGTAGATGGAATAAAAAGAAAAACCGGTTTTGAAGATGAATTTTTGGAAAACCGAAAGAGTAATATACTGGTGTGTATATTTTTCGTTGTTGCTGACAGTGGCGTTTGCGCCTTTGCTCGCCCAGCAGCAGCCTCCAGTTGAACCTTCCTCCCAGGCGGACACCGCGGCGGCTGCTGATACCTCGGCCCCTCCTCCCGCGCCGGCAGCGCAACCCCCTGCCGGGCTAATACCCGTTATCAGTGAATTCGACTTCTCGATAGGCTACAATCTTAAGATCACTGTGCGCATGGCACCGGTCTACCAGGATTCTACCCTGGTGAGCGAGATTATCGCCTATCTGCCAAAGGGAAGCGTGGTCGGGGTGGTCAACGAGCTTGATAACTGGTACCAGATCGAGTTCGGTCCAGAGGAAAACCGCCAGCAGGGCTGGGTGATTTCATACGGCGTTGAGCGGACTCACGAGCTCGAATACATTGTCACCGACCGGGAGGATGTCAACCGCTGGGCCGGGCAGCGTGTGATCGTGGTTGCCGGTGAAACAACAGTGCGCGCGTTTCCCTCCGCGGCAGCGGAGATGCTGGTCAGGGCATACCGAAATGAAATATTTCCCATTGCGGGTGAGTCGCAGGACTACTACATGGTGGAACTCTCCAATAAGGTCAAAGGCTGGGTCTGGAGAGGAGATATTGAAATATATATCGAGCCGAAATACTCCAGGGATGAGGTACGCGCAATGATTCAGAACGCACGGGATCAGGAGAACAGGATCAGCGAACTAATAGATCTTATGGATGACTTGGGGAAGCGTAACAGGACAGTGGAACAGGAGCTGACAACTCTTCAGGAACTTCAGGAAAGGGCCGCAGCAGCCGCGGCAGCCGAGGCCGCAAGGTTGGAACGCAAATCCTTTTTCCAGTTCGATTCCCTTAAACAGCACACCTCCCTGCGCGCTGGTTTTCTCAAGCAGGGTTTCGGGAGCAAGCTGGGCCTGGCCTCGACCATGTTCAAGGGTATTGGTCTCAGTTACCGTTGCTCTGACCGGATGAGTCTCGATATCGGCTACCTGTTCGGCGATCCCGCTGTGAAAGAGCCGGGAGCAGAACAGGCCGCCCTGCCGGCGAGCCTGGCCGGACTGGACACCCTGTCGGTTACTGGCACTTTCTGGCAGGCGAGCCTGCGTTGCGGTATCGGCGGCCTGCCGGGAGTACCGCTGCTGAAAAACATGGACAACTACATTTGCGGTGGCGTTGGCTACCTGAGCCTCGAATCATCGGCTGCCGGGCTGACCGCCACGCAGAACCTCTGGGGAGCTGTGTTCGGCTGGGAGTTCGGCCGGATGATTTTCAACCGACTCCGGTGCGAAGCAGGCCTGCGAGTGTTTTTTACCTCCGCAGAGGTGACCGATGTGCGCCTCTCCGGTACCTCATTGCTTAAAACCGAAAAAGTATTCCTTGTCAATCCGGCCTTTTACGGGGGTGTGATTTGGCGCTTTTAAACCGTAAATGGCTTACAGCAGTCGGCTTGTGCTGTCTTCTTTGCGTTCTCGGCTGTTCGGAAGGGGACCTCACCTCCGTATCCGCAAAGCTTGTAGATACCCAGCGCCGGGCAAACCTTGCAAGAACCCAGTTGAGCGGGCTCTGGAAAGGGGAGCTATTCACGCCCGATCGTATCGGCAGCCAGTCTTTTCTGCTGATTTTTACCCAGGACGTCGGGTTTTCCCTGGACGGCAGCCTTCTTGTGGGCGAAGAGATCCGCCTTGGAGGAGTGGTCTGCCGCGATACCTTTGCCTTGGTCAACGGCATTTTTACAGATACCGAGATCCGCTTTAACATCGCCCCTTCGGCTGACGGAGCAATCGTCCTGGCCGATGGCGGTCCTGTACTTTTCACCGGGCTGCTCACCGAGAACGCATTCATGAGTGGTGAGTTCAGAGCCTCTCAAAAATTGATCGGCCTCTGGGAGGCTGTCTTCTCTAAAGAGACTCCGCCAGCAGGCGGCGGCGGGGATGGAGGAGAAACTCCCTGATAAAATTACTACAACCGCGGTTCTTAACCTTCCTGCCAAGCTCGTTTCCCTGGCAAGTTTTGCATTCCCGCCCTATCCTTAATCTTTGCTCGGCAATCCTTTTCAGTCATACAAATGGCTGATAACTAATCTCCTGAACCGATCGCTCCCCTGATTTGTGCGGATTGACACCAGAGACTCTTTGGCATATAATCAACTAATTCCAAACTCAGTCAAAACACAGCGATAAAATTCGTTGAACAACTTTCCTGCTAAAATAAACCGTTCCGGCCTTTATTTCGGAACACGAGCGCATATTACCAGGGCACTTACATTCGTTCTGGTCCTGCTTCTTCTTACATTCACAGACGCCTTTTCTATCAAACGCCAGCCAGGAAGAAACAGCACAGACAATCCCTATCCTCCGCCAGCCGAAACCTCCTTGAATGATCCTTACGAACCGAACGACTCCAGGGAGAGGGCTGTTGGACTCACCTGGGGCCAGGTCGGCCTGCAGGGCTGGGCCGAGGTGGTCACTGGCGAGGCAGTGGTGGAGAATTCCCTGGATTTCGACTTCTACTGGCTGGAGCTTTCTCAAGGGGACTCCCTGGTGGCGGAGTTTCAAGGACTCGAAAGTTCCCCGGACGGTTTCGAACCACTGCTGAGCTTTCTCGATTCGAGCGGTATGGTGATCGCAGGCGCAGGGGGAGTGCAAGCCCTTGTCTCGGCAACGGCAGGCTATGATGGTGTATTTTACCTGCTGGTGAACGACAGCGCGATACTCGATCCCGCAGGTTCGCCTTCGCAGGGAAGCCGCTCTTATATCCTGCGCGCCAGGAAATTTCAGCGGCGGGGGGACATGGACGGCAACGGGGTGCTCGATTACCGGGATGCTTTCCTGGTTTTCGTTCTGGCAAGCGGGATGCGTGACTCTCTTGCTTTCTCTCCTGCCCAGCGGAGAGCAGCGGATTTCGACGGTGACGGCACAGTGGTGGGCGACCTGAATGATTTCCTGCTCGTTCTTCGCGCGGTGAGCTACATCCCAAGCCGGGACCCGAACGTTCCGGATAAGAACAAAGCTAAACAGGCCGGACCAGAACTTGCCTCAACCGGAATTAACACCTGGCGTTTGGAGTTCCCGGACGGCTCAGCAGTAAAACTCTCACCCGGCAGAGTTCCCGAACTGGTTTCCGCAGGGCCCGAGGCCCGGGCACTCCTGGAGCTTTTTTCTCACCTGTCCACGCCGGGAATCTCAAATGCTCGGCTGCCTGGAGCCCAACTCGCGCCGAATGTGCCGAATCCCTTTAATCCCTCGACAGCGATAACATTCAGGCTGCCTGCCTCCGGGCGAGCCAGTCTTGAGGTGTTCGATATGCGCGGACGCAGGGTAAAAATTCTGTTTCAGGGCCAGGCAGGAGAGGGCAGCCATACCGTTTACTGGGATGGAACCGACACCAATGGTAACAGACTGGCCAGTGGAGTTTATTTTTACCGCCTTGAGGCCGGGGAAGAGTCTATAACCAGGAAGATGATTTTAGTAAAGTAAATCGGGCTTGACATGTTTGTGATCAGTAAAGTCTCTCAAAAATTGAGAAATCGTATGTCTCGTTTGTCCCTCACCAGGTTTCTGCTTATCAGCCTGTCTGTGATATTGTCTGTTGCCTCCTCTGCGGTCGCAGACCAGCCGCGTAAAACCCCCCTTCGCGAGCAGGTCCACGCTGCGGATGCAATCGTGCACGCCAAGGTGCTTTCAGGCCAGTCCCGGTTCGAAAACGGGCGCATTTACACCTACTACAGGATCAGCACTGTTGAGACTTTAAAAGGCGCGCCACTGTCCAGTGTCGAGGTGCGGGTTCCGGGTGGGGTGGTGGGAGTGGTGGCTTACATAGTGCCTGGAGCGCCGGATTTCTACTCCAGAGAGGAGGGAGTTCTTTTCCTGAAAAACCACGAAGGCGGAATATTCGAACTGGATGGTATCACCTCCGCTGTTTACCGGATAACTGTTGATCAACAGAGTATGCCGTACATAGAATCAAGCGCTGATCCAGCAGAACCGGTATTAAGCGCGGAGGGCCACCTTGTGCCCCCGGGCAGGCCGATGCCTCTGGCAGATTTCAAGGCCACGATCTACCGCTACCTGGGAAAAACGCCCCAGCAGAAACAGTTTGCTTTCCCGGCGGGCTTCTCAGGCAGCCGGAAAAAGAGCAAGGCGCAAACCTCGCAGCCCCGGCTGGCTGCAGGCAATGTACAGGCCGGATATTCGCGTATCCTTCAGAAGCCGGTGGACATTTACTGGGACCTTTCCCGCGATTACGGGTCGGTGAAAGAGGGTAAAGTCAACTGGTATTTCAACCCGGATTCGATTGCCGGGAAAAGCCCGTACGGGGTCACTCCGGAGCAGGCGCTGGAGGCGGTCAAGTGGTCTTTCGATCAGTGGAACGCCGTGCACACCGCGCGGATCGAGTATTGCTATGCAGGCAGCCGCACCGATATCGCCGACCACAAGCTCGACATGGTAAATATCATCACCTTTGCAGACAGCGAATATATCCACGGGATCCAGAAAGACGCGATTGCCAGCGCCCGGCCATTCGTGCTGAGCCGGAGAACATTTGTCGGGCCGGAGGGTCTGGATTTTGACCGGGACGGCCGGATCGATTTCCCGGAGTTTCCCGAGGGTGTCTGGGAGGCGGGCACGATAGTGGATTGCGATGTGCGCTGGGATGTGGGCAGCCCCTATGCAGATACCGACTTTGCGGTGGACAATACCCCCGGGGCGTTGAGCATGCAGGGTGTTTTCAACCACGAGCTGGGCCATTTCGCCGGCCTGGTACACAGCCCGATACGCGACCTGGTCAGCCTGATGATCAGCGCAAACCGCACGCCGACCATGTTTTCTATAGCCATTCCCAATCCTCCTGGCGGCTCAACCAACCCGATGAATAGCCTCGAGTTCGACGACATGGTCTCGCTTTCCATGCTCTATCCCACGCCTGAGTTTTCCTTGCAGTTCGGCACGATCCAGGGCGAGGTTGTCAGCGGTATCGACCTCAGACCGGTACGGGGAAATTTCGTGGCTGCGCTTTCTATTCCGCAAGGCGAGCCATACCGCAACCTGAATGACGCTTACAATCGCGCGGAAACCTTGGTCGGCGTATTTACCGATCAGGAGGGCATTTTTCGGATCCGCGGACTTCCTCCAGGAGAATACGTGCTGGCTCTTCAACCCATGGACGACATCCCCACCGGAACCAACCGCCGTGCATTCAACACCCTGGTAAGCCGTTTCGGGGACACGGACTTTGTGTGGGATGAGTTCTACAACGGGGCTGGTGAGTCTGCCAGCGAGGAGGATCCGTTCGCCTTTGAACCGGTGGCAGTGAGCGCCGGCGGAATTGCCGGGGAGATCAGGTTCGTGACCAACGTATATCCAGAGGGGCGCAAGCGCCTGCGCCGGCTGTTCGGGGTAAGGGATTTTTACGTGGCCGCAAATCAGCTTCGTGTACCTTTCAGCCCGTTCTCCTCCACGCAGGACCTGGTGGCGAGGAAGCTGCCGCAGGTGTTCGAGCTTCCCTACCGGGTAGTCTCGGCAACCTGTGATTTCGCCTCCTTTACTGCCCCGCCGGAGGGGGCCCAGGTGGTCTGGCCGGAGATTATCCTCGCGGTAACAGACCCGGCCGATCCCTCCCGGGCTGACCTGGAAAATCCAGTGGCTGTGATCAGGGATTTCGCAGGCGACGGCACTCTTCTTTCCACAGACCCGCTGCCGTTCGAATATCCGCTGATTGTGGGCCGGCCCGGAGAACTCTGGCTGGCTATCAGAAGTCCGGAGGGACGTTTTAACGCTTTCCATAATATCGACATTCTCGGTGCTGGCCAGGATGAATTGCAGGTGGACGAATCTTTTATCTCCTTTGACGGGGGGGCGACATTTCAAAGCGTGATGAGTTACGGAATCAGCTGGCGGATGGGCGTTGTGGTGGAGGGTACAGGCGACCTGGAGCCGCTGGATGAACCCCGGCTGGTGAAAAGCGAGCTGGTGAAAACCACAGGGAAGATAAGGCTTCATTTCAAAGCTGTGAAAAGCCTGAGCGGAGCGGTACTTGAAACAGATGCGCAGATCAGGCTCAGGCACACTTACAGCACCCGGGCTTATCCGCGGGGATCGATTCTGGAGGCAGTCGAGAAGAACGAAGACAGCGGAAAGTTTTCGTTTACTCTCGTGTATTATGCCGGGCGGGGCGACAGCGCAGTGTACAGGGTTCGCGATTTTGGCCCTGCAGAATCAGCCGACCGGCTAAGAGGCGAGATTGAATTAATTGAAGGCCACTCGTCAGTCGCAGGGGGGAGTCTGTCGCTCCTACGGCGTTCAGGATTCGGCACGGGCGGGTATGATGGTCTCTGGTCAGGGGCGCTGGGCAGTCCCCCGCTGGCGGTCTTCATGGACCTGCGCACCTCAGGCGGCATGCCGGAGGGGGTATTTATCTGGCCCGAGGTGGAGACGCCACCTCCTGACACAATGCTCCAGTTTATCAGCGAACCCGGGGATACGATAGTCGAAATAGGCACTCTGCCAGCCAACCCGGCAGGTTTCGAGGTGGTGGCGCTCGATGGCACCGGCCGCAGGAGCCATCCCGGCGTGCTGGGCCTTGGAGAGGATTTCCACGAGCCGAACGGGCGTATTAAAGATGCCACGCCGATTTACCCGGCTTACGGTTTCCCGCAAGCCCGCCACACCCTGAATTCGATCCGCGGCACAATCGTGGCCACCAAGGACGAGGACGATATAGATTATTTCAAATTTCCCGTGCGCGCCGGGGACAGCGTGGTCGTAGATCTGGATGCTGTGTCGGCCAGGCCGTTCGATCCGGTATCGAGCCTGGATGCATATCTTGAGGCGTTCGACTCCACAGGCATGCGGTTCACCGGAACCGACGGCAGGGATGTGCTCAATGACGACGAGCATGGCCTTGATCCTTTTGTCACTTTTGTCAACTGGCGGGATGCCACCTGTTACCTTCGCGTGCTGGACGCCATGGTGGCCTATGGAGACAGGGGTGAAATGACTGGCTTCAACGCCTTTTACGAACTCAGGGTGAGTATCCTGCCGCGCAAGGGTGATGTGGTCCGGGACCGGGTAATCCGGATCGATGACGCCCTGGCCGCGCTCGAGCTGGCCAATAACCCGCATAAGATAAACCCGGAAACCTTTTTCGCGGCTGATATGAACCGGGACAATAAAATTGACCTCACCGATGTCAGCGAGGTTTTCCGCAGAGCGATCAACGACCCGGTAGCCCTCCCGCCTGGCGGCGAAAGCATGCTCGCCTCGGCAACAGGAGGCTCGAAAAACCACACAGTGAATTTCAGGCTTGTCGAAAGAGAGCCGGGAACCTGGAAAATGGTTGTAGGGAATGCTCCAGCAGGCCTCGAGTCATTCATGCTCCAATTCCGTACCACCGGACCAGTGGAAGTGGTAACTCTCGGAGCCGAAAGTTCCCGGCTGAGCTTATCTTCCCGAATCGCCGGTAAGCGCCTTTACGTGATAGGGCATTTTTTGCAAACATCGCCGCAAGCCGCCTTTACAGGGGGCGGATTGTTCGAACTTAAAGCCATGCCGGGCGTAAGGGTTTCGTTCGAGGAGGCGATAGCCGGCTCCGGCGCGGGCGAGCTTGCCGCAGTGATCGAGACAAATCCTGTAAAGGGGCGAAACCTGCCACGTTCCTTTGCCCTGGAGAAAAATTACCCCAACCCGTTCAATCCATCCACTACTATTACCTACTATGTGCCACCCTCAGAAAGCGCCTCTTTTCACCGGATCACTCTCGAGGTTTTCGACCTCCGGGGCCGCCGCGTAAGGATACTGGCTTCCGGAGCGCACGAACCAGGCAGCTACACAGTGGTCTGGGACGGCAGGGATAGATCAGCCAAAGATCTGCCCAGCGGGGTCTATTTCTACCGTCTCCGCTCAGGCGCTTTCTCGCAAACCCGTAAAATGGTGCTGGTGAAATAAATAATATATTGGTGGGGATAATATGAATAACTTTAAAGAACTTAAAGCATTATGTGATTATTTAGAAAAAAAAGCTTTAGAACATAAATACAGCACAGAAATAGCGGGTTTATTTCAAAAAGTTAGAGATTTAAAATATGAAGAAAAGAGATATGAAGAAGCTAAAATAGCCCAGTGGGAACAGGATTTTTTTAACTTTGTTTTGGAAGATGGTCAATTAAAACCACACTGGTCGGGGACAAATGAGAAGGGAGAAGTTATTGAATATCCAACATTAGAAAATTATGACAACAAAACTTATGAATATCTGATTGAAAGATTAGAAAGCACCTCTAATCTTTTACTAAAAGCGCGATATTCTAATATCCTTTGGTTAAGTCCAAAAAAGCATACTGATTTTGCAAAAATTGCAATAGAATCGAGCCCTTGTCAATAGGTGTGTAAATACGGATCAGGCGGCGGCCCTTTCATTATA
>CAZJQI010000045.1:0-36562 GCA_964548275.1 uncultured Gemmatimonadales bacterium
GGCCCCCGTCAATTCCTTTGAGTTTCAACCTTGCGGTCGTACTCCCCAGGCGGGGTACTTAATGCGTTAGCTTCGGCACTGAATGCATGGAAACACCCAACACCTAGTACCCATCGTTTACGGCTAGGACTACCAGGGTATCTAATCCTGTTTGCTCCCCTAGCTTTCGCGCCTCAGCGTCAGAACCAGTCCAGAGAGCCGCCTTCGCCACCGGTGTTCTTCCCAATATCTACGCATTCCACCGCTACACTGGGAATTCCGCTCTCCTCTACTGATCTCAAGTCTGGCAGTATCATATGCAGTTCAAATGGTTGAGCCATTGGATTTCACATCTGACTTACCAAACCGCCTACGCGCTCTTTACGCCCAGTAATTCCGAACAACGCTTGCTCCCTCCGTATTACCGCGGCTGCTGGCACGGAGTTAGCCGGAGCTTCCTCTGATGGTACAGTCAGCTGGCCAGTGTTCTTAACCAGCCAGGTTTCTTCCCACCTGACAGAGCTTTACGACCCGAAGGCCTTCATCGCTCACACGGCATTGCTGCGTCAGGCTTTCGCCCATTGCGCAATATTCCCTACTGCTGCCTCCCGTAGGAGTCTGGGCCGTATCTCAGTCCCAATGTGGCCGGACACCCTCTCAGGCCGGCTACCCATTATAGCCTTGGTAGGCCGTTACCCTACCAACTAACTAATAGGCCGCGGGCTCATCTCGAAGCGATAGCGCTCTGCACGCCATCTTCATTCACTGGCAGATGCCTGCCAGTAAACACATCCGGTATTAGCCCCCCGTTAGGAAGGTTATCCCCGACTTCGAGGAAGATTACCCACGTGTTACTCACCCGTTCGCCACTTTACTCACTTCCCGAAGGAAGCTTTCTCGTTCGACTTGCATGTATGAAGCATGCCGTCAGCGTTCGTCCTGAGCCAGGATCAAACTCTCCATTGACTTCTTTTTTTCGCTCGGAATTAATTAAGTCTCAACTTACAAGACCCGGCTTGAAACGCAGTTTCACACGACACTCACACTATTATTGTCAAAGAACATAATCGACTTCGGTCGATTTAAAATAAACTAACAATCAAACCTTTGTCTGTCAATATCTTTCTCTTTTTATTCTCTAACTTTATCTCAGAACAAATCCAAACCCTGTGCTAACCAATCTCTAAAAAAATCTCTTTCTGTCTATCTATAGTATAATTACTATAAAATGCCCTGTCAATAGCCTCGCTCCTGTTTTCTGCCAGGGTGGGGAAAGTTTTCCCTTGCTTTATCATTTTCCTTTTATATACTGCGTTTGGCCATTGGTAATGAACGCTGCTACATATTTTCCACAAACACTTCCCGTGAGCGCTCATTGAGCAGGTTTTACCCCATTATCAACCTGGATGTTTCAACAAACTCCGGACCTGAACTGGCAAACCGATTATCACGCGCAGGATGTACCATGCTCCAGGTAAGAGCCAAGGATGCAACATCGGCTCAATTCTTTTCGTTTGCAGAGCAAGTGGTGCACTCAGTAGCCGAACACTGCCGGGTGATAGTCAACGACCGGGCCGATATCGCTCTCACCGTGGGTGCGGCCGGGGTACATCTTGGCGAGCACGACCTGCCGATTTGGTCTGTGCGCAAATTCGTTCCCGCTGGTTTTATAATCGGCGCAACAGCCCGCGATCCCGGCACGGCCCAAAAGGCTCAGCAAGACGGAGCGGATTATATCGGAGCCGGGGCGGTGTTCCCTACCGGGACGAAAAGTGATACCCGCCTGATCGGGCTGGCGGGCCTGGCCGAAATAGCAAAATCGGTCGACATCCCGGTTTACGGTATCGCTGGGGTGAGCCTGGCTAACTGCGCCTCAGTGGTTCAGGCGGGCGCTTACGGAGCAGCGGGAATCACGGCTATCACCCGGGCCGAAAACCCGGTATCGGCTTTCCAGGCACTGGAAGAATCTTTGCAGAAAGCCGCCCAAGCCGTCTAATCCTTGAAAGGCGGGATAATTTTTACCTGAAAATATCCAGTACTAACTGACTATAAACCATTTAAGCTGTCATTATTCGACCAACTTTAACCAAAAGCTTAAACCATGGCCATTTCCAAGGTCTGGATCGAGGAAGGCTGCACCATTTGCGGCATTTGCGAGGAAGAACGCCCGGAAGTGTTCGAGCTTGGCGATGAGAGCGCAGTAGTTAAAGACGATGTAAATCTTGCCGAATACGAAGATAGTATTATCAATGCCGTAGAGAGCTGCCCGGTGCAGATCATCCAGTACGAGGAAGAATAAGCCCGGATCAGACGGGATATGTAAATTTTACCATGGATGGATTGCGAACCCGGCTTGTTCACCGTAGGTCAGGCACAATCGCCTTATGTTACCTTTCGGGAATAATCCGGGTTTATTAAATTAAAATATCCCGTGTGATAAGATTGATGTTTTTCTCGCACTTAGAGGAAAAATGGCAGAGAATAAGTCAAAAGTAAGCGTGCAGCCCCTTGTGATCTTCGCCCATTCGGACGGTTTCGACCGCCTCTACCAGACCGCCTCGATTGCGCTGACCGCAGCGGTCTCAGGAAGGCCGGTGGCGGTGGTTCTGTTTTTCTGGGCGCTGAGAGCTGTGGTGAAAGGCAAAATGGACGAGTTTGTTTTTACTGCCGCCTCCGAGGAAGCCGCGCAAGAGGCGGACAAAAAAATCACCACCGGAAACAATCCGCCGCCGTCAGAAATGCTACGCATGGCCCGCGAGACAGGGCGGGTGCGCCTGTACGCTTGCAGCGCCTCGATACAGTATATGGGACTGGAACTGGAAGAAACCGCGAAGGTGGTGGATGAGGTAGTGGGCCTTTCGACTATCCTGAGGCTGTCGCTGGACGGCCCGGAGACAATCTATATCTGAATTCTACTGCATAAAGTGAAGCTTTTGGGGATTTCACCGCGCTTCCGCCTGAAATTATACAGGTAACCGATTTACTTATTCACCCGCCGGACACTCGAAAACAACCGCCACATTTTTCACCTCGCCCCAGCGGCCTGTGTTCACAGTGTAGCCCGACTCGCTGAAAGCATCCTCTATTTCCACACTCTGTGAGTGTTTCCTTCCGTTGGAGACCCACTTGTGGGTCACAAGAAGCCTGCTTGCGCCTGTTTTAACTCCCCGGGTAAAAGCGGCCAGGCGGATATCATCGCACGCCATCCGGTCGAGCCGGTAGCGCAGGTAAACTTTTTTCGCACCCGGGGGCAGTTTATCCACTGTGCGATCCACCTCCGGCCAGGCCAGAAGCCGGCTTTCGCGCCTGCCGTCGAGCCACTGGCCAGGCGGCTTATACTCCCAGAGAGTTTTGAAAGGCCCATCCGGCGAGACTGACCAGGCGATCGAGGCATTGGCGGCTTTGGCTGAAAGTCTCCGCTGAGCGGTTTGTCTGGTCTCTGCGGTGAGTTTTTCAGGCGCGAGTTTGTCTAAAACCAGGAATCTGCCGCCGGCGTGGACTTTCAGCAGATCGGAGCCATCAGGGGCGCTCAACTCGAACACAGCCTCGCCCTTTCTCCAGCCTGCGGGCTTGAGCAGGCAGTTATCATCCTCGGTCACGCACTGGAGCCTGTCAACACTGCAGGCAAACTCCTCCATTCTTTCTATATCCACCGGGAAAGCCCACCTTCTAACCGGCGGCCCGGGCCTGTAAACCAGCTCGTTGGCTCCTGTGCTGATCTCCGGCAGCGAGCGAGGATTGAGCTGGATCAGGCTGGTCAGTTTCACGTCCCTGATTCGCACCGCTTCGGCCGGCTGCGGGCCGCTCAGGGTAAATCGCACCAGGTAGCCGTAGCGCCCGGAAACCGCGCTGTGTGCGCCGTGCTCGCTGGCTGCCAAAACCCTGGGACCGGTTTTCCAGGGCCCGGTGTAAGGACCTTTGAGTGTACCGCAGAACTGCCAGCTTCTGCCGAGGTCTGTGGATGTTTCTACACTCACACGGTGGTCTGCTCCGGCAAGCTCGGCGTAAAAAGCAAACTCAGCGTCGATCAGCACATACGGGCTGGGCATTTCGAACACGGCTGTGGCGGGTTTCATGCCGTCTGAGCGGGCCAGCGCACTGTGCGCACTTTCCGGCAGGTGAAGGTTATCGTTGAAACCGGGCGCAAACACAGGATAGTAAGCGCTCTTGCGCGACAGGGGAGGAGAGTACTCGATTCTGCCGGTGGCCCACGTTCGGGCATCTTTCTGGCTGTGGGGGCCTTCCTCTGTGCGAATGTTGTATCGTTCGATTTCCCGGGGGAACTCCTGGTAAGTGCCGGCTTTCTTTTTATAAGGAAGGTAAAACAGGCCCTCGCTCTCTGGTTCGTAAAAGCGGATCAGGCGCTCCCCGGGGCGAAGGATGAAATCCATCGAGTGGCCGAGCGGGAAACGGGTGAAAGGGAAAAGCCAGTTGTCTTTTTTGCTGGAGAAAAGTTCCGCATAGCCGCCCATCGCTTTGGCCCGCACATCCGCCGGGTACCAGGGGAAGACGACCTTGGCCGAATCGATCACATCAGGGGCAAGCAGCTTGCTCAGGATAATGTTCTCATCGTTTTCGAGCTGGCGCACTGAGGCTATCGGAAGCCTGCGCGGGTCGCCCTCGCCTACTGTGGTGAAACCCAGCATGTCTGAGTCGAGCATGTTGTACTTGCTGTTGAAAAAAACCTCGGTCACCGTGTGGCCGGTCACAAACCAGACCCTTGCATCCGGGAAGCCCCCTGCCTCCCAGAGAGCCTCCAGCAGAGGCGCAATCTGATAACAGAGCCCGAACCCGTAGCTGTTGAGCAGCTTGAGCGGATCGAGCACCTCGCCCAGCGGCTCCTCGTAAGCCCAGCCACCGATATGGTAGAAGATTCCCGGCTCGACAAAGCGGCCGTCGGTGAGAAGGTAGCGCCAGATGGCCTCGGCCTTCTCGCGATCGGTTTTCGCACCGGCTGCCTCATACAGTGCCTCGGCCACGCTTTTCAACTCGCGCGTGTCAGGCTCTCCGGCCACCAGCACCCAGGGAGAATACACCTGGGCCTGTAAGGAGGCAGCGGCTAAGACCAGAGAAAAACTGAGGACGAACCAAAAGCTTCTCATTTATCCCTCCCGACAAAGAGTCTGAAAAAAGCTTTTTCCCAATGCTGTCACATTTCAAATATGGAATAACTCACCGCGCGTGTGGAGTTTACCTGAACAGAATTATCTTTAAACCTTTCTTCAAGCTTCCACCAATCCCCAGTTCCTGCATTCTCCAAATCGTATTTTTCGAAAAAATCCGCTTGAGCCTGTTAAGTTTATTTCTCCCGTCCACTGTTTTCTCTACTTTAGAAACCAAATTTCTGAATATCTGGGGAGCTATATTGACACAAAAACAGTTGGCCGGACTTTGATGATTATAAAGGGAAGGATCGTAATTTTCATCTATTATTCCATTTCTTTTACAATAGTCAAATGCCTCTGTTCCCGGATATGGCGTGAATATGCTATAAACCAGCAAGTCGCATTTCGTTTTCTTTATTGCATCCAAAGTATCTTTTAAGGTCTCTACTGTCTCCTGCGGAAAACCGACAATAAAGAAAGCATGAAGCACAATACCGTGTCTTTTAACTATCTTGCAGGCTTCCAGCGCTTCCTCTATGGTTATATCCTTCCTCATTGCCCGAAGTATTTCATTATTGCCTGATTCAATACCCAGCCTGATCGCATAGCAACCTGCCGTTTTCATCAAGGATACGGTCTTTTCATCGACCAGTTTTACATGAATCTCACAGTTCCATTTTATACCCGGACAATGACGTATCAGGGCATTACACAACTCATAAAGATATTTTCCAGTTACGCCGAAAATGTCATCCTCAAAACAAAAATATCTTAATCCCTCACTCTGAAGTTCATTGATTTCTTTGACAACATTATCGGGTGAACGAAATCTTACTTTCCTGCTCCAGATATTCCTGGAGCCACAGAAAAAACAATTGTACGGGCAGCCTCTTGTTGCGAAGATATAGCTGAAGGCCTCGGGCGGGTATTGATCGTAGTCTTTAAGTAGTTCATTGGCGGCTTCATGGGGAAAACAGAGAGAATCCAGATCCTTTATGAACTCTCGTGCTTGATTCTTAATAATCCGACTGTTTTCTCGATAAATAATCCCCGGTATGCCCTCGAACCCTTTCCCGGAATCAATCATCCCAAGCAGATCCACAATAGTTCGCTCACCTTCTCCCAATACGCACATATCGATCACAGAGTATTTAAGTACTTCAGCCCCTACCATACAGACGTGAGGACCTCCTAATACCACCTTTATCCTTTCATCCAATTCCTTGGCAAGTTTGGCCACATTGATTGCGGAGGCAAAATCTTGAGATTTGGCAGTAATCCCTACAACAGCGGGCGCATACTCAGATATGACTGATTTGATCTCACCCCAGACCGGGGCTGATAAGTCTTTGAGGTTTCTCAGGTAGTTATCGAAACCCGCACCCGCCATATGGCTGACCAAGATTGTTTCGCTTTTCGGGCAAAAATCAGCATTATAGACCATTGTCCTCCAGCTGGTCTCTCTCCTGACCATCCCCGCCAAATAACCAAGCGAAAGCGGATACCTGTTGAGCGAGTAGGTTTCCTTGAACAAGCGGTAAAAGGGAGGCTCGATAAATAATATTCCGTTGAGTTCTTTTTTCATCTTGCAGCAATATCTCTAATAGCACAATTGTGAGAGTTCTTCAAACGCGCTGGAGAAGATTCTCTGGAGACAGGTTCTGGTGAGAAATGTTACTCAAAGGCTACATCAAAGCCCGCAGCAGCCCGCCGTCAACCTGGATCGTGGCGCCGGTGATATAGCCGGCCCGCTCGGAGGCCAGGAACGCCACCAGTGCGGCAAGTTCACGCGGCTTTCCCATTCTTCCCAGCGGTATCCCGGCATAGAGCGCATCCAGAACCTCATCGTATGTTTTGCCCTCGTTTTCAGCACGATTTTTTAACAAGCTCACTGAGCGTTCTGTCTCGATAAATCCCGGGCAGACATTGTTGACCAGGATCCTGTCGCAGGCAAGCTCGTTGGAGAGAGTCTTGGCCAGGCCAACCACACCGGCGCGCACCGCATTGGAAAGGATCAGGCTATCCACCGGCTGCTTGACCGCCACAGAGGTGATATTGATAATTCTCCCGCTGCCGGCGGCTCGCATCGGGCCTACCACGGCGCGCGAGAAACGCACCGCGCTGAGCAGGTTCAGCTCGAACGCGGCCAGCCAGGCGGCATCATCGTGGGCCTCGAACGGTCCCGGCGGCGGACCCCCGGCATTGTTCACCAGAATATTCACCGTGCGAAATTTTTTTACCGCGGTACCGACTACAAATTCTGCGGCCTCTTGGGTGGATACATCCGCAGCTACTCCCACTACCGGCGAGCCGGTTTCTCTCTGGATTCGCTCCGCTGCCGCCTTTATATTTTCCTCACTTCGGGAGCAGATTACAACTTTCGCCCCCTCGCTGGCCAACTCCCAGGCGCAGGCGTAGCCCAGCCCCCTGCTCGATGCGCAAACTACGGCCACCTTGTCTTTAAGACCGAGATCCATTCTCTCCTCCAGCATATGAAAGCTTCAGACAGTCCTCGCTTTGCGCAGAACGTCCTCGTAAAGTGCGGCGGTGCGTTCGATCATTTTCTCCACGCTGAACTGGGTGAACATCCTCCTGCGTGCGGCCTCCCCGATCTTCCGGCAACGCTCCGGGTCTGTCAACAGGCCTCCGACCTCTCTCAACAGCCCCTGCTCATCTCCGCAGGGCAGCACCACTCCGCTCACCTGTTGCTCGATAAGCTCGCTCACCCCGCCTGTGTCGAATACCACCACTGGCAGGCCCGAGACCATCGCTTCCATCACCGCATTGGGCAATCCCTCCCGCAGGGAAGTGAGCACGAAAATATCCATCGCAGCAAATACCGTTTCCACGTCTTTCCTCGGACCGAGCAAAATGATATCTTCACCCACGGCTCCAGTTTCGGTAACTTTCACTTCGTAGGACTGATCAAGCCCCAACCCGGCGGCAATGGCCCTGACCCTGCCATGCCGGGCCTCAAGAGCCGCTATCAGCCTGAAAAAGGCCGGGAGGTTTTTTTCCGGGGCATCCTTGCTCAGAGTTCCCACCACCAATGCATTCTGGGGGATATTAAACCTGCGGCGGGCGGCCTGCCTGGTTTTTTCAGTGCGCGCTGGCAGGGGAAGCGCCCCGTTATGCACCACCCGGAATTTCGATTCGCTCACCCGGTAACGTCCGGAATAGGCTTTGATCGCTGCATGGCTGTTAGCGTGAATCGCATCGCCCACCGCCAGCGCACGGGCCAATAGCCTGTCCCTCACCGGTCCTCCATCTGTCGGCATGGAGAGCACCGTGGGAATGAACTTCGGACGGCCGGCAAGAGCCAGGCCCAGATAGCTGTAGATGTTCGCCGTTTCAAGGTGGCTGTGAACCAGCTCGATACTATCTTCACGCAGCAGCCGGGCCAGTTTTAATAAGCGCCCCGGGTCGTAACGCCCCCGGCGTTTGATCCAATGCAGGCGAATCTGCGCTTTCCCGATTTCAGCGCCGTAGGGCTCGACAAGTTCCGAAAGACAGATTACGCTCACCGGCCAGCCCGCCCCGGCCAGACCGCGGGCGATCAGGCTCACCTGGCGTTCCGCTCCTCCGAAACCGAGCTGGCCGATAACCAAAGCGATTTTCCCTTTCACCTGCCCTCCTCAGCGGCCAGACGCTCCCTGGCCAGGGTCTGTGCCTTTGAGGCCAGAGCCAGGCAGAGCCAGAGAAATTTTGAATTGAAAATAGAAACCCCGATACCTCCAGCCATGACATAGGCCAGAAGCACGGTAGTGATCCAGGGAATTTTACTGCGCGGCAGGGTTTCCTCGCGCCAGATATTCCATAAAATAAGCCCCAGCAGAACCAACCCGACAATTCCCAGTTCAGTGACCACTTTAAAATAAAGGTTGTGAGGGTCGCGGCTGGGAACTTGATCCTTGCGTATGCCTGGGGTATCCGCGCGATAGCGGTTATAAACCACCGGAAACTGATAGTATCCCACCCCAAGAACAGGATTGTCAGCGAATATCTTGCCTGCCACAAGCCAGATATCGAAACGGTCGCTGCCTCTTTCTCTAAGGGCAAGCAACATGCTGGCCCGCTGGATCAAGGTTATATTGACAAGCCCCATGGCAAAAGAAGCCGATATTACTCCAGTCAGAACAGCCCCGACAATCAGTATGTTGCGCAGCCTGTTTTTGGTATACCAGAGGAACACAATCAGTCCCGTACCCACAGCCAGCCAGCCCGAACGGCTCTGCGCCAGGATCAGTGGAAAAACTAAAAGGCAAGCAAACAGGGCCGAACCCAGTTTAAGCCAGCTATTTTTCAGCATCGAGGTCAGGTACAGGCTGGCGATGATTGCCAATCCTACTGTCATTGCGTAACCGTTCGGATCCTGGGCCTCAAAAGTACGCGCCCTCTCGATGATATTGGTCACGAAAAGGTTGATCGAAAGCTGGCTTGTGGCCACCGCCCCGAACAAAAGGCTGGCCATTACGATGCGGAAATCCCTTTCGTGCTCGATCACGTTGATAGTCAGCAGAAAAAGAAGGACCAGTTGGGCGAAAGTGCCGTAATACGGTGCGGCTCCTTCCGGATCAGGGGCCCAGAGAAAAGAAACCCCCGCCCAGAGGAAAAGAACCAGCGCTGCGACAAACGTACTGTTAATCCGCACCCTCTTGCGGTAAATAACCATGTGTGCTAACCACGCCCCGAAAACCCCGATTCCGATCAGGCGGATTTCTGTCATTTCCAACTGGCCAGCGTAAATCCCCTCAACAGTCAGCAGGGAGCAGATAAGAGCCAGACCCCAGACAGGCCGCCAGACAGTCAGCACCAGATAACAGGTTCCCGCAAATATGCTACAGGCCAATGCCAGGGGCAGCACGCTAAAAAGAAAAACCAGGGCCAGGCCAGCCAAGATCGCCAGCCCGATTAAAAAAGACTGGTATCTCCCGGCCGATAAATCCCGAACACTGCTCATCTCCATACCTCTGAAATTACTTGAAAAGTCTGATTGAATTCTTGCAACTGTTTAATATATCCATTATTATCTTTCAATCCAAAAGGTTTGTAAAACGTCGCCCCTGTGCCGTTTCACTTTCTTTCTTGCCTTTTCGATAAACAATGAGAGAAAAAAGCGCTAAAATTCTAATGGTGGGTCCTTTACCGCCACCGTTTTCTGGTGGAATAGCCAGTTTCATTCACGGGATCCGCACCTGTTCAGCTCTGGCTGAGTTTGAGATTCATTACCTGAACACCATGGTTTCAAAGCTTGTGCGCAAATCGGTTTCCCGGCGGGTGCTATTCAGTCTTTGGCTGCTCACAAAACTTTGTGCCTGTTTAACGCACAATCGCCCGCAACTGGCGCACATCCACTCCTCGGCCTTCTTCTCGTTTTACGAAAAGTCAGTCATGCTGATAATCTGCCGCCTTTTCGGGGTCAGGACAATACTTCACCTGCATAGCGGTCATTTCCACCGCTTTTACAGCAGCACCCGGATTAAATTTTTCGTCCGTTTTGCTCTTAACCGTACCGGCACGGTGATAGCTGTCTCGCCGTACTGGAAAACCTATTTCGAAAAGCTTTGCCGAAAGCCGGTAGCCTGCGTGCCCAACTTTGCGACTCCGAAATTTTTCCTGCCCGAGCAATGTGGCGCCCCGGATGGAGATATCCTCTTTGTCGGTAAACTTTCTAGGGAAAAGGGAATTTTCGACCTTCTCGAGGCAGTCTCGATTTTACGGAAGCAGGGGTTTTCGAACCGGCTGGTGCTCGCTGGCACCGCCTCTGGGTATGAAGAGTTTGAACGGATAAAAAATGACATCGCGCAGCCGGGGTTGAAACCGGCAGACTTGGTTTTGGAGGCAGAACCCGGAAAAGTCAGGCAGCTCGTTGAAAAAGCCGCCCTTTTCGTGATTCCCTCCTATGTTGAAGGGCTGCCGATTGCCATGCTTGAGGCAATGGCCGCCCATCTGCCGGTGGTGGCAAGTCCGGTGGGCGGTATTCCGGATGCGATCAAAGACGGGGAGAACGGCTATCTGGTAGCACCCGGAAACGCTGCCGCGCTGGCAGAAAAAATCAGCCTTCTGCTTAAAAACGAGGTTCTGCGCCAACGCATGGGGGAAGCCGGTTACAGAACCGCCTCCGAATTCTACCACGCCGACTGCGCAGCAGAACAGCTTGCCGACCTCTATAAATCGATCCTCGAAAACCAATCCCGCTGAGCCTGTTCCGGACCGTGCCTTCGAGATCGAAAAGCTCCTTTTTGGCATTAGAACATTGTAATTGACAAGGAGATAGGCCCAAGTTTAAGTTTCTTAAAGCTCATAAATAGATTCAATAATTTGGATACAGAGAAAAAGATGGCCGAGAAAAAGCGGATGAAAATTCTGATGCTGACCCAGTACTTTTATCCCGAGGTCGGGGCGACACAGACCCGGATATACGAATTCGCCAAAAATCTGATCGACCATGGGCATGAAGTCACGGTGATCACCGAGGTTCCCAACCATCCAATCGGTATCATACACGAAAAATACCAGGGGCAGCTCTTTGTCATAGAGGAATACGACAGGATTCGCGTGATCAGGGTCTGGGTCTGGGCCAGGCAGAAAAAGAACTTTTTCAACAGGATTCTCTTTTATCTGTCTTACATGGTGATGAGCTTTTTCGCCGGGCTTTATTTCAAGGGCCGCTACGACATTATTTTCGCCACCAGCCCCCCGCTGTTCGTGGGGGTTTCAGGATACCTGCTCTCCATATTCCGGCGCGGCAAGTTCGTGCTGGATGTGCGCGACCTCTGGCCTGCCGCGGCAACCGCCCTGGGAGAGCTGTCGAACAGCCGGATCGTGTCGCTTGCGGAGAAAATCGAGAGGATTCTGTACAAGAACGCCGATGCCATTGTAGCGGTAACCCGGGGATTCTGCGAGTTTATCGAAAAGAAAGTGAAGGATGGAAAGAAGATCCACTACATTCCCAACGGTACGGTGGTGGACCTTTTCAAGCCTCAGCCTCCGGATCAGGAACTCAAGAAAAGCCTGGGCCTGGAGGGCAAGTTCGTAGTGACCTTTGCCGGCACGCTCGGTATCGCCCAGGGCCTCTGGTCGATAATCCACTCGGCCAAGCTGCTGCGGCATTATAAGAATATCGCCCTGCTTTTTATCGGAGATGGGCCGGTCAAGCAAAACCTGATCGAGCTGGCCCGGGAACTCAAGCTGAACAATGCCTTTTACCATCCCCAGGTGCCGGTCAACAAAATCACGCCCTATCTAAATATTTCGGACCTTCTGCTGGTTTCGCTCAAAAACGACGTGGTGTTCGACACTTTTATCCCCTCGAAAATGTTCGATTTCATGTCCTGCGGCAAGCCGATTATCCTTTCGGTCAACGGCGAGGCTAGGCGTATTTTCGATGAGGCAGATGCCGGGATATATGCCAAACCGGAAAATTTTTACGACTTGAGCGACGCGATTATCAAGCTTTACGAGAACCCGGAGCTCTGCCGCCGCTACGGTGAAAACGGCCGCAACTACGTGATACGGAACTTTTCACGCAAAGAGCAGGCACAGAAAGTGGAAAAATTGTTCGAAAGCCTGCTCGAACCCACCGAACTGGACAGCCACATGCCCAAGCCGCTGCCCCTGAGGGCCTGAACGAGTAGAGGATAAAACGAAAAAGGAGTTCGCTAATTCATGCTTGAGCTGAAATTTATCCGCAACAACCTCGAGATCGTAGCCAGGGGGATCAGTGCGAAAAATGCAGATGCCGATCTCGACGCGCTGCTGGCCCTGGATGAAAAAAGGCGCGAGCTTCTGGCGTCGAGCGAAAATCTCAAGGCCGAACGCAACAGGGCGAACCAGGAAATTGCCAGAGCGAAAAAGGGCGGCAGGCCGGACCCGGCACTGATCGAACGGATGAAAAAAATCTCCAGCCGGATCAAGGCCCTCGATACCGAGGTGGCCGGGCTGGAAGACGATATCCACCAAAGGCTGCTTGCAATTCCCAACCTTCCACACGAGAGTGTCCCGCTGGGCGCCAGCGAGGAGGATAACAAGGAGATCAAGCGTTGGGGCGAGCCGAAAGAGTTCGCTTACGAACCAAGGCCGCACTGGGAAATCGGTGAACAGCTCGGGATTCTGGACGGCAGGCGGGCAAGCAAGCTTGCAGGCAGCGGCTTTGCGCTTTTCAACGGAGTGGGGGCGCTGCTCGAGCGGGCGCTGATCAACTGGATGCTCGACGTGCATATCACCAAGCAGGGATACACAGAGGTATCCACTCCTTTCATTGTCACCCGCGACTGCATGGTGGCCACGGGACAGCTTCCCAAGATGGAGGAGGACATGTATCTGGTGGAGGTCGACGACCTGTTCCTGATCCCCACAGCCGAGGTGCCGGTGACCAATCTGCACCGCGAGGAAATCCTCGACAGCAGCAGGCTTCCCCTGTATTACACAGCCTACACACCCTGTTTCCGGCGCGAGGCGGGAAGCTACGGCAAGGACACCAGGGGGCTGATCCGCATCCACCAGTTCGACAAGGTGGAAATGGTCAAGTTCGTGAAGCCGGAAACGAGCTACGGGGAGCTCGAGTCCCTGCTCGCCGACGCCGAACAACTGCTTCAGATGCTGGACCTTCACTACCGGGTGCTCGAGCTCTGCACTGCCGATCTATCCTTTGCCTCCTCCAAGTGCTACGATATCGAGGTCTGGGCTCCGGGCGCAAACAGTTACCTGGAGGTGAGCTCCTGCAGCAATTTCGAATCATTCCAGGCCCGGCGCGCCGGAATCCGCTACCGCCCGGAGCAGGGTGCGAAACCTGAGTACGTGCATACATTGAACGGCAGCGGCCTTGCCCTGCCGCGCACGGTGGCCGCCCTTCTTGAGACCTACCAGAACCCGGACGGCTCGGTGACGATCCCAGAGGTGCTGCGGCCCTACATGCGGGGTATGGAGAGGATAGGGTAGGTAGATTTTTTTTTAAACATAAGCTATATATTAAGTAAAATTTTATTTAAAATTAGGATTAGATGATGAAAACCAAGCTTGATATTAATGATTTATGCAAAGAAGCTGCCGATTTTTCTAAAATTCAATCTAAAACTGAGGAACCTGACTTATACGGAGTAACCGATGGTAAAGCTGTAGGAACATATTTGGAACATAAATTTCAGAGTAGATTAGAAGAAAAATTCATATATGAGCGAGGATGTTCCGCAAAAGGAATTGATTTTCCAGAACTTTTGGTAGATATAAAAGTAACAAGTATAAAACAGCCACAATCATCATGTCCTTATAAAACAGCTAGACAAAAAATATTTGGGTTGGGGTATTCACTTTTAGTTTTTGTTTATGAAAAAATTGATAATGAAAAATCAAAGAGTTCTATTTTAAAAATATTGCATAATATTTTTATTAAATCACATCGAACCGCTGATTTTCAAATGACAAAGGGATTACGACAAATTTTTGAAAATGAAGGCAATAAGGATGATATAATTGCTTTCTTGTTTGATAGAAACTTGCCTGTTGATGAAATAGAAGCGAATAAAATTGCAGAAATTTTATTAAAAAATAAACCTGAACAAGGATATCTTACTATTTCAAATGCATTGCAATGGCGACTACAATATAGCCGGGTTATTGAAAAAGCTGGTAGTCAAGAAGGTATAAATCGCATTATATGATTGAGGAATAAAAATGATATATAAGAAAAAATTAAAAATAGAATTTGGAGATTTCCAAACACCATTAGATTTTGCCAAACAAGTTTGTAAAGTATGCCTCAAAAATAGAATAAAACCAAAGACAATAATTGAGCCAACTTGTGGAACTGGAAATTTTATTGAAGCTGCTATCGATTGTTTTAACTATTATAATAAAATTATTGGTTTTGAAATTAATAAAGATTATTTAAACATTGCCTATAAAAAGGAAAATATTATTAAAAATAGAAAACGAGTTGAACTATTACAAGGTGACTTTTTCTATATTAATTGGAAAAATGTACTATATAAACAAAAAGAACCTTTGTTAATTATTGGAAACTTCCCTTGGGTAACAAACGCTACTGTAAGTTCTATTGGTGGTTCAAATATACCACAAAAATCTAATTTTCTTAACCATAAAGGTTTTGATGCAATTACTGGTAAGAGTAACTTTGATATATCCGAATGGATGCTAATACAAGTTGTAGATTGGTTTAAATTAAAAAGAGGGGCTTTTGCATTTTTATGCAAAACACAAGTAGCTAGAAAAATATTAGAATATATTCATAGAAATAAAGTAGATATGACAAATTCAGAAATATACAAAATTGATGCCATGAAAATTTTTGGGGCAGCTGTTGATGCTTGCCTTTTTCTATGTGAATTTACAGATGAAGAAAAAAAAGAAGATTGTAAGATATTTGAAAATATTTTGGATGATAAACCCAATATTATTATAGGATATAGAGATAACTTTCTATTGTCTAATATATCTGCATTTGAAAATACAAAACATTTGATTGGGAAAACAGAATTAAAATGGAGATCTGGGATAAAACATGACTGTTCAAAGGTTATGGAATTTTCAGAAAATGATGGAGTTCTCTTTAACGGTCTAGGGGAAATTGTAGATTTAGAGGATAAATATATTTTCCCTTTACTCAAAGGAACAGATGTAGGTAAAGGAATAGTTTCAAAACCCCAAAAAAAGATGTTGGTTACACAACATTTCGTTGGTGAAGATACAAAATTAATTTCCAAAAAAGCACCTAAAACTTGGAATTACTTATTAAAACATTCTCTCTTTTTTGAAAAACGCGGGAGTTCAATCTATAAAAATAATCCGCGTTTCTCAATATTTGGTGTAGGAAAATATACATTTGCACCTTGGAAAGTAGCTATAAGCAGCTTGCATAAAAAATTGTCATTCCATGTTGTAGGGCCATATAAAAATATGCCAGTAGTTTTTGATGATACTGTCTATTTTATATCTTTTGAGAATAAAGAAGAAGCAACAGTCCTTTGTGACTTGCTTAATGCAGAAAAGGCTAAAGAATTCTTCTCTTCATTTATATTTTGGGATTCTAAGCGTCCTATTAAAACATCCATATTAAATAAACTAGACATAGAAAAGCTTGCTGATCTTTCTGGTAAAAAAGGAAAAATTAAAACTTTTATAAAAAGAAATTACAAGGATAAAAATAAAAATTTTTATTATAAAACTAAGTCTCAATTTCAATTAAAACCCTCAAATAATAAATAAACAGATTGAAACAATTTCATTTCAGTTAATATTAGAAAATACAAGTTCTATTTTGTAAAATCTCATCCTATTTCGGGAACAGCTTCCAGAGCTCCTCGCGGCTGGGCCGGCGGCCGTATTCGCAGACCTCGAAAGCCTCCACGAACTGTACATTATCTGCGTGAGCTTTGCCGTAGCGCTCCGCAGCTTGCTCGTAATACCTGTTCTCCCTGCCCTTTCTGGCGCGAAAGCGCCTTTTCCTGTACCACTCGAACCGCTCTTCTTTGCCCTGGGGCACCTGGTTCAGAGAGCCGCCGATCCAGGGGAGCCATTCGAACATCTGGCTGTCCATCTCGGCCAGCGCGGCGATTTTTTTCTCTATCACCGCTCCAACATCCACCACCACATCGGCGATAAAAGGATACGGCTTCTGGAAACGGTCGGAGAAATACATAAAAATCGGGTTGCGTTCCAATCTCGGAGTATCCGGGCAGATATTCGGCACGGCCACCATGTAGGCCGCATCCTGCACCAGTTGTCCGGTGTAGCGGTGGTCAGGGTGGTAGTCATTGGGCCTGTGGCTAATCACGATATCGGCTTTCCAGTTGCGGATCGCGCGTATAACCGCCCAGCGGGCCTCGAGCGAAGGTACAAGCTCTCCGTCATGGAAATCCAGAGTACGCCAGCTCACTCCCAGGATCTTTGCAGCACGCCTGCCCTCTGCAGCCCGCCTGCGTGCCAGCGCCCCGCCGCCCTGGCTCTGGTGGCCGGCATCGCCGTTGGTTACAGAAACAAGCTGTACCCTGGCCCCGGCGGCTGCCCAGAGAGCCGCTGTGCCGCCGCCCTTTCCTTCGCAATCATCCGGGTGGGCGCCGATCATGATCACCCGCAATGGTTCCTTAATGTCTCTGACGGGTGCTTTACCGCCTTTGTAAACGGTCTGCGCCCCGGCAGGCTGAAAGAGGGCTAACCCAAGAAGCGCTGCCAGGAACATACCGGGTAAAGAGGAATTTTTAATCGCGATCATTTTTCGCATATCAGGCTCCCTACTTCGGAAAGAGATTCCAGAGTTCCTCGCGGCCGGGCCGGCTGCCGTACTCGCAGAGTTCAAAAATTTCGGCGAATTTCACTTTCTCCCCACGCTCTTTGCCGTAGCGCTGGATCAGAACGTCCCTGCTCTTTTCCGTCCAGCCGAGCATCCGGGGGCTGCGCCACTCTTTGAGCCATTTGAAACGCGCGGCCTTGTCCCTGGGTACCTCGTCCAGGTAACCTGCGATCCAGGGCAGCCACTCATACATCTGGCTTTCCATGGCATCGATCGAGGCCCATTTCTTGTCCATAACGCGATCCACGTCCACTGCCACGTCCACAATAAATGGGTAGGGTTTTTTAAAGCGATCAGCGAAATACATAAAGATTGGATTTTTCTCAAGCCGCGGTGTGTCCGGGCAGAGATTGGGTACCGCGCACATGTAAGCCACATCCTGCACCAGTTGGCCGGTGTAGCGGTGGTCAGGATGGTAGTCGTTGGGCCGGTGGCTGATCACAATATCGGCTTGCCACTCACGGATGGCGCGCATAACCGCCTCCCGTGCACGCAGCGAGGGCACTAATTCTCCATCGTGGAAATCGAGTGTGCGCCAGCTTACGCCCAGAAACTCTGCCGAGCGCCTGGATTCTGCTGCCCGCCTTCTGGCAAGCGCTCCGCCGCCCTGGCTCTGGTGGCCGGCATCACCGTTGGTCACACTTACCAGCATGACCTTGGCCCCCTGTTCGGCCCAGAGCGCGGCTGTGCCGCCACCCTTGACCTCGGCATCATCCGGGTGGGCCCCGACCATGATCACCCGCAATGGATTCTTGCTCTCCCCTGCAGGAGCTTTACCTTCTTTGTAAACCGTTTGTGCACTGGCAATTTGCGTAAACGCTACCAGCAGCAAAACTGTCTGCAAAACGGTCAATAGTGGAAAAAATCGTTTCTGCATGCTCCAGCCTCCTTTTCGCTTGGTACTGGACAGATAAGGTTTGGACGCTCAAAGCGCTGTCACGCGTTAAAATAAGGTTTATCGGCAATATAATAACCAAATTCTCAAGCTCAATAAATTCTTATCAGGAGCCCTAGCGAGGAAACATCTTCCAAAGTTCCTCGCGGCTGGGCTGTCGGCCGTACTCGCAAAGCTCGAAAGCCTCGGCAAACTCCACCCTGGAGACATGATCTGCACCGTAGCGCCCGGCGGTTATTTCCTCCAGGCCTTTGACCCAACCGCGGAACTCCTCCCCCAGGAAACCTTTAAGCCACTCCAAGCGTTCCTGTCGGGAAGAGGGTACTTCCTCGATCCTCTTTTCCAACCAGGGGATCCACTCGTACATCTGGCTGTCCATTGAATCCATGGAGAGCCATTTTTTCTCCATCGCCGGGGTGACATCCACGACCACGTCCGCCCTGAAAGGCTCGGGTTTTCTGAAATCATCCCGGAAATACATGAATACCGGATTATACTCCAGCCGCGGAGTATCCGGGCATACACCCGGCACCACAACAAGGTAAGCTGCATCCTGCACGATTTGGCCCGTATAGCGGTGGTCGGGGTGGTAGTCGTTGGTGCGGTGGGTGATCACGATATCCGCTTCCCAGTTGCGGATGGCTCTGATCACAGCCTCGCGCGCCTTGAGTGAGGGTAAGACCTCGCCGTCGTGGATATCGAGCGTGCGCCAGCTCACGCCCAGTATCTCGGCCGAACGCATGCATTCGGCGGCCCGCCTTCTGGCCAGTACTCTTCTGCCCTGGCTCTGGTGGCCGGCATCGCCATTGGTCATTGCCACGATCTGTACTTTTGCTCCTGCCTGTGCCCAGAGAGCAGCCGTGCCCCCGCTGTAGTATTCACCGTCGTCCGGGTGCGCGCCGATCATAATAACTCTCAATGTCCTGCTTTTTCCATTCCTGCTCATCTCGAAGACCTCTTTTTAGCCATTATACAAAATTTATCGAATAAAAAGTTGCTTTAAACGGGGTTTAAGAGGTAAAATATAAATCGGGAATAGTTTGCACGAAAGACAATTCTACCTGTATGCGGTATAAAACTTGCAATCAAGAATACGAATATCAAAGCAGTTCTCTTTAACCCCTGAACCCTGAACCGACTGATGGAATACTGGGTTTTAATCCTTATTGGAATCGTGCTGGTGATGGCTGAGTTGCTGCGCTGGCTAAACAGGAGCAGCCGCCGCAGAAAAACCTCCCACCCGGCTGCTGGTTCAGGTCGTATTATGCCGCCTCCTGCCGGGATCAACTACAGTCTCGCCCCGCGCCACCCTGAGGTAATGGCAGGCGCATTGTTCGATCTTTTAAGCCAGATCCTCAACCATGAACAGTTGAGTGCATTTGCCAATCTTGTGGCCAGCCCTGAAATGACCGACCGCTATATCGAGCGGCTTGCCCAGCGCAAATCGACTGCAAAAATTGCCAAGCAGCTTGCCTTTCTCTGCGACTCAATGAAAGCAAACGAGTTTACCGAGCAGGACCGCGTCTTGGTCTCAACATCCTTTCAGCGCAAAGCAGACAAGGAATACAAACTGCTGCAGATACACAAGAACCTGGATAAAATTTTCTGAGGTGGCGACACACCCCGCCCTCACCGCACTTATATCTCTCCTTTCAAGCAAAAAACCCTTGTCTGCCCGAATTCCATCGGGAAACTGATTTCCCGCACCCCACGGCCGTAGAACTTGTGTTCGAACACCTCGTACGGGTCGGCTTTCTGCGGAAAACGCAGGGTCTTGATCCCTCCTTTGGCGGCATGGATCACGGCAAAATCGGTGTCTGCGTAGAAAACCTCATCCGACTCGCAGTAGATATGAACGCCTGCCCGTGCAGCGGCTGCGCGAAGAAGTTCGGCCTGGGCGTATTTTGCGCCGATATATATCGATCTGTAGCCTGCACGCTCTGTCTCGCCGATCGCCCCGAGGTTTTCTCCCGCAAAGATCCCCCCGGCTACCTGCGTGCTGTCGGCCAGATAGAAAAGGGGATCGGTGAGTGATTGGGTAAGCTTGAGTAGGTGCCCCTTGTAGCGGGTCTCGAAACTGCCGAACATTGCCCTATCAGGCTTGCCGAAATATTTATCCCTGGGCAGTGTGCGAACCAAGGGGTGGCGAGGGTCGTTAACCACGATTTGGGGGCGAAACTTGCCGCGCTTGAAATCGAAATCAAACCCGGTGAGTTCCTCCATATGAGAGATTGCAAGTTTCGGTTCAGCATCCGGATTGATCAGACCCGGGGCATAAAGCCAAAGTGCGGTGGCTCCCCTGGCGGCGATCTTTTCTCTTATCGCCCGGCGGTCAGCATTGCTCAGGCTCACCGCGTTGAGAAACACGTAGAGCTTGTAATCCGGCATATCGGGATGCGCCAGATCGCGCACGTAGTAGTAGTCATATGGCGCGCCGATACGTTCGAACTCGAGTTCGCGCTGCCACATCAGCATATCGCGCAGAGACTCGTGATCGGTGTAGTAGATACTCGGCTCACTGGCCAGCATCGCTATTTCGGCTGCTTTAATCCTTTTGCCGTTCCGCATTCGCCTGGAGGCCTCGAATAGCTCCTGGATCCGCTTAAATGTAGCTATGATCTCCGGATGGTCGTACCAGCGCTCTGTGCGGCTGTTCTCAAACCACCAGGCCCAGTGATGCTGTGTAAGGATTTTGGCCATATCGCGCTTGATCATCGCGCTGCTTTCCCCTGCATCAGCAGCCTGGGAATACCGGACCCAGTTGCCGAAATCGCAGAGATGGGTGCGGGTATCTTCCTCGGTGAGCCAGAGCATGTTGCGAAGGTTGTACGAGCTGAAAGGGGAGCGGGTAGTGGCCTGACCGCCCACAGCCCGGTTGAAATAGGTCGCCGGGGAGCAGCAGATATCAACTACGCCGCTGTCCTGGATTTTATGCGCCGCTGCACTGACTCCCATCTCGTGGTACACCACACAGCAGAGCGCGCCGTAGAACACTCCTGTCAGCAGCTTGCCCGCCGAGATATCTTTCACTTTGCTCGAAAAGCGGATAATCGCATCGGCCACGCTTTGGTTGACAGCCCGGTAGTAGTCGCTCTCGAACTCGCTGAACCCCGGGTTGGCGAGAGTACCGAAATGCGATTGGGAGTCGAAACGTGCCAGCAGGATCTCTCCCACGCCGGTGTAGAGTGTCCGTTCGTGAAGCTGCGGGACACGTACGGATTCAAAACCTTTAACGTCGTTGTTCCAGGCTGCGGCAAGGGCCTGGTTAGTTTTGTACTTGCGGTGAAGGAAATCCTTGAAATAGGTCAACATCGGCGGGCTGAAATCGTGCACGTGGTAGCGCCGGTCATAGCGCACGGTGTAGTACCATTCCTCGGTTTCGCTGGCAGTGAAAAAATAACCCGCTACCCGATGGCCGAAATCGCTTGCGCCCACCTTGCGGACAAAGCTTTCGAGCGCCCGCTGGGCCTCTTGTTGCCAGCGGCGGCTTGCCAGCGAGAACTTGAGATTATCGGTTAGCTTGGGGTCATAGGTGCGTCCGATTTTCTTGTCGATAATCATTTTCACTTCGCCGTTTTCAAACCGGGTGCACTCCTCGAGGTTCTCCCTGAGCCACCACTCCGGGGGGTCGAGAGAAAGACGCAGGATCAGGATCGCTTGCGGATCGTATTTCAGGATACGGAGGGCAAGCACCCGGAGTTTCTCGAACCCCTGGGGGTCTTTCCACTCGGTATCGCAGATCGGGAAATGCACCCGGATCCCGGCATCAAGCAGCGACCTCAAGTAGTGCTCATCCTTATTATTCCGCGAGCAGAATGATATCGGCATTACTGGTTGTCCGTCCACATAGAGCGTTGAGATACCGAACTCGGTACGGATTTCGGCAGGGAGAAATTTTAACTCTCCGGCCATAGCCCGGAATGAGCAGAGAACTGTGAGAGCGAAGAGCAAAAGGGCGGATCTTTCGAAAAAGAGTTTCATTTAATCAATGCTCCGATAATAGGTGGGTGAATTTAAAAACCTGAAAATACATTAATATTGACAGATTAAAAGGGCCTACAGCTCACGTGCTGGCCGACATGCGCTGCAAGTCGTTTCCCGAGCCTTTGCGATCCTGGGCAACCACACTTCAGGCAAGCCCTTCTGATATCATCAATTCAGGGAGGCCAGATATTTCTCTGCATCGAGGCTCGCCATGCAGCCCATCCCGGCGGCGGTCACCGCCTGGCGGTAAACGCTGCATTCAAGCCCGCCACGCCGCTGCCGATTATTATCTGCTGATTATATTTGTTTTTTTCACTCATAATTTACCTTCTCCAAAAGGAATTGGGTTTCGACTCGTGCCTCTCTTTTCGCACCTGCGGCAGAGATAAGAGATAGTGGATAAAAATATAAACATCAGTTCTACTAACCGCAACCAAGCAACCGCCTGCAAGGTAATTCCGCTTGACAAACACCGGAAATTTATGATAAAGTCTTTACTGTGAGTAAAAAGAAACACCTAAAGATTAAGACTTTTATTTGCCGATATTTTTATCAGGATTTAAATTACTGAAGAGAAGAGGTTCAGATGGCAAAAGAGTTGTTCGGGCAGTTTTTGATCCGGCAGGGTAAGGTGCGGCAAGCTGATATCGAGGAGGCGCTGGTTCTGCAAGAAATCCTCCACGACAGCCTGGGAGCCGCAGCGCTGGCCAACGACCTCATTACTTTTAAACAGGTCGGACAAATCCTCGAGCTCATGGACAATTCCGAATCGAATTTCATCGAGGCCGCGATCGAACTCAAGATACTCACGCCTGAGCAGATCGAGGATTTAAAAGTTAAAGCCGGGGATTGCCAGTTCCGCCTGGGGCAATTGCTGGTGGCCACGACCAAACTTACCCAGAAGGAACTGGACGAGGAACTGGCTCATTTCGCCTCGGAACGTCTCCTAGTACCGAGCACCAATGTTACCAAGGCCGAACTGATCGGCAGGATCACCTCCAGAACCGGCATAAAGAGCGCGACAGTCAACAAAGTGCTCGAATCGATCCTGGAAAATGTCTCCAAGGAGTTGAACCGGGGTAAATCGGTAGTGCTGAAAGGTTTCGGGACATTTAGAGTTACTGAATACGCAGCTCGTGGCGGCCGCAATCCCAAAACCGGCGAGCCAATTGAAATAAGCCAGCGGAAAGTTGCCCAGCTTCGTTTTTCCAGAGGAATACGGCGAAAGGTGGATGAAAAAAGCCGTTGAAAATTAGCCCGATAAGATATTGACAAAATAATTAGAAAGTTATTATATTAAATGGTTATTGATTTATTTTCCTCTTGGTGCGGTTAATATTTTAACTTTCTTAATTTCAATAAGTTAAATTCACAGGCTGCTAACTGATCGTTTTTGATCCGGCCTTAGTGAATAAAACCTGGAGATAAGCGGATTGAAGGAGTGGGTAAAGTCACTCGGTTTAGCTTTCGTGCTTTTTCTAGTAATCCGCACCTTCCTGATACAAGCCTTCAAGATCCCAACCGGTTCGATGGAAAGCACTCTGCTGGTTGGGGATTTTCTTTTAGTCAACAAGTTGGCCTACGGTGCAACTACCCCCCGCAAATTGCCTTTTCTGAGCGTTGAACTGCCGAATTTCCGTCTGCCGGGTTATGACACGCCTAAAAAAGGCACCATCATTGTTTTCGAATATCCTCTGGACCATTCGCTCGACTACGTGAAAAGGTGCGTGGCAACAAGCGGGGATACAGTCGAGATGCGGGACAAGGTACTCTATATTAACAACATATATCAGGACGAGCCTTACGCACAGCATACCGATCCGATTGTCTATCGTCCTGACAGCAACAGGTGGCCCAACTCCGGCCAATTCGGCTGGCAGTACCAGTACCTGACAGAGGAAGCGCAAAATACGTTTAAAGAGCGTTACCAGCCGACACGCGACAATTTCGGGCCGATTGTCGTGCCCGAGGGGAAATATTTCTGTCTGGGCGACAACCGGGACGCCAGCAGCGACAGCCGTTTCTGGGGCTTTGTGAACCGGGAGCATATCAAAGGACGCCCTATAATTCTCTATTTCAGTTTGAACCGCCACTGGCTGCCCCGTTTCAGCCGAATCGGATATATTATTCAATAGCTAAAGTGATTATCCTATCATCCGATTTATAAATGTAAGGAGTCCCTTTTTATGAAATCGAGTGCCTCAAAAAAATCGTTTTTCGATGAAGGCTCGCTTGATCTTTACCTGAAAGAGATCAGCAACTATCCCCTGTTGGCCAGGGAAGATGAGATCGAGCTGGCAAAAAATATCAAAAAAGGTTCTCAAAGCTCTCTGGAAAAACTTACCCGCAGCAACCTTCGCTTTGTTGTCAGCGTGGCAAAAAAATACCAGAACCAGGGCGTGGCTCTTTCTGATCTGATTAATGAGGGGAATGTGGGTCTGATCCGAGCGGCGCATAAATTCGATGAGACCAAGGGGATTAAGTTTATCTCTTACGCGGTGTGGTGGATTCGCCAGGCCATACTTCAGGCACTCGCCGAGCAGTCGCGCATTGTGCGCGTTCCACTGAACCGTGCGGGTACGCTATACAAAATCGGCAAGAAAAGCAACCGGCTGACCCAGGAGCTCGGACGCAAACCTACCGTGGAAGAAATCGCCGAGGGCATGGATATCAGCCTCGAGGAGGTGCGCAAAACCCTTTCAATCTCCCAGTCGCACCTTTCGCTGGATGCCCCGCTCACTCCGGGCGAGGACAACCGCCTGCTCGACTACCTGCCGGACAACTACGACCGCGGGCCGGCCGAAAATGCATTTGAGAACGCACTGAGCAGCGCGATCGAGGGTTCGCTGAACACACTAAAGGAACGCGAGGCCAAAATCCTCAGGTTGTATTTCGGCCTGGGCGGCCAGGAGCCGATGACTCTCGAGCAGATCGGCTCTGTGCTCGGGATCACCCGCGAGCGGGTGCGCCAGATCAAGGAAAAAGCGATCAGCCGTTTGCGTCACGTTTCGCGCAGCAGAGCGCTCCAGTCTTTTCTCAATTAATAAAATATCACAACCAGTTCAGCTTTCTAAAAGCGGGTTTTGTTCCTTAAAAAACCCGCTTTTTTTATTCTCTCTGTGGTGTAAGACCACGGTCTGATTCAATCGCTACTGCCACAGAAATCGAGGCAACTCTTAATCTCACTTGTTCCGAATAGTTTTTTAAAGTTCAGCCGCAGAGGGGTCGATTTATTAAGTAATGATTGAGATAAATATGTCAGCTAACTCCCCGCGGCTGGAGGTATAATGTGTAAATACTGTGATCTGGGAGCGCTTGATCCCGAAAGTTTCGATTCTTTTTTCGAGGGAGCAGCAACGAATGGTTATAAAAGTATGGTCTGCAAGCATTGCTCGAGAACCTTCCTCACCAGTTTCCTGACCCTTGAGAACGAATCCTCCTCGAAAGTAACTCACGCTTTGGAAGATATCGAGGAGAAAAACCTGGTTCTTATTCCTCACTGATCCTGCGTTCCAATTCCAGCCTTTTTTAATTTTTAACCGCCTTTTTGGGCGGTTTTTTTCTTCCTATTTTAAATATCTCTCCCTTTTTTGTAGCTTGCTTTCAAGTATGTGAAATCGAACAAATTTGTAACCCTTTTAGTCTCTTCAGGTTTCGAAAAAATAGTCGAAAACTGTTCAAACTATGGATTGGCGAGAAAAAAAATTTTTATTGAAAGTTTCTTGTTTTTAGGTTATAAATGTAGCGAGCGAAAGAAGGTTGACAAAATTATTTTTTTATTTATATTTTAATATAAAGCTTGCATTACATATAATTCATTTCATTTTGAGAGTTGTTTGATGAAAAAAATCGAGAGGAACCTGGCTGATACCCATAAAGCTTACCTCGACCTCCAAAAAGCAATGGTCGACCTCGAATCCTCTAAATATATCGTGAATTTCTCAGATGACGTGCACGATAAGCTCTCCACTATCCGTCTGATGTTCGACTACATTTTCACCAAGTTCGGCAACTACGAGTTCCGCAGAGACTGTATCGTTGACTTCAAGATCAGCGAGATCGAAAACATCCTGGAAGCTCTGGAAAGTTTTATCGAGAGCTACCAGAAACTGCTCCAGACCTACCGGGAAAAACCCTCCTCGAAAAATATCCGCCAGGAGAACTCGGCCTGAGCATCCCGGCCAGTCAATCTCATTATTGCATTTATCTCCCCTCCCGCTTTAGTTATATTGCGTCTGCCGAATTGGGTTCCCCTCCGTTTCCCAGCTGAGGTCTCTGTCAATTGGAACTCTCCGCTGCCAGCATAGCTGTGATTGCCATTTACCTGGCGCTGATCACCGGGTTCGGGGTCTGGCTCTCCCGCTTCCAGACAGACAGCCGCGTCTATTTTCTCGGCAACCGTAACATCCCCTGGCCAGCGGTCTGCCTCTCTGTGGTAGCCACTGAAACGAGCGTGCTCACCTTTATCGGCATACCTGCGCTTTCCTACGCCACCGACATGCAGTTTTTTCAGCTCACCCTGGGATACCTTGCCGCGCGGATTATCCTGGCAGCCTTTTTCCTGCCAGCCTACCTGAGCCAGGACACCTACACTGTGTACGGTTTTCTCGCCCGGCGTTTCGGACCGGCGGCAAGAAACTGCGCTTCCGGGCTTTTTTTCTTTACCCAGGTCCTGGGCAGCGGTGTCCGGCTGTATGCCGCGGCTCTTGTGCTGGCCACAGTCCTGGGCACAGAGCAGATCACTGTGGCGATACTGATCATTGCCGCGGCTACGATACTCTATACCTGGGCCGGAGGGATCAGTGCTGTTATCTGGACCGACGTCATTCAGGCCTCGATCATGCTCGGCGGAGGTGTGCTCGCGCTCTGGCTCCTGGTCGGAATGTTCCCGCAGGACGTCTGGAGTCTGCTTTCTGCTGCCGCTGCACAAGGCAAACTGCAAATCTGGGATTTCTCTCTCCGGCCGACCGATACCTATACTTTCTGGAGTGGACTTGTAGGAGGGGCTTTCCTGGGCATGGCCTCCCACGGCACTGATCAGGTGCTCGCCCAGCGCCTGCTCACCTGCCGCACCCTTGCCGACGGGCGCAAGGCGCTGATCGGCTCCGGGTTGATCATAATTCCCCAATTCGCCCTTTTTCTGCTGATCGGGGTGCTGCTGAGCTACTTTTACCAGTTAAACCCGCCGCTTGAGGCTATCGATAACCCAGACAGGATCTTTCCCCATTTCATTGTCCACCATTTTCCCCCGGTTGCTGCCGGCCTGGTGGTCGCCGCAATGTTCGGCGCTGCCATGTCCACACTCGATTCAGGGATTCAGGCCCTTAGCGCAAGCAGCGTGATGGACATTGTCCGGCCGCTGTCCAGGATCAAAAAGCCGGTTGAGAGTTATCTCACACTGAGCCGCGGTTTCACAGTTTTCTGGGGCGTCGCGCTGGTGGGAGTGGCGATCATGGCTGGGGGCTGGGGGCCGGTGCTCGAAACAGGCCTCACTGTAGCCTCTTTTACCTACGGTCCGCTGCTCGGGCTTTTTATCCTCGGATTTTTCACCCGGGTGAGCAAACAAAGCTCGACCGTGGCGGGAGTTGGCGCAGGCCTTGCCGGAATAACTATCGTGGTCAGGTACACCGAAATTCCCTGGACCTGGTACGTTTTCACCGGCTGCCTGATAACAGTTGCCACCGGTATATTGGTCGATAAAATTATCGGCCAGGAAAAGCCTGTAAACAGCAAACCGGATCAAAGGGCGCGCTGATGGAGCTAGAGTTGAAAAGCTTGCGGAAACTTTTTTTCTCCGGTATCGGCGGGAGCGGGATGAGCGCACTGGCCCAGGTTCTCGCCGGGCGCGGCCTTGACATTTCCGGCTCGGACAGGAAACACGACCGGGGTGAAAACATCTCCACCTTTTCCAGGCTCAAAGCCCAGGGCATAAAGCTTTTCGCCCAGGATGGCTCCGGAGTACATCGTGGTCTGGATGCAGTAGTGGTCTCCTCGGCTGTGGAGCCGGACACACCGGATTACCGCCGCGCTGTCGAACTGGGACTGCCGCTGATCAAGCGGCCGGACCTGCTCGCCGAACTGGTCAACAGCCACAGGGGTATCTGTTTTTCCGGCACCAGCGGCAAGTCCACTGCCACCGCACTCTGCGCCTATGTGCTGATCGAGCTTGGCTACAGTCCCAATTTTATCGGCGGGGCTGCGCCGGTGAACTACCTCGAGGGCCCCACCACCGGAAACGCTCTCGGGGGAAGGAGCGAGATTTACTGTGTCGAGTCCTGCGAAAGCGACGGCTCGATTGTCAGCTACCGACCGGCAGTGGGCGTGATTCTCAATATCGAGCGCGACCACCACGAGCTGGAAAAACTGCTGCCCATGTTCGAAACCTTTGCCAAAGCCACAACTGAGCGGCTTGTTCTCAACGCCGACTGCCCCAATACCCCCAGGCTCGATCTCTCAAACTCTCCGGCAAAAAAAATCCTTTTCGCTATCGACTCTCGCGGCGCAGATCTGCAGGCAAGCGAGATAAATCTCCAGCCAATGAGTGCTGCCTTTACTGTGGGTGATGTGCGCATGGAAAGCCGGCTGCCGGGCAGGTACAATATCCACAACGTTCTGGCTGCTCTGGCTGCCTGTGAGGCCGCGGGAGTGGCAAGAGAGGATTTTGCCCGCGTGCTCCCCGATTTTCGCGGAGTGGCTCGACGCTTCCAGCTAATAGGCCAAAAACGGGGGGTGACAGTGATCGATGATTTCGCCCACAATCCGGTAAAAATCGCTGCCGTGCTTTCCACGTTCGATTCCTGGAAAGACTTGCGAAAGCGGATCGTGGTCTTCCAGCCGCACGGCTACGGCCCTACCCGCTTCTATTTTAACCAGCTTGTCGACACTTTTGCCCGCGAGCTGACAGAGGACGACCTGCTGATCCTGCCCGAGATTTACTATGCCGGGGGAACCGCAGCCAGGGATATCTCCAGCCGGGACGTGGCCGAGAGCTTAAAACCGCGGGGCGTGCGTGCAGTGTATTTCAAAAACCGCGCCGAGGCGATCCCGCTGATCGTGCAGGAAGCAGGCACAGGTGATGTAGTTCTCGTGCTGGGGGCGCGGGATGACAGCCTGAGTGATTTCTGCCGCGAGGTGCTTGAGGCGCTCTGACTAACGCGCAAACAAATTAGGAAAACCCGATGCCCACAAAATAGCTCGGGGCCGGGCCGGGGAAATTGTCTGGGAAAGGGCAGCAGCCGCTGTAAATACAGATAAAAAGAAAACGGCAAGGAGGGATTTTTTCATCTTTCCTCCTGTGATCCTGAGTGGAATTTACACCCGCTCTCTCACCCACTCGATAGCCGCCTCCTGCTCGTGGTCAGCCACGCCCTCGACCTCGATATCCAGGTCCGCCTCAGCCAGCCTCTCTTTGAGCAGGCGGATGAACACGCCCTGGCCGTCCTGCTGGCGGTTGTCGAGCCAGGTGCGGGTCACCCCGCAGGCGGGGCTGCCCTGTTTGCCCAAGATTCCGATAACGTCGAACCCCTGGAACCGGTATTGCTTGATCTCGTAGATCAGGCTGTCGATTAGCTGGTGAAGGTGCGCCTGGCCCTCTTCTGTTTCGAGACCATCCCGCACGGTCATTCGCCCCAGGCCCAGCACCTGAAGCTCCGGGCAGGGCATCTGGATAATACCGATGTTGTTTTCTTTGAGCCAGTCGACCAGGGGTACGAACATGGCCGGGAAATCCGCGGATTTGGTGATCCGGGCATTCTGGTTGAGTATGCAGTGGGCTACATAAATCACCTTTCTGCTGCGAACCTGGTCGAACTCGCGCTTGACATGGCTCTGCTCAGGAAGAGTCCATTTCGGTTTCCGGACTTCCTGCACGGTCTCTTCTTTTTCCGCCGCTTTGCATCCGGCAAGAGCCAGGGAGGCTCCTGCGGCGCACTTGAAAAAATTCCTTCTGGCCAGAGAATCGGAAACGCTCATTACTACCTCCTCCGACTATACAGCCGGGTTAGGTGATTAAAAGGATAAGAAAATCCGGGATGGCATTCACAGGTATTTTTAAGCAAGGAGCGATTTGTTATCATTTGATTGATTCCACCCTCTGTAGCCGGAAACCGTCCTGATAATACAAAACTCTATTGTTTAGCCCTTTCCTGACCGCATCCGCCTGGGTTCGTAGGTGCAGTAAGGCTCCTCTGCCATGTAGTCTCCCATTTCGCCGAAAGAGCGCGCCCGGCAGCCCATGCAGACATTCTTATACTCGCAGAGTCCGCACTTGCCGGTTAAGTTGCCGGTATCGCGCAGTGTCTTGAAAAGAGTTGACTCGTTCCAGATTTTTTGCAAAGGGGTTTCTCGGACATTTCCCGCAATAACAGGAAGATAGCCGCAGGGGAACACCTCGCCCTTGTGGCTCACGAAACAGACCGCCGAACCGGCCAGGCAGCCCCTTGTCATCTGGTGCATGGTTCCCTGGCCGTGGCCTCTGGCGAGCATTACCCTGCCGCCGCGCTGAAGGACGATCCGGAAATAGTGCGGCGCGCAGGTTGCCTTTATCTGGAGATCGGGGTTCTCGACAGTTTTGTCGTAGAGCCAGTTCAGCACCTCCTCGTAGCGCTGGGGCGAAAGCTGCTGCTTCCGGCTCAACTCAACCCCGCAACCCACAGGCACGAGCATGAAAAAGTGAAGGGCGTCGGCCTGGAGCAAACGGGCCAGGGCCAGGACTTGCTCTAACTGATTGTCGTTGTGGCGGGCCACTGTACAGTTGATCTGCATGCTCATCCCGCGCTCTTTCAGGGCCCTGAACCCGGCGACAGCCTTGTCGAATGAGCCTGGAAGCCCGCGGAAAGAGTCATGAACCCCGGCTGTTGCCCCGTCGAAACTGATCGCGACCCTGCGCACCCCGGCTTGAACAATCTTGTCTGCCACCTCGTGGGTGATCATGGTTCCGTTGGTGGCCAGGGCCACAGGCAGGTGCTGATCTGTGGCATACCGGGCAATACGGAAAATGTCCGGCCGGATGAGCGGCTCACCGCCGCTGAGCACCAGAATCGGCTTGGCAAACGCGGCGATATCATCCACGAGCCTGAAACATTCACTGGTCTCCATGTCTCCGGGAGCAGGCCCTGTGCCGCAGATATCCAGCCTTCTGCAGTGGCGGCAGGTCAGGTTGCATCCGGCCGTAGTCTCCCAGAAAACGAGTCGAAGCTGGTTGCCCAAAGGCCCACCTGCGCCCTCACCACTCATCGGTCGCCCCCTTCGGAGCAAAAAATTTAAAGATTTCTTAAAGATGAGACTAATTATACCTTGTATTTATCCAGCTTGCAAGCGGGCGTGAAACCAGAGAAAAGTGGGTAGCAATAAAGCTCTAGAGGTTGGCCGTTTTCTGCATCATGTGAACCGTGCGGAAATAGTTCAGTTCGAGCAGCAACCGGAAAAAAAGGTCGAACACCTCAGGGTATCGCTGAAGGTTCCGCAGGAGATTCTGTACGGTAATCCTGTACCCGATCACCTTGCCTATGGTATCCACCTGGGTGGAGCTGATCGAACCCATGCTAAGGATCGAGGATTCACCCACTATCATCGGGCCGCTGAGGATGCTAATATCGATCCGTTCCTCCTCCTCGGTTTCCTCATCCTTGGCCAGCATGCTGATCCTTATTTTTCCCTCCTCGAGAAAAATCAGCGATGAATTGGGTTCGCCCTCACGGATCAGCGTGCCGCGTAATTCATGGGGCAAAATGCTGAGATTGGGAAACGTCCTCATCTTTTTCAAAAATCGGCGCAAGCCCTCCACGAGCTGCGGCTGGGACTGGGTTTCCTCGGCCTCCTGGATCAGACCGTAGCTGACTAGCATATTGATATAATTCCGGTTGACATCCATCAGCTTGCGGAACAAGATCCGGTTCATGCTGATCAGGATCTGGCCACGGAGCTTCTTGAACTCGGGGTTCGGATCCGCGAGGATTTCAACCAGAGACGAGTAGTTGAAAACGATCAGCCTCATGGGTTCCTCGGCATAGACATCGGCTCTACGGTTTTTAACCGTGATCAAGTCGTCCCAGGAGTTGATTACTGTGGAGATCATGCTCATCTCGCCTACTGTGCGTTTAGCCGGCACGATTATCCGCTCCGGCTGGCCGATATCCACGCCAGCTTTGCCTTCGACTATATAATACAGGGCGTGCCCGGAGGCGTCTTTCCTGATAAAGGGACTCGTCGAAGGCTTGATACTTTTTTCCAGCAAAGTTGCCGAGGGTTTGATATCCTGAACCTCGCCTGAATGAATGATCCGCGTAACATTCTGAAGTTCGTTGAGAACCTGTTCAGCTTTTACCTGGTCCATTCAAGTTACCCTTTTAGCCCAATGTTGAAATAAAGCCCTTAACGACCAATCGAGACCGGCAAGAAGTAAAAAATTTTCGCTCAATTTTACATCCAATCCAGAAATTTTTCAAGTTAAAAGGGTATTTTAAAGCGGAAAATTCAATAAAATGGGGAAATCGTTGGTAATTTCATTGTGATATAAGACCTGATATTTACAGCCGTTTCGAATCAGCGGTCTACTCTATTGCTTCTGCCCAACGACAAAACTATCTTGTTTTTAGCTTACAATAGTTAAAAACACAGCAATCAGGGGATTTAGTTAGAAAAGGGCCATGGAGAATGAAAGCGGCGATAACAGTGGACACCAGGAAGATAGTTTATGCGGATGCTCGAACTCCAAACCCCGGCCCCACCCAGGTGCTGTTAGCTTTGCGTTACACCGGAATCTGCGGCAGTGACATCCATGTTTACCGCGGTGAGTTCGCCGGACGGGTCAATTTCCCATTGATCCAGGGACACGAGTTTTCCGGGGTGGTGAGCCAAAAGGGCAAAGAGGTGGAGGGCCTGGATATTGGCGACCGGATTTGCGTGGACCCGATAGTCAGCTGCCGAAGATGTCCGGCATGTCTGGACGGACGCTACAACGCCTGCCGGAGCCTCAGACTTCTGGGTATTGATATGGACGGCGGGCTGGCGCAGTATGTCTGCGCGGAGGCTGAGCAGTGCTTTATAGTACCGGAGGCTATCAGCGACCGCAACGCAGCGCTGGTCGAGCTTTTTTCTATCGGCATGCACGCCACCTCTGTCAGTCGCATCAAACCCGGGGACAGGGTGGTGGTGCTCGGCGCAGGCCGGGTCGGGCTTGCAGTACTGCAAAACCTTCTGTTGACCTCTGCGGAAAAGGTCGCGGTGGCTGATATCAGCCCTCATAAGCTGAAAATCGCCGAATCCCTGGGCGCGGCACTGGTTATCAACAGCACTGAGGTGGACGCGGTCAAGGCAGTAGAGGAATTCACCGGCGGACAGGGCGCCGACTGCGTGGTCGAATGTATCGGCGAGGCGGATCTCAACGTGGTCGGCGGCAAATCGCCGGTGGAACAGGCGGTCGAGATGATCCGCAACGCAGGCCGGATTACCCTTCTCGGCCAGGGCCCGCATTCCTACGGCGTCCACTGGAAAACCCTGGTCTGGAAAGAGGCCACGATCTTCACCTCCCGGACCAACCAGGGCGAGTTCCCCCGCGTAATCTCGATGATGGCCAGGGGCAATTACGACACCGCCGCAATGGTAAGCGCCGAATACCCACTGGAACGCACAGCGGAGGCTTTCGAGCTGATCGACAAAGAGCCGCCGGATGTGGTCAAGGTTCTGATCAAGGCCGTTTAGCCATTTTTTCAACTGTGATTAAACATGCTCTCCAGCAATCGTTCACACACCGGAAACAGGCGAATCATTGGCCCCATCTTCCGGTTGGATTCCTATCAGCCAAAAATTTCAAGGAGTATAAAATGCGCTTTACTGTTGCATATCTTATCCTGATTTTTACCTTCCTGATCCTGTCTTTTTATCCTGCCAATGCCGGTGTCTGGGAGCCTGTAGGGCCTGATTCGATCGTGGTTTTCGAGGATGATTTTTCCTCCTACCCGCTGGGGCCGCTGTCGGAGAAATATACCGCGGTACAGGAATACCACTGGACTGTGAAGAATCCCGCCTGGGGCCCCTGGATCGAATCTGTCTACTGGGGCCACTGGACTGTCCAGGACGGCCTGGCCTGGCATATCCGCAACTCAAACGGACGCAAGGTCCTGTTCCAGCAGCAGGAAATCCTGGCCGAGGACCGCAACGCCACAGTGGTCACCGGCGACCTGTTCTGGAAAGATTATGCTTTCGAGGTAGAGCTTACCCCCCTCTCGCACGAGAACCCGGTGGGGATGATCTACCGGGTGGAGAACGGGCGCAACTATTTTATGCTCTCGCTCGAGGAGGATCACAAGTGGGTCTGGTCGCGAAGAATCCACGATGCCTGGGTCAAGCTCAAGATCCGCAACGTGCCGTACAGAATCGGCGAACCGCACACCCTGAGGATCGAGGTCAATGACCGCAACCACACGTTTTACGTGGACGGCAAACAGATCGATATCACCCGGCGCGACCACCACCACGGCTCTGGCATGGTCGGCCTGATCGCCAACTCACCCGTAGAATACCGGAGAGTGCGGGTGATCATGAGCAAGCAGGCCTACCAGGATTACCTGACACGCAAGGCGAAGCGCGAACGCCTGGAGCGGGAACTGTCGAAAAACTACCCGCTGCCCAGACTCTGGAAAAAGGTCGATCTGAAGAAACTTGCGGTCAACGGCAGGCAGATGCGCTGGGGTGACCTGGACGGAGACGGCCGGCTCGAGTTCGTACTGGCCCAGCGGCATTTCGGCTCCACTGGCCTGCTGCGGCGCTATATCAGCGGGCTTACCGCGATGAATCTCCACGGCGAAATCCTCTGGCAGTGGGGCGAAAACGATACGATCCCCGAACTTTTCGCCACAGACCTGCCCTACCAGGTCTGCGATCTGGACAATGACGGCAAGTGTGAGGTGATATTCAGCCACGATTTCAAGATCGAGGTCCTGAACGGGACCACCGGCAAAACGATTAAGAGCATACCCACACCGAAACACGGCCCCAAGCACCCGGACAGCTTTTACCCGGAGGATGAGTGGGAGCGTATCCCGGCAGGCGCTCTCTATTTCTGCGATCTTACCGGCGCGGGCACTGTGGGAGATTTCCTGATCAAGGATGATTATAACAATATCTGGGCCTATTCGCGCAGGCTTGAACAGCTCTGGACTGCCTGCCTCAACGCAGGCCATTACCCTTATGCGCGCGATATCGACAGCGACGGCCGAGATGAGGTGCTCCAGGGCTACACCCTGTTCGACCACGACGGTTCGGTGATTTTCGACCTGGGGATGCAGGACCACTCGGATGCGAGTTTCATGGGTGACCTGAAAGACCCCTGCTATCCCGGCATGCACGCCTATTTCTGCGCGGGTGAAGAGGGTGTGATTGTGAGCGACATGAGCGGCAGGGTGCGCTACAAGGAGATCCCGGGCCATGCCCAGCGTATGGCTATCGGGGATTTCTGCCCGGAGGTGCCGGGCTGCGAGTTCGCCCAGGTAACCTACTGGGGCGAGCACAACATTGTCACGGTTCACGCTGCTGACGGCCGCAAGCTCGGAGAATACCAGCCACATTTTATCGGCTCAACCCTTGCCGCCACGGACTGGAAGGGCAACGGCACAGCGCTGCTTCTGCTTTCCGGGGATGAAAAGCTCGGCGGGATGATAGACGGCTGGGGCCGCAGGGTGGTGCGCTTTACCGACCCCGGCCATCCCGTGCTCTGCTGCGATGTAATCGACCTGACCGGCGACAGCCGCGACGAGGTGCTGCTCTGGGACCGCGACCGGCTCTGGATCTACACCCAGGGCGATAATCCTCCCCCGCCGGAAAAAATCGTTCCCATGTACAAGATGCCGCTGCATTCCCGCAGCAACTACCAGATGTATGTGGCGATACCAGAGAAATGATAAAATGGCAATTATGTTAAAAATTTAACAAAAGTCGTATGGCGAATCCTGTATTCGCCCGCGCAAAAGGTGGACACACCCCGCTCGTTGACACGGGCACCCCTCTTGGTAGAGGGGATTGACATACCCCGGTCGCTACGCGACCACCCCTCTTTTTAGAGGGGATTTGCCTCCCAAGCGGCCGACAGTCCGCACCGGACAGGGCTTAGTGAAGTCTCGCGGCTAAAGGACATAAAAGGGGCAGCGTGTAAATGATAAGTAATTTCCATGAATGCCCTGATATATGTACAACGCTCCGGCATGCCATTGCGCGCCCTGCGCGCAGGCGACCTCCCAGGGAGCGAAGTAAAAGAGACGGATTCAGAATTAACTTTTGTTTCTTTTAGTTATAAAA
>CAZJQI010000046.1:0-35047 GCA_964548275.1 uncultured Gemmatimonadales bacterium
TGTTGCCTTTATTGCTGTTATGACACTTTTAAAAAAGCTTAACCGGACAGTAGTGGAAATACATTAAAAATACATTGTCGTTGATGTATTTTCGTGCGTCTTGCTGCGTTTCCTTGCGAAATAGCTTAAAAAGTAAAAACGCTGTACCTCCTATCAACTCAAGGAAATACAGCGTTTTACACTGGAGCCACCATGCGGACTCGAACCGCAGACCTACGCATTACGAGTGCGTTGCTCTACCAACTGAGCTATGGTGGCATCAAGGCTTTGTACGATTAATTTTCCTGTTTGTACCGTTTTGATCATAAGATAAATCTTCTGCTTTTTCCCGGCAAGCTCTAAATTGAGCTCGCCCACAATATTATATCAGTTAAAATTAATTCTTCCAGATTAATTCCCCCAACGCCAGTGCTCCTCTAAATTCACGATGTCTTCCACAGCGGCCGGGGCCCCTGCTGCAGGGCCATAGTGAAGGCCTCCTCCGAAGGTGGTCAGGTAAAGCATGCCGGGATTGTGAGGGTCGGGCACCGGCCTGTGGCCCCACTTGAAGTTGTATCCTCTGATCCTGGACCACGTCTGGCCTCCATCCTCGCTGCGGAAAGCGGCGCTGTCGAAAGTGTTGATATAAACTTTCAAAGGATCAGCAGGGTCGATGGCAGCGGCGTAAACATGGGCATCCTCGCGGAACACCTGGCGCCAGGTCACGCCGCCGTTCTCGCTCAGCAGCAATCCTCCGCCCCCATAGTTTCCACCCGGCTGGTAAACAGGCCAGCAGCTCAGGTACAGCCTGTTTGGGTTGGTGGGGTCGTAAACCAGGTCATTGGGGAACTCCACTTTCTCCGGCAGGGAAACCTGCTGCCAGCTAGCGCCGCCGTTGTCGCTGCGGAAAAGGCCGCCCGGAGTCACGCCCGAAGGGCTATAGGTATAGTCGCGCACAACCAGGAGGAAAAGCCTGCCGCCCGGCAGCAGCGCAAGCCGCCAGTAATCCTGGTTGGTTCCCGGCACCGCTCCGGTCGGCTGCCAGGAGCCGCCTCCGTCAGTGGACTTGTACACCCCCTCGCGGAAACCGCAGACATAGAGTGTTCTCGAATCCGCAGGACTATTGGGATCAAGCACGATATGGGTACAGACCATAGAGGGTGGCAGCCCAGAATTACTCGCTCCCCAGGTTCGTCCGCTGTTGTGGCTTACAGCCACTCCCCCGGTCTTGCCTTCGAAACCGCTGCGGAACATCTTGTTCCGCGGAAGGTCGTGCGCGCTGCCCCAGGCCGACCACATCCGGCCCTCAACCTCCGGGTCGAAAACCGCCCAGTAGCAGGTGTTAATCCACTGGCGAGGAATTCCGTTGATTGCATGGAACCAGCTCTGGCCACTGTTAAAACTGTGAGAAGCGCCGATATCCGTGTAGGAGACGAAAATATGCTGCGGGTCGAACGGGTCGAAATGCACGCCGTAGCAGTTGGTCACGTCAAGGCCGCGGCTGATTGCCGAACCGTCGGGCTGCATGTTAGTGTAAACCTGCTCCCAGTGGGCTCCGCCGTCCAGGGTGCGTATCGTGCTTCCCCAGTCGGCGGCGTAGCAGATATTTGGATCACCGGGAGCGACTCCCAGAGACCAGGCATATTCTCTCCAGATCGGGCCGTATTCCCTGTCCAGCCAGCCCTCGGTAAAATTATTTGAAATGACTCTGGCCGAGTCTGCCCGGTAGGCCCAGTTCCAGGTTTCTCCTGCGTCAACTGTCTTGATAACCCCGAACTGCCTCAGATCACTGTCCGGGTTGAAATAGTTGTTGCAGGAGAGATAGACTACTTCTGGTTGCTCCTTGCACACAGCCAGCGTAACTATATCAAACTCATTTAGCGGGCTTGTGTTGAGAGACTGCCAACTGGCCCCAAGGTCACTTGAACTGTATAGATTAGTGACTACAGTTCCTGAAAAAATGTATAGGATGACTCCCCTCTCACCTTTGCCGCCCCCGGCGGCAATCAGGGAACTCTGAGGCAGCGGCAGATCTGTGACCTGGCCGGTGGTTTCCGAAATCCGGTAAGCCCCTCTTTCTGTTATTACAACTACCTCTTCAGCCTTATCCCACCAGGTTCCCGGAAAAATGGCCAGCACAGCGCCGTTAAGCTCCTGCGCCAGGGTAGTCCAGCTTCTCCCCCGGTCATTCGAGACCATGATATCCGGGGGAATCCACGCATTACTGATCCAGATGTGATCCGAGTCCTCCGGGTCAACCCTGACCTTTCTCACTCCCCGCGTTTCATCGGCAGTCTCGAACCGTTGCTCGGCATGGTCGCCCTTCATACGCTCCGCAATTATCCGGCTTGGGTCCGGGAGGATCAGATTCCAGGCATACCCGCCATCCTCTGAACGGTACAACCCGGAGCTTACAGCATAAACAGTGCCGGGCGAGGAAGGGTCGAACTCGAAATCATAGACCCCTCTCCGCAGGTTGAACATGCGCCAGGTCTCGGCGTTATCATGGGTAACATAAGCGCCGGTCATATCGCAACGCACGAAAACATTGGCAGGGTCGGCAGGGTTTACAGTAGGTAAAAACATGGATCCGCCGCCGCCAGGGCCAACTACACGCCAGCCTCCGGCAACATCAGTCAAAGGCGTGCAGCTGTCCATTGTTACTCTTTTAAGGAGATCGATTACGTCGGAAATATTACAGTGGCCGTCCTGATTGATGTCCGCCCCGGGATCTCCGGAGGCACTCCGGTACATAAGGAGCAGATCCAGCACATCCATGATAGAGACTTTTCCGTCCCGGTTAATATCCTCCCTGTATTGAAAAGAGGCTGGGGAAGTTCCGGACCGGGAGGGAGAATTTGAACTCAGGAGATATAACGGTGCGGCTGGAAGCAGAATTAAAACGGAAAAAATAATGGTACGACGCAGTGTTGACATGGAGACCTCCAAATAGAGAAAATTCCTCAAACACTGTTTTCCGCGATTTATAGAATCAATATCAGATAAGATTTTTTCATTATTAAAACCGGAATACTGTCTTTTTCTACACCCAAGAGCTGATCCTGTTTCTTTAATCCAGAAACTGACGAACCTGCAAAAAAATAAAGGCGGCAATAACTTTTAGTTCAAGTTATCTGCCGCCTTCTCTGCATGGCTTCTCAGACTGGCGCAGTCAAGTTTTCAACACCCTGTCTTTTTCGATATTTTTGACCTCTACCCGCACATCTAATCAACGAGGGGAATAATGTTACTGGACAGCTTCTTTAGGGCTTCCGACCAACTTATTATAAACCCAGGCAAAAATCGCTCCTCCAATCAGTCCATCCACCAGTCCCCAAACCAGACCGATAACGCTTCCCAGAGGACTGATACAATATCCCCGGTAGACACGGCCGAGCGGGGTAACCGCTCCGGTGGAGCCCTCAAAAGCTATGATCCACCAGGTTAGCACTAAGATGCCCAGACCCCAGAGGATCGCACAGGTGAGTGAAAAAGCTTTAACGTTGAGCTTCATCTTGCCCTCCCTTCATCTTGGATGCAAAATAAACAGGCACTGTCGCCTGTTATGGAAAATTGAGAGCGCAGTTTGGATCTTAGCTCAAATTGCAATTCTTTACAAATGGTGAATTTCCAAATCAAGGAGCTTTTCCAATTCCAAAAGAGCAGGAAGCCAATGGCCAAAAGTCATCGAGTTATGCTGGGAGCCGACATCAAGAACGGGTTGAGCTTTCCATATATCGCCTTTGACAGTCATATTAACGCGGAATCGACAAGCGCCTCCGCGGGCTTCCTCATCGGTTGGTTCATAACTGTCTCTGATAGTTCCCTCGACTACACCGATCTTGCTGTAAAGATTATCGATATTAATCACTGTCATTGGTCCGCCGGCATTGTCAATCTCAGCGTATGCTGTAACACCCCATCCTTTGGCATGGTAATTACGGATTTTATGCTTTGTCCTGGCCATGGTCAGCGGGATGATTCCGTGCTGTATAAAAATTATTCCCTGATTCGGGCGCCAACGGGTATTCCCCTGCAGTACCGGCTGGTTACCACTGACAGCATGAAGTATCAAGGAGGAGATCATATTGCCCAGGTCGCCCTCGCAGGCACACATAATACCTTCGTCGATAAGCCTGTCATAGGCCAGACAGGGAACGATATGCCTTTTGTCTTGAATCCACATGCGGTTGCAGTTGACACATATACCATTTGCATCCTCCCTTAAAGCAAGAGCTCTGAGAGCGAGGTAAACCCTGGTGGCATCCATCAGGTCTTTCTCGTTTTTCACCTGGCTCAGCCTGTAACACTCAGGCACCTCTGAAATTTCATCAAAGTCCTTTCTCCAGTTTGCAAGCTCTTTCCTGACCTCATTCTCTTTGAAACTGTCAAACAGTTTATAGAACTCTATCGTCTCGATCTGCCTGACCCTAACCCCGAAGCGATCCTCGCAACTGAACAGATGCCGGGGACTGCTATCGTACATTATGCTAAAGGAAGGGTACTCACCGATATAAAGAACTTTGCTCTCTGAAAGGACTTTTTTCACTCGCAGGGCTCTGAGGAAATCAGAAGTGACACTTCCGCGAATCATCGGCAATTCCAGCCGCGACAAGGAATATTCCTCTAAAGGTTTTCTTGGGCCTCCAACCAGCAAGGCGTCAGTATCGTAGCTCAATTCCGCTTTCAGTTTCCTGAAGTCTGAATGCTCCATGACGATCAAAGGTTCCTCAACTTTTACAAAATCTACTTCCAGGCTTTCTTTAAAATTCTCAACCATCTGCCAAGTTTCCTTTTCCGCTTCCTGGGCTTTCACCGGAACATTCGGGTATGACCATGGGAAATAGTAAGTAATCCCTAAGTAAACAGGCTTGATCTTTACAATTCCTCTTATCGCCTTATTTTCGCCTCCTGCTTGAAGGGTTCCAAAAGTCAGCAAGGTTAAACCGGTAAAAACCACGCTTAAAAAGAGCCGGCCTTTTGTCCTTTGGGTATCCATCTGTTCTCCTCCTTTTTAAATATTATTACTGCTCCGAAAATAATGGACCAAAGGTGCGTTATTCAATGGTTTCGGTAAAAACCCCCCGTAGGGGCGCACGGCCGCGCGCCCCTACAGAAAACAAAATATTTTCATTGTTTCCGGGTGAAATGCAATCTCATGACGACTGTTAAGAAGTCCTTTTAGAGGCTTATATCAATTTTTACAGCTAAATTCAAAAACTCACTCAAATAATTTTAATGTATATGGACATATTCATGGCAGTACCAGCAAGGATACTTATGGGCACCCCAGTGTCTTTCTTCATCCACCTGAGCTATGCCGGAAAGTGGATTCCAAACTGTGATAGCATTTTATCATTCTCCCCAGCTTGAATCAAGACTCATCCGTCACAAAACCGATGAGCCTGCAAAAACTGAAGGCGGCATAACACATTGCATAAGTAATCCGCCGCCTTTTTTTCCAGCTCCCCATCGTGGACATATTTCGAACTCTATACCAAAACGAAAAAATAAAGAATAGTTGAGCAAAACTCAATTCTCCATCCAGTCGTCTCGAATGGATCAGGCCATGTTCAAATATTCAAATTTGATAAATTCTTTTTAAAGAAAAACGGCTCATTTCACCCTCCCGTCCTCAACCAGGATAAAGGAATCAGGACGCTGGGGATCATGACCGAACAGAATCAGCCGGCGATTTTGCAAATCGGGATGAGAAAGGTCGGACGGCAGGCCTGGGGCCAATGTAAATCCAATCGAGGGAAAACCAGGACTCTTGCTCCACAGTACTGCAAGAAAGTCGGAATGCCGCAGCAATGCAGGGGTTTCCGGACGGTCCAGCCACGACCAGGCCGATAGAACGCTCATTCTCCCGGAGTACCATTCCGGCTTAATCAGCCGGAGTACTTCCCGCATATTTTTGCCGCTGGTTGACTGCAGAAGAGCACATTCCCAGGCGAAGTCCCGGGGTTCCAGCACATGGAGATACAACCCCGGCTTATTATTCGATTTCGCTTTCCAGACCGCGCTGGTGCCTGAAACTGATAGCTTGTGCACGGCAGGGTCGCTGTGTACGGCCCAGGCGAAACGGTTGTAATGCCTGGTGCTTTTTCTGCGCTCGGTAAGCTTGAGGTCATCTAAAAGGATCATCCATCCACAATCGAGCAGAACAAGGTAACGGCGGTATTGTTCAACCCCAGCCTCGCGCGGGAAGGCCTCGGTGGCATCAGCTACAGTGCAGGAAAACCCTTGCGCCTCACTTAATCCTGAGATACTCACATTGATCGAAGGATCGATCACAAATTCGGTGCCGTTGACACTCACTACGTTCTGAAACCCGCTTCCGCGCCTTGCATAGCCGGGCGGAACGATAAAGTACTGTCCGCGGGCAAACAGGGTAAACGAGCTGTAATCCGCATGAGCATGACTGTAATTGGACAGTCTTAGCTGTTCACCATTGCGAACGCGTTCGGCGGCGCGTTGGCCAGCCAGCGGCGCGCAGGATAATGATATTACCGCTGCATCTTTATCCCACCCTGTCCTGAGAATCGCTACCCCCTGGTTTCTGAAATGCCGGGCCCGTGGGAGGCCATCCGGTGGCACAGGCCGTATTTCGGGGTCATACCAGAGCAAATTCCAGGCTACGCACTGGGAATCCGTGTGCGGATATTCGACAGGATTGCCTGTGTAAGAGAGGCTCTCATAGGGCGCCTGGTAAACTCCTTTGGGAACTGGTTTCAGGTCGAACGCCTCATCCCGCTCTGCCAGCCATTGGGCGTAACTGTCACGAAAAAGCGAGGCCAGCCTTCGCAGGAGATGGCAGGATGCGCTCCCACTGGTATTGTACCTCCCGCTGCGGAACGAATCGTTCAGGTATACGTAACTGTCATCCGGCAGCCAGTGATAGAGGCGGTAAGCAGCAGTGTTCCGAATCCAGGGCACGTCGTGCAGATTTTCGCCGAGGATGCCTTGCCAGGCACCATAGAACCACAACAGCGGCGCCACGGTGTAACACCAGTCCGCAGCTCCTTCATGCCAGGCGCCATCCTCGCCGAGCCAGGAGAGAGCAAAATCGAAATCAACTTTTGCGTGTGCGGCCCAGCGGCTCGCCTCCTTCACTTCGCCCAGCAGCGCCAGAGCTGCCTCTCCGTATCCACCCACGGGAACCCAGTGGTCATGGTGAATGTAGGCTTGCGCCCACCAGTATTCACCGCGAGCTCCGGGCAAGGAGCGCTGATACAGTTGACTCACCAGATTTACCAGAGTCGCCCGAATCCTCTCACGCTCCCCGGGAGTGAGATCGTGGTAAAGCCAGTCGTAGGCTCTGGCCAAACCGGCGGCATAAATGCCGAATCCATAGTTGCGCACCTCATTCTGTGGATAATCGCACATCTCCGAGGCCCATTTCTGGACCAGTTGCAGATACTTACCCCGACGGCTTACCACGAAGGCGAGTGCGGCATTGGTGATAAACGCGCCGCATTGTTCCAGAGCGACCTCGTTCCCTTTTAGTTTATCGAGCAGATTAGAGGGCGACCACTGCTGATACCGGTCAACCCACTCGCACAATATCCCGGCATAACGGCTGTGGGTTCTGCGCACCCGGCGAAGCAATTTTTCCTTTTCCCTGTCATTGAAATGAAGCGATGGATGCCTGGAGCTGATCCGGGCAAGCCGTGCGGCCAGCATTTCCTCGGTCTGCTGAGTTGCCTGCCTGCGCTCCTCCGACAATGAGCCACTCATTCCCAATGCCGAAATTACACCCGAGAATCCTCCAGCCGCAACCGCGGATTTTTTAAAGAATACACGACGATTGAACAATTCCACGATCCACCTCCCTGGTTTATCATTTAAAATTCCCGTAGGGGCGCGCGGCCGCGCGCCCCTACGACAACCCTCGGGGACGTCACCCCGGAGCAAGCTTCGAGGGATTCTTTGCGATTAAAGGAGATATGCCTGTACGCTACTGTCCGTGGGGGAATATATATAGCCAAAAAAGTTGCCTTTATATATTACAGTTATTTTAACGTTAGCGTATTATTATCGCAACACTGCCACAAAAGGCTACTCGCATCGCAGGGTGATCCGTAAAATCTCCCCGACTCGCCAGAGCCTCATCCTGACCCCATAGGTACCTGCCCCCCTGGATACTATCACGGTCATATCCCCTAACTCGTAGCGGCCTGCAAACAGCGGGTAATACCGACGGACCAGGTAACCTAAGGGCCAAATCTGGCCACCGTGGGTATGTCCGCTGAGCATCAGTTCTACTCCTGCGCTCTCGGCCTGCCTGGCCCGAACCGGGGCGTGGGAAAGCAGAACAGTCGCTCCAGCCGGCCTGTCATCCAGCGCCAGGTGAAAGTTCTCCTCATCTTGCCTCTCCTGGTCTCGTCCGCCTACATAATCCACACCGGCCAGCACAAATTCCGGCCTTATCTCGACCCAGTCGTTGCGCAACAGCCTGATCCCGGCTTTTCCGAAAGCCTCGATATTGCGCTCAAATCCTCCGTGGTATTCATGGTTGCCCAACACGGCCCAGACACCCAGCGGTGCGTTTAGAGTTTTCAGAACCTGAACCAGATCATCGTAGTTACTTCCATGAGAATCTAATATATCGCCAAGTAGCACAATCATATCAGGGCGCATCTCAAGCAACTGCTCTACTCGTGCTTCCAGCCAGCTCGTTTTGGTTAGCGGGTCCGCATGTATATCCGATATAGCCGCCAACACCGTACCGTCCAGTTCCGTGGGCAGGCCATTCAGATACACCTCGTGTTCATGCAGCGCTGGTGGGCGCATGCCTTGCACCAATGCCGCAACCGAGATCACCAGCCCGACTGCCAGAGCTATACCTCTGAGCTGCCCGGCGATCCTGGGCAGGAAAAACCCGAACCCGCTGACAATATCTGCTGCCAGCACTACAAGAAAGATCATCACCAGGGTGATTATCCATTCCAGGGTGTAGATTCCGAAAAATCCTGCGTAAAACAACACCCACAACGCTAAGGCAACAATAATCAGCCATCGGCGGGATATATATCGTTTCACTGCCGGCACTGTGGCAATGCGCCAGAATATGTAGGCTTGCACCAACACCACCGATATTGCTGTCGTCAGATCCGTTTTAATCATCTTTTTCCTCTATTATAAGGTTACACCGGCAAAATGAACTCCCGCGCGGGAAGCCGCGAGGAATTCTTTGCAATTAAAATATATATTTTCCCCATCCGAATTAGTCAAATTTCAGATTGCACATTCATAATACCTAAATTACCTGAGTTTATTCTTTCCAGCAATGCCATTGCTTGAGATCAATTCAATCGAAGGGAAAAATCTTGTTCCCGGTTGGCCCGCCGTATATTATATCCCTGAAATTTGCAAAATCTCAATCGCTTAATTCGCAACCGGCTGCTGGCTTATCTTTGCACCTTTGACCTGAAATCAAGTGGAACTAATTGCATCCTCAACATTTCTTTCTCTCAAACGAACCGGGGGTTCAAAATGGCCGTTAACTTAATCACACTCTCTCTGTTGATTTTCACTCCTGTATTCGGTTTGGCTGGCACCTGGCCGGAGGAGACTCCCATCGCACCTGACCTGCTTAAAAGGCAGTGGGATGCGGTCTGGATTTCCTGTCCGGACCGGGACAAAACTTCCTACGGGGTGTTCCATTTCCGCAAAAGATTCAATCTGGCCGCCAGGCCGGACAAATTTATCATCCATGTCTCTGCAGACAACCGCTACAAGCTGTATGTCAACGGGCAGGAGGCGGGTGACGGCCCTGCGCGGGGCGATCTCTGGCACTGGAGGTTCGAAACTGTCGATATAGCCGGTTACCTGATTCCGGGGGAAAACCTGCTTGCCGCGGTTGTCTGGAATTTCGCCGAGCACGTGCCGTTTGCCCAGATGACCTGCCAGACCGCCTTTCTGGTGCATGGCGACTCTGATCTTGAGGCCGTGGTCAACACGGACAGCAGTTGGAAAGTAGCTGAGAACAGGGCTTATTCACCGATCCCTGTGACCACGGCCGGGATGGGAGATTTTACCGTTGTCGGCCCTGCGGACCGAGTGGACGGTAAAAAATACCCCTGGGGCTGGGAGAAGCTGGCTTTCGACGACAGCGCCTGGAAACAGGCTGTGAGCGTATCCCCTGCCACGCCCCGGGGCATCCGCTGGATGGAATCGCACTGGCACCTGGTTCCCCGCATGATTCCACAGATGGAAAAGAAACTCCAGCCCTCACCGCTTGTGAGGAAATCTTCCGGTATAAAGGCAGGTGAGAATGTTTTCCGGCAAGAGAATAAACTCGTTGTTCCGGAGAACTCAAAAGTGACCCTCCTTCTCGACCAGACCTATCTGACCACAGCTTACCCTGGAATCACTGTCAGCGGGGGCAGGGATGCCGAAATTTCTCTTGCCTATGCCGAGGCCCTGGTGGATGACCAGGGAAACAAGGCGCACCGGGACAGGATCGACGGGATGCACGTTTTCGGCTATGCTGATAAATTTACAGCCGACGGCGGCAAGAACAGGCTTTTCACCACCCTCTGGTTCAGGACATTTCGCTACATCCAGCTCGATGTTAGAACCGCCGGTCAGCCTCTCACCATAGAATCTTTCCGCTCTCGTTTCGTGGGATATCCTTTCACGCAGAAAGCCTCTTTTGCCAGCGGCGATCCTGCCCTGGACCGCATCTGGGAAGTCGGGTGGCGTACTGCACGGCTCTGCGCAGGAGAAACTTATTTCGACTGCCCCTATTACGAGCAACTCAATTACGTTGGCGACACCCGGATCCAGGCTCTGATCTCGCTGTATGTTTCCGGGGACGACCGCCTGATGCGCAAAGCAATCGCCCAGTTTGACGATTCCCGCATTCCCGACGGTCTGACGCAAAGCCGCTACCCGTCCTACATGACACAAGTCATCCCGCCTTATTCGTTTTTCTGGATCGCAATGGTGCACGACTACTGGATGCATCGGGATGATCCGGCGTTTGTACGCTCTTTCATGCCCGGGGTGCGCAGCGTGATCGGCTGGTTCGAAAATCACCTCACCCCCAGCGGCCTGCTGGGGAATATGCCCTGGTGGAATTTCGTGGACTGGGCCGTGGAATACAACTCGGGGGTATGCCCCGGGGCGGATGACGGCGAGACCTCGGTAATCAGCCTTCAGTTCGTTTACGCCCTGCGTTATGCAGAAGAATTAGCCGAGAAATTCGGCCAGCCGGGCGAGGCGCAATATTATCGGGCACTGGCAAACAAGGTTTCTGCTGCGGTTAGAAAACATTGCTGGAGCGAGAAGCGCGGCCTGTTTGCCGAGACGCCTGAGAAAAAACTTTTCAGCCAGCATGCCAATATCATGGCGATCCTGGTTGGCCTGATAGGCGAAGACCGGCAGCAGGGGCTTTTCGAGAAAATCGTCAGCGAGAAAGATCTCATCCAGTGTACCTTTTACTACCGCTTTTACCTGATGCGGGCGTTGAAAAAAGTCGGTTTGGGTGACAGGTATCTTGATCTTCTCGGCCCCTGGCACCAGATGATCGAAACGGGGCTGACCACCTTTGCCGAAACTCCGGAGCCCACCCGCTCTGATTGCCATGCCTGGAGCGCCAGCCCGCTTTACGAATTTCTGGCCACGGTCTGCGGTATCGAACCCGGAGCACCGGGGTTCAGACGGGTCATAATAGCGCCTCACCCTGGCAGACTGGAAATGATAGCTGCGGAATTTCCCCATCCCGTGGGGAAAATCATCTGCGGCCTGAAAAAGAGAGGCGCTATGGGTATCTCCGGTGAAATAATATTACCTGAAGGCCTTTACGGGGAATTTATCTGGCACGGAAGAAAAATCGACTTGCGCCCCGGTAAACAGCAAATAAACCTGACGGAGTAGATAAAGATGCAAAAAATCAACCTCGGAATTATCGGCTGCGGAATTATCGCGAAAGAAGCGCACACTCCCGCATTGAAACGCCTTAGTGACCATTACGCAGTCACCGCTCTCTGCAACCGCACCAGGCCGAAAGCTGAGGCTTTGGCCAGGGAGTTCGGGCTTGGAGAGGAAAATATATGGCAGGACTGGGAGCGTATGCTCGAGGATGCCCCGGTCGAGGCAGTGCTGATCTGCCTGCCGATCCAGCTCAATTACCCGGTAAGCCGGGCGGCGGCAGCCGCAGGCAAGCATGTCCTGTGCGAGAAACCGATCGGACAGAGCAGGGAGGAAGCCCGGGCCGCAGTCGGGATTCCTGCCGAATACGGTGTTACCTACATGGTGGCCGAGGATATCCACTACGTTCCGGCTTTCGCCACAGCAGCCAAACTCGTTAAAGAAGGAGCGGTTGGCAGGCTATCGGCAGTAAGCTGGAATGTATTGAATTTCATGGATTTATCGGACAAGTACGCCCAGACGGCTTGGCGCATAAACCATGTTTATCCGGGGGGTTACGTGCTGGACGGCGGGGTGCATTTCGTGCATGTGCTGCAGATGATAGCCGGAAAAGTTGCTTCGGTCAAAGGGGAAACTCTTTCGATGGAACCGGCCCTGGGTAAGGTGGATACCGCGTTTGCCCTGCTCAGGCACCAAAGCGGCGTGCTATCGAGCCTGAACATGGGCTGGCGGACCATGGATCAGTCATCCAGAAGATTGAGAATTTTTGGCAGCCAGGGCAGCCTGCTGGTGAGCGATTCAGAAATTATCAGGATTTCCGCAAACGGCAAATCCGAAAACCTGCCATTCGAAAATGAAGACGACTACTACCTTCAGCTCGTGGATTTCCACCGCGCGGTAACAACCGGCCAACCGCCCGAGGTAAGCGCCGAGTCCTGCGTCCATGATGTTGAGGTTATTCTTGCAATCCTTGAGTCAGCGGAAAACGATGCAGTGGTAAAACTGTGAATTTTATGGTTACAAGCCTGGAGAGTGTATCAAGATCAGTACTGCTGCACCCTTTTCTTTTTTCTCCGCTTATCTGCGAGATAAAGGATCATTCCAAAAACTATTACCGCAAGCAGGATAAACCAGCGGCCGGAGACAATCGAATCCGCCACTACTGCTAATAAACTGACTACTGCTGAGAATCCGAGAGCGGCAATGACGACACCCGCGGTAAAAATCCCTGTGACGATCAGGATAAATCCTACAAAGGTGAGAACGGCTATTGTAATCAGTGCGCCCATCCCGATGACCATCCTTTCCTTTTAGAATTACCGGTTTTAACAGGCAACCTTGTCAACTGATTCTTCTTCTGGGAATCATCTTGTCAAAAGTGAGCAACGAGAATGCTGCTATCATTACGCAGCCATAATTCCTGGCAATCAAGCCGGGAATTATTTGGTTTTATCCTCTTTCTCCCCGATATCTTCCTCGGGCTCGCCCAGGTCCAGCACGCCTTCTTCTTTCACCTGGCCGCTCTCCCCTGCGGGAGTCTCGACGGCCCGAGTTTCTTCCTGCGCTGATACGTCTCCTTCCGGTGGAGAAACAGCCTCCCCCGGAGTTGAAACCGGCTGTCCCGGATAGCGATCCACCGGCGGCGGTGAATATGGCGGCTGAGCCGTTCCGCCGCCGGGTGCGGGAGCAGCGTAAGCGGGAGAGCCGGGCCTGTCCATAGGCGCAGGCATCAGTATCCAGAGCAGGATATAGAGCACCGGCCCGAACATGTATAACAAGGTGGTTACCACGAAAAACACCCTGAGCGGCAGAATCAGCACCGGGGCGTCGAATTGCGCTGCTATGCCCGTGCACACCCCGGCGATCTTTTTGCCATGTTCAACACGATGCCAGTAACCCTGGGGAGATTTCAAAGTGAAATCTCTCCCCTTATCAGTCAGTATGCTGCCGCAGTACCGGCATTTTACCGCCTCGGCCTTGATCATCTCGGCACAGTATGGGCATTTTTTCATATTTTCGTTTTCCATGGTAGCGATCTCCTTTCAACTATTCATCCGATTACAGTGTTGAGTTTATATTCCCGCCGGAATTCCAGTACGGTTCGCCCGAGGTTTACAAAGGGCCAAACTCAAAGCATCCTCCGACGGCTTAGCTGACAATCCTTGCAAAAGTCTTATCATTTAACGCTTTCCCGGTGTCAGTCGAAAGCCGGACAGGCTTTTGGAGACGTTTCGAATCAAGTGTGGCTCAAAGCTCTCCGGGGCTGAAACGCCTTTAAAAAAACCATGATCACCATCCCGCAGACCATTGCCGCAGCCGCTACGGAAACACCCAGCATCGAATGGTTCAGATAGACCTCGAACGAACTGGGCAGGAGGAGCTTGAGCAGTGTTCCCACAGTGGCCACATAAAACAGGTTGAAACAGACCAAAAGCGAAAGCGCAACCATCACCAGTACCATTCCAGCCTGTCCTTTCCTGGCTGGGGCGGCCTGAAGAGCCATTTCCTGGCGCATCAGTCTCTTGGTCTCGGCCACCAGCTCGTTTCTCGGGCTGCTGACAGTGAATTGTCCCAACAGCTTGCGCAACTGTTCATCGCTGATTCTTTCCATTATTCCACCTCCGCGCTTGGCACTGTTAATTCGGTACTCTCGATTTTACTGCGCATCAACTCTGTGGCCCTGTGAAGGCGACTTTTTACCGTGCCGGGCGGCAACCCGGTAATCTCTGCTATTTCCACATCCGTGTTTTCATGATAGTAGCGCAGCACGATAACCTCTCTCATTTTCGGCGGCAGACTGGCTATCAGCCTGCGTACCTTTTGGGCCTGAATTATTTTCATACCGTCCACCTCGGGATCCTCGGCCAGATTCGAGGCCTCCTCGATCCCGACAAAACTCCTTCGCGCCTTGCGGCGCATCAGGTTACGGCAAAGGTTCAAAGCTATCTGAAAAAGCCAGGTCGAAAATCGGCAATCGCCGCGAAAAGAACCGATATTGCGGATGACCCTGACCCACGTGTCCTGAAAGATATCCTCCGCGGTTGCCTGATTATCGACCATGCGCATGATAAAGACAAAAAGCGGTTTGCTGAAGCGGTCCACGACCTGGTCTACGGCTTCAGGATTGTTCTGTTTAAGCTCAAGGATTAGAGCGCTTTCGTCCTCAAAGCCGCGTTCTGAAAAGATATCATTCATTTAAAATTTTTTACCTTTATCTTCTTCCTAAACAATACGACCATTTAAAGCCGTTTACGGTTCATTTTTTTCAAATAAAAAAGCGATCTCTACAAAACAATGCATCTTATCTGTTAGCTCGACAACCTCTGTGAGTTATTCCGAGTATATTAACTTTTCCCCGTTTAGACAAGAAAGTATGATCTTTCGGCTCCTAAAAGGGCTTTGTTTATAGGATCAAGTTTCATTATCTTTAAGCTGCAGGCGCGGCAATCCTGTAGCCGGGCGGACCCATGTGTCCGCCCGGCGGTTGAAATATCTATCCAGTCAATGGGCGTACACGCTGGTGTGCCCCTGCATTGAAAATAGACACTGTGGGTTTTTTTGAATAATCCAGGTCAGATAAGTTATTTTTCTTCTTTTGGTGGCAAAAGAAGCAAAACCATTTCTTTTGTAATCAAAAGAAACAAAAATTAATTCTGTCTTTTTCTTTTTTTACTTCGCTCCCTGGGAGGTCGCCTCGTGCTCAGGGAACACCCTGAGCACGAAAGGCATGCCGGATGTTGGAACATCTATCAGGGCATGGATGGAAATTATTTATCATCTACACGCTGCCCCTATTATCTCCTTTAGCCCCAAGGCTTTACTAATTCGGGTGACCGGCCGGTCACCCCTACGGGCTTGGAATTATGCTTGATTGAATAATTCCAGTTATCTAAAGGTGATACTCCAGTATAAAGAATCCTGTTATGGCTTGTGGCAATTTATGATTAATTCAGCTTAGAAAGGAGTCGATCATGAAAGGATTTATTATTGCCCTGACACTTACTTTTGCGCTTTCTGTCTCTGAAATCGGTTTGCTATTTGCCCGGGAGCTTTTCGACCTGCCCGATGGAGTCCACAGCCGCTGGATTTCGTTCGAGAATATCACAGGAGCAAAAGGCCAGGGAGGCAAAGCCAACCAGGGCCGCAAAGGCGCACCCGCGCGGGTTATCAAGGCTGGTGAAAAAGTCACGTTGGCCGAGATCTACGGGCCGGGTGTGATCCGGCGTATCTGGTGCACGGTAAGGGGTGAGCCCGAGATACTGAGAGGGATTGTTTTCCGTATCTACTGGGACGACCAGGATTATCCGTCTGTGGAAGCCCCGCTGCAGGATTTTTTCGGTATACCGTTCGCCAGGCAGGTGCGATTCGAATCGTATTTCTTTTCTAACCCGGAAGGCCGCTCGTTTAACTGCTTTATCGCGATGCCTTTCAAAAAGAAAGCTCGCGTTGTGGTAGAGAACCAGTCTTCAGTGGAATCCAGCGGTTTCTTTTTCGACATAAACTACACTATCGGCGACAAACTGCCCGGGGAGCTGGCCTATTTCCACACCCGCTTTCGCAGAGAAAATCCGACAACACCGAAAAAGGATTTTCAGATTCTCCCCAAAGTGACCGGCCGGGGAAGGTTCCTGGGCTGCAATGTCGGGGTACGGGCAATAGGCGAATACGCAGAACCGGTCTGGTTCGGCGAGGGCGAGGTAAAAATATACGTGGACGGCGATAAAGAGTGGCCCACCCTTGTCGGCACGGGCACTGAGGATTATGTGGGCAGCGCCTGGGGGCTGGGAGCGTTCAACCAGCTCTACCAGGGATGTCTTTTGACTTCCCCCTCCCACGGCGTTTGGGGCTTCTACCGCTACCACGTGGTTGATCCGGTTTATTTCCACCAGGATATCCGGGTGGAGATTCAACAGATGTCCGGCGCAATGACAGAGGAAATCCGCGAGAATATCAGCCCTGAGAACTACCCTGAACTGGTGAGGACTCACCAAAAGTTCAACCCGGCTGTAAAAGAGAACACCTGGGACAATTTCGAGGCCCCACAGGATGTCTGCGCCACAGCTTACTGGTACCAGACCCTGCCTTCACCGGACTGGGGCCCGATCGAGCCTTACCAGGCAAGAATGAAAGATCTTAACCTCAAGGGAAAATAGACTCGTTTGCTCAATCTTTTTCCTTGCCCTTCTTGCAGGACTTTTGGCAATGCGCGTATGCTATAGTAGTTGTCAAAATAATTTTCCGATTGAGCTTGTTTTTTATAATCACCCCTGAAGGGGCGGTTCGCGAACCGCCCCTACGGTCCGAACTTTCAAAAAGAAAGGACTTTTGGCAATTACTATAAGCTTTTTTCCGCGCTGAGTCGGTTACGGTACCCAAACCGGCACGTATGCAAAAAAACCTGCCGTATTGAGAAAGGCCCTCTCTGCAAGGCCCGGCAGGTGCGAATAGCCGAATGCGCGGGAATCCGGAATCAGCGAAGCGGGCAGGGAATCATGGCGCCGGCCGTCAAATAGCCGCTCGAATTCTTCCCTCTCCAGGTACAGGCCGCAGGCCACTGGGCCTAGAGCTTTTTCCACCTGCTCCATAACGCTCCCCAGGCTTTCACTCGTGAAACGCACAAACTCCGGCAGGCCTTTCCATAGGTCGAAACTCGTGACCAGCTCAGCCGCGCCGGAGCGAATCCGGGCCACAAAGCTGAAATAGAGCAACTCCCTGTCAAAAACAGCGAATACCAGGCAGTTCCCTGCGGGGATTTCATTCGAGACGAAAGAACTCATTTGCCTGAAACCGACAGGTCCCCGGTCAAGGCTCGGCTCCGGGTAAATTGCCAGGCGTTCATTGAACTGGGTGATAACTACCTTGTTGACCCGCTCCAGATAATGGTATTTTTGCTCATCCTGTTTCGGAGTCAGATTTTGGGCTGCATAAATCCTGTCGTAGTTGTCCATGTCAGTTACAACCACCCGGTGCACTCTTTCGGAAAGTTTTTTATAAAGAGCCATTGCTGTTTCGCGTGCATCTCTTACCTGGGAAGAGCCGACCCGGGTATCCCGGCCGTTGATCAGCAGCCTGCGGGGATTGCCCTCCTCGTGCCAGAGAACCGCCTGATACCGCCGTGCCGACAGGCGCGGAAACACGTTGCTGAAATTGGCGAATCCTCCGGGGTCGATATCGATTACTTCGATCCGCCGTGCAATCATCAGCTCACCTCCCAGACTTCAACCCGGTATGCAGGAAGACGCACCCTGATTTTTCCCTCACTTTCAAAACTCGCGCCTGTCCACAGGTTGCGGAAACCGTGGCTGCCCGCAAAAAAAATATCGCTATTCTGCTGTTTGGCTGAAGGGTTGGCCACAAACAGCATTTTCCGGTTATCTCGTGAACATTGAACCGCAAGGTCGAGACTTGAATTGGACCGGGTAAAGGGAATCTCTATCTCCAGGGTTTTGAGCAAATCACCCACCTGAAGCGGGCTTTCCATGTAGATCAGGTTTCCGCCGGTGGATCGGTCGCCTGGTGATAAATCAGTCAAATAATCACCCACGGATACTGCCCGGTTGAAAAACTGCATGATCGACCAATCGGTTTTCATTCCCTCATCCAGGCGGCATCTTTCCGGACCGAAAATAAGGGTCCCCCCGGCATGAACATACTGCTCGAGCGCCGCCAACTCTTCAGCGTAGAGAAAATCGATTGTCGGCAGAACGGCGACCCTGTATTCGAGAAGCCGTGTAGCAGGCAGCCGGGTACTGCCGTAGTTCCACTCGAAACCGACTTCTCTCATCAAGGCTTGCACCTGATCACTCCACAGGTGACAGGCCTCCGGCGAGGAACGGAACCCGAAATCGATCGATTCTGCAAACACCCCTCCGTCAATCTGAAAATTTGCCTTCACCTTTGTCTGCTCCATAGCATGCACAAGACGGTCCAGGCTATGATTGAAAAGGAATATGATCTGTGCACAACTGCTAAACTCGTGGAGACGGGACTCGCGCAGGAAGCGGTATATTTGCCGGTAAACGCCGTATAATTCTTTTCTCGGCCGTCCGTCCCGCCGAATGGGACTGCCAATCCAGCGGTCCCGCTCAACGGCCATGTAGATGTTCCATCCTTTCAGCCCGTGCATCAGGGCGGTAAGGCTGGCAAAATACATATTTTCAGGCGATTGAGAAATCCTCTGGCCGCTCAAGCAGAATCCTGCACCATATTCGGGCCGGAACGGGTAGGCGCTCATTCCCGCCCCTGCGCGGCAGAGTTCGCGTTCACGGTCGTAATCAATGCTGCCGGTGTTGCTGCTTATTCCGGCCAGATCGATTCCCTGCGTGGCCTCCGTATCCACGATATTAGCCGGTGCGCGGAAATCCTCCGGGATGCAGTAGAATACCGGCACGCCCATTATACCGCGCTCCGCCATCATGCGGGCGATCCGTTCCACAGACCAGGTTATCCCCCACTCGCGGAACTCGACCCAGTCGAGATAGGCCGGCAGGTTATCCATCCTTTCCGCGCGAAAGCGTCTCGGCGGTTCCACCATCTCGAAAGACTGGTAGTGGGTTCCGTAGGCCCTGTTGAGTCCCTCCACACGTACGTATTTCCTGGCAAGCCTTTCGCGGTAGAGTACCAGGGCGCGCGGATGGTAATCTAAAGTATAGGGATACCGCATGTGGCCGAAATAGCTCATCCCGCTGTCGGCCTGGACCCCGATAACCGGTCCTCCGGTGGTATGCAGCCGGCTGGCAAGAATTGGAATCACCGCATCAAAATACAGGGCTGTTTCCTTGTAACTCTTTTCGCTGAAACAACTTGGAACAGGAAACTGTCCGCTCGGCGTATGGTGAATCTCGAATGTATCCTCGCTGGTTCTTGCCGCAACCTGGATATCATAAAGAACCCGCTGGGGCAGGCTGGAGCAGGCGGATTCACTGTCGAAATGCGGACCCGGTCGCACGAGAACCTTGAAACCCTTCTTTTCCGCTAAATCGATAAAACTGGCGAGATCCTTTCGCTTGTCGTGGCTTCCGAAATCGAACTTGCCCCGCTCGATTTCATGTACGCCCCACGGTATGCTGGTGCAGATCGTGTTCAGGCCCATCCGGGAAAGCCGGTCGAACAGAGCTGGCCAGAGATCGTATTTGTGGCACCAGTAATGGAAACTGCCGCTGTAGACAGGAAAGAGTTTTCCGTCCACGATAAATCCGTTACGGCTTACTTCCACGGGAGACCTTTTTCCCCCGGAGCAACTCTCTCCGGAAAGGCCAATTAAAGTTAAGGCTGCGGAGCCCAACCCAAGCGAGATTATAAATTCTTTTCTGTTAATAGACGGTTCTTTCATTACCTTTTTCTCTTAGGATATTTTTCATCCTGAGATATATTTATTTAGATCATTACCTCGACAATACTGTAGAAAAGCGGGATGGTAAACAGTGCCACCAAATAGGAAATAACCAGTATTCCACAGACAAGCTTTTCATCCCCGCCGTAATGGATCGCCTGAAGGGCCAGAGCCGTGGCAGGGGGTGAAGAGGCCTCGAGGATCCAAAAGGCGTTCTCCAGGGGTGTGCTGCTGATTGAGGTATATTTCAGCACGAAAATCATCAGAACAGGAATAACCAGGAGTTTGAGAGCCACCACGCGGAAAGTGTCGAAAAAAGAGGGTAACCCGCTCACATGGAGAGAACCCATTGTAAAACCAAGTACAACTGTGGCAAGCGGCACACAGGACTTACCCACCATTTCAACCGAACTTAAAAATATTTCAGGCACATAGAGGTTCAGCTCCGTGAATACGAGAAACATCGCCACCAGAGAGGAATAAAACGGCACGGTAAATACCTGGCTCAACTTTATTTTTGTTCCTCTGGTGTGGGAAATGAAAAATTTCCCCACACTCCAGAGCAGGGGCATGTAACTGAGCAGCATCAGAAACAGAATGACCGAAAATATTCCGAACTGCGCGGGAAAGAGCACCTCGCCGATCGGCAGGATCAGGTAGCCGGCATTCTGAAACGTGGTCATTGCGCTCAGGGTGAAACCCCTCTCGTGATCCCGCCAGAACACTAAACGCGACAGGGCCAGAGTCCCAAAGGTGAGCGCTGCGCCTATCAGGGGGTATTTCCACCAGTGAGGGTAGGTTGAAGTATTAAAATTGTTAAGAATGCTTGCGAAAACAAGACAGGGCAGAGCGAGGTTGACAACCACTGCTGTGAGCGCGCGGATATGCGAGTCATTGAAAACTCTTTTGCGCACCAGAAAAGCGCTCGCCCCGATAACGAGCGCAACTTTGATCATTGCCCCCAGCGAGGTCAGGAAAGATACTGCGAGAAGCGAATACAATTAAGTTTCCATGTCAGGGTAAAATTTCAAGGTTGACCTGTCAGACTTCCCAAGGCGAGTTTAACAGGCGGGTGATATAAATTACACTAATCTGAAAAGATAGGCCTGGGCAACTGTTTATTCAAGTAGTATGTTAAGAGGCAAGGAGCCCTGAACCAAAAATATTGACAGACCCTCCCGGGAACTGAAAAATATATCATTCACTCTTCCTGTTCGTGACAGGGCTTTGGGATATTAACCGGATTCAGTTCCCTGTTGTTCGAATATTTTCGCAATTGCTGCAATCCTGAAAATACAGTAAAAATTTACGGGGCCATTTTTCGATCCGGAGTTAATCATGGCTGAAGTAAAATCATTCGACCTGGCCGTTGTGGGCAGTGGACCCGGCGGATACGTGGCTGCAATCAAAGCTGCCCGGGAGAGCCTTTCCACAGCGCTGATAGAATCCGACCGGCTTGGAGGAGTCTGTCTTAACTGGGGCTGCATACCCAGCAAAGCTCTTCTGCGCAGCGCTCAACTTTACGAGCAGATGCTCCGGGCCAGGGATTTCGGGCTCTCGGCCGCTGAAATAAGATTCGACTGGGAGGCGATTGTCAAGCGCAGCCGCCAGATCTCTGACCGGACAATGCGCGGGGTTAGCTACCTGATGAAAAAAAACGAGATCGCTGTTCTAAAGGGCAGGGGTGTGCTTCTTGGTGAGGGCAGGATCAGGGTCGAGAGAGAAAACGAACAAATTGTCAGGGCGAAAAATATTATCCTGGCAACCGGAGCCTGTGCCCGTTCGCTGCCAGCTATCGAGATCGACGGAAATGTAGTAATAACCAGCCGAGAGGCTCTTGTCCTGCAACATATTCCAGAATCAATTGTTATAGTTGGGGGAGGCGCGACAGGCATGGAATTCGCCTACCTTTTCAGCACTTTCGGTACGAAGGTGACAGTTGTCGAGCTGCTGGAAAGGGTGCTTCCCCAGGAGGATGCGGAAGTTTCAGAGGAGCTTCAGAAAATTTACAGAAAAAAGGGGATGCGGCTGCTTACCGGCGTGAAAGTCGACAGTATCGTGCTGAAAAACAGCGGCGCCGAAGTCAAAGTGAAAAGCAGGGATGATTCAGAAACGGTCGAATGCGACAAGGTTCTGATCGCTGTGGGCGTGACCGGCAATATCGGGGGGCTGGGATTGGACGAGGCCGGGGTCTCGGTGGAAAGTGGCTTTATCAAGGTCGATGAGTCCTACCGGACGAGCGCGCCAGGTATCTGGGCGATCGGGGACTGTATCGGGCCGCCGCTGGTGGCCCATGCGGCATCCAGGGAGGGGATCGAGGCTGTCAACTCGATTCTCGGCCGACAATGCCGCTACCTGAAGCCGGAACTTGTCCCGAGCTGCACCTACTGCCAGCCCCAGGTGGCGAGTGTCGGGATCACAGAAGCAGCAGCGAAAGAGAGAGGTTACGATACAGCACTCGGCCACTTTCCGTTCCGCCCCCTGGGCAAGGCTCTCGCCATGGGAGAACCGGAGGGTTTCGTGAAAGTGGTCGCCGATAAAAAGAGCGGCAAAATTCTTGGCGTACACATCCTTGGCTCAGAGGCCACTGAGATGATCCCGGAAGCCTCGCTGGCCAGATGGCTCGATTCAACCGCGGCGGACATTCACAATGCCGTGCATCCCCATCCAACACTCTCCGAGGCTCTGATGGAAGCAGCTTCGGACTCTTTCGGCATGGCCATTCACCTTTAAGGCTGTTATCAGGCAAAGGCCTGTTCGAGAGATTATCCAAGCACCGAGGACTAAATAGTTTTTTCTGGACAAACCGGCCCGCTGTTAGTAGAATTTCTTCGTATTTTCACTCGGGCCCAATCCCTCTGAACATTTAATCAAATCTAATCGTCCATGCATAGCTACGTTCCAGTACTGCTCGCGATAATCGTAACCGCCCTGATTGTCGGGGCGGCGCTTATTTCCAGCGCCCTGATCGGACCAAGCCCCCCTCTCACCAAAGAGAAAGAAAGGCCATTCGAATGCGGCAACATCCCGTTCGAGGAACCAGGCAAGCGTTTTCCAGTACACTATTACGTGGTTGCCATACTTTTTATTGTTTTCGACATTGAGATAATCTTTCTCTACCCGTGGGTCGCCTCTTTCGGAACAGTCGGTAAAGTGGGCTTTTTCGCGGCAATGTTCTTCATTCTGATATTAACTTTCGGACTGATTTATGAATGGCTCAGGGGAGGTCTCGAATGGCACTGAGATCGATGCTCGGAGGGGACAATATTCTCACCACCCGCCTGGACAAGACGATTGGCTGGGCGCGCAAATTTTCGATCTTCCCTTACCCCTTTGTCACCGCCTGCTGCGGGATGGAGTACATGTCCCTTGCCAGCTCGCACTATGACCTCGATCGTTTCGGAGCCGCATTCCCCCGTTTCACCCCCCGCCAGGCAGATCTCCTTTTCGTGGTGGGCACGATCAGCCACAAGATAGCACCGCTGCTCAAGCGGGTCTATGACCAGATGTGCGAACCCAAGTGGGTGATTGCCTTTGGAGTCTGCACCTGCACCGGCGGCTTCTATGACAATTATGCAACCGTGCAGGGGATCGACACCATCATCCCGGTGGATGTTTACATTCCGGGCTGCCCGCCCAGGCCTGAAACCGTACTTCAGGGCATAATGCTCCTGCAGGAAAAAATCGCCAAGCAGAAACAGGACTACTGAGCCCGGGGAAAGAAATCCAGATGAGTTCAATTTTCGAACCAGCGGACAATGATACACTGAAAGCAACCAAAGAAAAGTTTGGCGATGCCGTGCTGGATTCCGGCCTTGACAAAGGCGATCTCGTGGCGATTGTCGCACCCGGCAAGATTCACGATATCATTGCCTTCCTGCGCGATAGCCCGGAACTTGATTTCAAGATGATGATCGACCTGTTCGGAGTGGACTACATGCCCCGTAAACCGAGGTTCGAGGTAGTTTACCACCTCCACTGCCTGGAGCGCAACGAACGGATTCGTCTGCGCGTGCAGCTTGATGAAAAAAACTGCGAAGTGGATACTATCACCGACCTCTATCCCGCGGCCAACTGGCTCGAGAGGGAAGCCTGGGACATGTTCGGAGTGATGTTCAAGGGACATCCGAACCTTAAACGGCTGCTGATGTACGAGCCGTTCGAGGGACACCCCCTTCGGCGAGATTACCCTATCAACAAGCGCCAGCCGCTGACCGGGCCTAAAAACTGAAGGATTTTTTCAGAATCAGGACAGCAGATGGAAAAGATTGAAAACCAGAAAGGTGCACGGCGCAGGGAAAGCGCATTTCTTAATGTCGGGCCGAGCCATCCGTCCATGCACGGAGTAATCCGGACTATCACCGAGCTCGAGGGTGAGCTGGTAGTCGGGGCCGAGATCGAAATCGGCTACCTTCACCGGGGTTTCGAAAAAGCCTGCGAAAATGTGGGCTGGAGCCAGGCCTTTCCCTACACCGACCGGCTGAACTATGTCAGCTCGCTGATCAACAATGTGGGCTGGGCCATGGCAACCGAAAAACTTTTCGGCGTGACCGTGCCTGAGCGCTGCCAGTACATTCGGGTAATCATCTCCGAGATCAGCCGCATAGTGGACCACCTGACCTGTATCGCGGCTGTGGCCATGGAACTCGGCGCGATGACTGTTTTCCTCTATTTCATGAAAGCCAGGGAGTTTCTCTACGATCTGATCGAAATGCTCACCGGGGCCAGGATCACGGTCTCTTACGTGCGTATCGGCGGGGTCAAGGCGGATTTTCCGCAAGGGTTCGAGGAAAAGCTGCGCCGGGCGCTCAAAGAAATCGAAAAGGTTATTGTCGAGGTGGACAAGCTGCTGACCCGTAACCGGATTTTCATTGACCGGACGAAAGGAATCGGTGTGCTGGACCGGCAACGCTCGATCGCCTACGGTCTCACCGGCCCTCTTCTCAGGGCAGTCGGCGTACCCTACGACGTGCGCAAGGACAAGCCCTACCTGGTTTACGACCGTTTCAACTTCGAGATCCCGATCGCGGATGGCGGTGACAGCTACAGCCGCTACCTGGTTCGCATGGAAGAGATGCGCCAGAGCGCAAAAATCATCGAGCAGGCTTTGGAAAGCATTCCTCCTGGAGCAATCGCGGTTGACCTTTTCGGCAGGGAAATGGCCGGCGCCGATATGGTGGAAACCGGCAAACTGGGCAAGGTCAGGGATTACGTGGGAGCAAAGGCCAAGGTAGACCTGACGCTGGAGGGCGCAGACTCCTGCAGAGCAGGCAATGTCAGGCTGGTCGAGCACCGCGAGATGACTTTACCCTCCAGGGAGGAATGCTACGGGAATATCGAGGGTCTGATGGCCAATTTCATGCTCGTGATGGATAACTGGGGAATCAGGCCGCCGAAAGGCGAGGCTTATTACGCGGTGGAGGGGGCTAACGGCGAGCTCGGTTTCTACGTTGTTTCCGACGGAACCGGAAAGCCAATGCGCGCCCGCTGCCGGGGGCCGTGTTTCTTCCCCATGGCGGCATTGCATGAAATGCTTACCGGAGATATGGTGGCTGATATCATCCCCACTTTCGGTTCGATAAACATGATCGCAGGCGAACTGGACCGTTAAACTTTTGTCCGGAGAGAGAAAAAGCATGTCCGTTTCTTTCCCTGAAAAAGATCGCAAGCTGGTTGAAGAAATGATCCGGCATTACCCCCATAAAAAGTCCGCCATCGGGGACGTACTCTACCTGGCGCAGAAGCAGTTCGGTTATATCACTCCGGAGGTGGAGCTTTACGTGGCAAGCCTTCTCGATCTGCCTGCCTCCTATGTGCACCAGGTAGTCACTTTCTATTCGATGTACCTGGAAAAACCGGTGGGGAAATACCTGATCATGCTCTGTGACAATGTAAGCTGCCTGCTCTGTGGCGCCGAGGATCTCCTCGACAGGATCAAGGAAAAGCTGGGGATCGAGGTGGGAGAAACCACCGGTGACGGGAAATTCACCCTCTGGAGCGTGGAGTGCCTGGGAGCCTGCGAACTGGCCCCGGCGATGATGATCAACGACAAGCTTTACGGCAACTTGACACCTGATAAGCTGGACCGGCTTCTGGACAGCCTGGAGTAACACATGCCTCAGGTCAAACTGATCAGTCGATTCTTTGAGATCGAAAACTCGCACCGGCTCCGGGTTTACGAGGAGAACGGCGGTTATTCCGCAGCACGCAGGGTTGTAACCGAAAACTGGGAGCCGGAGAAGATTATCAACACAGTCAAGGCTTCCAACCTTCGCGGCCTGGGCGGTGCCGGCTTTCCCACCGGCGTGAAATGGGACTTTGTGCCCAAGGATCACGAGGGACCCAAATACCTGGTGGTCAATGCCGACGAGTCGGAGCCGGGCACTTTCAAGGACCGCCATGTCATGCTCCATGCCCCGCACCTTCTGCTCGAGGGGGCGATTATCGCTGCCCTGTCTATCGACGCTGAGGATGCCTATATCTATATTCGCGGAGAGTACTGGGAGGCTTACCGGGTGCTTGAGCGCGCAATCAAGGAAGCTGAAGAAGCCGGCTACCTGGGCAAGAATATTTTCGGCTCCGGCCACTCGCTAAAAGTTCACCTGCACCGGGGCGCCGGCGCTTATATCTGCGGCGAGGAAACCGCGCTCCTTTCGAGTCTGGAAGGTTTCAAGGGCTGGCCGAAACTCAAGCCGCCGTTTCCCGCGCTCCAGGGCCTTTTCTCCATGCCAACGATTATCAATAATGTCGAAACCCTTTCCTATGTACCAATAGTAATCGAAAAGGGACCTGAGTATTTCGCCGGGCTGGGGGTGAAGCGCAGCGGCGGCGCGCGACTGTTCGGAGTGAGCGGACATGTGAACCGTCCCGGTGTCTATGAGCTTTCGCTGGGCACCCCTATGCGCGAGCTGATCTACGAGCACGCCGGAGGAATCAGAGAGGGCAGACCACTCAAGGCGGTTATCCCCGGAGGAACCAGTTGTCCTGTGCTTACCGCCGAGGAAGCCGAGAAAGTCAATCTCGATTTCGACAGTCTGGCCGGGATCGGCTCCATGCTCGGCAGCGCCGGGGTGATCGTGATGGACGAAACCACCGACATGGTCAAGGTACTCTGCCGGATCTGCAAGTTCTATTCGTTCGAGTCCTGCGGCCAGTGCACGCCGTGCCGCGAGGGTACCGGCTGGATGACAAGGATCATGGAGCGGATCGTCTCCGGAAACGGCCGTTCCCAGGACCTGGATGACCTGCTGGATATCGCGGGTATGATCTGTGAAAATACGATCTGCCCCCTGGGCGATGCTGCGGCTCTGCCGGTGATTAGTTTTATCCAGAAGTTCAGACACGAGTTTGAATCAAAGGTGTCGGCCGGTTCGATCGCTGCGGCCTCCAGCCGGCTAAGCGCGGAGGAGCTTTGAGCGGGAAGGAAAAGAAAACAGTCAAGACGGTTATCGACGGCAAGGAATACGAGTTCGCCGAGGGAACCACGATCCTCGAGGCAGCCGAAAGTGTGGGAATCGAAATCCCGCACTACTGCTACCATCCGGGACTTTCGATTGCCGGCGCCTGCAGGATGTGCCTGGTCGAGATAGAAAAAATGCCCAAGCTCCAGATCTCCTGTTACATGACAGTTGGCGACGGCATGGTTATCCACACCAACAACGAGCGGGTGAAAAGAGCGCGAAAGGCTATGCTCGAGTTTCACCTGGTCAACCATCCGCTTGATTGCCCTGTCTGCGACAAGGCAGGCGAGTGCGGCCTTCAGATTTACTATATGATGCACGGCAACTATATCTCCCGCCTGAGAGAAAATAAGGTCAAAAAAACAAAAAAGGCTGTCCAGATCGGCCCGCATGTGATGCTCGACCAGGAGCGCTGTATCCTCTGCAGCCGCTGCGTGAGGTTCTGCCAGGAAATTTCCAGGAGCAACGAACTCGGAATTTTCCAGAGAGGCGACCGCGAGGAGATCGATGTCTTCCCGGGCCTGCAACTGAACAACCCCTATTCGGCCAACGTTATCGATATCTGTCCGGTGGGCGCGCTGCTGGACAGGGATTTTCGTTTCAAGACCAGGGTCTGGTACCTGGAAAGCGCTGATTCGATCTGCCCCCACTGCTCCCGCGGCTGCAATATCGAAATCCATTACAACCTGAACAAACCCTGGAAAAACGAGGGCCGCAGGCTCGCCAGGCTCAAGCCCCGCTACAACGGGGAGGTGAACGACTGGTGGCTGTGCGATGAGGGCCGATACAGTTTCAAGTTTGTCGATGATGATGACAGGATCGAGGAGCCTTTGGTGCGTACAGACGGCAAAGACCAGAATGCGGGCTTTAAAGAAGCGCTCGAGCTGGCGGCGGAAGGCCTGCGTAATAGTGCGGCCTCAGCCGAAGGCGACATCGCTGTCCTGATTTCTCCCAGAGCCGCCAATGAGGAACTTTATCTGTTAAAACGCGTTTTCAGCGAGCAGCTTCCCGGCACCAGGCTTGTTTTCAGTTCGGCTACCCTGTTCGAGCCTACTGAGGATGACATCCTGCGCAGAAAAGACAAGAATCCGAATAGCAAAGGCGCTGAACTGATGGGTTTGACTGCTGATTCAGCGGATGTCTGGTCGCTTCCCGAGCTCAAGGATGCGGCTCTGGCCGGCGAGATCGGGGCGCTTTATATCTGCTATCACGACATTACCGGTCTGCCGGAAGAATTCAGCGCAGGCTGGGCCGAGGCTCTCGAACGAATTCCGCTGGTGGTTTACCAGGGAACCAACACCTGCCCTACCAGCGAAAAGGCCCAGATCATTTTTCCTGCAGCCACATTTGCCGAACGCGAGGGCACAGTGACTAATTTCCAAAGCCGGGTGCAGATTCAGCGCAGGGCTTTCGAACCACTCTGCGAGGTTCTCCCGGGCTGGGAAATCATGCAGAGTTTCGGCGTGGCGCTCGGCGGCAGTTATGCATTCGAATCCGCTGAAGAGGTTTTTGCAGATCTTGCGAAAAACGAGCCCGCTTTTGCCGGACTGAGCTATGGAAAAATCGGTTCCGGCGGGTTTGTCGCAAAGGGCGCAAAGGCTTGAAAAGGTGTTACTATGCTCGGTGAATTGATCCTCAAAACAATAATAATCGTGGTGGTGGTGAACACCGTGCTCGCTTTCGGAGGGTTTCTCACCTGGGTGGAGAGAAAGCAGAGCGCGGTGATACAGGACCGGATCGGCGCAAACCGGGCCTCGATCCTTGGACTACGGCTTTGGGGCCTCTTCCATATCCTCAGCGATGGAATCAAGATGTTCACCAAGGAGGAGTTCATCCCGCGTACCGACCACAGAAAGCTTTTCCTGGTGGCACCTTTTATCGCCTGGTTTTTCGCCCTGATGGGTTTCACTGTGATCCCTTTCTCGAATACCCTTCACGTGGCGGGATACGAAATCTCTTTCCAGATAGCCAATCCCCAGATCGGTATCCTTTTCGCATTTGCCATGATGGGTATGGCGATCTACGGCGTGGTGCTGGGGGGGTGGGCCTCGAACAACAACTACGCACTGCTGGGGGCTATGAGAGCAGCGGCGCAGATGATCAGCTACGAGATCGCGCTGGCAGCCGCTGCGGTCGGCCCGCTGATAGTCTATCAAACCCTGAGCATGCAGGAAATCGTTCTCTGGCAGGGCCGGCACTGGGGCGGCTGGCTCCCCCTGTGGGGAATCGTGGTGCAGCCGTTGGCCTTTCTGCTGTTTATCACCGCCGGGGCGGCCGAGACCAAGCGCGTGCCGTTCGACCTGCCCGAGGGTGAATCGGAAATTATCGGCTTCAACCTCGAGTACTCCAGCATGCGTTTCGGCGCGTTCATGTTCACAGATTTCGTGGAAAAAATCCTGGTGAGCTGTCTGGCAGTAACCGTTTTCCTCGGCGGCTGGCAGGTGCCTTTCCTCACCGGGGATGGATTTGTTTTCCGCGGTGAAACTCTGCTGGCTCTCAGCCCGCTGGTTGTCTGGCTGACCCAGGCCGGGGCGTTTTTTCTCAAGGTCTGCGTGGTGATTTACATGCTGATGCTGGTGCGCTGGACCCTGCCCCGTTTCCGCTACGACCAGTTGATGCATTTCGGCTGGAAAATCATGCTGCCGCTGGCCTTTGCCAATATCGTTGTAACAGGATTGGTTATTCTCGTGTTAAAAGCATAGAAAAACAGGAACAATTCATTTCGGGAGTTCTTTGGTGGGAAATATCACTGTAAAGAAAATCGAAGCCAGGCCGATGTCATTCCGGGAGCGGATTTATATATGGGAAATCCTCAGGGGCTTGTGGATCACCAACCGCCATTTCGTGGTGAACATGTTTTTCCATATCCTCAACTTATTCGGGATCAAAACTAAAAGGAAAGGCGCGGTTACAATCCAGTACCCGGAGGAGCACCGTGGCTGGCACAGGCGCCTTCGCACCCGCCACTACCTGACCAGGCGCGAGGATGGCAGCCCTCGCTGCGTGGGCTGCATGATGTGCGAGACTGTCTGTCCGGCAAAATGTATCTATATCGTAGCCCACGACCACCCGGACCCCAACGTGGAGAAACAGGCCTACAAGTTCACGATCGATATGGGCAAGTGCGTTTACTGCGGGTTCTGCGTGGAGGTCTGCCCGGAGGATGCGATCAGGATGGACAGCGGCCACCTGGAGATCGCCTCATACACCCGGGAAGACATGATCTACAATATCGACAGACTGCTCACAGGCAGCCACGACCCGACCGATTACAAGGATTACGACAAGTGGATGGAAGAGTTTCCGTGAACGAAGGGAAGGATTTTCTGCAATAAAAAAGGCTGCCCGAATCGGGCGGCTTTTTTTTCTCTTTTTCTTTTGTTTTTGGCTGCCTACTTTTTCACCGCCTTGAAAGCCAGCTTTGCCATCTCCGGCATGGGGCCCACCAGGGGCCTGAGGTAATCGACAAAGGCCTGGGTGACAAACATCCCTGACTCGTCGATATACTCATCCGGCATGGGCTTGGCCCGCACAGCCACATCGGCCAGCGGTGCAGTGCCGAACTCGGTGCGGTAGTTGCCGTGCCGGTCACTTCCGCGCTGGATACTGACCATCAGCCCGGTCTTGCCCTCCCCTGCCAGTTCAATAGCACGCTTGCCGCAGGCACAGGCCTCCTCGATATCGACAGCACTCACCCGGTCGGAGCCGCACATCTGAAGGCTCTCCACCACCTGGAACTCGCCGCGCCAGGAGGTGAACTTATCGCTGATCATCCTGTGCAGCATCATTGCCGCGCTGGTGCCGCCCATTGCGCCGAACTCCACGTTGCCGAACTTGTCTGCGGTCTGCGAGGCGGAAATCGGGGTGCCGTCCGCATAGGATACGCCCTCTCCCACAGAGATCGAGCAGAAGCCGTATTTGTCGTAGCACTCCCCGACTTTGGCGAGGAATTTTTCTTTATCGAACGCTCGCTCAGGCACGAGAATAATGTGCGGCGGATCTTCCTCGTTCCTCTTGGCTGCCACCGCGCCGGCGGCGAGCCAGCCGGAATCGCGGCCCACGGCCTGGTAGATCGTGAACTGGTCGACTTTCTGCATGTCACGGGCCAGCAAGCCGCCCTGCTGCACTGAAAGCGCCACGTAGCGGGCAGCGCTCGGGTAGCCGGGCGTGTGGTCTGTGCCGTAGAGGTCGTTGTCCACTGTCTTGGGCACACCGATACCGTGGAGTTCGTAGCCCTGTTGTTTGCAGTAGGTCTCCACGCGGTTTATCGTGTCCATGGAGTCGTTGCCGCCGATCATGAAAAAATAGCGGATATCGTATTTCCTGAGCACTTCCATGATCCTGGGGAAGTCCTCAGCCTGAAGTTTATGCCGGCTTGAGCCGAGTGCGCTGGAGGGAGTTGATTTGAGGGCGGCAATTTCATGCGGGTTCTCCTGCTTTAAATCCATCAACATCTCCTGTATGAACCCCTCGATTCCCCAGCGCATCCCGTAGATTCCGGTAAAAACCTCCTGGCTCAGGGCAGCCTCGATCACCCCGGCCAGGCTCGAGTTGATAACCGAGGTCGGGCCGCCTGACTGGCCGACTACTGCGTTTCCCTTAAGCATGGCAATTCTCCGTTTATTCGTTTGAATGCTTGATTAACCGGCGATGACTTTAAGGGTGCTGTCGGCATAGAACGCCGGACGGTCGTAAATTCTCACGCCCTGTACCACGCGGGTGATCACGCCCGCCTCGGACGGGCTGTCTGGTTTCAGGCCGTAGGCCAGCGATTTGAAAACTCCGAGCGACTGGCCGATAATCACATAGGCCGGGCTCTGGTAGTCATCCGGAATGTCGCGGCCGTGCTCGATCACCACATCCGCTGCGGCTCTGGTCTGCTCGTCGGCCTTCCTGCAGACCGCGATCTTTTTCATGCCGATTCCTTTGCCTTTCACTCCGTTCATCAGGTCGAGCTCGTACTGGTGCACCAGAGGTTCCTCGCTCATCAGATAGACAACGATCGTGTTGTCGTGGATAACCGCCTCTGGCCCGTGGCGCAGGCCGAGAAAGGTATCGAACTTGCCCACCACCCTGCCGTCGGTCTCCTCCTGAAGTTTCAAGTGGCATTCCTTTGCGCAGCCGAACAGGGTATTTGAACCCAGGAAAACCGCACGCTCGAAAGGCTCGCTGCAGAGAGCTTCCAGATCGCCTGAATACTCTGCCATGATCTTTCTGCCTGCCTCGGCCAGCTCTTTGGCAATTTCGGCATACCGGGCGGTGTCCTTGATCGAGGCGATATACTGGCCGGCGACCACCATGCTGGAAAAAGAGCTTGTCATTGCCAGGGATCTATCATTGGTTTTTTCAGGCAAAAGGATAACAAGAGAGTGGTCTCTCTTTTCGCGGCCCATCACGGCAAGCTTGCCGTCCTTGTTGCAGGTGATCACGATATGCTTGATATCGGCCTGGCTCTGCTCGCCGAGCACGAATGTGCCGACACTTTCCGGGCTGTTGCCGGAGCGGGCGAAATGCACAAGGAAAAATTTCTTTCCTTTAAGAAACACGGCCGCCGGGTCGGTGATAATCTCGGTAGTGCCCACGGCCCTGGCCTCATAATCACTCACTTTATTGAACAGGTTTTCCAGGCAGAGGCCGATAAAGGCCGAGGTTCCCGCTCCGGTAAGCAGGAACTTGCGGTCGGTTTCGCCGCTGAGAAAATCGAGTATCTCCTCTTTCTGTCCCTCGAGGATTTTCAGCGTTTCGAGCCACATCTCCGGCTGCTGGTAAATCTCGGCCGGGGTGTGCTCGGTGCCTCTCTCTTTCTTTTCCGTATCGGGCGCCTGAATAAGCTTGAGCAATGAATCAGACATATCGTTCTCCTTCTGTTTTAAAACGAACTCATACTTTTATTGTTTATCGTCAATTGAGAATCGTCTTATTTCATAATGTCAACCTGACTTTGCAATTCTGTGCGCCTCGGCCACCGCTACAGCGAAATCGCGCACATCAATCGGATTGAACGAGGGGATGCCCTCCTCGTTAGCGATATTCTCGGCGCTGGTGTCTTTCTGCGCGGCCATCAGGGTTTTGTCCAGCGTTTTCGGGATGTCACTGCGTTTGTCGCCGATAATGATCGAGACAAAATTATCGTTGCCGAAAGCCTCGCGGCCGAACTCGCGCAGCCCTGAGTCTTTTGAAAAGTTGCCCTGCTCGACTTTCGAGGCAATCAAATCCACACCGAAATCCTCGTAGACCAGCGCCTTGCGGCCCGAGAGCTTTTCGAAACCAGGCACCACGGATTTCAGTTTCTCGAAATCGAATCCCGGTGCGTCGGCCTGGTCGATCCAGAACGCCAGAGTGTTCTCGCCGTGCTTTTCCACCCTCACGCTGATCAGCGGGTGGGTTTTGACCAGCGCCTGGTAAAGGCCGCGCATGTTGTCCAGTTCGGTGCTGAAACGGATCCGGTCAGTCGCCTGGTCATATTCGATCCTGCTGCCGCCCTGCTCGATCACTTCGGCGAGCCGGGCCATGGTGGGCCGGCGCCCTTTGACCAGAGGGTGCTCCAGAAGGTTGCCGTTGATATCTCCCTCGATATAGATCGCTCCGGCCCCTGTGCTGTAATTGCCCTGAAGGGCCACCTTGACATTGTACTCAGCCGCTGAGAAGAGCACGTCCCGGACAAAGTTAAAAGCCTCCTGTTCGCTGTAGGGATAGAGATAGTTGAATTTGCCCTTGCGCTCGTAAACCATGCCGTACTCTCCCACTGTGCCGAGGTTTTCCACCTTGAGCCGGTTATCCTTGAAAAACTCCATCGAATTGAGGTCCCAGCCCGTGCAGAGAGTGACCTCGATTCCCTCGGTCCCGACCAGATAAGTAATGGCCTCGGCTGCACCGGGATACGGGGTAAGCTCGGAATCGTCGCAGTCCACGATCGGGCCGTTGACATCCAGTCCGCAGACAATGTTGCCGGCCAGGTTGCGGTCGTGCCTGCGGCCGACCTCGAGGATCTCCCCGATCAAGATGACCAGCTTGTTTTTGTCGAGTGAGAGCCTGTCCGCTATTGCCTCCGCAGACAGGGACAGCGTAATCCCGGAGAGTGACATTCTACCTCCACTATCGTTAAGTCCATTCTGTAAATTATCTATATTTTAGTCTATAATTTTCCTCAGTACTTTCCGGTTAACTAATAGGAAGAAAGAAAAAGATTATTTTATACTTCTTTTGGTGGCAAAAGAAGCAAAACCATTTCTTTTATAACTAAAAGAAACAAAAGTTAATTCTGGCACCTGGGAGCTTTTACACCGCTCCGCCGAGGTCGCCTGATTCGGCTTGCCTGTAGCAAGCCGAATCAATGGCATACCCACCGGTCTGGCTTCGCTCTGCCTGGGATGGAAATTACCTGGCCTTTACACGC
>CAZJQI010000047.1:0-33628 GCA_964548275.1 uncultured Gemmatimonadales bacterium
GCATTAAAAGTCCCCTCTATCAAGAGGGGATACAGGGGTGTGTTAGACTTTCAATGTCGAATCCTCTCAGGGAGACTCACTAAACGACCCAACGGAGAACAATCATCTCTTTATCAGGATTTTTCAAAGGACTCTTAAGATAATCCGGAGCTTGATCAGCCGTAGCCTAGCTCTTTCAAAGCCTCGCGTGCCACCTCCCGGTCGTCGAAATGGATCCTGCGTGTGGGGAGAATCTGATAATCCTCGTGGCCTTTGCCTGCAATCAGCAGCGTGTCTCCCTTTTTCATGAGTTCGAGCGTTTTTATGATTGCACTTTTGCGGTCCTGCTCGACAATATAGTCTTTATTTTTACTGGCGCCGGCCTTTCGCACGCCGTCAATGATATCCTGGATGATTGCCGAAGGGTCCTCGGAGCGGGGGTTATCAGAAGTAATCACCGTGAAATCGGCCAGGCGTATCGAGATCTCTCCCATTGCCGGCCTTTTCGCCTTGTAGCGGTCACCCCCGCAGCCGAACAGGCTGACCAGCCGTCCCGGGGTATGTTCGCGTGCGGCCTTGAGCGCTTTTTCCAGGGCATCGGGCGTGTGCGCGTAGTCCACGATAACCCGGAAAGGCTGGCCTGCATCCACAGGCTCCATTCTTCCCGGCACCGGCTGGATAGCTGTTAAGGCCTGCTCGATATGCGGCGTGGATATTCCGAGTGCATAGGCTATCCCTGCGGCTGCGGCCACGTTTTCCGCATTGAACCCGCCTATCAGCGAGACTTTTCCGCTGACAGTCCTGCCGAAAATACGTAATCGAATCTCGCAGCCATGGGTAACCGGTTTCCAGGAGAGGATGCGGATGTCGCTGTTCTTCTTGCGGCCGAAAGTGATTTTCGGCCCCTTCACCATCGAGACCAGCTTTTTGCCGAAAGGGTCGTCCCAGCCGAGCACTGCCCGCCCCTGGTTGCCGAGCTCACTGAAAAGTAAGCTCTTGGCCTTGAAATAGTGCTCCATGTCCGGGTGATAATCGAGGTGCTCCGGGGTGAGATTGATAAAGGCCGCCACTTCGAACCGGGTGCCGAGAGTGCGTTTCTGGTCCAGACCGTGCGAGCTGACCTCCATTACCCCGGCACGGCAGCCGTTTTCGTGCATGCGCGCAAGCAGGCGCTGTATCTCATCAGCCTGGGCTGTGGTCAGGGTGCTGGGCTGAACCTCGTCCTGGCCAAGTATGTTCTGGATCGTGCCGAGCAGACCGCAGTTTATCCCCTCGCTTGCCAGCATCGACCGCACCAGAAAAGCCACTGTTGTCTTGCCGTTGGTTCCGGTAATGCCGACAAGGGGAAACTTTTCTGAGGGGTGGTCGTAGAACTCACAGGCGGCAAGCGCGAGGGCCTCTCTGGTATCCTCCACGAGGAACTGGTCCAGCGGACAATTTTCAACAAGCCGCGAGACAACCGCACCCACGACCCCTTTTTTCCTGACATCCTTCAGGTATTCGTGTCCGTCGGTAACCGAGCCATCGATTGCGAAAAACAGTTCGCCGGGCCTGATAGTCCGGCTGTCCACTGATATTCCCGCCACCTCTACCCGCCTTACCGCTCCCTTTGCACTCCTTGCGCCGATAGCTCCGAGAAGCGTGGTAAGTCTCAATTATCTATTCCTCGTATAAAAAATGTGTGGACAGGGTCTATGTAGCAGTTGTCAGAAAACCTTTCTTTTTGAAAATTCGGACCCTAGGGGCGGTTCGCGAACCGCCCCTACTACAAAAAACAACCTTAATAGAAGAATCATTTTGACAATCACTATGACTAGGTCTTGAGCTCCTTTTTCCTGGCAGCCGGGAAAAGAAGGTTGTTAAGAATCAAGCGGTATCCCGGAGAATTCCTGTGAAGGTCCAGGCTGGGCGGGGGGTCGCCTATCCGGTGCTCGGGGTCCTCAGGGTCGTGCCCCCCGAGAAATGTCCAAAACCCCTTGCCCGCATTGCCGTGGATATATTTCACCCAGGGCTTGCCTTTCTCGAAAGCCAGAACAGTTACTGCATCTTTAAGGGTCGCACGAATAAAGCTCGTGGACTGACCGTAAAAATCCTTGATAAAATCCGTATGATTCTGTGTAAGCAGTGTTAGCACGGGATCGTACTTGGCTGAAAACTTGAAAAGCTGGAAATAACCCAGTTTCTGTCGTTTGGGAGAGTTATTCACCTGGTGCCCGTCGATCCGGGAGAAAGAGTTGACCGCTGGGTTCAGTTCGACTGTGAAATTTTCGAAAGCCAGAGTCTTGCTGAAATCGAGCTTTTTCTGGGCCCCGGCGCTGACCCCGTCCCCGTCCACCTGTTTTGACACGATATCGACATCCTCTGCCGCTAAAGCAATGTCCAGGGTCTCGGCTGCCAGGCACATCGCGAAAAGGAACCCGCCCTGGTGCACGTACTCGGCAATTCGGCGGGCTACGGCATGTTTTAGCTTCCAGACCTTGTCGTAACCGAAACGGGCCGCCATTGCCTCGTTGCGCTGCACTTCCTCGCGGAACCAGTCCCGCCCGGCATAGCCGATATAGAACTTGCTGTACTGTCCGGTGAAATCCTCGTGGTGAAGGTGCAGCCAGTCGTACTGGTTCAGTTTGCCTTTCAGCACTTCCTCGTCCCACACGGTTTGGTAATCTACCTCTGCGTATACTAGGGCCAAGGTAACCGCGTCATCCCAGGGAGACTTGTTAGGGGGGGTGTATATCGCCACCCTGGGCGCTTTTTCCAGCAGGACCACTTCCATGTTCTCCTGCTCGATCTGGCCGTGGATGGCAATCACCTGGTCCGGGCCGACAGGCTCGCAACTGACCCCCATCAGGCGGGCCTGACGCAAGAAAGCCTCGTTTTCCGCAAAAAGGAACGAACCACCTCTGTAGTTAAGCAGCCATTCCACGTTGACCCCGGCTTTGAGAACCTTGTATGCGAGGCCGTAGGCTTTGAGGTGATCGCTCTGAGTCTGATCCATGGGCACAAGAAGCTCGGCCGAGAGACTGTGGCAAAATAGATAGAGAATAGCGGCCGAAATCAGCCCAATCTTTTGCATTCCCATTCCTTTAGTCTCCAGCTTGATGTATCATCGATCAATGAACAGGCATGTGTAGTAAGTACTATCCGGTTAACTAACAGGCAGAAAGAAAAAGATTATTTTTTATATTACTTTTATATTAAAATATACACTCTAACCTGTTGCAAAAAAGATAATTAGCTGTATTTTTGTAAAGATAATTTTACACTTCTTTTGGTGGCAAAAGAAGCAAAACCATTTCTTTTATAACTAAAAGAAACAAAAGTTAATCCTGGCACCCGGGAGCTTTTACCCCGCTCCGCCGAGGTCGCCTGATTCGGCTTGAGCCAAGCAAGCCGAATCAATGGCATGCCCACCGGTCTCACCTCCGCTCTGCCTGGGATGGAAATTACTTGTCTTCTACACGCTCCTCTATAAAAGCTCTCAGGTTACAGGACTGCTCAAAGCCCGCTTTTTCTCAGACGAAAATATACATTACAATATATTGCAGAAAGGATAGTTAGTTGTATTTTCATTGTTGGTTGTGGCCAACCAAGGCCATGTAGACTTTGTAACCAAAAGCTTTTTCGAGAGTGCAAATTCGACTAGCAATACGGCTTTTGTATCCTTTGTTGTTTTCCAGGTAAAAAGGCGCTCCTGCCTAGCTTGCCTATAAATTCTAATTTTCCAGGGCACGTAAAAGCCGCCTGGCCTGGGGGGTGGCCACGCCAGGAGAATATTCGTAAACTACGCGCTCAAAATGCCTGCGCGCGCTGTCCCTGTCTCCCACGGACTCGAGCAGCACCAATCCCATCCGCAGTTCGGCCAGAGGGGCCATGTGATTTTCCGGGCAACTCTTTGCGATTTCATCATAGACGCCGAGAGCAAGTGAAAATTCCCCGGCTCGCTCGTACATGCTTCCCATCTGGTAGTAAATTTGCACCCTGTATACAGAATCGGCAACTTCGCGCAAAGTTTTGGCAAATGCCTGGGCCGCATCCTGGATTTTTCCACAGCGGGCTTTGAAAAGCGCCTCCCCAACCTCTTTGCTGATACCCGCATCCTCGCTTCTATCGCTCTGGATCAGGTAGACAAGCTCCAGAACATCATTGGCCTCCGGTTCGCCCAGTCGAAGCCCGGCGAAAGATTTGTATAATAAAGCCGCGCTGTCAGGCTGCCCACTGTAAAATAGAATATCTGCGAGAAGTTTCAGTATACCGCTTTTCTGTTCCCCATCAGGAGTCTGAGCGAGAAGTTCCTCGCAGAGTTTCGCCGCTTCTTGCAACCGTTCCATCCGGATAAAACTCTCCACAATTTTTCCCTTTGCATCGAACAATAACTTCCCTCTGGCCTGATCGATCTTTTCCACTTCCCTGAACCAGCGCAATGCCTCATCCGGCCTGTGGAGACGATCCAGGTAAAGGTCCCCGAGACGCTTCATCGCCTCCGCGCGAATACCCACAGGCAATTTATCCGAGGAAACAAGCTGGAGCAAAGAGCTTTCAACCTGCTCGTATTTCTCCATCCTGAGCAAGACATGGCTTTTGCTCAGAAAAACGAGCCCCTTATCCATCAGCTTCAGGGAGTCCGCCAGGTTGAACGCCGCCAGAGCCGTCTCGAACAGTTTGATCTTGAGACAGCGGCCGATAAAAACCGTTAACTGGCGGTAGGCCTCTTTTTTTTCAACTTCTCCGAGCAGTTCGCCCAATCTCGAGAATGCTTTCTCGCTGCGGTCTGCCGAGAGGTTCAGATCGACCAGCAGTTTAAGCAGGCTCACCCGAAAGGGACCATCCGAGTTTTCCAAAGCTTTCCCCAGCCTTTTAAAGACAAGCTCGGTACCGGATTTGCCGCTGTTCATAATCCTGTACGCCTCGCGCTGGGCAAGCGTAACCTCTCCGGGCCTGGTCTTGAGAAAAACAACCAGTTCCTCAAGAGCTTGCTCATAGTGATCGAGATCGATCAGTACCTGAGCCATTTCGCGGCTGAAAATTTCTTCCCTGCCAAGTTCAATTCTCCCTTTCCGATACACATCCAGGGCATCTTCGAACATCCCGTATTGCCTGAGCTGGCTGCCTGTAAACATGCAGGCTACTTCCCTTTCGGTTGCGCGCCCCAGGAAACCTAAAACGGCGGCCCGGATGCTGTCCCGGAATCCCATCCCGTCCAAGGCCGCGAGGTATGAGGTTAAAACCTGCCTGTTGTCCGGATTCTTCGCAAACATCTCCCGGGTAACCTCAAGCATCTCCTCCTTTTTGCCGGATTTGGCGTACAGCCTGGAAAGAAGGGTTAGAACTCTCGGATCCTCGCGATGGGGGCTCAGGAGCAGGATTGCCTCCTCGATCTGTCCGTTGCGTTCGAATGCCCGGGCAATGTTGCGCAGGTTCACATACATCTGGTTGTCGAGCTGAGAAGCGCAGTAGAGCCAGGGCAAGTTAATACCTGCTAAAACTGGGAGAATGCTTAGCAGCAGGACACCGACAATCTTTTTTACATATTTACTAATCATTGATTAAACGATTTGCACAAGATCATTCAAGATCGGAGATTATGTCTAATATTTTTCTAAAGTTTTCTTACTTTCGAAACGCCCAAAAGTGCCCTCGTGTTATTCTTTTAGAATACCCGGAATTATCAGCATAAACAGCCCGATATCGCGCATCAATACTTTCCAGGGCGGCATGTGAGCGCTGCCGAAACAGCCGCAGTCGAAATCCAGCCCGCGGATCATATTGAACCCGATAGCCAGAATAAAAACCCCGGTAAGGCCGAGCAGGACGGCCGAGGATGCAGGCCGGAGGCAGCCGCTAAGCAGAAGTAACCCGCAAAAAAGTTCAACCCAGGGCATGATAACAGCCACAGGACTAACAAGGATCACAGGCAGAATATGGTAGTTCTCGATGATCCAGGCGAACTGCGCAGGAGAGGCTATTTTGTGAAGCGAGGCGAAAGCGAAAATAAATCCCACCAGTTTCGCCGCCAGAACAACAGAACTGGAGTCGAGATTGTTTCTCCTGACCAGCAGCAGCACAAACAAACCGTAACCGAGAATTAACAGATCGCCAGCCAGCCAGACCCAGCCTGGAATGTAGCGTGAAAAATCAACCACCTGTTTTACAGTCAGTTCCCTGCCAGCGAAGGACTTTCCGGTTCCGGGGCCTTTAACTACAGGCAATCCCTCCTGGCGCCACTGGTCATATCCCCCTTTGTAAATGTAGAGCCTTTTGAATCCGACTTCTTGCAGGGACTGCGCCAGGAAACGGCTATCCTCGCAGTCCTCTCCGCTGCAGTAAAGCATAACCGGAGTATCGGGAGCAAGTTGTTGCAAAACACGCGGCAGGTATTGCTCCAGTTCATAGACAAAGCAGTTAATCGCGCCGGGCAGATGGCCCTGGTCGTATTGCTCTGGAGGCCGGGCATCCAGCACAGGGCCGGTTTTGCTTTCAATAAAGCTCCGGGCCGCCGCCAGACCGATCATGTGGATTCCTGCCTCCTCAGGTAAAACCTCGGCAATTGCCTGACTTTCCGCAATAACAGCGGTCTTAATAAGAGGAATTCCGCCCAGTGTATTGAATGCGACAGCAGCCAATGCTGATACTGCAATTAAAGCCGCGGATTTAACTATTATTTGTTTACCCTTTATCATCTTGCCTGCTCATAATACTTTTGCTGTTTTCAGACTCATGAGAAATTAGCAAGCGCTGGAGGAATATTCAAGGAAAGATAACCAGAAATAGAAAAGCCCGGTTTGCTTTTCACCTGCAGGGACCGAGCTTACTTGAAATATGCCACTGGAATGATTTTTATGCAACTATTTTAATAACACCATGTTACGAGTTTTCTCCCGGTGCAGAGCCGCCTCTCCTGCCTCTTCTCGGGTTCTGCTTCTCCCACAGTTCGAGTTTGGCTTTCTGCTCCCCGTTAAGAAGGTTCTCGAATTTCTCGCGGAAATTCTTAAAGCTCTCAACCATCTTGGCCCGGGCTTCCTCGCGGCTGAGCTTGCCCTTGCGGGCGTCGCCCATAATCTTTCTCATCAGCTTGCGCCGGTCATCGAACAGCTTGCGCGCTTCCTTTTTCTGCTGTTCATCCAGTCCTAGGAACTCGCACATTTTATTAAAGCGTTCTTCAGCCTGTTTCTGGAAATCGCGTCCGCGCTGGGCAAGCAAGCCCCTGTCATTCCGGATTAAACGTTCCGCGGGTTGGGCTCTCAGGCTTGTCACGCTGAGAACTAAAACTGATACCAGGTAAATTACAAGCAGAGATCCAAAAGCAAGATTAATTCTACGAATCATTTTCACCTCCTTTCCGTGTTAGTCGTCATGAGCCGCTGGCTCTCAACCGGAAACAATGAAAATGTTTTATTTTCTGTAGGGGCGCGCGGCCGTGCGCCCCTACGTGTGCTTTTTACCGAAACCATGGAATAACGCACCTTTGGTCCATTATTTTCGGAGCAGAAAAAACAGATAGAGTTGATATTTCAAAGGTTTTCAACTACCTGGTCAATTTTATGGCTGTTCCTCTTCGGATTCCTCATCTTCATCAATATCTTCTATATACTCCGGCAGCCCAGGCAGTTTTAACTTGAGGCGGATATTGAGGCTATCCAGGTCTTTACGGAGTTCTTTCATATGGCGATCGAGTTTCTCTCTGTCGAATCTGAACTCAGGCTTGATCATGGGCGCCATTTTCACCCTGGCGATCGACTCCCAGATATCTTTTTCCACGTTGTTCAAAGCGAGAAAGAGTCGGGCCCGTTGCTCAACCGTGAGAAGTCCTGCGAACTGATCCAGATTGTCTACTCTTTGCTGCCAGACGATTTTCGCGTGGTTTTTAATCTCAGTCATCAGCCTTTTCAACTCGGCTTCAGACGGTTTTTCTTTCTTGAGCTCTTCGCGCAAGCTTTTCACCAGGTCGCGTTTCTTCTCCGCCAGTTCTCGATCCCTTTTCATCATCTGGCGCATCAGCGGGAAGAACTTGTCCACCTGATTGTCGCTAAGATCCAATTCCTCCATTATCCGCCAGACACGGAACAGGCCGATTCTTTCCTCGTGCCTGGCCCTTTTTTCAGTCCAATCTTTGCGTTCGTGCGGCTTGGGTGCCATAGCCAGGTATTCGTCGAAATGCTCCAGTCCCGGCAGAGGCACGACAATATCCTCTTCCGGCCCGGAGATCTGGACGATTCTGATCGTCTTTATTTCCGGCTTATCCGATTCTTGCGCAGCGCCCAGATAGGAGCCTGCCGCATAGAAAGTGAGCAACAGGCAGAGCAGTATCGATGTTCTTGGTGTAAACATTTTCAGCACTCCTTGTTGATTTAAGATTTTTACCATAAAAGAATTATATTTATAAATCACTGGCCAGTGAGTACATAACTTGCTGAAGCTGGTCGTTTTCCAGCTCAGCCAGCCCATCATACACTGAACTGTGGGCTGGAACTTCCATCCCGGCAGGCAGGTAACCACCCTCCTGGTCCGCACCAAGCTCAACCATGGATTCCATTGCATTCAGGGCAATCTGATACTGGTAGATCGTTTCTGCCAGCATATAGAGCGAATCGATATAAGCCTGGTTAGCCTCCGTAACTTGCGCCAGCTCTGCAGAAGGTCTCTGCGGCGGGCCGAGAGGCCCCAATCCCAGCCTGAGCACTCCAGCGAGGGCGAGCAGAACCACTGCAGCAGCAGCGAGAATCCTGGGCCTGCTGAACCTGGGAAAGCTCAGTACTTTTCCCATGGACGCAAAGGAGGAATCCCGCTTATAAGTAGCCCGGGCCACAGCCTGCAAGTTCTCCTGCCAGAAAGACTCGGGAGGTTGATCCACCACGGATTCTTTTACCCCGGAAAGGGCCTGTTTCACCTTGAGCAGGGATTCGTACTCAGCCCGGCAGGAGGGACAGGATTCCAGATGCTGCTCCACCTGGCGGGCCAGCTCCGGCTTCAGTTCACCCTCGAGGTAATCAATCAACAGGATTTCATCTATCGGGCAATTCATTTTTCACCCCTGATTTTCCAGGTTCATCCTGGAAGCTACAGGTTTCAGCCATCTTTGCATCTTCTTGAGCGCTCGGTGGTAACTCGTTTTCGCATTGCTCAAGCTGATGCTGCAAACCTCGGCCACTTCCTTGAAAGACATATTCTCAAATGCTCTGAGCACCACGACTTTCCGCTGGTCCCCGGGCAATCGTTTTAAGGCACCTGAAAGCAAGCTTCGCAACTGTTCGCGCTCGACCGAGAGGCCCGGGTCTTCTTCATGAACCGGCATGTCTGGCTCCTCAAGTGGCAGCTCGCGAGCCCTGTGTCGCATGTAGTTCCTTGCCTGATTGGCCGCTATGCTGTAGAGCCAGACCCGAAAGTGCTCTCCTCCGCGCAGTGTATGCAATTTGTCATAAGCTTTCACGAATGCGTTCTGCATCGTATCCGCAACCTCATCATGATCCAATCCCATGTTCATCAGGAAACGATAGATTGCGCGCTGGTAACGCTCCACCAAAACACCGAATCTCTCACGCTCACCTTTCAGGATCAGCTCAACAAGCTTTTTATCTTGCTCCATTGCAGATTTTTTCATTGTTTGGTTTGTGATCTCACTACTTTTGACAACTGTAGCGGATAATTGGTTACAATTTTTATATGGCTTAATCATTAGCCTGTGGTGCAGGCCTTTCCCCCTCGGATTTCTCTTTTCCAGGTGGCTGCAAATCCTCACTTCCAGCCTGATCCAATTCACCCGGGATCTGGCTATCGAAGCTCGCTGACTCGGCACGCCGCATCTCCGCCAGCCTGCGCTTGAATCTCCGGCGGCGGGAAACGTAAACTGCGATAAAAAACACGGCGGCCAGGATCCAGATCAGTGTGACACTTGTCAGTAGTTTAAGCCAGCCATAGCGTACCTCGGCCCATTTCCTCCAGCGTTTTTCAAACTGGCCCAGAGTCAGGCCCAAGCTCATTCTCAAGGCGCGGTCCAGGTTGCCTATCTCGCGCCACTTTCGGAAAAGAAGCTGGAGGTGAGGTTTCTCCCAGTGGCTGAACAGGTATTCCACGGCGGTGTAGCTCTGAAGGTAGGCCCGGCGAGCGGCTTTCTCGCCCTCCGGGAATCCCTCGGCCAGTGAATCCAACGGCAGCACCATCCCGACAAGGAGCGCCACCGAGAACTCGAGGGAATTGCCGATACCCCACATCCGGCTTGCGTATTGCGCGTAGCCCTCGTGAAACCAGCGGGGTATTTCAGCCGGGCTCAGCCAATGTTCCAGAATAACATGGCTGATCTCGTGCAACAGGATTTCTTTTGGGTTTTCTATCCAGAGGGGAACGATCCGCGGGGACCTTACTATCACGAGGTTCTCATCAGGCAAGGCGCAGGCAACCCCCCACTCCGGCAGCCTGCCGCCGCTGAGACGGTCGAACTCATCTAATGTGGGCGCGATATAGATTTTCAGTTCAGACGGCCTTCCGGCACCAAGCCAATCCGGCCGCGGGGTGAATGATTGGGCCCAGTTGAGGTACTGGCTGGCGACTTTATTATCCGGAGGCCTATAGTAAACAGCGATACCCTTGCCGGTGAGCAGGTTGTATCCCTCGGCAGGTTCCGCTGCAAACAAGGGTTCAGAGAAATGGGGAGAGAAAAATATTACAACCAGTAATATTTGAAAAACCCGGCCTGTTTTGCTTAAAATCATTGACAATTTTCTGGAAGATATTATTATTTAAATCTTCTAAAACTGATAATTGAAAATCTTATGTAATTGTTTAATCGCTTTACCCTGGGGGGCGATCAGTGCCGAACATAAAAAGCGCGATCAAACGTCACAGAACTAGTTTGATCCGCAACCAGCGCAACAGCAGACACCGCGTTACAATGCGCACCTTTATAAAAAAGCTGCGCAAGGAAACCGATTACGAAAGCGCAGTCAAACTTTTGCCAAAAGTTTTCTCCTCTATCGATAAGACTGCAAAGGCGGGTGTGATCCACAAGCGTACCGCTGACCGTTATAAATCGCGTTTGAGCCAGTTAGTGGCGAAAATGAAAGAAGGCGCATCCAGCTGAACCGGTTGGGGGGTCATCTGAAAGTTAACGAATGATTCAAGGCAGGAAAAATTTCCTGCCTTTTTCTTTTTCCCTGCGCGTTGCTTTCTTTTTCTTTCGTTTAAGAGTCGTGGTTTCATCAAGTTCGGCGGGGATAAAGTCTAATCTTCCCGTTTCAGGATCGGAAAGCTGGAGAATGAGTTTTAGCTTTTGACCCAGACGAAACATTCTGCCGCTGCTTTTGCCTTTCAGACAGGCCTCTTTCCCATCAAGCTGGTAAAAATCATTGCCGAGACGGCTTGCATGGACAAAGCCCTCAACCAGGTACTCTTCCAGGCGAACGCTGAAACCAATTGATCTAACTGCTGTAATGACGCCCTGGAAACATTCACCCTGATGCTTATGCATAAATCGAGCCTGAATCAGGCTGTCCGACTCCCTTTCGGCGCTTTCGATCAATTGCTCACGCTGGCTGCATAGGGCGCAGATACCCGCCAGTTCGTACTCCAGGTACTCCAGGGTCTTGCTGTGTGTTTTTTCGCCTGTAAGCGACTTTTTCAGCAAGCGATGCACGAGCAGGTCCGGATATCTTCTGATCGGCGAGGTGAAATGAGTGTAGCAGCCAGTTGCCAGACCGAAATGTCCTATATCCTCGATACTGTAAAGTGCTCTTTTCATCGACTGGATTACGATCAGCGAGGCGAGTTCGCCAAGCCCCAATTCCTCGGCCCTGTCAATAACCCGGGAATAAGCTGCCGGGTTATGGCTGTTGGTGCTGGATGGGATGAACAGCCCGGGGTTCAGGGTTTTCAACTGGTAATTGATGTTTTCCACTGTATGCGGGTCCGGAGCCTGGTGGATTCGATAAAGTGCCGGAAACGAACTTTCGGCCAGCCGTTTAGCCACTATTTCATTGGCTGTAATCATGAACTCCTCTACCAGCCGATGGCTTTCAAGTCTGGGCTTGCGCCTGATCTCCAGCGGTTCTCCCTTATCACTTTTTACTACGAGTGGCTCCGGCAGGTCAAAATCTATCTGGCCCTGGGCCCTCCGTCTTCGCCTTCTTTTCTCGCTCAAATCTTTCAGCAGGCGCAGGGCTTTAATAATTTCTGAACCCGGTTCAGTTGCATCGCCCTGGCCGTGGATCAAGCGCTGTGCCTGCTCGTAATCGAAACGGTAGCGGCTGCGAATGACCGCCGGTACGATCCAGCTTCTTTTTAACTCTCCTTCCGGATTTAAGCGTATCAGCACGCTCATCGCGAGTCTGTCCCGGCCGCTGGTGAGCGAACAGATACCGGAAGACAATTCCTCCGGCAGCATCGGGATATAAGCGTGGTTGAGATAAATACTCAGCCCACGTTCACGGGCTTCCAGATCCAGTTCCGAGCCCTCTGGTACATAGTGGCTCACATCGGCGATATGCACGCCGAGTTCGAAACCCCCGCCTGGCAGGGCTCTCACGCTGAGCGCATCATCGAAATCCTGGGCATCGGGAGGATCTATAGTGAATGCAGTAAGGCGGCGCAGATCTCTTCTGTTCTCAATATCTTCCGGCCTGACTTCCCGTGGAACCTCTCTGCTTTCTCTCAGCACGACCGAGGGAAAACGCTCTGGCAATTCGTACCTGAGCAGAATCTGCTTTTCGGGGTTTGCCCTCTCGCCCTCAAGGACTTCCACCACCTTGCCCAGAGGCTTGCTCCCCCCGGAGCCCCAGTCGAAAACCTCCACCAGCAGTTTTTGCCCGTTTTTCAACCGGGCCGCTTCTCCGGCCGGGATCAGGATATCGCTGAAAACCTTGTCCTCAGCCGGTTCGAGGACAGAAAATCCTTTGCGTTTTTTCAAAATACCGACAAACCGTTTCCGCGCCCGGTTGATTACCCGCACAACCTCGGCCTCCGGATTGCCCCTATCTGACTTATTGATAACCCGTACTTCTACCCTGTCACCATCAAAAGCGCTCCCGAGATTGAAAGATTTTACAAAAAAATCTCTGCCGCCGCTGTCCAGGATAATGAAGCCGAACCCTCTCCTGGTAAGCTGAACCCGTCCTGTAACCGTGTCCCCGCCCTCGGCCAGAGTGTAGCAATTTTTCCTTACCCGGCGGAGAACACCCTCGGCTGCCATCTGGCGCATGAGTTTACGCAAGCTGCCATACTCGGAATCTTTTATTCCCAGAGCACGCGCCACCTGTTTCACTTTTACCGGCCCGGAAACGCTCTCCAGAAAATGTTTTTTCAGTGCTTTTCTGCCTAATGTCATTCTTACTCCGATATTTTCCACCGATTACCGGCACTATTCAATCATGGTCATTTCAATCCACCAGGCTGGAACGACCTCTTCCGCGCCCGCCAGAGCCCCTTCTGAAACAGAAAAGTGTGCCTCACCTATTTTCTCCTTGCAGAATAATTTTCCGCTGAGAATTGACTTTAAGATGATTTTAATTAAAACTTTAATAGAATGATCCGGCCCTGTGGGTTGTCTTTCCCAGTTAACGAAATTTAACCCCCGGTAAAAAAAATGTCTACCACTCTCAAGCGAATTCTGGATGAGCGAATCGAAAGCTACCTCGGGTTCATGGCCGAACATTTTCCGGTGATGAGTGCGTGCGACGAGTTTATCTTTTTCCCATTAGCTGAATCCTCCCTTACTTTCCGGGATTCAATGGAAGATCTCTCCGGAGAGCTTATCGACCAGGGGCTGACTGTGGCCGGGGACACGGTCAGCTTTCTGGAGAAATCCGCAGCCGGGAGCGAGACGGAACTCGATATTCAGCTCGACGCCCGACTGTTGAAAATGCACGCGGATAATTTTATCCGTATTTTCGGCACTGAAAAGGCTCACCTTCACGATCCTTCACTCTATTTTATGATAGCGGTTCACGGGCTGGTCCTGGCAGCCGATGATCCCTCATGCCTTGGGAGCAGGCTGAAATCGGCTGTCAGGCTTTTCCGCTTCGGGAAGAGGCAACTGGAATCGATAAGCCGCCAGCGGGCTGAGCAGGCGTTGATCTGGTCAGAAAATTTCGAAAAATTCACCGGGCGCCTGGCCTGTCTCCAGCAGGTCAGGCAAAAAAGAGAGATACTTTCCGGAATCAAGGCATTGGGTGAAGAAGCTGCCGAGTTTACCAGGATAATTAAACGGTTAAAAATCTCACCCAGGCCTGAAAGTCTCGGCGCCGAGCGTTACAAAGCCCTTCTCGAGCAGGCATTCGGGATGGATAAAGAGCCCGGGGAATTATATGAGATTCTTCTCACCGAGCGGCACAGGCTGACTTACAACCTGCAATCCACAGCGGAAAGTCTCGGATATGAGCCAACCGAATGGAGAAAGCTGGCGGTAGATCCGCCGCCGGCCGCACTCGAAAACCAGGAGCCGATCGAGTGGTACAGGTACGAACTTGACCGGCTAGTCCGCTGGCTCGCCCGACACCCCGATACAGGTGACATTGATACGAACAGTGTACCGGAGGTCAGGCTGATGCCCGATTACCTGTGCGGTTTAAGAGCCTCCGCCTCCTACGCTGCGCCCCTGGAAAATAATAAGCCGGGAGTATTTTTTATCGTGTTTGACAGTTCTGCGCAGGATAAGCATTCCCGGCTTGTTCTCCATTCGGACTACCGCTATATTACCGTGCACGAGACTTTTCCGGGCCATCACCACCTGGATACGGTTCGACTGGGATTGAAATCGGCGATCCGCCGCCAGAGCGAGAACGCGCTTTTTTATGAGGGCTGGTCCTGCTGGGCGGAGCAGCGGATGGCTGATCTGGGTTATTTCTATCTGCCGAATGAACTGATGTGTGTCGAGCACCGGAAATTAAAGCGCACCTGCCGCTCGATCTGCGAACTGGGCCTTCATATCGGCAAATTGGATGATTCAAGCGCCGGAGGACTGCTGGCTGAAATCGGAATCCAGGGTAAACTGGCCGCCCAGCTAATCCGCCAGTACCGCTGCCAGCCTGGATACCAGCTAACTTATACCATCGGACGGCTGGAACTGGAAAGACTGGTCGATAAATTCCGCCCCAGAGTTTCATGTGACCGCGAATTATACGGTCTGCTGCTCTCGGCCGGCGAAATACCTTTCGATCTACTGGAACGCCATCTCGAAACAAGCCTGGTGAAGCGTAAAATCAGGAAATAACCCGAGTTGAACAGTTATCTCACTTTTGATCTGGAAAACTTTGATGACAGAGACACGAAACGGGAACGATTTTACCGGTTACCATTCCGAGTGGAACCTTGGCAGTCCGGGCGGATGGTATTACCAGTTACTGACCCAGCGCCTGGGCAGGTTAATCTGGAACAGGATTTGCCGAATCACCGGGCTCACATTGCATCTCGATTTCGAGCACCCGATTTTCAACTCTCCCCGGTTTTTTCGGGATATGATGTACCGCCAGCACCGGCTGCGCTATCCTGACCTTCTCCGTCCGGGCCTTGCGCTGCTGGCCGAGGAGGAGACCCTGAAGGCTGTTGCGGAAAACCGCCTGATGGTGGAATACCTGGCCAGTGAGCCGGAAACCGACGCGGTGCTGGCCGCGCCTCACGAACTGGAGAAAAACAGCCGGGGGGAATACCATGTCGGCAATACGCGGATAACAGCTATATTCTGCGATTTCAATAACGCGATAATTGTCAAACTCGAGAAACAGGGCAAGGCCGGGGCACTGCTGGATGCTATAGCCGATGGGATCACTGTCAACCCGAGAGGAATGGAACCGGTCGGTTCGAAAGGCGTTTTCGAGGCTGTAACCGGAGTGCTGGCCGATCGTCTTTCTCCCGGCATTGTGAGCCGCACGCCCTGGACCAGGCGCTTTTTCCCGCGCCGTACCGAGGCTCCTGACAGCTCCCGGATAACCAATCTTGTGGAATGGACCAGGCAAAACTGGAATAACCTCGTACTGAAGCCTGAGCGCGGGTACTCAGGCAAAGGGGTATTTGTCGGCCCGAATCAGCCTGACCCGGACAAATGCATCCAGATTGCGCTGGAGAATGGTGAGTACATCGTCCAGCAGATGATTCCGCCCGAACTGTGGGCCGAAATGTATCCAGAACTGGATGAAAGCGGGGAGTCTGTTGTGCTGCGCCGCAGGCAGACAGATTTCCGCTGCTTTGTCAACGACCGGAGGCTGTTCGGCTTTGTCGCCCGCTACGGCGGCATACCGACCAATGTGGGCATGGGCGGAGGAACCCAGGCGATTGCTCTTACCGAAGGTTCCTCCGTTGAGGCTGCACGGAAGGCGCTCGAGGCAGTGGAGAAAATACCGGGCTCGGAATTCAAAACCTTGAAAGAGGAGGTGAGCGAGAAAGCCCTTTCACTCGGCCTTGCCTATCTCAAGGGCCCGATACCCCAGGCGATGCGGCCGAGAATAATCAACCGCCACCAGTTGATCGCTTTCGAGAAGTTCTCGCAGGAACTCTGGCAGGACTGTGTAAAGCTTGAGAAGTTCTGGCGCGAGGGTTTGCTTGACCAGTACATGAAATTGCCGGAAGAGGAAAAAGAAATCGCCCTGAAACAGCCCTGGAACGGCACTCCAGCGATTATCGCATCGGACGGCCTCTACAGCTTTGGTGCAGATTTGCTCACTAAACAAATCTGAAAAGTTTCATGCCTCAAGACAGCCCTGACAGCCCGGCAAGCTCTCCGGTGGATCCCGAATGGTGGAAATACATTTTCGATGAAATTTACCTTGTAACCGACGCCCGCAGTATTGGCAACGATGAGCTTACCCGCTCTGAGGCTGATTTGATGGAGCATTTTCTGGATGTTAACCGGGATGATCCGATTCTGGACCTTTGCGGCGGGCAGGGCCGCCATTCGCTGGAGCTGGCCCGCAGGGGCTATACCGGGCTGACCACCCTGGATTACTCGGAATACCTGCTGAAACTGGGCGCAGGTTCAGGCCACTCTGATGTAAGATTCATCCGGGCCGACGCCCGCCGCCTGCCGATCAGGGAGAACTCCTACCGGGCGGTGGCTCTGATGGCATGTTCATTCGGCTACTTTGCCGATGACAGCCAGAACGCTGTTATACTGCGTGAAGCCTGGCGGGTGCTGGTTCCCGGCGGCGTGCTGCTCGTTGATATCGCTGATGGAGATAAAGCGGCGAAATCAATCACCGAAAACAGCTGGCACGAGGCCGACAGTGACATCCTGGTGCTGAGAAAACGCAAGCCAGCCAGCGGCGGTCTCGAGGTTCGCGAGCTGGTGGTCTCCAGAAAGAAAGGCTTGATCCGCGAGTCCAGCTACTTTGAAAAGCTCTACAGTGCGCTCTCCATACGTGAGCTTGTCTCCTCTACCGGTTTCAGCAAGATCGAGGTGCACCGGGGTCTTGACAAATTAAGCAGTGAGGCCGATCTGGGGTTCATGTCCACCCGGATGATTGTCACAGCGCGCAAAAAGAAACGATCTGCAAAACGGTGATTTCCACCAATCCTGAATCGTAGTATTATTACTTTACTAATAGAAATCAGAGGTGCCCGGTAAAATACGGCGTGAAGTTATTTTATCTGGATTATTAGCGATTTACAGCAGCAAAAAGCGTGCTTTTAGTAGTACTGTAACCTGAGATCTCTGATAACCGAGCGTGTAGAAGACGAGTAATTTCCATGAATGCCCTGCTATATGTACATAGCTCCGGCAGGCCATTGCGGGGCTTTTACCGCAGGCGATCTCGGCGAAGCGGAGTAGATGCCTCAGGTGTCAGAAATAACTTTTGTTTCTTTTGGTTAATAGTGTCCGGTAAAAATGGTTTATGAATTAAGAGTTGTTATTAATTCAGGCAGTTCCAGAGAGGTAATGCAAAAGGGATTGATCAAAGGAATATGTTTATCTTCTTTGAGGTGCTCGGTCTCTTCGGCGGCCGCAGGCCGCCTCATCAGGGCCGCATGTTCGAGAAACTCCAAAGGAGCGTGTAAAGGCCAGGTAATTTCCATCCCAGGCAGAGCGAAGCCAGACCGGTGGGCATGCCATTGATTCGGCTTGCCTGGTTCAAGCCGAATCAGGCGAGCTCGGCAGGAGCGCCTTTTTACCTGGAAAACAACAAAAGATATAATAGCCATATTGGCAGTCGAGTTTGCGGCCCGAAAAAACTTTTGGTTACTTTTGGTTACAAAAGTAACATGAAAAAATCTTTTTCTTTCTGCCTGTTAGTTAACAGGACGGTACTGTCTTTTGGTTACAAAAGAAATGGTTTTGCTTCTTTTGCCACCAAAAGAAGTATGAAATCATTTTTAACCGGAAATTAGCGATATAAAAGGAGGCTTCTCATGTTAGCTCAACTAACCCTTTTTCCCCTGGGCAAGCTAAGCGGTATGAGTGCCGATATAGCCAAAGTTGTCGACCTGATAGAAAAAAGCGGCCTGCCCTACCAGCTTACCGGTATGGACACGCTAATCGAGGGAGAATGGGACGAGGTGATCGAGCTTATCGGTGCCTGCCGCAAGGCGCTGCTCCAAGACAACGAGAGGATATATATGGTGCTCAAGGTTGATGACCAGCCAGGGAAAACAGGCAAGCTCACCGGCAAGGTGGATTCAGTTGAGAGCAGGCTCGGCCGGCAGGTAAAAAAGTAAGACGTAACAGTCCGGTTCATTTTGTAAGGGCAGGGTATGTCTCGCTATTCTTTTACAGATATAACGCTCCGGGTGACCGGCGGGGTAACTGCAGAGCGTAGCGGCGCAGTTTTCACCGTCCATGTCCACCCGGTTGCTAGATGATCCTTTGATCCTTGGCACGAAGAACGACCGGGTGGTTCAGGAGGTTCTGATGAACCGCTCTAGCTTGGCTAAGAAGGTCGTCGTATGTTACCACCTTCGTGTGTCCTCTTCGGCTATAGTTCTCCTCATCCAATCGCTTCATGTCGATTTCACTCAGATCCTTGCGGCGTCCGATCACGACCAAACCGTCTGGTCTGCGTATACCTGGGAGTTTCTTCTGGGCATACGCGATATTGTCAGCAACCCATGCTTGGAAATCCCTTACTTGTGAGAGTGCTTTCGTGACTGATGTGGTGAACTGGCCCTCTCTTGTGAAGACCTTATCTGTTGAATTCTCGATCTCAACAAGCACGTACTCGTTGTTAATACGTCGCACAACGTAGTCTGTGATGAAATCGTCACCGAGTTGATGCTTTGAGCGAAGCTCTGTGACAAACGGATCAAGCAAGACTGGATGGTTGGTAAGGAATCTTTGAAGTTCCTCCTCTTTTTTAGGATAGGCATCGAGAAGAGACTCGAATTCCTGTAGCATCGAATGATTCACGACCAAGTGTGAATCAATGAGCAAATTCAGGTAAAAGCTAAACCAACTGATGTGCTTTTCTGTACTCTCTGGGAAGATCCCAAGCGATGCGATTGACCAAAGAAGTGTTCTCTTCTCAATAGGATCAGTGATACACTCGAGCATTCCGGATCTGATCCGTCTTAGGGCTTCTGCAGACAACTCATCCGGCACGGCGTACTCAAATGACAAATCTTGGTCCTTGGGCAAAAAATGAACATCTTTGGAATTCGGACACCTTCCTTGAGCTATGACTCCCAGAACAGATAATGCATGCGTTCTGTGCGGACCGTGGAAAGCTTGGTCGACAACTACTTCGAGTCCTACCAGTCCCCATGCCGGAAGCAACGCTAGTGCTGGTACAGCGAGATACACGTCCATGGGATCGTCGAGTCTTGAGAGGCGTTCTAATACTTCCACGTCCTCTCCATCCCCTTCGCGAGCAGAACCCGCCAAATACTCTACAATCCGTTGAACCGGGATAGGTCGTTCGTCGAGCAACTTGGTGATTATCGCTTCTAGTTTTCTCATCTTTCCATCTAACCATGGTATACATAGATTCTATGTAATACTTTTATATAGCAATTTTGCTGTATAAAACACCTCCTTACTTCGACCTGTAACTGTCTTATTTACAGGGAGCTAAATTGCTTCTCCAGGATTTCCTGGGGTGTTACATGGTTTCTATGTAACACACCCTGGTAACCTGCCCCAAGAGCGGTATTAATAATCATGAGAGAAGGTCATGAAACAGCTAGTAATTGTTAAATCGTATCGGTCTGATCGTTTTACCGCGGCCAGATTGTAGGGATGCTTATACCGGATTGTAAACGCTTTTATGTATTTTAAGATTTTTGGGGAGTGATTGCAAAAGACCTTTGAAAAAATCCTGATAAAGAGACGATTGTTCTCCATCGGGACGTTTGGTGAATCTCCCTGAGAGAATTCAATATTGAAAATCTGACACACCCCTGTATCCCCTCTTGATAGAGGGGACTTTTCCCTGCACTACCACTCCCGGATTTACACCGGACAGATGTGGGCGGGAGGAAAAATTCCCCTCTTGAGAGGGGTGCCTGCGAAGCAGGCGGGGTGTGTCATCCACCAGACGGTTGAAAAATTCATGAAGCATTTTACTTCTCGCAGTTCACTATAACTTAACCGGATAATTTATTTTCTCAACAAGCCTTCGAAAATTCCCGCCGAGCACTTTCTCTCTTTCTTCATCCGTAATGTGGTCGTATACCACCCAGCCGATAATCGGGGCCGGGTCTCGCATGGGCGTGTCCGTGCCGAACAGGATTTTTGCAGTGGGCGCATTACGCACCAGGTACGAGATCATCCCGTAGGGCACTGAGGTATAGTTGATCTCCAGGTAAACGTTATCGAATTCCACTGCAAGCGGAATAACTTTTTCAGCAACGCGGTATGAAGCTCCTGCGTGGGCTATAAGGAAAAGAGCGTTCGGGTAGCGGGGAGCCAGCTTTTCAATTTCCTCAGCGGTCACCCCGGCCAGGGGTTCGAATCCGAAATGGCAGAGGATCGGCAGGCTCAGGCGCTCTGCCAGCTCGAGCATGTTCTTGAAAGCCGGGTTGCTGAGCGCTGTGCGCTGGGTCTGGGGGTAAGGCTTGAACCCGAAAAAGCGCCTCTTCTCGAAACATTCGGCTACAAGGCGCGGCCAGTCCTCCGGATAATTCGGATTGACTACTGCAAGGGGAAAAAAACGTCCCGGGAATCTTTCCGCAGCCTCCCAGGCCGTGCGGTTTCCTCTCAAGGCGTCGCCGCCGGCGATCTGCCAGCTGCTCACTACAAGGGATTTTATCCCGATCCTGTCTTGCACTTTGACCATGGATTCGGCATCCTGCGCACCCAGGGTGAGACCCATCTGCCCGTCGAAACCCTCAGGCGCAATGTGGCCGTGGGCATCGTAAATCTGGATACGCTCCAGGCGCCTGCCCTGATCCACATCCTGCATGATCAGCGAGCGCTCCGTATCTTCCGGTAATGTCGGGGTCGGGGACTCTTCCAGCAGGGACTCCAGGTTGCCCGAGGCTATTTTTCTTCTGTCTTCAGGGCTGATTTCCGCATAGGCCAGGGTAGCCCGCGCAGCCCCAGGGCTGACCTGTCCCAGCCCGGTACCGAACAGCAGCCTTTCTGCGCCCCAGCGCTCGCAGATAAAGCGTATGGTCTGGAAACCCTGAAGAAGCGAGGTTTCCACCTTTAGATTGGGGCAGTAATCGAACAGGCTGAAAAGCCTTGTAAAATGGTTATAGTTTGCCCCGACAATAACCAGGGTCAGATCCGGGTATCCAGTGGCAAGCTTTTCTACCACGGTAAGATCGACTGCGCGTTGCTCGTGCATGCCCAGTTGCTTGAAATTGTACCAGAGCTGGTCGAAATCGAGCCAGAGCGCGGACTTTCTCCGGGCGAGGGTTCTCAGAACCTCGCACATTCGGGGATCGTTGAAATCTATCCCGTGATAAAGCGGGAAGAGGCGGAAAGCCCTGAACCCCTGCCTGAAAAGCTCTTCTGTTTCCGCAGCCAGGTCTCTGTCCGGCGCATAGGGCGCAGGGTTAATCACCGCCGCGGGAACGAGACGTTTCTCCCCTGCGATTTCTTCAAGCAGGGACACATTCGCCCGGCGGGAATCGAGTTCCTTTGCCCCGGCGTGAAAAGTGAGCGCCCTGCTTATCCGGCAGCGGTCGAGTTCGGACAGGAGCCCGGGCAAATCGTAAGGCGCACCCGGAATGCGGCAGACCGAGCGGCCGAAACAAGCATTTGCGTCGAAATAGGCTATTTCACTCAAGCGGCTTCTCTCCCTTTCTCGTTCTGATCAGGCAGCGTGCGAGCGCATAAAAACCGGCAGCCACACCGACAGCAAGTAATTCCCAACGGTAGGGTTTGGGCATTGCTAAAACCCGCGCGGCATCCTGGTCAACAGTATAGGAAAGCAGGATCAAGAAAGCTCCCCCCACTGCGATCGCCCATTCCCGGAAATTGGGAGCAAAAACGCCTCCGGACCAGAGTCTTTTCAGGATAAAGGCTGCACCGATAATCAGGCAAAAGGAGACTATAACCGGTGAAAGCACCGGAGCGATCCAGGGCATAGGTATCAGAAACAGGATATCCCAGTTAAAAAGCCCCTCCGGCCAGCCGAGAAGAACTTTCAGCCAGATGTAGTAAAAAATGTCCCAGAGGGCGAAAATAATCGCGAAAAAAGCGAATCGTTCATAAAACGATCTCCCGGCGATCAGAGCCACTGCCAGGAGCATGACAATGGAAGCCGCCTCGCGCCCGATTTCCACGAGCAGAATATGGTTTTCCATAACTTTCAGCGGGAAATCAAAGCCCTCGGGATAATACAGCTGGCGAAGATAGACCACGATTGCCGCCTCGAAATAGGCCATGGCCACGCCGAACAGAAAGAGGAAAAACACAAGGCCTGCACGAGATTTCTGTGAGGCTTCCTCGATAGTAAGTTCCATTCAGGGCCTCCCCTGTTCAGGACAGAATGCTGGCAAAAGACCGAACCGCTCTTCCAATGATATGGCTATTCTAACCGAAATCAAGCGGCACCAGGAAAAGAATCTCGCGGGGAGAGAGCCTGGTTGGCTTTGCCGTATCGACCCTGCGTCCGCTCAAAACGCAGCGGTAAGCGCCTTCAGGGAGCTTATGCAGAGGCAGACCGGCTTCGGTATCCTCGTAGTTGAAAACGAAAGCTGCCGGTCTTTTACCATTATCCCCCACACTGCCGCACCTTACCCGGACAAGCGGGGCATGCGGCTCGTAGTTCGTTTCTATTCCGCACTCGGCGAGCAGTTCTGCCATTAGGCGGAGGTACGCTTCTTCCCCGGTATCCCTGTAAGAGACGCCCGGGTAGAAACCGAAATAAAAGGTTTTTCCTTTGCCGCGTTTGTTTGCTACCAGCAGGCCTGCGCTGTCTGACAAGTCGGAGGCTTTATCTTGAGGAACCAGTTTCCCAAGTATCCTCGTGGCGGTGAGTTTCAGTCCGGCGGCTTTGATTTTTTGCGGCTCGGGTATTGCCTTGAGCCACTTTTCCCGGCAGCCGAAAATCTTATCAAGCCCCAACCCGGGACGTGCAGGCTGGACCCAGGCCCGACCGTCGCGGAAAGCCAGTCCCGGATCACTGACCAGAACGCCTCCTGACCCCACATAATATGCGAGAATATAGGCCTGCTCCCTGTCCATCAGGTGCATGTAAGGCAGCACCACCAGCCTGTATTCCCTGATTCGTGCGAGTTCCTCCACAGGCACCAGATCAACCGCAAGTCCCAGGCGCCAGAGCAGGCTATAATAGCCTTTGAGGGATTCCTTGTACCTGTAGCATACCGTACCGGTGCTTTCAATGTTCTCAGCATCCTCCATTTCCGAATACATATCCGCGCCGAAATGGAAAACAATAGCCACTTTCGCTTTCTCCGGCCGGTAGGTCCTGAATGCCTCCGGGTCTTGCGCCCGGGCCTGGCAAACCCGGCCTGCTGTCAGGCTGCGCTCGGTATCCGAGCCGTCGAGCTCGACAAGTCCCGAGGTTATCGATTCCTCGCTGAACCGCTCAGGTTTGAACTGCCAGATCACTATCCCCCGGGCTCCCTCGGAGATGGTGGAAAGCAGCATGAAACCCAGATCATCGCCGGTGTAATCCTCTGCCATATAGTTCCAGGTGTTGCCGTAAATTTCGTTGATCCAGAAATAATCCTTGACCGCGCCCATCCAGCGCGCCTGAAGGCTGTAAAGGTAAGCCTCCTCCCGGTAGTCCGGGTTGGTGAACAGGGCCGGGCGGTCGACCTTGAAAAAGGTGTGGAAATCCCCGGTCCAGTGCGGGAGACTGGTGCCGTAAACATCCACTGCGGCGGCAGTCAGATAGTCGTGGCTGGTGTCGATAAATGTAGGCTGGAGCACAGAGTTGAAACCCACATGTGTGAAAACCGGGCGGGTGTTGTCGTATTTTCTTACCATGGCGGCCAGTTTGTGAATCCGCTGAGCCACGGCATGAGCGCGAAAGTTGCGCCAGAGCCAGGAATCATAGTAAGCTGAGATGTCCGGGGGCGGGTCGATATCCTCCCATTTCCGCACGGCTACACCGAAACGCTCGTTGAATTTCTCAATGCTGCCGAAAGTATCCGCGAGCCATTTTCGGTACATTGCCACTGAATCCGCACAGGCGCAGTCCTCATACGGTCGGCTTCTCGGCTCGTTCCAGAGATGCCAGCCGAGCAGGTTTTCCCGGTCCCGGTAGCGAAGTACGCCATTGGTAACAAAGCGCCCGGCTTTTTCCCAGACCACCGGCCGGTCGAAACACGGCATCCAGCCACCCAGGTAAAACGATCCCCTCCCCCGGTGTGGAAACCGGGTGCCGTCCGGAGTGATCCGGTCTGCCTCGTAATCCTTGAACAGCCACAGCGGCGCGCTTTCCAGAAAAAACTTGAACAGGACTTTCAGGCCCACCTCTGCTGTCAAATCCATCAGCCGGTCGATATCGTCCCAGCGGAAAATGCCCTCTTTGACCTCGTGCCAGGCCCACTGCGGCCGCAACTGAACCGCGGTGAAACCGAGAGTCTTGATATGTTTCAGGTCCTCCTCCCATTCCTCCGCCGGCGGCGTAGGCTGGCGGTAATACTGCACGCAAAGGTGAAATTCATCCGGTCTCGGCATAAATTCCTCTCTCCTTCATCTCCTGGCTTGAAATCGAACAAGGCTTGTTATCACGCAGACAAATGTAAATTCATAGCAGATCAAAATTGAGATCCTTTCGAACCAGAGTAAAGATATAACGGGATACGCAAAATTGTAATAGAAAATCGGTTTTCCAAACCCACTTTTCCTTGCCTGGATGGAGGAATGGCTATAAGCTGGGGATGAACATTTACCGGGAGGTCAGCCAGAGGATGATTTATATCGGGACCAGCGGTTTTTCCTATGATGACTGGCGCAAGGTGTTCTACCCACCCGGACTTGCCAAGAGAGATTTCCTCACTTTTTATTCACGCCATTTCCCTGCTCTGGAGCTCAATTCGAGCTTTTATGCAATCCCCTCGCCCAGGCTGATCGGCAGCTTGATCGAGCGCACCCCGAACGGCTTTCAGATCGTGGTCAAGGCTTACCGCGGTATCACCCACGAAAGGAACTCCGAATCCGAGGCCGTGCTTAAAGCTTTTCTCGATGCCATAGCACCACTTATCGAGGTCGGTAAACTGGCTGCGATACTGCTTCAGTTCCCCTACAGTTTTCATTTCGGCGGCTCCCAGCTCTCACTGGTAGAGAGCCTGCTCGAGCGGATGGCTGGCCGGCCAACAGTAGTCGAGTTCAGGAACGAGCGCTGGATGAAAGAAAAAGTGTGGGAAATTCTTCTCAGCCATGATACAGCGCTCTGCTGTGTGGATGAACCTCGGCTGCCGGGACTGGTGCCCCCGGAAACTATTTGCACATCAGCCAAACTGGGATATGTTAGATTTCACGGCCGCAATGCGGAAAAGTGGTGGAACCACAAGGAGGCCTGGGAGCGCTATGACTATCTCTACCGGGAAGAAGAACTTGAGGAATGGCGCAAGGGAATAACCTGGCTTGCCGGCAGGACCGATAAAACTTTTATCTTTTTCAACAACCACCGCAACGGCCAGGCCGTGGAAAACGCCCGTGACATGGGCAAACTGCTCGGCGTACCACTTCCAGGCGCGGATGAAAAACAGCAGGGTTTGTTTTAACCCGGATTATTCATGAAACCCAGACCCTGACAGGGCTGATCACTTATTTTCAGTTTTTATCAGTCACCGAGGGAGGGGGCGGCGGCTGTGCGACCCAAGTCGCACAGACCGTTGTGCAAAAGCACAACGGCGCGCATTTCATGCGCCCGCCGCCCCCCAGGCCCCGGGGAAATATAACAGCTCACCAATCTATGAATAATCCGGGTTAAAAACACTTCAGGGGCGACCTTCTGGCCGCCCCTGAGATTGTTATCATGGGAGATATTCATGACCGGCTGCTGCTCAGGGAGCCTCCCAGAAATACTTGAAAAAATCTGCATCCGGCGAGAGAATAATAGTCGTAGTCGAGTCGATTGCCTTTTCATATGCCTCGAGCGTGCGTACGAGGCCGTAAAATTTCTGGTTGCGGTTGAAAGCTCGCGCGTAAATCCGGGTCGCCTCGGCATCGCCCTCACCTCGGGTTTCCTGGGCGGTCTTTTCTGCCGTGGCGAGAATGATTACGGCCTGCTTGTCTGTTTCCGCCCGGATCTTCAGCGCCTCCTCATCACCCTCGGACCTGTACTGGTTGGCGATCCTTTTGCGCTCGGCCTCCATGCGGGCGAAGATAGCGTTTTCGTTCTCCTGAGGAAGATCAGCCCGTTTTATCCGTACGTCTACCACTTCCACCCCGTATTCCCTCGCTTTTTCATCGCTTTTTTTAGTGACCACCTCCATTATTTCCCCACGTTTCTCTGAAATAATAGTGTGGAATGCGTGACGGCCGACTTCCACCCGAAGCTCGGAGTAAATAATATCGCCCAGCCGGCTCTGGGCGCCGAACTCATTCTGCACGGCCTGAAGTAATCTCAACGGATCGATAATCCGCCATTTGGCGTAATTGTCCACGATCAGTGCCTTTTTATCCTGGGTCAGAATCTCAGTAGGTGCAGCGTCGTAATCCAGCAGGCGTCTTTCGAAAACGCGCAGCTTCTCAATGAACGGTATCCTGAAATGAAGGCCCGGCTCTTTTACGGTCCGCACCGGCTTGCCGAACTTGGTGACCACCACCTGCTCTGTTTCCCAGACCCGGAAAACAGAGCTCAGGCTAACGATCAATCCAAACACCACGATTATAATTGTCAGGATGAGACCTCGTCCCATTTTAATCTCCTTTAGCGGTAAATTTTTAATAATTCCGAATCATTTAAAACCCTCTGAATTACACCTTGCCCAAGCTCAGGGCTGCGGCAGGCTTTGCACATTTCGCATATCGAGCAATGGCATCAGTCCTGTGCCGTCTCTGCCGACCTTGGCAATGTATTTTTTCACTCTGGGAAGGATTTTCTCCATGGTTTCGAGGTACAGCCTTTTCTCTGTCACAGAGGGAGCGCGCTCGTATTCGGCAAGCACGTTGAGAAAACGCTCGGTCTCGCCCTGGGCGCGAAGGATCCGCTGTTCCCTGTAGCTTTCCGCCTGGCGAATCAACTGCTCGGCTTCGCCTCTGGTACGCGGGATCAAGTCATTCTGGTAGCCCTGGGCCTGGTTGATAAACTTGTTCTTGTCCTCAAGGGCGCTGGCCACATCCTTGAATGCGGCGACTACCTGTTCGGGCGGGTGGACATCCTGAAGCTGCACGGCAACCACGAGTATGCCGGCTTCGTAGCGGTCGAGGATATCCTGAAGGCTCTCGAGAATTTCCTGCTGGATCTCGAACTTTCCGTCAGTTAAAGCCTCATCGATCTTGTGATAACCGACCACCTGCCTGAGGGTGGCTTCCGAGGCGTTGCGCACGGTGCGAATGATATCCCTCACCTTGAAAAGGTAATCCTCCGGGTCCTTGATCTTGAACTGGACTATCAGGTTAATACGGACAATATTTTCATCCCCGGTGAGCATCAGGCTTTCCTGCGGAATCTGCTCGTAGCGCGAAGGCGGACCCGCATACACGGTGCGGAAACCGATCTCGACACGTTTGACCTCGGTTACCTGGGGCGTCTCGACAGTCTCGATCGGGTATGGCAGGTGATAGTTGAGACCCGGTTCGGTAATGCTTGAAAGCTTGCCGAAACGAAGTACAACTCCGAGCTCATCCGCCTCCACCTTGTAAATACCAGTGGCCAGCCAGATCAGCGCCACAATCGCCAGGCCACCCAGCACTGATTTTCTGCTGAGCTGTGGCAGCCTGATTTCCGGTATGTTGATTTCAAAATCACTGTTTGCCATGCGTTCTCCCTCTTTGGTTGAAGGTTGACCTCTCAAAAGCTGGCTGAAGAAAGTTTTTATATACTCATTAAGCTTACAATCTACCGGTTGGATAACTGCTTTGTCAAGCGAAAGAGGTTTTTGTTTTTGTAATATCGAAGTAAATTTATTTTGCCTGGATTTATCTCTTAACATTCAGGCAAGGAATGGCTGGCTGGATAGATTCCAGCTTCAAGTATCAGTTTAGATTATACCATCTATTTTATTGTACTAATTGTAATTATATAATCCAATTTAAACTTTTTTGACAAATATGATAGCAAACTCTCCCTCCTGCTCCAGTGACAGCACCTCGTAGTTCTGTTCAACCAGAGTACGTTTTACATCATCGGCAACTGCACCGCCATCGAGCCTGACCCGAATCACTGCTCCGGGCGGCAGTTTACTCATGGCGATTTTTATGCGAACAAAATTCATCGGGCAGGCGGTGCCCGCAAGGTCCAGGAATTTCTCTCCCGGCATGTTATCTCAGCAAAATGAATACACGAGATAAAATTATTCGTAAGCTTGTTTTTCAAGAGAGGTTATCTGCGGTTTAGCCGAGCAGACAGGACAGGCAGGATCACGTTTCAGTTCTACAGTTTGAAACTTCATCGCCAGAGCGTCGAGATGAAGCAGCCTTCCGAGCAGGGGTTCTCCAACCCGGGTAAGGACTTTGATCGCCTCAGTGGCCTGGATTGTCCCGAGAGTTCCTGCAACCGGGCCCAGCACTCCTGACTGGGCGCAGGTTGGAGTTTCATCTTGCGAGGGAATCTCAGGGAGCACGCAGCGAAGGCAGGGCGAATCATCCCGGCCCGGGATCACTGTCAGCGCCTGAGCTTTAAAACCTAAAACACCGGCATGCGAAAAAGGTTTTCCAGCCATTACGCAGGCATCGTTCACCAGGAATTTAGTGGCGAAATTATCGCTGCCGTCAATAACAAAATCGAAATCCCGAACCAGTTCCAGGGCATTTTCGGCTGAAAATTTCACCTGCCACATTCTTACCTCGACATCCGGGTTGAGTAAACGGATGCGCTGTGCTGCAGATAGGGTTTTTTCCTGTCCCAGAGAGGAGATATTGTGAAGTATTTGGCGCTGAAGGTTATTCAGTTCCACCCGGTCCGAATCAACAATCCCCAGAGCGCCGATCCCGGCAGCAGCCAGATATAAAGCTGCCGGCGAGCCCAGCCCGCCTGCCCCAATGATCAGAACCTTGCCTGCGCGGATACGTTCCTGGCCTTCCGGACCCAGTTCTTTAAGGGCAATATTGCGGCTGTAACGCTCTATTTGTTCGTCAGTTAAACTCATCGCCTAAAGCTCTGCATAAAGAGGATGGCTGAGATACCTGTCGCCCAAACTCGGTAGCAATGCCACGATAAGCTTGCCCTCGTTTTCCGGCCGGCGGCCTACCTGAAGAGCAGCATGCACAGCAGCGCCTGAGGAAACCCCGGCGAAAATACCCTCCTCGCGCGCCAGCCTGCGTGCTGTCTCGATCGCCTGCTCGTTATTCACTTTCACTACCTCATCCACGAGTCCCATGTTCAGTATATCGGGTTTGAAACCCGCGCCGATACCCTGGATTTTATGGGGACCCGGCTGGCCTCCGGAAAGGATTGCGCTTTCTGCCGGCTCCACAGCGTATGCCTTGAACTCAGGCTTGCGTTTCTTGATAAGCTCGCTCACGCCGGTGATCGTTCCGCCCGTGCCCACCCCACTGACCAGGGCGTCCACCCTGCCGTCCGTGTCGTTCCAGATCTCCTCTGCGGTAGTTTTCCGGTGGATTTCAGGGTTTGCCAGATTCCTGAACTGCTGCGGCATGAATGAATTAGGTGTAGAATTTACCAGTTCCTCGGCCTTTTCCACTGCGCCTTTCATCCCCTGGTCACCTGGAGTGAGCACAATTTCCGCACCTAACGCTTTCAGGATCTTGCGCCGTTCCACAGTCATTGTCTCAGGCATGGTCAGGATCAGCCGGTAACCCTTGACTGCTGCGACAAAAGCCAGAGCAATCCCGGTATTTCCGCTTGTCGGCTCGATAATTACCGAATCTGCTTTCAGCTTGCCCTCACGCTCTGCAATCTCGATCATACTCACGCCGATCCTGTCTTTCACCGAGCCAAGCGGATTGAAAAACTCCAGTTTTGCCACTATTTCGGCGACAACTCCCTCAGTGAGCCGGTTAAGCCGGACCAGAGGTGTGCGGCCGATTGTCTGAGTGATGTCATCGTAAATGCGTCCCATTGTGCCCTCCTGTATCAATATATAAGAAAAATGATACTTATCTTCAAAGTAAAAAGGGAATCAATTCAAAAATCCAATGTAAATCTTATATTATCGATTGAATTAGTTGACAATCTAATGCTATTAATTCTCCCTGTCAGTACTGTCCATTTAATTTTCATCTCTTATCCGCTATGAACTCCCAGGTTCTTAAATTCTTATTTACCCCACTTTTGCTGGCGATCAAAAGTAGGCAAAAATCGCTTGCGGGCCGCAACTCGCTAGCGCTTGAGGATGTTATAACCTTCGGCGTTTACGTGGTAAAAACACGCTCCTCTCTCGGTCGCCTTGCCGGGTAACCTTTGGTCACCACGGCAAAAGGCATGCCTGAGCGCCTTGTTTCGTGGCTGCCACGATGGAAATTACCCGGCTTCTACACGCTACTTGTTGCCTGGCTCAAACAGGCGGCCCGCTGGCGCAGCCTGCGGCTGCGCTCGGGTGAGAACAGCTCTGCTAATTGCATGAAAGATTATCGAAAGATTTCAATCTCTCAGAAGGGACAACTAAGGCTATAATTGGATCTCTATATCTCCTGCTCGCTCCAAATTGAGAACATGATCATGACCCAAAAATTCCCATGTAATTTCCCCGGACACTAGTGTCTCCCTGTCAACACTAATTCGGGGTAGCAATAAATGCCTCGGGGTGGAAGATCACAACTAGAAGTCAAAGATCATTTTTACTTAGCCATTCGCGAAAGCTCTGGAGGGCGCGGCCTCGGTGGCTGACCCTGTTTTTTTTCACGGGATCGAGCTGAGCGAAAGTTTTCCCCAGAGGCGGATAATAGAAAACCGGATCGTAGCCGAATCCTCCCCTGCCGCGTGGATGATCGAGTATCACTCCATCGCAGCGGCCCTGGAAAATGACCAGGCTGCTGTTGGTGCGGCAAAGGGCCAGACAGCAGATAAACGAGGCTCCCCTTTCTGACTGATCAACTCCGTGAAGGCTCTCGAGCAGGTGTTCGAGGTTGTTTTTGTCTGTGGCGCCATCTCCTGCAAAACGCGCTGAATAGATTCCCGGAGCACCCTCCAGCGCCTCGACAGCCAGTCCGCTGTCATCTGCCAATGAGGCCAGACCGCTGTGATTAAACCAGTGCCGGGCTTTTATCCCGGCGTTTTCGCAAAATGAACTGCCCTGTTCGATACAGTCGGGCACGTCTTGCGTCAAATCCTCAGGACCGATCACCCTGATCGGCAAACCGGCAAGAAGTTTCCTGAACTCGGCAACCTTGCCTGGATTGGTAGTGGCTATCAAGAGCTTTTGCTCATTCAATGCCCAGTACCTTTTTCTGGATGGTGATCAGCTTTCCTATCCCTTTCCGAGCAAGGCTCAGCATTTCGTTCAATTCGCTCTGGCCGAAGGGTTTGTCTTCGGCTGTGCCCTGGATTTCCACCAGTTCGCCTGAGGCTGTCATCACTACATTCAGGTCCACCTCAGCCCGGCTGTCAGCCTCGTAATCAAGATCGAGCACCAGGTTGCCATCCACCATGCCCACGCTTACCGCGGCGATCAGGCCTGTCATTGGATTGGGTTCAAGCTCTCCCTTTTCGGCCAGGCTGTTCAGCGCCTTATACAGGGCCATAACCGCTCCGTTTATCGCGCAGCAGCGGGTACCGCCATCAGCCTGGATCACATCGCAGTCGAGGATGACCGTTCTTTCGGTGAGAGATTGGAGATCGACCGCGATGCGCAACGCCCTGCCGATCAGGCGGCTTATTTCAAGCGCTCTGCTGTTTGCCCCGCTTCTGGAGCGTTCTCTCTGCTGGCGCAAATGCGTACTTCCGGGCAGCATGCCATACTCGGCGGTAACCCACCCCTGCCCTGTGCCCTCCAGAAACGAAGGAACCCTCGCCTCAACCGTTGCGGTACAGAGAACCCTGGTCCTGCCCATGGATGCCAGGCAGGAGCCCTCTGCGTGCACGTTGCAGTCCAGTTCAAATTCCACCGGCCGTAATTCGAGCCTGTCTTTTTCTTCTTTTTCAATCATTATAATTCCCCTCTTCTGGTTGTCAGGTGCCGTCTTAAGCTAAATCTTCATGCTCGGCCTGGTCAAGCAAAAAGAACAACTATATAGCAACTTAAAAGAGTCCGGTAAATAATCAGCAATATTTAGGTTAAAGTTATAAGTACTCCACTTGCAGGGATAACAAATATTCTGGATTACGAAATGCAATATCAGTCTCCAGGCAAGTATTACGGAATCAATTACACACCCCGTCTGCCGTAGGCAGGCACCCCTCTCAAGAGGGGATACAGGGGTGTGTCTTCCTTGAATGAAACGTTATTTCAATATCTCGAAGTCTTAACATCGATTAAAGAGAGCAATCAAGTGAAAACCAGCTTAAAAAAGACTGTAATTATGAATTGCCCGACTACTTTAAAATTTACCGGACAGCTAATATAGCAACTGTAAAATCCACTTCTAACTATAAGATATTGAAACAGTTAATTAAAGTTTTGCAGATTTCCAGCCGATGTATAAATAAGCCGGATTGACTTACTTTTTCCGGTATCGGATATCTTGATAATTGGAGAAAACGGGTGATTAAAAAGTTTATTATACTTTTCGCTCTCCTTCTTGTTCTTGTAGTTCTGCTCTCCCTCTGGGTATTCGACAAGGTTCTGGTACTAAGCGGCAGAGGCAGGAGTTTTAACTTTTTCAGCACTCCCCCAAGACCTCTCAACAAAGAAACAGCAATCGAACCTTTAGGCCTTCCCTCCCTGAGCCGCTCTGCATAAAGCGCCCCCTGCGGGCAGGTTCCCTGGTTACAGTCATCCGGCTGCTCCGAAAATAATGGACTAAAGGTGCGTTATTCCATGGTTTCGGTAAAAACCACCCGTAGGGGCGCACGGCCGCGCGCCCCTACAAAAAACAAAATTTTTTCATTGTTTTCGGGTGAACCACCGGCTCAAGATGACTGCCTCCTATTGACATTCCACTTGCTGGTTTCTATTATAGTTTTCAGGTTAACGGTTTTTCTTTTTAAGTTAAAATATTTTAGCCATTTTATGCGGGCGTAATTCAGCGGTAGAATGTCAGCTTCCCAAGCTGGACGTCGTGGGTTCGAGTCCCATCGCCCGCTCCAATATT
>CAZJQI010000048.1:0-33484 GCA_964548275.1 uncultured Gemmatimonadales bacterium
TGAAATAAGATCACCAGGTTTAAATCCCCTTCTTTCCGAATTGTGAAGGATGAGAGTGAATATTGTATATGTCACACGGCAACTCACTTAAAACAAGGATAAAACCATCAAGCAATTTACCCCGAAGCAAGACTTCGGGGAATTCTTTTCGATTAAATGTCTCATTTATTGAAATCTAAATATTAGCCAGCGCCCGTCGGACAAGCTCTGTGGTATCGAGCTTGTCGCTTTCGGCCTCGAGCACTTTGAACACGGCTTTTTCCGCCTGGGTTTTGGAAAAGCCAAGCGAAACAAGTGCGGCCACGGCCTCTCGACCCTCAGGCTCGAAAGCCCCAGGGACGCTAACTTCGGCCAGAGTAACCATTTCGCCGAGCTTGCCTTTCAGTTCGAGAGCAATCCTTTCGGCGGTCTTTTTTCCCACACCCGGAATACGGTTCAAATAGGCGGTCTGCGAGGTTTCCACCGCGGCGATCAGCTGTTCCACACTCAGGCCGCCCAAAATTGCCAGGGCCAGGCGCGGGCCTACACCGCTGACAGAGATCATCTTCTCGAAAGTAGCGCGTTCCTCGCGGGAGGAGAAACCGTAGAGCTGAAGTATATCCTCCCGCACGTGAAGGTAGGTAAAAAGGCTCACCTGTTCACCGGTTGCGGGCAGCTTATCGAAAGTGGTCAGGGGCACCGCAACCAGGTAACCCACCCCGCCGGCGGCTATTACTACCGAGGAGGGCGACTTCTCAATCAGTTTGCCTTCCAGTTGAGCGATCATCTCTGGCGAAATCCCCTTTCACTAACGCAGTATAATATCAAAATCTTTTCCCGCAACTTTTTAAAACTGGCGGCGATGTGAATGGCAGAGAGCAATGGCAAGCGCATCAGCGGCATCATGAGGTTTTGGTGCGGATTCAAGGCCCAGCAGGGCCTGGATCATTCTCTGTACCTGCTCTTTGGAGGCGTCCCCCCGCCCGACCACCGCTTTTTTCACCTCCCGGGGACTGTATTCATATATCGAAATACCGGCCAGCGCTCCGGCCAGGATGATTACTCCCCTGATCTGGCTAATCGACTTGAGGCTTTGAACGTTTCTGCCGTAAAATATGTCTTCCACAGCCAGGACTTCCGGCCTGTACTCTTCAATAATCTCCTGGACAAACCTGAATACCCGGGAGAGTTTTTCCGCGATGCTTTCGCCCTTGCGGGCGCGGCTGGCGCCACAGGCAACCATGCGGGTTATGTTGCCCTCCCGGCGGACTACCCCCATTCCTGTCACCTCCCCGCCGGGGTCGATTCCCATGATTGTTGCCGCAGAGTCCAACCGGTTCGGATCACTCGCCTTCAAGCTTGCGTAAAACCTCCTCATCTATGTCGAAATTGGAGTTGACCCGCTGGACATCATCGCTGTCCTCGAGTGCCTCCAGGAGTTTCAATACTTTGCCCGCAACCTTTTCATCAGGCTTGATCATGCTTGATGGCACCATCACCAGTTCGGAGTCCTTTATCTGGATGCCCTCTGCGGCCAATCCGTCTTTAACCGCTGTAAAGTCTTCCACCGCGGTTGTAATCACGTGAAGGCCTTCCTCGGTGATGATATCCTCAGCAGCGAGTTCGCTTGCTGTCAGGAACACGGTCTCCTCGTCGTAATGCTCGGCATCGACAAATATCTGACCCTTCTGGCTGAACATCCAGGCCACACTGCCGGCCTCAGCCATGTTTCCGCCGTTCTTGGTGAGAATGTGGCGGATCTCACTTACCGTTCGGTTCTTGTTGTCGGTCAGCACCTCGATATAAAGCGCAACACCACCCGGAGCGTATCCCTCGTAAACCGCTTCCTCGTAGTTTACCCCGGGCAGCTCGCCTGTGCCTTTCTTGATCGCCCGCTCGATATTGTCCTTAGGCATGTTAGCATTTTTGGCGGCATCGGTCGCCTGACGCAGACGGGGGTTGGTCTCGGGGTCCCCTCCTCCCATTCGGGCGGCAACTGAGATCTCCTTGATCAGCTTGGCAAATATCTTACCGCGCTTCTCATCCTTGTTGCCTTTCTTCCGTTTTATTGTCGACCATTTGGAATGGCCCGACATAATGCCTCCAGATTTTTATATCAGAATTAACCTTTAAGTTAGCAAACCAAAATTATCTGACTAAAACCGGACCGGCTATGGGAAATTTTCTATGCAAAAGTGGATACCGAAACCGAATTCCGGCCCATCCTGTCATTGATTAACACAACTTGAAATCTTAAATAATATAGTGAGCCGGATTTTAAAACGCAATCAAATTTAGATCACTCAGTTAACCGAACAAAGTTGTAAAAGCCGAGAACAGATGTTACTTTAAAACTTTTCGATAACAGCTCTTCGGGGAAAAAGCGATGAAGAAAGTCCGGACAGTTATCCTGGCCGAAGGATCATTTGCGGATTTCGGCACTAGTAAGACCGCCTACGGCATTCTGCGCTTCGATCCGGAATCGGTGGTTGCGGTGATTGACAGCCAGAACGCAGGCAAAGATTCTGCTGAGATTAGCGGTCTGGGCCGCGGGATCCCGATTGTGCCTGACCTGTCCACAGCCCTTGAATATAATCCCCAGAGACTGATTATCGGTATTGCGACCGTCGGAGGCTGGTTCCCTCAAGAATGGCGCAAGGATATTGTTTTTGCGCTTGAGAATGGCCTGGAGCTAGTCAACGGGCTTCATCAGATGTTCGGCGAGGATAAAGAATTCAGCGCTGCTGCTGCCAGAGGCGGAGCCCGGATAGTGGACCTGAGGAAAGAGCCGGAAGGCCTCGCTGTCGCCAGCCTTCGGGCACAGGAGGTCAGCGCTGCGGTTGTCCTGACTGTGGGTACAGACTGCAACACCGGAAAGATGACAACCGCCTTTGAACTTGTACGGGAGGCTGAAAGCCGGGGAATCAAGGCCAGGTTTGCAGCAACAGGACAAACCGGGATAGTGCTCGCTGGCCGCGGAATCTGCGTCGACCATGTGTTGAGCGATTTCACGGCAGGAGCCGCGGAAAAACTGGTACTCGATGAAGCCGCCGACAGCAGCGTGGAACTTATCGTGGTCGAGGGCCAGGGCGGTCTGACCCAGCCGGTTTACTCCGGGGTTGCTTTGTCTCTCATGCACGGCAGCCTGCCCGATGCGATGATACTCTGCCACCGCTGGGACCTGGACAAAGTTGAGCTGGTCGAAACCCCCATGCCCCCTCTGGCAGATCACATAAAACTATGCGAGGAAGCGATGTGTCTGGTTAAACCGGCCCGGATCGTAGCCCTGTCTATCAGCACCAGAGGCCTGGAGGAAAATACCGCGCAAGCAGTGCTCGATCAGGCGCGGGAGGAGACCGGCCTGCCGGCTACAGACCCGGTACGATTAGGCGCCGGAGTTCTTCTGGATGCCCTCCTTAAAAACGGCCTGGAAAAGGTGCCCCTTTATGCCGGAACCGTTCGCTGAACATTTGCCCGCCTGAACTGTATCAATCTAGAGTACTAAAATTTTAATTCACTTCAATAGATTGGGAAAAAATTCAGATGAGACTGGGAAAACGAATAGCTGTTTTTGTCTTTTCAGTTGCTGCGATATCCAGCGCCTGTAACATGCCACCCGGGCAACAGGCGATGAAAGAAGCTTCTATGTTCCGCAAGCACTCACAGTATGAGAACGCAATCGAGAGTTACCGCAAAGCCTTCGAGATCGACCCGGAACTTGTTGAAGCCCGTCTTGGCATAGGGTTCTGCCAGATAGAACTCGAACAGTTCGATGAGGCGAAAAAGACTTTCCTCGAATTGATAGAGAGACATCCGGAGGTCGAGCAGGCGCATTTCCGCCTGGGCCAGCTCTACCTCAACGAGAAAAAATACGAACCCGCTGTAACCTCATTCAGGAAAGCACTCTCGCTCAACAACCGCTATGCCGACTCGCATTACTATCTCGGACTGGCTTACGGCGCGCTGAATCAGTATGACAAGGCGATCAGCGAGTTTTCCGCTACCGTGCAGATCGACCCGAACTATCTTGAGGCCTATTTCAACATGGGCAATCTTTATACCCGCCAGAAAAAATATGACAAGGCTATCAAGACCTATGGAAGGCTGCTGAAGAAAAAGCCCGATCACCTGATGGCCCTCTATCTGACAGGCGACGCCTACTATGCTCTCGGCCGCTACAAGGACGCCAAACGAATGTTTCAGAAGACCCTGGAGGTGAATTTCGGTTTCACTACAGCTCAGATGGCCCTGAAAAAGGTACAGGAGAAACTGAAAGAGCAGCCCGGCGGGTGAGGTCCCTGTGTAAAAATCAAGTTCTGCCCGTTTTCAGCCGATAAGTTGAAAAGAAAAAACCGTTTTCGAGCCTCTATTGAAATTGGCCCCAAGATATGGTACCTTACGCATGAGGGCTCAAATCCGATAAGAGGATGTTTGCAGTGTATAGAATCAGACCCGAATTTTCTCTAATTCTGGCTTTTATTTTCCTCACCCGGTTTACTGGGCCGGTGCGGGGGGATATTTACAGCTACCGTGACGGCAGCGGTGTGATTTATCTTGCTAACCGGCCGGATATTGGTATTTCCATTCTGAAAAACGGTTCCAATAAAATTCTCCGTTCCTCCTCCGGCCGGCATTCCGTTTCGGTTCGCCCAACCAGCCGCTACGACAGCCTGATCCGGGAAGCCTCGAACCGTTATGGCGTGGGTTTCGAGCTGATCAAGGCCGTGATCCACGCCGAGAGCGCATTCGATCCTTTTGCAGTAAGCCGCAAAGGAGCCCGGGGTCTGATGCAGTTGATGCCTGAAAGCGCGAAAGACCTGGGTGTACGCAACGCCTTCGATCCGCGGGAAAACGTCCTTGGAGGCACCCGTTATCTGAGGGAAATGCTCGAACGGTACAATCACGACCTTAAATTGAGCCTCGCCGCATACAACGCCGGACCTACGACTGTAGACCGTATAGGCGGAGTGCCGCCATACTCTGAAACAAGAAACTATATCCGCCAGGTATTTAGTCTGATGCGCCTTTATGGAAGAACCGGCTCCAGCGGCGGGAGAATTTACCAGGTGGTTAAAAACGGCAGGGTTGTGCTGACCAATCGTCCCCTTCCCTGATCTCTTCCCCTAAATTCTTTCTAATTCTTATTTCTTTGATTTGCGTTCCTCGTGCGCCCGATCAAGCAGGTAACTGATATTGGCCAGGGTCTGTTTGCGCAAACGTGAAGCAATACGGGCATTCAGAGATTCGATTTTCTCGCGGCAGGAGGGACAATAGATAACAAGATTACCCTTTATAAACAGGTCGGTCTCCACCTCTTTGAACAGGTGCTCCTCATCCCTGATTTCACCGCTTTCAATTCTCTTTTCCAGTAGCTCATAGTCTGTTTTACATGCGGAACATCCCATTGATCGCTCCCTGATCAGATTAACAGCTTCGGTATTGAAGTCAAAACTCAGTTTTCACAAATCATACATAAAATATCGAAAGGGGAGTGAGAAGGCTTTAGCTTTTTAGCTTTCCGAATCAGCCTGCCTGGCTTGTCAACTCCGCAGTGGGCAGCACTTTGGCAAACCAGAGAGCGATTGTGCGAAGGGAGCCGAGATGGAGTTCCTCGTTAAGCGAGGCGCAGGAATCGGCGGGCAGAAAGACAAAGAAATCGCGCATGAACGCATCGCGCACTGTGGCCTCAACACAGACATTGGTGAAAAGCCCGGCGACCACCACCTGGCTAACTTTCATCGTGCGCAGCGTAAGTTCCAGGTCTGTGGCGTAAAAGGCGCTGTATCTTCTTTTTGGGATCACCTTTTCTTCCGGCAGGGATGTGATTCCCTCGGCCAGTTCAGTTTCCAGGCTACCCTCCAGAGGTACCATGGGCCACCAGAAACTCAGCACCTCGCCGCGGTCGACAAACTCTCCCTTGTTCTGCTGTACTGCGAAAACAACCGGCCTTTTTCGCTTTCGAAAATACTCTATCAAGAGCTTTATATTGGGAAGAATCGCCGCGCCGTTACTGTTGTAAAGCGGATACCCCGGCTCAAGGAAACAGCGCTGCATGTCTACAACTACCAGCCCGGCCGAATCGATTTTGAATGGAATCTCCCGCTGGTTGTATGGGGCGATCAATTCGAGATAAGCCGCGGTTTTCGAGGCAAGGCTTTCCTGGGTGAGATAAGTTTCGTGAACTCGCTCTAGAATATTTTCCGCCATTGGGTTTCCCCGGCAAGATTATTTTTTCTTTTCCAGGAAATCCTCATCGAGAAGCTTTTTGAGATATGCGCGGTCATTGACACCCATCCCCGAAAACCAAATCCCGGCAGTGTAACCACCGCCTTCCGCTTCCCCGACCCAGCGCACCCTTCCGAAACACATCAACACTGTCTTGCCATATATTTTTTTACCCTCCTGAACCACCTCGTAAACATCAAGATCAGGAAGTTCGATCCGAACCGAAAGCTGATCGTCTGATTTGAGCTTCTGTTGCGTTTCGATTCTTGTCCCGCTCAGACTGAAATCAAGCGTACGGGCCCCGATCAGTTCTATGTTACCAAACCCGGAGAGCACGGAATACTCAATCTTGAATTCCAGATACCGGCGAGGATGGATTCGACCCCCCTGATCATCCATCGTGAGCTCCACTGAAATTGTTGTTGATAAAACTATCTTTTAGAAATATTAAGCCGGAAGGCTTTCTTGTCAACCGAAGTGTAAAATTTCAGTCGATTTTCTCTTGTTCAGCCACTTTCCATTCGATAAGCGTCCGCAATGAACAGTCTCCGTGAATGCTCGAGTCAAGTACAACCTGCCAGCAGGGTTCCCAGCGGAGAAACCCGGGACTGAACCAGCCCCGCGGAGGATCACTTTTTCCGCGATAGAGGCTGGTCCGGCAGCTATTGTCCGGTTGCAGGGATAATGTTACCGGGCCGTTGGTAATCTCAAGCCTGGGGCCGGACTGTTGTTGCCTGACTGAACAATCAGGATGGAGGATAAAATTCAGGCTGACCTGGTGAGAACCACCGGTCTCGAAATAATCTGTTATCTCGAGCCTGTTCTCCCGGTGCTGGAAAACCAGCTTCCTGCGGTGAATAAGCCTGTCCGGGCCCCGGCGCCTGTTGCTGTAGCCGGTGTGGTAGCCTTCCAGCACTACTTCCCTCTCGTTTTTTTCGCAGGCTGTAAGCGATGATAAAACAGGTGAGCGCCAGAGAAAGCATGCCAGCGGCTCACTCTGGGACAATCCATCCACGGTGACAGTATTGTGTGCCGCTGTGGAGCGGAAATAATCTCTGATGCGGCTGTCGGTCAGATAAGCGCCGGTTCCAGGGTCAATAAAAAAGGGGATGCCGTTGATAAAAAGCGAAAAAGAGAGCCGATCGGCGTGGGCGTGCGCCCAGGTGCTGCCATCCCCCCAGTGCCCGCACTCGAAACGCAGGAAAACCCGTGTCGGCCCGGCCTGCGATCTTACAACATAACGGCCGCTTTTGTCGAAGCGCTCGACAAGCGGCGGCCTCACTTTTTCAAGCGAACCGGCCTCCTGTGCCAGTGCTTTTTCCCCGAATAGCCACAGGCTTTCCTCATCCGGGTGGAAATCGTGAAGCAGATCTTGGCCTTCGCAGAAAAGCCAGAGCAGGTTGAGAGTGCTGAGATGGCGTTCCCGGGCACTGGCTGGCGCCGGTGCGGGAAAGCTTGCATTATCGCTGTCGCCGAACTCGCTGATCGATCCTCCGCCGTCAGTCACTGCGCACAGAAAACGGTAGGCCCGGGCCATTCGCTCACAGGCATGTTGGGACAGAAGGTGCTCGCCCAGCCGGTCGCAGATCACCCCGGCCAGCACCGCCAGCCGGCAGACAAAGGCGAGATAGTGCAGCGAGCCTTCGAACGCTCCACCATCAATACGGATAAGCCTGAAAATACTTTCTTCCAGCGCCCATTTGCCTTTTTCGCGCCAGTCCTCAGCTTCCGGAACCTCCGGCAGGCAGATTCCCAGCACGGAAAGCGCCGCCGCCTCCCCTGCAAGGTGATTGAATCCGCTGGAGGGGCAGGAAAGATGGCTGGAGATGAATTTCCCGTGAAGGTATAACAGGCGGGCCATGCGCTGCGCAAAATTCTCATCCCGCACTCCTTGGGTATCTCGGATGCAGGATAAGGCGATTACGATCGACAGGCTGCGCAGACCGGCCTCCAGCGCACTGGACCAGTTAACTGTGCGCCCGTACGGGTTCGCCGACTGCCAGCTTTCGATATGCCTGCTCACAAGATGGGCGTAGCGCTCCTGTCCGGTCAAACGGTAGGCTCGTGCCCAATCCACGAGAAACTGGAGACGGTTCAATTCCCAGATACTACGGAAATCAATGCCTTTTTTGCGGTAAAGCTCGCTCCAGACCGGCAGCCGTTTTAATTTCTCAGCGCTTGCTCCACTCAGAGGATCTGCCAGCCACTCAACAGGAAGTTTCAGCTTGACATTCCTGCCGAAAAGCACGAACTCACCTTCCATCGCAGCATTCGCCCGACGAAGGAGGCCGGTGGACCGGGCAAAATCAAGCTCGGTTTCTGACACAGGCTCGGGCAGCAGCGGCCCCTCGAGGATCCGTTCCAGATCTTCTGGCCTGGCCAGCCTGTCCGCCTCTTTTTCCTCCGCCCTCCAGCCCAAAACCTCATGAAACCGGCGTCCAGCGCGCCTGGCCATTTCTGCTGCGCCCATCACTCGCAAGCGGTAGTATAATGCCGGGATGTACATTTTTTGATCGCAAGAGGGGAGTTCATCAAAGCTGTCCCAAATGCCGCTATCCGGTAAAAAAAGCCGTTCGGTTAAAAATATAAGCCGCCTAGCTGAGCCAGGCAACTTATTTGCGCTCACTTTCGCTGTATTTTATCTTATGAAACATTCCTGATCGGGCAGATTTATTAAACTCGCAATCCGGGCTTGATCGACCTTCCTTTTTTCAACTCTCACGCGAGGCAAAAGAATGAGACCTTCACAATATACTCATCTATTACTCACAGTTATTCTGATTGCAGGGAATCTTAACGCTCAGCTTGTTACCCACAACCGCTACTGGTTCAAAGATTCAGCCACAGGGAAAGGCGTGTACCTTTTCGGGCACGGGATCACCAATCTGGTCAGCCAGGTACAGATCGATATCATCGAGCACAACAGACACTACTCCTCTTTCGGGGCCAATACCCTGCGCCTTCACCTGACCCAGGGCGCGTTCGGGGCCGGGGCGCCATGGAAACAGCTTTCTGACGGCCGCTACGATCTGGAACAGTGGAACGACATCTACTGGCGCAGGCTGAAGCTTTTCATGGATGACTGCCTTCGCCGCCGGATCTATCCTTTCATCCAGATCTGGGACGAGCCGGTGATCGAGCGGGGTAGCAGCCGCTGGCGAGTTCATCCTTTCAGGCCCTCGAACAATGTCAACACTCTGCAGGGGCTGAACGACGATCCGGAGGGCCATGGCATGAAGGGTTTTTATGACCTGCGCAACGAAAAGCTCATCCGGCTCCAGCGCAGCTTCCTCAAGCGGGTGCTTGATTTTACCGCGCCCTGCGGCATTTGTATCTACTCGATCTGCAACGAATACGATTTCGGCAACAACGCCCCTGTCGACTGGCAGGACTACTGGATAGATTATTTCCGCAGCTACGAGCAGGAGCATCCCAGTCTGCCTGCTCCTATCCTGTTTACAAACACGACGGTTAAAAAGTACATGATCAGCGGCGCAGATCGTTTCCCGGTCCTGGACTGGTACTACCTGGGAAGGGATTACAGGCTGAAAAATTTCGGCCGGGACGGCAAGGACCTGGTAGGCACGGAACCCGGGGTGCTGGCCAGAGTGGTGCAGCAAGCGCGATCTCTCTTTCCGCATAAAATTCTTATCAACAGCCGGCCCACCTCCAGCCCGGACCGCGGAAGGAAAGATTTTTCCAATGAAGAGGAAACGCGGTTTATCGCCTGGTGTTTTTTCATGAGCGGATCGCACCTGGCTGGTTTCAGGCACCTGAATACTGAAAACATGGGCGACACCAGGCCCTGGCTGCGCACAGACCCGGAATGTATCGTGTGCTCGGACGGCCTGGCTGTCGAACGGGTTCTTAAAAGCGTCCACGAGTTGCTGCGCCTTGCCGACCCGAACCTTCTTGACCTTGTACCAGAGAGCATACTTGACAGCGAGTTTCCGGTACTCATGCTCACCGGTTCTGAGGAAAAGATCGTTTACCTGCCAAGGGGAGGCACAGTAAAGATCGGCAATCTTGAACAATATGCAGTTATCGTGCGCTACGATCCCCTCCATCCGGACAGGGGCCTTGTTCCTGCGGATGGGGAGGAAAAAAGGAAGGGCTCCCTGCTGGCCCCCGGGCCGGAAACCGTATATTTCCTGCGCAAAGGGTCGCCTGTGGTGCCGGGGAACAATTTCAGATAGGCAAAAAATGGGTTCAACAGGCTGGATGGGCCGTAACAATGGTTTTTAAAGCCCGAATCCTGCCACGCTTCATTTCAGACTATTTCTTTTATTTTCCATGAATTAGCACGAGTCTTGCATATCTTAGAGAGTTGCTTTCCAGTTACGCTTTAATTATTTTAATTTTTCAATCTATAGTACGCGGTTTCGGGTTTTTCCTTTCAAATAATTTTCCAGTTGCAAGGTTAAAATTACATTTTCAGGTCAACAACGTTACGATTGAGAGATTTCAATGCGAATACTGATGATCCACACCGATGAATTCAGCTACCACGTTACCGATAAAACCAGTGCCGTGGGCAAGGGCCACGAACTGGACCCGGAACTGAAAGAAAACTCCACCGGGGATTCTCTGGTTGTTTTCTGCTGTTCTGAGAAGGGCGACGAAAAGGGGGTCGAGTCTGTGGCCTCGCAGGTGGCAAAAGTGGCCGCCGACCATGCGCGCAGGATCAATACAGACACGATTATGATCTATCCTTACGCGCACCTGTCGAGCAATCTGAGCAGCCCGCGCGTGGCTACCAGGGTCCTGGACCGGATTTACGACCTGCTGCTGGAGGAAGACGGCCTGAAAATAAAGCTCTCGCCGTTCGGTTACTACAAGGGCTTCTCGATCATCTGCAAGGGCCACCCGTTGAGCGAGCTGGCCCAGACAATCACCCCGGAAAAGGGCAAAAAAGAAGCCCCGGCCGACTCTACCGAGACCCAGGCCCTGAAAGCCGAAACCACCCTGAAAGGCGAGTGGTTCATCTCCGAGCCGGGGGCTGAGGACATGCCTGTGGAGAAATACGATTTCAGCAAGCGCCAGAATTTGAAAAAGCTCTACAAATATGAATCCGACAAAGATCGAACCGTGGTCGAGCCACCGCCCCATATCGAACTGATGCGCAGGCTCGAGCTTGTGGACTATGAACCCGCCTCAGATCCGGGCAATTTCCGCTGGTATCCGAAAGGCCAGCTTATCAAGCAGCTCTGCGAGGAGCTGGTAAACGACCTGACAGCAGGATACGGCGGGATGCGCGTTGAGACACCGATCATGTACGACTACCAGCACCCCAAGCTGAGCCGTTACCTTCAGCGCTTCCCGGCGCGCCAGTACGTGCTGATCTCCGAGGACAAGGAATATTTCCTGCGATTCGCAGCCTGTTTCGGCCAGTACATGATCCAGCACGACATGCAGCTCAGTTACCGCCATCTCCCCTGCCGCCTCTACGAGTTGACCCATTACAGCTTTCGCCGCGAGCAGACAGGAGAGCTGGCCGGACTTAAACGGCTGCGCACTTTCACCATGCCGGACATGCACACACTGGCCCGGGACATGGAGCAGGCAAAGACCGAGTTCGCCTCCCAGATCGAGCTCTGCAAGACCTGTATGGACGCTTTTGAACTGGATTACGAGGTGGCTTTCCGCTATGTGCGGGATTTCCGCGAACAGAACCGAGAGTTTGCCGACAAACTGATCGAGCTCTGCAACCAGCCCTCCCTGATCGAGCTCTGGAACGAGCGGTTTTTCTATTTTGTGGCCAAGTTCGAGTTCAATTTTATCGATGCGCAGGACAAGGCAAGCTGCCTGTCCACGATACAGATCGATGTGGAAAACTGCGAGCGGTTCGATATCAAGTATATTGATGAAACTGGTCAGGAGCAGTACCCGCTGATGCTGCATACCTCGATCAGCGGCTCGATCGACCGGGTAATCTACGCGATCCTGGAAAACCAGGCGATCAGGATGAAAAAAGGCGAGAAAGCCCGGCTTCCGCTCTGGCTTGCCCCCACCCAGGTGCGGCTGGTGCCCGTATCGGAGAATTTTAACCAGCACTGCGAAAAGATCATGTCCTCTCTGCCTTTCAGAGCCGATCTCGATGACCGCGACCTCACAGTGGGCCGGAAAATCCGGGAAGCGGAAAGAGAGTGGATTCCGTACGTGGTAGTAATCGGCGAAAAGGAGGTAGCCGAGGACACGATCAGTGTGAGAAGCCGGGAGGACGGCGGCCAGAAAGAAATGAAACAGTTCGAGCTTGTTGAACAGATCCGCACTAAGGTCGAAGGCAAACCGTTCAGGGGGCTCAACGTGCCGAGCCATCTTAGCCGAAGGCCGATTTTCGTAGGTTAAAACGGCAAGATTCGAAACGGCTTTCCGTTCCCTTGATTTTTCAAAAAGCGGAAAGCCTTTTTTATCTAAATAAAGTGGTCATTTCTGACGTATTTATAAGTGTACTCTCAAAGTCTCTCAGTTTAAAGGACAGGTTATCTTGCGTTTTTCAGCACTTTTCTGCCTGATCACGCTTTTATTCGCTGCTGTGGCCTGCGATGATGACAGCATCCCTCTCGCCCCTGGCGGCCCTGGTGTGGAACCGGTCGAGTGGGCTGCCCAGCTCGAGGGACGCTGGAGCAGCATAAACGTGGTCGCCGCGGGGCTGCCGGTTACCCAATACCTCATCCCGGCTTTTACCCAGGGCAGTTTCAATGCTCGCCTGGCTTCTTTTGATACGGACCTGGTGGTGAGCGTTACGGGTGAGAAAACCGGTCTTTTCTCGCTCGTTGCCACAGGAACCGCTGCTGATACCGCAAACCCGCTGAACGCCGCCAGTGGAGGACACGATGTCCTGGGCGGTTTCACCCTGGGCGAAAACGGACAGTTTGTTGTCGCCCTGCGCGCGGAAAACTCCGCTATGCTCGATCCGGCGCAGAATTATACTGGAGGAGCCCGAATTGTGGGTGACACGCTGCTGCTTGATTTCACCCTGGCTGCTCCCCCGGATAAGCCCGTGCCTTTCCTGCCTGATACCACGACATTCATCGCGCGCCTGATAAAGCTGTAAACCCTGATTTCCATCCCTCCTTCTCCCTTCCACTTCAGGAAGAACAAATCCATCAAACCCGCATCCCGTGCAATTCTCGCCCGTACGGAGGTTAAATCCATTGACAAGCCCTCCGGGCCAAAGATATATTACAAAACTTCTCTCATACTTGCTTATTCCCGGCTCCTTTCAGAGCTGGCTCCCGAGTTTAGAAAAAAAATTAAGGTTCGGAGGAGAAAATGTCAGACCAGTCTCTCGACCAGTTGGCTGTAAACACGATCAAGATTCTTTCCGCCGAGGCGGTTCAGAAAGCCAATTCCGGGCATCCGGGTATGCCGCTGGGCATGGCGGATGTGGCGTTCGTGCTCTGGAGCCGCTTCCTTCGCTACGACCCAAGGCATCCGGACTGGCCCAACCGCGACCGCTTCGTTCTATCTGCCGGCCACGGTTCCATGCTGCTTTACAGCCTTCTGCACCTTGCCGGGTACAAACTCAGCATGGATGATATCCGCTCTTTCCGCCAGTTGGGCAGTGTCACGCCTGGACACCCGGAATACTGGCGTCCGGCAGGGGTTGAAACCACCACGGGGCCGCTCGGTCAGGGTTTCGGCAACGCTGTGGGCATGGCAATCGCTAAACGTTTCATGGCTGCCACTTTCAACACCTCCGATTTCAGGCTCTACGATCACAAGGTTTACGCTATAGTAAGCGACGGCGATCTGATGGAGGGTGTCGCCTCGGAGGCCGCCTCGCTGGCCGGCCATCTCGGTCTGGGTGATATTATCTACTTCTATGACAGCAACCATATCACTATCGAGGGAGACACCGCACTTGCCTTTGACACAGAGGACGTGCTCAAGCGTTTCGAGGCCTACAGGTGGCATACACAGGAGGTCAACGGGCACGACCGTGAAGCCGTGGCCAGGGCAGTCAAGGCGGCAGTTGCAGTCGAGGATCGGCCGTCTATTATCAAGTGCAACACCACTATCGGCATGGGCAGTCCGAACATGGCCGGCATGGCGGAGATCCATGGAGCGCCGATGGGTGAAGAGGAACTGGCGCTGACCAAAAAAGCTATTGGCTGGGAGGATAAACCTGAGTTCTACGTTCCGCAGGAAGTTTACGATTTCTTTGCCGCACGTGCTGCCGAACTGGGCAAAGCTTGCGACAACTGGCATTCCACGCTGAAAGACTACAAACAGAAACATCCTGCAAAGGGAGTGCTTTTTGATCAATTCTACAATCCCCATGTTCCCGAGAACCTGACCGAGCAGCTCCTGGAGTCAGTTGCCGGGGACAAGCCGGTCGCCACCCGCAGCAGTGCCGGCAAAGCCGAACAGGTGATCGCAAAAATTTTCCCCAATTTTCTCGGCGGCTCTGCGGATCTGGCTCCCTCCACTAAAACTTTGATCAGCGGGGAGGACGACCACAGCCGGGATTGCCCCGCAGGCAGGAATTTCCACTGGGGCGTGCGAGAACACGGCATGGGCGCTATACTCAATGGGATAGCCCTTTACGGTGGCCTCAAGGTTTTCGGCGCAACTTTTTTCGTTTTCTCAGACTACATGCGCCCCTCTATCAGGCTCGCTGCTCTCAACAAGGCACCGGTGATCTATGTCTTTACCCACGACAGCATCTTTGTGGGCGAGGACGGCCCCACGCACCAAGCGTCCGAGCAGATAATGTCTCTCAGGGTGATACCCAGCCTGGTTGTAATCCGGCCCTCGGACGCCACAGAAAGCGCTGTGGCCTGGGAGGTTGCCGCCCTCACCAAGGACCGGCCGGTGGCCATGCTGCTCACCCGGCAGAACATTCCAATACTCGACCGGAAAAAATACGTCGATGCGCGCGGCCTGAAAAAAGGCGCATATGTGATCAGCGAGGCCCAAGGCGGTAATCCGGAACTGATTATTATCGCCACAGGCAGCGAGGTCTACCTGGCGCTCGAAGCCCAGGAAATATTGCAGAAAGAAGGCTCCAGGGTACGGGTGGTAAGTATGCCGAGCTGGGAGCTTTTCGAGGAACAGTCCGAGGATTACAAGAAGAGCGTATTACCTCCGGAGGTCAAAAAACGTGTCGCTGTCGAGGCCGGCCAAGCCCTGGGCTGGGAAAGGTATGCCGGAGACGAAGGCGTTATTCTCGGCATGCACACTTTCGGCGTATCAGGACCCTGGAAAGAACTGGCCGAACATTTCGGTTTCACCACGCGAAAAGTGACCGAGGCGGCGCGAAAGCTTTTAGGCTGTTAATCGTAAAAAAGGACAGGTCAGATAAGATTATTTAATATTCAACTATATCTTTTCGAAAGTATTCATTATATTATTGGCCTGCTTTTCTTACATTTTCAGACGAACTTTATCTGATCAAAATTATGTCAAGATATTATTAATAATTACGGTACTTTATTTTGACATTTTTAGAAAACATTTTTAATACCTTTTTAATACCAATGTTATCTGAGAGAAAGGAGCTTTTTACATGGAAAAGGTTCGCATTGGCATGGTGGGGAGCAAGTTCGCCGCTGATTTCCACGCAGATTCGTACTCACGGAACTCGCAAGCTGAAATAGTGGCTGTGGCTGCAATAGATAATCTCGAGGAATACTCGAAGAAGTGGGGTGTCATGGACACCATGACCGATTTCAAGGAGCTCTGCAAGCGGGACGATGTCGATTTGATCGATGTCTGCGTGCCGAATTTCCTTCACCATGACGTGGTGATGGAGGCAGCGGCCAACAGAAAACACGTTATCTGCGAAAAGCCCCTGACCACCACGGTCGAGGATGCCAGGGAGATGGTCGATTTCTGCAAGAAACAGGGCGTGAAACTGATGTATGGCGAGGACTGGATCTTTGCCCCTGCCCTTCTCCGGGTGATCGAGCTGATCAACGAGGGCGCTATCGGCAAAATGCTCTGGGTCAAGGCAAAGGAAGTCCACAACGGGAGCCACAGCCCGTTCGCCCAGCAGAAAAAATACTGCGGCGGAGGCTCTCTCATGCACCTGGCAGTGCACCCCATCGGCTTCGTGCGCTACCTGTTCGGCGAGAAAGTGATCGAGGTCAACGGCTGGGTTTCTGGCGGAGGGGAGAAAAACTACTACCACAAGCATTACACCGGCGAGGACTGGGGCGCCTGCATGCTCAAGTTCGACTCGGGCCGTTACGCTTTCTGCGAGGGCAACTATATCACAGTGGGCGGAATGGATGACAAGGTGGAGATCTACGGCGAGGAGGGCCGGCTGAATATCGACCTTACCTTCTCCAGCCCGATCCGGGCTTACAGCCGCCCCGGTTTCGAGTATGCAATCGAGAAAACCGACACTACCAAGCACTGGACATGGCCTGCAGTGGATGAGTTCGCCAACCTGGGTTACGTGGATCAGTTGCGCTATTTCGTGGACTGCGTGCTCAAGGACGAGGACCCTATGTTCGGTATCCGCGGCGAGGACGGCCAGGCCTGCGTGGAAATCGTGACAGCCGCGTACGAAAGCGCCGAAACCGGCAAGACCGTGAAGGGAAGCTGGTAGGATTTTCGCTGTACGAATTACCATCCCAAGCCCCCTGAAGCTTGAACCACAGGGGGCTTTGTTTTCTCAGCACAGGAGGCTTAACATGATCATGGGCAGGAAATGCCTCATCTCGATGTTTCTTCTGGCAAGTTCGTTCGTTTGCCCTCTTTACCCGGCCAGTGGGGAGTTAACTGCCCAACAGCGGGATTGGCTTGCCCGCGCCAGCCGGTCCGAGCGCGAGGGCTGGATCTTTGTTCATCTCGAAGGCGCTCCTTTCGAGCGCGGGTTCCAGCACGGCTACATTCTGGCCCAGGAAATAAAAAAAGGAATCCGTATCGATCGCCATCTCATTCATTGGCAGACACCCAAGGATTTCGAGTTTTTCGTGGAGGCGGGGCAAAGGCTTTTCCATAATAAGCTGGAGGATGAAATAAAGGTTGAACTGGAGGGAATGGCTCTTGGTCTTGCAAAAGCCGGTGTGGAAGGAATCGGCTACCCGGAACTCCTTGCCCACAACGCAATTCACGAACTTCTCTGGTACTACTGGCCGTGGATCGAGGAGGATAAGGAAAAGCGAATGCCTGAGAACCGCGCAGACGGCTGCAGCGCGTTTATAGCCACCGGCTCAGCCACCCTGGACTCGAAAATAGTGATGGCCCACAATACCTGGACAAATTACGCTTTCGCCAGTTTCCGGAACGTTATTATGGATCTGGTTCCAGATAAGGGGCACCGGATAATGATGCACACCAGCGCAGGGTTTATCCACAGCGGTTCGGACTTTTTTCTCTGCTCGAGCGGGATCGTGGGCACTGAAACCACTATCGGGGATTTTACCCACGAGTACGACACGACCGGCACCGCAGAGTTCTCACGGGTCCGCAGGGCCATGCAGTACGCCGAATCGCTGGATCAATGGGCGCAAACCATGATCGAAAACAACAGCGGCGGCTATGCCAACAACTGGCTGCTTGGGGATATCCACAGCGGAGAGATCGCCCGGCTGGAGCTCGGGTGCAAGTACCATAAGTTCGAAAAGAAAACCGACGGCGTGTTTTTCGGCTCCAATATTGCCGAGAACAGGGATATCCTGCTCAATGAAACCAATTCGAATTTCTCGGACATCCGCAAAAGCAGCGTGGGCCGGAAGGTGAGCTGGATGCGCCTGATGAAAACGTTCAAGGGCGGGATAGATGTGGAGCTTGCCAAGACAATGCTCGCGGACCATTACGACACATACCTGGGTCGCGACAACCCGGGCCCGCGGAGTATCTGCGGCCACGGCGAGCTGGCTGACGGAATCACCTGCCCGACCACCGGCACGCCGTTTTACCCCTCAGGTGCGGTTGACGGCAAGGTTGTGGACGCGGCAATGGCAGCTCAGATGAAATTCTGGGCCCGCTGGGGAAGTTCCTGCGGCACGCCTTTCTTTGCAGACCGGTTTATCGACCAGCATCCGCAGTTCGAATGGCTGCGCGGCTATATGGACGACCGGCCTACCAGGAACTGGGCGGTTTTTGAGAAGAGGGATTAGCTCGTTTGGCGGCTGAACGGGAAATCTATGCAGTAAGGTGACCGGCGGGAAACCGAATATTTTATTCAGCAACCGGTGAACTGGCTGTCATTCGACCAGCGCGCAGGGTTATTGGCTATATATTCCCTGATATCTTCCAGGTCAACGATATTCCTGACAACGTGTTCGTAATAGCCGCGCTGCCATATTGCCTCGCCCCTAATAAACCCTGATATACGAACCCTCCTCGTCACCGAGGATTTGAAAGAACCGACAACAGCGCCGAGGGTTTTTTTCTTGGATTTGGCTGGTTCACTCGTAGGGGCGAGGCATGCCTCGCCCGTTTCATCTAGAATAATTAAAATGCCATGCAGGTGGTTGGGCATCACCACGTATTCGTCTAATCGCACTTCTTTGAAATGTTTCGGGATTTCCTGCCAGCATGTCTTTACCATATTGCCGATTTCGTTTAACTGAACCTTTCCTTCTTCGATTTTACCAAAAATACATTTTCGGTTATGTGAGCAGATTGTAACAAGGTAAGCCCCAGGTGTGGTATAACCATAATAGGATAGGCGGATGTTTTTCCGTTTAGGATATTTTTCAGGCATTTGATTTATCAAATGTACGCGACGCGGGCGAGGCATGCCTCGCCCCTACGAAATACAATCGAAAATAACCCAATATTCAACAACTTACGAACTATCCTTGGCCCAATTTTTCTTTTTCCCAAATTTTTAATATCTGCTTTTTATCATAACCAGAAAATGCAGTATTTTGTCCGTGGATTTTACATGTCATTTTGAGAAAACTTACACCTCCCTTTTCAAAAAAAGGGTACAACATGCTGTGCCCCTGGATCGGCATTTCCTGTTAACCTTAACTCGAGACGTAGCTCACATTGGGCGGAGAAAGCTCCCCCTTGACCATCTCGATATTGTTGTTCGGGCAGCGGAAAACACACATACCGCAGGCCACACACTTATCTTTATCGACCTGCACACGGTTGCCTTTTTCACCCCAGGCTCGTGTCATGCAAAGTTGCTCGCATATCTGGCAGCCAACGCCGCAGCCGCAATGCAGGCACCTGGAAGCCTCAGCCACGGCCTCTTCCTCGGTCATCACCTGTTCATAAAGGTCGTAATTGGTCTTGCGTATTTCAGCAGGAGTAATTTTGAGAGCCGCCCTGTCTGCCAGGGGAACGTCCGTGCTGCGGTCTATCACGTCTCTCGGGTCGACCTGGGTAAGAACCGGGTCGTATTCTAGCACTGCCAATTCTCCGGCAAGTTTTCGGTCAATAGAGACCGCTGCACGATTGCCCTCGGCCACTGACTGGATAACAGTTGACGGTCCGAGCGAGGCATCCCCGGCCACGAAAATATCATCCACAGAGGTGCATCCGGTGGATTCATCGTAAGCAAGAGTGCCCCAGCGGGTCATCTCAAGTCCCAGGCCGGCAGCAGTCTCATCCAGTTCCTGGCTGACTGCCGAAATCACTGTATCGCAAGCCAGCACGAACTCTGCGCCCTGAACATCCTCCGGCTTGCGGCGCCCCTCTCCGGTGTCCATACCCAGAACGTTGCTCTGAAGGCGCAGGCTGGAGATTTTTCCGTCCCCGGTTTTGATAATTTCCAGCGGGCTGACCAGGTACATCACCCGCACGCCCTCCTCCTCGGCCTCATAAACCTCCTCCGGCACTGCCGGCATCTCATCCCTGGTGCGGCGGTAGCAGATATAGATATTCTCCACTCCCCCGCGCGCCGCAATACGTGCAGCGTCCACTGCAGTGAACCCCCCGCCGATAATCGCCACGCTTTTGCCCAGAGGGAGAGCTTTTCCGGTAGCGTGGGCGCGGATGAAATCCACTGCGGTGAAATAGCCTTGCGCATCCTCGCCGGGGATACCCAGGCCCTGGCCTTTCTGGGTGCCGACTGTGATACAGATCGCCTTGAAACCCTGGGAGCGAAGGTCATCCAGGGTGAAATCAACTCCCAATGCCTTGTTATAGACCACTTTCACTCCGAGCTTATCCAGCCACTCGAATTCCCTGTCAATCAGCTTTCTTGGCAGGCGGAACTCCGGGATGCCGTAGCGAAGCATGCCCCCGCTTTTGGCTTCCCGCTCGAAAACAGTCACCTCATACCCTGCCCTGGCAAGGGTGTGGGCGGCACTGATACCAGCCGGACCAGAGCCGATTACAGCCACTTTGATACCGTTAGGCTGGGCCTGTTCGATATTCGGTACCCAGCCCTCTTTCTCAGCTTTATCCATCACGAAACGCTTGATCGCCCGGATGCGGATCGGCTCATCTTTCAGCCCGCGTGTGCAGGAGTCCTCACAGGGGTGGTTGCAGATATAGCCGCAAGTATGCTGAAGCGGATTCTTGCTGGTAATCTGCTGGTAGGCTTCCTCGAATTTGCCCTGGGCCACCAGGCGCACATAGGCCATTGCCGGCACGTTATGCGGGCAGGCATAATCGCAGGGAGCCGCCAGGTTCGGGTTTTTCTGACTGGCGTAACCCTCCCAGAGGGTCAGCTCCGGAGCGGTTTTTACCGACTCGACAACCTTGTCCCGCATCTCCAGAGGATTTTCGTAGCCGTGCTCCTGGACATACTTGCGAAATCCGCTGAAAAATTCCGGGAAGAAACCGAATCCGTAAATAATCGTAGCCGAGCAAATGCCTACCAGATCGGCCCCGGTCATTATCATCTCCACGCCGTCATTCCAGGTGGTGATCCCACCTGTGCCGAGGATTTTTGCATCCGGTCCGCAACTCTTGCGCATCATGTAAACGTCGCGCAGGGCCAGGGGCTTGATCCAGTAGCTGTTCATACAGTACATGCTCTGCTCTTCCTGAAGGTTGATCGTGCTCTTGCCGGGTTCATCGATCCGGATCGCGGGCAGGGCCAGCCGGTTGGCCACACCGCAGACCATATCCGCACCGGCGTCCAAACAGGCTTTGGCGACAATATGCTGGCGGCCGCCCTCGGGCGTGATTTTCACGCAGATCGGAATGGTGGTCTCCTGTTTGATCGCACGGATGATCGCCTGAATCGCCTCTTCCTGCTGACCCAGGCTCGCCCCGGTCTGGTGTTTTTCTGCCGACCTGTCCTTTGCCAGCTCAACATTGAACGACATATTGGGGCAGCACATGTTGAGTTCATTGATATGAGCCCCGGCCTCTTCGAACTTTTTGGCCATGTTGACCCAGCCTTCCAATCCTGGCTCTGAATAGGTAAAATTCGAGAACAGCACGAAACTGTCGTTCTGCTTGCGCATGGCTTCGATCATGCGGCAGGCCTCATCAAGGATTATTCTCTTCTCAGCCGAAAAATACAGCAGGTGCTGTTTCTCATCCCAGCCGTAGCGGGGCCTGCGGTTAATATACGGCGGCGGGTCGAAAGTAAGCTTGCAGCTCGCTCCGGCAAACCCGCACTCGGCAGCTCTGATCAGCTGCTGGAGCATCGAGGTGGTGGGGCCGCTGGAGACGAAAAACGGATTGCGGAATCGAACGCCTGCCACCTCGACCGGCATGTCAAAATCCACATCATCAAATTTCTTTCGGTCCAAGTAAAGCATAATCCAGTCCTTCTTTGAATATCTAAAATTCAAAATTGTATCCGATTAACCTGAGGGATAAACGGACAATGCAGATGGCGGGAATAGCGAGTTTCTGCTCAAATTATCTTTCGATTTTATAAGATTATATGAAATCCAATTTTTTGCAAGCTTTTTATCAAAGAGTATAAACTGGCAAACCCTGGTAAGATCGATATTAGAAACTATTCAGCCGCTGGAAAGTCTGCTATTATCTTTCAAACACCCGCCAACTGAAAAAAGGCAAGATTAGCCAGAATTAATCTAGTAATCCAACGAAAATACTAATACAAAGTTACCCGCACCAATCACAGGAGAAAGGCGGTAAAAAATTCAGACTTTAAAATAAAGGCGCGAAAGGCAATAAAAAGCCGCCGGAATCGTAACTTCCCGGCGACGCGGTTAATAAATCCTAAGTACTGTAATTCAGAAGTTCGGTAACGTATTCTCTAATGATTCCTTTGGGCGAGGGATCAGATTGAAACCTGGTTATTAATAATCCCAGTGATTTCGGTGCAGGGCCATGCAGTAGGGGCGTCCGGCCGGACGCCCCTACATTGGAATCTGCATCTTTTTCTTTGATAATAACAATCCCATGCAAGTGATTCGGCATCACCACAAATGAATCAATCTCGATCTCTTCCCTGATAATCGAGGCTCTCTCCCATTCTCCCACCACAATCAGGCCGTTTTCATTCAACATCATCTGCCCATCCACAATTTCCCCGAACAAACATTCCCGATCATGAGTGCAAACAGTTACAAAATACGCTCCCGGAGAGGCATAATCGTAATCCTTCAAGCGGATTGAACGTCTATGTCGCCGGATGTGCGTCATTTGTCCTAAATGCCTGATTTTTAAAAGATGATGGATAAATCGCCTTATTTGAAACCGTAACCATATATATGAAAACTTGTACTTAGTACGAATTCATCTCTTGATTATTTTATCAATTAGTTTTACCGTTTTTGGGGCAGGTCAAGATTATAATAATCCATCCCTTTTTAACAGTCCTCATAACTTCAAGGAGAGACGATGAAAATTTTCTATCAATGCTTGCTGTGCCGCTCTCTCTATCCTCTGATATTAATCCTTCTGGTATCGATCCCGCTGGTATCGAGCTGTTCCATTAAAAAGTCCGCCAGCCAAAATCCTGCGTACAACTACGTTGCCGAGGGAAGAGGCACCTGGATCAGCAGCGCAAGGGGTGTCAATTGGGATTCGACTATGGCCGCGTTGAAAGATGCGGGCTACAACATGATCTTCCCCAATCTGTGTACCGGAGGCGCTGCTTTTTACAAAAGCGAGTTCCTGCCCATGGTCGGCGAGCGCGACGAACTGGCCCTGTGCATCGAGGCCGCTCATAAATACGGTATCGAGGTTCACGTATGGAGAATCAACTGGTTCATGATGGGCTGTCCGGACTCCTTCACAACCCGGATGGAAAAGGAAGGCAGGATTCAGTACAGCTATGACGGTAAAAGAAACCCCGAGGTCACGGCCAGGCACGGCTACAGCCAGAACCGCGATTGGCTCTGCCCGTCACACCCGGAGAACAGGAAGCTGGAGCTGGAGGTCATGCTGGAGCAGGTCCGTAACTATGATGTAGACGGCGTGCATTTCGACTATATGCGCTACGGCTGGCCCGACATGTGTTACTGCGATGGCTGCCGGGAAAGGTTCGCCGAAGAAAGTGGGCTGGACATGTCCAATTGGCCGAAAGATTTCATTGAAGGCGGCCGGTACTGGGAAGCATACCTGGATTGGCGTCGGCATTTGATCCACTCCTCGGCCCGGGAGATCGCCCGCGCGGTGCACACCTATGATCCTTACGTTTGCGTTTCCCTGGCAGCCCGGGGAGGTGGCCAGTACACAATTGACAGCGATGCCCAGGTCTGGTGGGAATGGATCCGTGAAGGCATTCTGGATTTTGTCTGCCCGATGAACTATACCACTGAACCGGATAGATTCGTCGCTCTCATGAAATCCCACCTCCCGCGCGTAAGGGGCCGGATTCCCTATTACAGCGGCGTGGGGATGTATCGAATGAGAGCCTATACTTCTCTTAAGGAGACTGTTGAACTCGGACGTGGTCTCGGGCAGGATGGATTCCTGACTTTTCAAATGGGAAGCTTGCTTCCCGTGCTCCCGGAATCAAAAGCCGAGCTGACAAAACAGCCGGCGCTGCTACCCCATAGGGCGCCTGAGATCAGGTTCATCCTGGAACCCTCGGGGCGTGAAAGCGAGGAAGGCTTTGCCATATACGCCCCGGGAGATCAGGTAAAGTTCAAAGCCAGTGTGATGTTCAAAGGAAAGTTGAAGGCGGGTATCAGCCGGATCCGTGGAGATATAGTCATGCAAAAGATAACCGGGGAGACAGCCGCCAGAATACAGACTTTTGATCTTAATAAGAGTTCAATCAGGGAATTATCCGTAGCATGCGCTCTACCCGGCCGCTACCGGCTGGCCTTTTATGGAACCATGACTCTAAGCACCGGGGAGGAAAAACCTTTTATTGCCAGGAGTTTCCCGTTCGAGGTTGGCTCGGGAATGAGCGTTACCTGGCCGGACCGGATCGTGCGAGGTGCGAACATCAATAGCAGGGCCACGGAGGAAGACATCGCCCATTATGCCAGGGAATGGAATGGCTACGCTGTACGAATCCTTGTAAACAGTATAACTGACGAGGAGCCTCCCTATGCGGTGAGTGAAGAGAGAAAGGCAAGGGTCTTCGGCTGCCTCGACCTCTGTCTCAAGTACGACCTGCTGACTGTGTTCTCGCCCAGCGCTTCATTCCGGGACAACGACAAATTTTTCAGCAACGAGCAGTGGCTCGCTGCTTTCAAGGACTTCTGGAGGGAAGTGGCCACACGTTATAAAGACAAAGGACCCATTGTTTACGATCTGATTAATGAGCCGTGGGGAGATGAAGCGCGGCTGCGCTGGTCAGACTATGCCAAAGAACTGACAGCTGCTATTCGAGAAATAGATACCCTCCATACTATCATGGTAGTGCCGCCGGAGTGGGGCTGGCCGAATGGATTCCAGTACCTGGAGCCTACCGGCGATAAAAACACCGTATACAGCTTCCATTTCTACGGCCCCATGGATTTCACTCATCAACGCAACAAGGGACATATGAGGACTACCGAGCAGCAGTGGCGGGAGCGTGTCTATCCCGGATTCCTCCAGGGCGAAGAGTGGGATAAGGAGAGGTTACGCAAGGAGGTGCAAAAAGCCGCCAGGTGGCGGGACAGGTATGAAGTGCGGATGTGGTGTGGCGAATTCGGGGTGGCGCGCTGGGCACGGGGCGCATATCGCTGGACAACGGACTGGATCGATGTGCTGGAGGAGGAAAAAATCGGCTGGGCCTACTATGTATATCGCGGCTGGCAGCATATGGATATGGCGATGGACTCCACCAGCAGGCAAGAGACACCGCGTACAGAAACTGATGTTGCAAGGCTGTACAAAAGTTACTTTGCCAAAACAGAATAAGGGAATCTCAGATAAAGCCGGTGGAAATATCCCGGGTGGGAAAAGAATTTGATTCGGCAAATGGGGACTTCAATCCCTCAATCTGAACCATGCGCTATTATTTTAGTGGATTGGGATAATTTTTCTTCGAATGAATCCGGGTTGAAAAAACATGTCAATAGTGGCAGATTTTGTACGCGAGCTTATGCGTCATTTTTGAAAATTTTACGCAGCATTTAACATTTAAGCCAAAAATAAGAATCAGCCGGGATAGCCAGCCGGAACGTTCAGGCTTAATCTCTCAGCAGAGTGATCAACTGGCTCACCTTGGCCAGCTTTTCAGGCGACATGGAGTTCATCACGCGGCCAGCCTCCCTCTTGCGCATTTTGGTCAGGACCTTGGCGGCTGAGAAATCCGGCAGATTATCCATCACCTTGCCAGCGTCCACTGATTTCATGTTCTCCAACAGGCTGGCTATCTCCCCGTACCGGATATCCATGATCGAGTCCTCCTCGGCGCTTGCCTGATCAAGCTGCGCCTGGATATCCTCCAGCATCGTCCGGCGCTGGGCTATTTCCTCTTCCCTGCGCGCCTGCTCAGCCTTCTCGGCCTCAAGCCTTTCTTTCTCTTTCTGCAGTAAATAGCGCTCCTTATCGTATATACTGAGACTGTCCGGCAGGACACCGGCAGCCAGGAGGCTGTCGATATTCACTCCCGGCGGAGGCGGCTCTGTGTATTCCTTTGTGTACCAGATAATGCCTGTGAACAACCCCACGATCAGGAGAAAGGAGAGTATAAACCCGCCCATGAACTGTAGGAACTTAGTCATTTTCCTTTTTTCCCAAAGGCATTCGACCCGGTGAAAGATTTATGCGCGAATAAAATACCAGAATGTTCGCACAATGAATTCCATTTTTTCAATGGCTTTCTTCCTTGTCGTTCTGGTATGCTCGCACGCTGAGTTCATCCATGAACTTCTGTTCCATGATGCGTAATTTTTTCCTGTATTCCTCGTATCTTTTTTCTTTCAAGCGTTCCAGTATTTTTTTGTCTTTTGTAATTTCGATCAGCTTTTCTCTATGCTGTCTCACCTTTTCGGCCAGATCCTCGATAGTCTTTTTCTGGTGATGGATATCGGCAAGCAATTTCTCTGTGTAGTGGCTGAAATTCGTCAAGTCCATGGCGGTTATCGAAGGTTTCAGCTTGTGTGCGTTGTATTCTTCGATCTGTTCCTCGAGCCTGTCGATCATCGCCTCCAGCAGCGACTCGCTCTGGGCAAGAACTACTAATGCCTTTGCCAGTTCGCGTTTTTTTAACTCCTCCCTGGTTTTGGTGGTTTCCATAACCTTCTGCAACCTGAACTCGAACTGTTTCATCTTAATCCTGAGCTGTATTCCCGTTGCCTTTTAACAAAACTCATTGTCAAACCATTCAAGTCGTTCTAACCTGAGGTTGAGCAGATGGCTGGTTATCAGCAGTCTCCTGGCCGGGGGTTTCTATATTGTTATACAGAGAGCCGAGCTTTTCCAGCGTTTTTTCAAAACTGGTATGCTCGTTAATATCCTGGCGAAGGAAACCGTTCACCGAATCTATCGACCTGATAGCCTTGTCGATACCCGGATTCGACCCGGCCTGGTAAGCGCCGATATTGATCAGGTCCTCCGACTCCCGGTAAATTGCCAGGACTTCGAGCAGGCTTTGCATTTTCTTGCGGTGCTCCGCGCTGACCACATCGATCATCACCCTGCTGACACTGTCGAGCACATCGATGGCCGGGTAGTGGTTCATCGAGGCGAGCCTGCGGCTAAGCACGATATGCCCGTCGAGGATTGAACGCATGTAGTCGGCAATCGGTTCGTCCATGTCATCCTGTTCGACAAGCACAGTATAAAGGCCGGTGATACTGCCGTGTTCGAGTTTCCCGGCCCTTTCCATAAGCCGCGGCAGCATGGCGAAGACCGATGGGGTGTAACCTTTGGTGGTCGGTGGTTCTCCCACCGCGAGTCCGATCTCGCGCTGGGCCATGGCCATCCGGGTTACTGAATCCATCAGGAGCATCACATCCATATCCTGATCGCGGAAATATTCGGCGATGGCCGTAGCCACAAAGGCTCCTTTCAACCTGACCAGAGCTGGCTGATCACTGGTGGCGGCAATCACTACCGAGCGCTTCAGGCCCTCGGTGCCGAGGTCGCGCTCGATAAAGTCCCGCACCTCGCGGCCGCGCTCGCCGATCAGGGCGATCACGTTCACGTCCGCCTCGGTGTTACGGGCAATCATGCCAAGCATCACGGACTTCCCAATCCCGCTGGCGCTGAAAATCCCCACGCGCTGTCCCTTGCCGCAAGTAAGAAGGCCGTCAATGGCCCGGATTCCAGTGGGAATAGGCTCAGTGATCCGCGTCCGCTCCATGGGGCTGGGCGGCTGGCGGTAGGCTGAGACAGTATCCTGGAGATCAAGCGGTCCTTTGCTGTCAATCGGAAAGCCGAGCCCGTCGAGAACCCTTCCCAGAAGCGCGGAACCCGCCTCGACTGAGAACATCGTTTTGTCCGCGATAACCTCGCACCCCGGAGCGATACCTTCCATCGTGCCCAGGGGCATCAGAAGAACCTTATTTTCCTTGAAACCGACTACTTCGGCTTTGTCCTCCCGCCTGCCGTCCCGGCTCCTGATACGGCAGACCTGTCCAAGCGATACGTCCGGACCGATTGACTCGATTATCAGACCCACTACCCGGTTAACCTTGCCGTTGAGGACTATATCCTCGCTGTTGTTAAGGGTCTGCAAGTATCGGGAAAAATGTCCGTCCGATTCATTCTTCTTTGATGGCGGATTCTTCCGCTTTCTTTGCGGTTTTGTTTCCATTGCCGAATGCCTGTTTCAGGGCTTTTTCGATTTCGGAGAACCTGCTTTCGATGCGGGCGTCGATATTACCGGCCTCGGTTTCCACCACACATCCGCCCTGGTCGATCTTTTTATCCGGCCGGATCTCGAGCTTTCCAATGCCATCGCCAATAAAAATGATGTCGTCCTGGTGGGCTCGCACCTCTTCGAGGTCTTCCGGATTGATCCTGATAATCACCTTGTCCTTCTCGGTGACCATTTTCACAGCGGCCTTGATAGTTTTCTTGATCAAATCGCTATTCATAACAGCGGCAGTGTCAACAAACTTGCGTGCTATGGCAAGTGACATATCCACCACTACTGTTTCGGCTTCTTTAAGGAGCGTCTGGCGCGCTTCCTTGAGCGATTCGATTACGCTGGCAAGCTGAGCGACTTTCTCAGATATTTTATCCTCAGCGGCAGAGGCACCCTCCTCTTTGCCTTTTTCATAAGCCTCCTTGACCTTCTGCTCGGTTTCCTCCTCCCACTGCGTGCGGGCCTCGGCCAGTTTCTCCTCCAGATACTCCTTGACCCGCTCATCCTCCTGGGGAGCGACCTGCTCAGCAGGGGTGTTAAATTCCAGTTCGCTGAACTCCCCCTCTGAGTTCCCTGAATCCTGAGCTAGGTTTTTAATAAAAATTCTCTTTATCGGTGCACCGGCCTTGATGACTACCATATAAAAACCCTGGTTCAGATTACACTTGGGTATTTTCTAGAAGCTCTGCGGAGACTTACAGAAGGTTATTCAACCAAGGTATCCTCAGCTCCACCCTTTCCGCTAATCACTATCTCGCCGTCCTCCTCGAGCGAACGCACGATATCCACAATACGCTGCTGTACCTCTTCAACATCCCGGAGACGAACCGGGCCCATGAAATCCATCTCTTCCTGAATGAGCTGCGAAACCCGTTCGGAAACGTTATTGAATATCTTGTTCCGCATCTCCTCGCTCGTGCCCTTGAGCGCAACGCTGAGGTCTTTGACATCGACCTCCTTGAGCACGCGCTGTATGCTCTTATCGTCCAGGAGCAGGATGTCATCGAAGACGAACATCAGGTTCTTAACCTCGGTTGCCAGCTCGGGGTCTTTCTGCACCAGGTTGTCGAGTATCTTCCGCTCCGTGGCTCTGTCGGCGAGGTTGAGGATTTCGGCGATGCTTTGTGCACCTCCCGCCGAGGAAAGATCCTGGCCGAGCACGCTTTCGAGCTGGCTTTCCAGCACCTTTTCCACATCATTGAGCAATTCAGGGCTGATCTTGCCCATCGTAGCGATGCGGTAGACTATCTCGTTCTGGAGTTGTTCCGGCAACTCGGCGAGGATGGAGGCGGCCTGTTGCGAATCGAGGTGGGCCATGATCACGGCAACTGTCTGCGGGTGTTCGTTCATGATAAAATTCAGAAGCTGGGCCGGATCGACTTTTTTCAGAAGTTTGAACCCGGAAACGTGAAGTGCGCTTTGCACTTTGGCCAGTATCTGGGCCGCGCGAGGGCCTCCAAGGGCCTGCTCGAGTACGTTGCGGGCATAGTCTATGCCGCCCTGGGCGATGTACTCCTGGGCAAGCACCATCTGGTAGAACTCTTCCACTACGGCGTCCGTTATTGCCGAGGAGATATCACTCATGTTGGCGATCTGGATCGAAAGTTTTTCGATATCGCGTTCGCCCATGTTCTTGAAAATGGAACTCGACGCCTCCACACCGAGAGCGACTACCAGGATTGCGGCTTTCTTAAGGCCTGTGAGGCTTTCATAGGTCAGCTCGGCCATTATTCACCAGCCTCCTCTTCTACCATCCAGGTTTTAATTAGTTTAGCCACATTGGCAGGCTTTTCTTTGGCAAAGATCAACACCTGCTCCTGTATCTGGGCGCGTTTCTGAGCATCGAGGGAAATTTCCTCCTCGATCGGTACCGCGGTTTCGATCCCTTCTTCCGCAGCTTCCTTGGGTGGCAGAATCTTCAGGGACCTGAGCAGTGATCTTGCAAAAAGTACAAAAATCAGGATCGAAACTACAAGGAGCATCTTTTGCGCGATATTATACCAGAACTCTCTTCTTTCAGCCTGTTCCAGCAGTTCCCTTTCCCGGTCCAGTTGCGTTGTATCGAAATTGAACTGGTTAATCGCGACCTGGTCTCCGCGCAAAGGATCGTATCCTACTGAATTTTGCACAATTAAGCGGATATTGTCAAGTTCTTCTTGGGAGCGCGGAACATTCTGCCGTACTGGTTCACCGCCCTCTGGAGGGCTTACCATTGCATAGGTGTGGTTGATAAAGACTGCCACTGTGAGTCGCCTGATACTGCCGGCATCCTGGACCAAGTGCTCCATTCTTTCGCTAATTTCAAAGTTGGTGATCGCGCTTTCGTTGGTGGTAGAGGAAGTTTCGCGCTCGTTGGATTGGACCGTTTCATCGCGCTGTTCGCCTCGCACCGCGACGTTAGCGGGATCGAACTGGCGGATGGTCTGGTCCACTTTCTGGAAATCTATCTCCGAGGAAATCCTTACCACGCTGTTGCCCTGGCCGAGCACGCCGTTGAGCAGAGACTGCACCTTGCGGGTGAGGTAGTCCTCCATGCGTTGTCTGAGTTCGAGCTGGTGGGCGGTCAGCTTGACCATCGGGTCGATAGTCTGAACCGTGGAAAGAAGTTTGCCGTAAGAGTCGACAACGGTAATTTTTTCCGGTTCCAGGCCCTCGATGCTGCTTGCTACGAGGTGTGTTATCCCCATGATCTGTTTCTCATCCAGTTCGGAGGAGGGCCTTAGTCTAAGCATCACCGAAGCGGTGGGCTCTTTCTGGTCCTCTGTAAACAGGCGCTCTTCCGGAATAACGATATGCACCCGCGCCTTTTCCACATTGCGCACGGTCTCTATAGAGCGGGAGAGTTCGCCCTCCAGGGCGCGCCGATAGTTAATTTTCTGTACGAAATCAGTTACACCGATATTAACCTTATCGAATATCTCGTAACCCACCCCGGAGGCCCGCGGCAGGCTCTTGCCGGCCAGGTTCAGCCTGGTTTCCGGGATTTCATTGGAAGGGATGAGGATCACCATCCCGTTCTGCTCTGCTTTATAAGGGATCTTTTCGGCTCCCAGTTCCATGACAATATTGGCCGAATCGTCCTCATCCAGCCCAGAATAGAGCACCTCATACTTGGGTCGCTGGGCCCAGATCAGCAAAGCGATCATGCCGAGAATCGAGATGAAAGTAACCCCCATCATGCCGAATCGCTGGTTGGGGCTTAATCTTGTCCAGACATCCCTGGCCTGGGTCAGAAAATTTTGAAAAAATTCGTTCATCTAGCTGCCTTTTCCTGTGTTTACTGGTTAAGGTGTATGTTTTTCATTCAATCAGACTGACATCCTCTTTATTTCCTGGTAAGCGTCAAGCATTTTATTGCGCAGTTCCATTAACAGTTGAAAGCTGGTGGAGGCTTTTTCCACGGCAATCATCACTTCATGAACATCACTGATTTCTCCGGCTATGAAATCTTCAATTTTCCCTTTGGAGATTTCCTGCAGTTTATCGACATCGTAGATAAAATTCTTGATCGACTCCTGGAAAGAGACTTCCTCGCGAGGCTGGGGGCCGGGCAAAGGCATACCCTTTAGGGGCTCTTGCGGAGAGGCGGGGATAGGAGCACCTGGCTTTATCTGCGGTAACTCCGGCCGAAACGGTTCTATTCTGAAATCTGCCATTTTCTACTCCTCATTACTGATCTTGGAACTGTCAACTTTTGATATCCAGCTTTTCGCCTTTTTGCCCTGGCTGATTACTCCCCTCAAGCATCCCGTCCAGCCTGTAAAAACTGTAATTGCCCGATTTCAAAACCCCGGAATGTCTCTGCTCAGTTTCGGGATTGTTTTTGATCGAGTATACCACGCCGGTGACAGGACTTGAAGGGATAAACACATCAGCGGCTGGTCTCTTGACCCCGACCGCTTTCATATCCTCTGCCAGCGCGGCAAAAGAAGGTTCAATTTTTCTCCGGCTGGCCGGCGCAGGCCTGTATATCTGGGTGCTCTGAAAATAAGGAAGCACTCTCATCTTTTATCCGGCTCCCTTTACTATTGATACTGCCGCCTACGGATCGGCTCTTACCCGGTAGGCGAGTATGTCAGCAAAGCAGGCAAACTTTATATTTCGAGCGCTTTTTTGGTCATATCCTTGCTGGCGTTAAGCGCTGTAATATTTGCCTCATAGGCGCGCACGGCGCTGATCATGTCGACCATTTCATTAATCACGTTCACATTGGGTTTGGCCACGTATCCCTGCTCATTGGCGTCTGGATGGGTAGGGTCATAGACCAGCCGTGGCGACGACGGGTCCTCGGCTATTTCGACCACTTCGGTGCCGCTGGGCACCGGCATTGTGCCGCGTACCGGCACATCCTTGAAATGTTCCTCGCGTGTGCGTTGAAGTTTGATCTTGTTCTCGATGTACTTCGGAAAGACAGTGGCCGGGGCTTCCCGTGTCACCACCACTTTGCGGCGGTAAGGACCACCCTCTCTGGTCCTTGTGGTTTCAACGTTGGCTATATTCTGGGCGATTGTGTCCATGCGCTGGCGCTGCGCACTCAAGCCTCTCGCACTGATATTAAGCGAACTGAAAATGCGCTCCAAAGCCATCAGATAACCTCATAATTGAGATTAGGAAGAAACTTCACCACGAATCGAACTTCGCAAACCCCTGAAAGTCCGGTTGGCCATCCTGGAGGCGAAATCAAAGGATAGCTGGGCCTTGGCCAGCCGGACCATTTCTTCATCTATGTCCACATTGTTAATCCCGGAATGCAGCTCCTCGTCCAGTGGCATGTAGGGAACAGGTTCGACATCTTCAATTCTGTTCGCGCCGATCTTGAAATGTCCGGGGTCGGTTATTTTGCCGGTCACCCCAGGATCGATTTTCATGGCCTTTCGCAACTCATCCTCGAATTTGACCTCCATCCGTCGGTAACCATGCGTATTGATATTGGCAATGTTGTGGGCAGAAGCTTTCTGGCGCAGGGAGTAGGTATCAAGGCCTTTGTACAAAAGCGGCAAATTCGTCTGCTCAAAAAGAAATTTATTCAGCATCAAACCCTTCCAGCCAAAATACTTTAACCGATAATAGTTCTGTAAATAGTGTCTGAAGCGTTGATAACCGGATAACCGGCAAGCTTTTGGTTTTATACCAGCATTCAGCCATGGGCCGGTTGATTCATCCGCAGAGCAGAATTGCAACATCCATGCCACCGGAAATTCCCTTTTGACCACCCGTAATTATTACAAT
>CAZJQI010000049.1:0-33209 GCA_964548275.1 uncultured Gemmatimonadales bacterium
GTGTTTTCAGGCAGTCTTGAACCTACGCCAGCCGGTGATTGCGACCAGAATGGAAATGTCAATATCTTCGACCTACTTGAATTGCTGAAGCTAATCGGTGCGGGTTAAGAGGTACCGGTTTCTTCTGACCTGCCTCCATAAACAATACCACAAGGGGTTTGTTTCTTAATTTGGTTAATGGCCGTTGAATGGATTAGCAGCCAGTAAGATGCCTAACCAGCGCATGAAATCGGACGCAGCCAGTTGGTCGTGAATTTTCAGCGAATGCAGTCTTTATCACCATTAGGGGTAATCTGTTCTTTGGTCCATTTACGTGGCTGCGCCGCTTATGCGCAGACCGTTAGACAGCTATCACCATAAACTCAATCAACAAGAATATGATCAGAAAGCTCTGGAAAAGGCTTTTTGTATCATTTAATTGTTCGCCAACGTTTTCTCATTCAGCAGGAAGGCATCACTTTTAGCTTCTCCTTTCATCAGTTGTAAATATTTATTCCTGATTGTCCAGCTTAAATTCTAATTCAGGGGAGAATTTTCATGGACAGGCACATGAACCGCCGCAATTTTCTGGGTGCCTCTCTGTTCGGTGTGACTGCAGGCATGAGCCTTGAGAACCGGACCCTGCTGGCAAAATTGAGCGAGAAAAGCGAGCCTGCCGAAGATACGGGACCCATCCGTGGACTTCAGAAAGGCAAGCTCGGCAAGCTGGAAGTCTCCAGGCTGATCTGCGGGGGCAACCTGTTCAGCGGATTTGCCCACAGCCGCAACCTGATCTACGTTTCCGCCCTGATGAAACAGTATTTCACCGCTGAAAAGATCATGGACACGCTTCAGCTTTGCGAGGAGAATGGGATCAATGTGGCGATCCTGCGCTGCGATAACCATATTGTCGAAGTACTCAACAGATACCGTAAAGAGCGCGGCGGCAAGATCCAGTGGATCGCGCAGACCTATCCAGATGAGAATGACCTGAGGAGCAATATCCAGCTTGCTATTGACAACGGCGCAGTGGGTGCTTATCCCCAGGGCGGTATCGGGGATAAATTTGTCGAGGAGGGCAAAATCGATTTGCTCGGGAAAGTCATCGCTTTTATTAAAAAGAACGGCCTGGTGGCGGGAGTGGGCAGCCATTCACTCGAGGTGACAAAGGCTGCAGAAAGAGAGAAGCTCGAGCCTGATTTCTATTTCAAGACTTTTAACAATGTAGACTACGAATCCGAACCCCCGGAACAGATCGCCGCATACATGAAAACCGTGGAAAAGCCCTGGATCGCATTCAAGGTTCTGGGTGCAGGCATGATTCGGCCCAGGGAAGGTTTCAAATTCGCCTACGAGTTGGGCGCTGATTTTCTTAATGTGGGGATGTTCGACTTCCAGGTTAAAGAAGATATTGCGATTGCCAAGGAGCTTCTGGAAAAAGGCATCCAGCGGGAGCGCCCCTGGAGATCGTGAACATTTCCAGATTCGACTCATTTCAGAGCCGCCGGAAGGGAGAATATCCCTCCGGCGGCTTTTTTGACTTAGTGCTGTAGTTCAAAAGTTAGATTGCGTATTTTTTCCAGAAACGCTGAACGAGCACGTAGGGGCGACCGATTGGTCGCCCGAACAAGGCGAGGCATGCCTCGCCCCTACGCAAAATTTGTGGATTGGTTTAGAAAAATACGCTACACTATTTATGAATTCATGTTACTTAGTAAAGTCTCGTGGCTAAAGGACATAAAAGGGGCAGCGTGTAGATGATAAATAATTTCCAACGAAAAAAGGCATAACCCCAAGTATCCGGGTTATGCCTTTTCAGATATCTGACACCTGTTTACAAAAAACTGAATATTATTTGAGCACTACCATTTTCCTGGTGGAAACGAAATCCCCTGCCAGGAGACGGTAAAAATAGACGCCGCTGGAGATTTTCTTGCCGCCGTTATCTGTGCCATCCCAGTTTATGCTGTACGTACCGGAGCCCTGGGAATCATCCACCAGGGTTCTCACCAACTGGCCACGGATGTTGTAAACACTCAGCTTGACAGCGAGTTCCGGCGAATCATCCGGAATCGAGTAGCTGACCGTGGTGGACGGGTTGAACGGATTCGGTCTGTTCTGAGAAAGAGAAAAAGCTTTTGGCAGCGAGGTGCTTTTTTCCAGTCCCAACTGCCTGTAAGCCTCATCCAGAAGTTCTTTCGCCATTCCCTGGGTGGCGCTCAGCAAGTCGATATCTTTCCCGTCAAAATTCAACGGTGTAGTGAGAACCGAGCCATCCGGGAAAACAAGCTCGATACTGGTGGCGCTCAGCCGCACGTCGTAGCCCTCGGCTTTGAGTTTCTCGGCCGCGGTGAGATTGCTGCCAGCAATCAAAAAAGCAGCCAGGGCTAAAACTGTTATTTGCAGTTTTAAGTTTTTCATAATGCTTCCTCCTATGATAAAAATCCACTTCCAAAATTTTTTTGTATGAATTCAAGTAATCACAAAATTTGGGAAATCTACAAAGACCCATTTGTTTTTCAGGGTTAGATAGATTATCCCCGGCAATTTCTTTGAGGTGGCAATAATTGCTTTACCACTATTTTCCATATAAGATTCTAACCCTTTTCATATAAGTTCATTTATGTAATCTCTAGCATATATGGCTGCGATTGTACCTTCCCCACAAGCAACATCTATTTGACGAACTTTTTTTGAACGTACATCACCCACTGCATATATGCCGGATACGGATGTTTCCATTTTTTCATTAGAAACGATGTATCCTAAACTATCTAATTCGACAACATCTTTTAAAAATTCAGAGTTAGGCAAAAATCCCGCATATATGAAGACGCCTGAAACATCAATCTGTTTTTCCTTACCAGTTTGATTCTTCTTTACTGTAACAGAATTGACTCCAGTATCACCATTAATAGAAGTGAGGATATGGTTTAACAGAAACCTTGTTTTTTCACTTTTTTGCAATCTTTCTTGTAATATTTTTTCTGCTGTCATATAAGGCAAAAACTCTATAAATGTTATACTTTTTACATACTTAAGAAGAGCCTCTCCTTCTTGTAACCCAGAATTCCCGCATCCTATAACAGCGACATCCTTATTTCTATATAGTGGCCCGTCACATGTGGCACAGTAAGAGACACCTTTGCCACTGTACTTTTCCTCACCAGGAATATTCAACTTTTTTGGGATACTACCAGAAGCTACTATCACTGCACTGGCATTATACTCTTCTTCAACTGTTTTTACTATTATCCTTTTTCCAGCCGGTTCGATTGTTTTTACTTCCTTAAACTCAAGAATATTTGTCCCAAATCTAAGCGCCTGTTCTTTAAATTTATTTATCAATTCCATTCCGTTTATACCAACCGGAAAACCAGGATAATTTTCTATCAAATCAGTAGTTGCGGGTAACCCTCCACACAGACCTTTTTCTAATAAAAGGGTGTCGAGCCCTTCCCTTGAGGTATAAATTGAGGTGGTCAAACCCCCGGGACCACCGCCTACAGTAATAATGTCATGCGTATCATCATTCATTTTGAAATCATTCTTTGTTTTTTCCCAAGTGTGGTTCTATCTTTTCTTTAAGGTCAGATTCGTAACTCGGTGTGACTCCAATAATTTGGTCCATTACCTTACCATCTTTATAAATATTCAATGTAGGTATGCTCTTGATATCATATTTAATAGCTGTTTGGCGTCCCTCATCAACATTCAACTTGCATACCTTTAATTTTACTTGGTATTCCTGAGCTATTTTCTCAAGGACTGGCGCAGCCATACGGCAAGGTCCGCACCAAGGAGCCCAAAAATCTACTAACACGGGAACGTCTGATTTCAATACTTCATTCTCAAAATCCCCATCCCCTATATCAATTGGTCTTCCTTCTTCCATTTTATCCTCCTTTACAGGGTCTTAGCACCACTTAATAAATTCAGCCTATAGCCTAATATACTCCAGATCTGGTTTAGATTAATACTACTTAACCTCTCTGGAATTGTCAACGATATCTTTTATACTAGCGCCTCCTTTTTTATTTCTCCTCCTTTTTCAATTTTATTGCAAAATATATTCCATAAACGTACAGGCAAGCTAAATGTTGCACACGCAAGGCTCACGGGTAATGCAGCCAATTCAGCTTTTCGCATTTGGCTGCTCCCTTTCGTGCAATTTACGCAAAACCATGCAAAATAAATAATAGCTGATACCCGGCCGGTAACGGAATTTTTGATTTTGGTATTTATTCTTCGCCGAACACCTCCGCCCTGAAAAAGGAGATTTCAGTATCCTCCAGTTTCCAGGCATCAGGAGGAAGGCCGGCCTTGTGGCAGGTCTGAGCCAGAAAGGTCTCCCTGTCCCAGCCGTATTCAGTGGCCACCTGCGGGAGAAGAAGTCCCTGGAAGTTCCCGCGCCGAATAATCAGGCCATCCTTGCCGACTTCTATGGAATTAATATCCTTCACTTCCTGGATCGGGGTAAGCACCGAGATTTCGAGCTCCAGCTCATCAAGTTCATCCTCGGTTACCGGACTGAACCTCGGGTCACGAAGAGCAGCCGCCTGTGCCATTTCGCATATGGTTTCGGCCAGTGGTTTAACAGCCAGGATGTAGCCGATACATCCGCGCAGCTCTCCCCTTTTCTTGATCGTGACGAATGCTCCCCGGTTCTCTTCCAGAACCGGTGTAATCATCTCGGGTACAGGGGCTTGCCTTCCAAGAACCGCATTGACAATGGATTGCCGGGCTAAATTCAACATGTATTCTTTTTCCTTTTCGGACAGTCCCATCGGGCCTCCTGAGTTTGAGGAGTGTTCAGCCTCCTTCTCCAGAAGATCTGATTTATAGAACAGCGCAGAGAGGTAACCTACCACACTGTTTCTCTCAGTTGTAATATCTCCGGAATTGGCATAGACAACTATCCGCGCCTCCCCTGCCCCGAGTTTTTCACAGGCCTCCATTACAGCCATGATCGGAGCGCCGCCGCAGGCCTCCACCTCACGCTGCCCGAGTGCGGAGCGCAGGCCCCGATAGTTATATCTCTCAACGTAGGAGATCAGCTTTCCATCGATCTTGTTCGCTTCATCGTAGTTGTGAAAATGAGACAGGTCGCTGCTTGCAACCAGAAGAACATCATCCCGTCCGCTTACAGCTTCGGCCAGAGCCCGGGCCAGGGCTTTGCAACAAGCGGCGTTCTGGTCACCCATCACTATCGGCACAAGCTTGAAGTTGCCAAGCACTAGCTGCAGAAAGGGGAGTTGAACCTCGAGCGAATGTTCACCCATCTGCATAAAATTATGGCTGTGTCCGCGCTCGCTGCATTTGACCAGCTCTCCACCTGCGGAATTCACTATCCTGCCTGCCAGTTCGCTGTCCACCTCCACAGTGCCGAGAGGCGTGCGGTATCCCCCCTTGCAATAGACCGCCGCATGGTTGAAATACTCGCGGTGTGATGGTGCGATCACCACTACAGTGGAGTATTTGTACCCTTTGAGCTGTTTGTATCCGGAAGCGGCAACCGGGCCGGAATAATTGTATCCCGCATGTGGACTGATCATCCCGGCGGGTTTGGCCCGGGGCGTTACGAGCTTGGAATGGGTGAGCATCTCGGTAACCATCCGGGCCAGTTTGAGTGAATCCCCCGGGTAAAAGGTTCCTGCAACCGCCGGCTGCCGGATATCCTCTGCAAAGGCGTGCGAAATCGAAAAAAGAACGATTATTGTGGACAAAATCCATGAGAATAAAAAAATGATTTGTTTCAAGACCAGACCCCCGCGATAGTGTGACCGCAATGAGCACAGGTGTTGTCACTTGTGATATTTTTCTCGAGCACCGTATAGCCCACCCTTCGCACGATTATCTCACCGCAGGAGGGGCAGCGGGTCGACTCGGACTCGTGGCCCACCACATTGCCCAGATAAACGTAGTTCAATCCGTGTTTTTTTGCAATCCGCAGCGCCCTTTCGATAAGAGACACCGGCGTTGCAGGCAGATGCTTGATCCGGTACATCGGGTGGAAGCGGGTAAAATGGACCGGAACGTCAGTGCCCAGCTTTTCGACAACCCAGGCACAAAGCTCCTCGATTTCCTCAGCCGAATCGTTCAGTGTGGGTATCATCAGGTAGACGATCTCAAGCCAGATTCCCTCGTCCTTGATTATTTCCAGGGCATCGAGTACCGGCGCAAGTTCCCCTGCGCAGATTTCCTGGTAGTATTTCTCGCGGAACGATTTCAGGTCGACCTTGATCGCATCAAGCACCCCGCAGAGCTTGCGCAGGGGTTTTTCCTGAATATACCCGTTGGAGATCATCACGTTGCGCACCCCACGCTCCCGGCTTGCCACGGCACTGTCGTACATGTATTCGTAGAACACCACCGGTTCAGTGTAAGTGTAAGCCACAGAGGCGCAGCGAGACCTTTCGGCAATTGCGGCGACCTCTTCCGGCGGCATATAGTAGGCCTCTACCTGCTCGGGCCTGACCTGGCTTATCTCCCAGTTCTGGCAGAACGCGCAGTCCATGTTGCACCCGACAGTGGCAATAGAGAAAGCTTTCGTGCCGGGGAGGAAATGAAACAGCGGTTTTTTCTCTATCGGATCGACATGCGCAGCGCACGCGGCGGCGTAAACATGGGTATAATAGGTGCCTCCCCTGTTTTCCCTGACCCCGCAGTATCCCCGCTCGAGGTCGTCGACCCTGCATTTTTTCGGGCAGAGAGTGCATTCGACACGCTTGGCGTCAAGCGCCTCCCACCAGAGCGCCTCTTTCGGCGGGATCAGGTCACCGGGCCTGCGGGTCTGCGCCCCGGCCTTATGCGTTCCCCCGGCCAGGGCCAGGGTTGCCAGGCACGCCCCCTGGCAGAAAAAGTCTCTCCGGGAATAGCTCAACAAATCCCCCCTTCTAACTCTCTGTAAAGCTTTTAATCAGTTCAGAATTATCTGTTGAATCTTGTTCAAATCCGCGCGGCCTAACCGGTGCCTGCTGTCTGCGGCAGTGAAAATGTATGTCGGCTCTCTTCCCACGCCGGCCAGGGAAGGCAACCCGTGTTCGGCGCGTTTCTCCTCGATCATCTTCCATCCCACCCTGTCCAGGGCCACCGGGTCTGTGGAGGCGAGCAGGATTCCTGCGGGCCAGCTCCACTGCGGCTTGAACGGCGGGCCGCCCTCGTACTGGGCCGTAAAAGCCTCGCATAGGGTGAGCACGTTCTTGCGCCGGATTTTTTCTAAACAGTTCAGATCGGCTACGTAAGGGTCACCGCGGTTGAGGTGGTATTTATTGGGGTTATGCACAGCGCCGTAATAGTTTTTCATTCCAACCGAGATACCCACGATACCGTGGTCCTTGAGAACGGGAAGGTTGATCAGCGCCTCGCACCTATCGAGCACGATACTCGAAATCAGGCTTCCGATGCTGCCCTCGACCACCAGGTCGCGTCCGTAGCCGGCGCGGTCATTTCCCAGACACCAGACTTTCCCTCTGGTTGAAATCTCGAACCCTCCCTTTTTCAAATCGCTGTTCGAGCGCTCCCAGATGTATATTTTTTCCAAATCGGGAAGATTGTCTACAATCTGGCGGCAGAGCGCATTTACAAAGGCTGGAGAAGAGGAAACCCCCCTGCCCGCCAGGCAGTTGGGTTTAAGCCCGATTGTTCGCACATCACCGAGCAGTTTGCGCCAGCTCTGTGCCAGGGACGGAGCACCGGTAATCTCACGCACCAGGCGTGCGATCATCTCCCCGGCTACTTTCTCATCCGGAACAGTACCTACTTTGGTATATGCCTCATCCCTGGCTATAAGAACCCGGGAGACTCCGTTTTCTTTATCCAACCCGGGCGCTGCCCTGCCCCGGCACGTACCGGCTGCCAGGAACAGCATTCCTCGAGCGATAAACTTCCGGCGGCGCATAATCTTAATACCCCTCGAACTGATTACCCATTAGAACTTACTTGCAAAAAATCCCTGCCGTATAGCCGACTACCTGGCTGAAATCGCCGGAGGTTTCGCCGCTGGTGGCATAGTGGATGTTTTCTGCAGCGGTCGCCCCCAGGTCCCGGGCTGCGTACATAGCCGCAGCCATCGGGCCTGCGCCACAGGCCTCGGACTTGTGCCTGGCGATATCACTCAGCAGCCCGTCAGGATCGAAACCGTCGATCCTCTCCACCACTCCCATATCCAACGATTGGGCCTTCTCATGAGTGTGAAAATGGCTCAGGTCGCTGGAAGCCACAATCAGTGCATTCCTACCGGCAAGCACCTCCGCCAGAGCCTTCCCCAGAGCCAGGCAGCAGTCCCGGCTCTGGCTTCCCATCACCACTGGCACGAGCCTGAACGAGCCCAATACCACCTGAAGAAACGGCAGGTGTACCTCGAGGGCATGCTCTGAACTGTAAATATGCCCCTCTCCGCTGGCGCGCACCGAGCTTTCCGGGTGCTTGTCAAGCGCGGAAACACTCTCCTCGTCCACGGGCACTAAACCGAGCGGCGTTTCATAGCCCTGGCCGGAGAAAACGCTGCTGAAGTCGAAATATTCCCGGTGCGCCGGGCTGATAACCACGACAGTGTCGTAGTCCTTGCCCTGCACCTGGCGGTAAGCATAGGCAGCCACCGGGCCGGAGTACATATACCCCGCGTGAGGCGCAATCAGTGCCACGATATCTTTGTCAGACCTGTCTACCGTAACCCGTTCAAGGTATGACTCGATCTCTTCTTTGAGCCGCTTAGAGTCGGCAGGATAAAATGTGCCGGCCACGGCAGGCTTACGGATAGCTGCAGCCTTGTCCATCTGAACAGTTCCTCCATCAAGAAAGCCATCTGGCAATTAGCTGTCAAAAAGGACTAAATTATAATATGTTTGGCTTTCTTATAAATCAAGCCTGTGTTTGTTCAGGATACGATGGGATTCTTGCCCAAACGGCTGCTGAAGATAACAGCACCTGTTTTTGATTCCTACTTTTGTTCATGCACAAAAGTAGGCAAAAAGCGTCTCGCACGCCGCAACTCGCCAGAGTCGGCGACTTTTAGTAGCCTGCGTTGTCTGCCCAGGGAAAACCACGCTCTATAGTTGCTCGCCTGCGCGAAAGAACGCGCAATGGCATGCCGGCCTGTAGTGGCTATTCCCTGACTATCATGGAAATTGCAAGCTCTACACACGCTCCTCTTGCCTGGCTCGAACAGGCGGCCCCGGGTGCGGCCTGCGGCCGCTGGGGGAAAGTACTGAAATACTAAGGGTAATGCTAGAGGCGTGTTGATAAATCGATAAGTATGTCTTTAACCCTGGACGCCGTAGGGACACGGCGCGCCGTGTCCCTACACAAGCTATCGTTTCTTAAACAGTTTCAATTCAACCCGGACATTGTTTCGTTTTTCTACAAAAGGAAATCGATGAAATTTCAACACCTTTCTAGTCCTTTGAAAAAATGATAAGACTGAAACTGGTTTGTTTTCCGGAAAAATCCAGTCCACCAAATAAATCTCAAATTTAAACGGACAGTATTGAATCCTGGTAGAGACCCGCTAAGAAAGCGAATCAGGGCGCTGCTGGGGGGATTCGCTTTCTACTGATCAGTGAGCGGCTTGAGCCTGTCCGGGGCGGCGAGAGTTATCAGGGCTCTGGCGGTTATTTCCGTGGGATCGACAAGCTCTACACCCTGCAGAGACCGCTGCGGAAGAGCCAGGGGAAGTTCGGTGCAGCCAAGAATCACCAGCCTGGCGCCTTTCCGGGCCAGATGCCCGACCGCTGTCCGGCAGTCCTCGCGGGCGCGATCAGTAACCGGGTTTGAGAAAGCCTTGATTCCATAGCTTTTATCATAGATCGCCTGATGTACGAGCTTCACTATTTCAGTCGATGGTGTTACCAGTTCTATATGACCAGGGCATTCCTCACACAGCCGGTTGTAGACTCCCGTGGCAATCGCGCCCTCAGTTGCCAGGAGCCCTGCTTTTACACCTGATCTGAATCTATCGCGGATAAAAGAGGCGGTTTCCTGGATCATATCCACAAGTTTTATCCCCAGGCCTTGCTCCTGGATTCTCTCTCTCAGCGGGCCGATTATCTTGTTGCTGTGGGCCGTGTTGCAAGCAATCGCCGCCAGGGTGGCCCCGGCTGCGCCAAGCGCGCAAAGGGCCTCGAACAAGCCATCAGCAGGATTTTTATCCTCGCCTCCCAGCAGGTATTCAGTCCTGTCCGTTACTCGTTTTCCAGCAGAGAACAGCAGAACCTCAAGATGGTCCTGGTCTGTGCCGTTGGTGAGAGTGCTGTCGAATATTTTCCGGTTCAGGTCCAGCCCGGCGTATGGCCCGACACCGCCGACTATACCGATAATCGGTGTTTCCATTTAAGAGGCTCTTCGTTAAATTTAACAGCCAGTTGCGCTTATCGCGGCCTGCCGCGACCTTAGAGGTGCAATTCCAGGATATCACCATCCGAAAGCGGTTCATCGCGGTTAACCATCTGACCGTCATACTTGCTCTGGCTCCAGATACGCGCATACTTGAATTTCCCGGCCAACTCCCTGTGCACCGCCTCGGCGAAATCACTCACCGTGCTTCCTGCTGGCAAAACATAAGGTTCTTCCAGATCCGCCTTGCGTCCCGGAGTTTTCGAGTAAACCCGGATTACATTCAGCACGCCGAATAATTCATCTCTTAGTGTTTCAGCCTCCCTGCCTGTTGCAGCGGAAACCGGGAACACCGGCAACTCGACCTCGATAAGCTGCCGGAAGACCTCGTAGTTCTCCTCTGAGGCCTCATCATCCACTTTGTTGCAGGCCACGATCATCGGCCTGTAAAGGGCTGCGGGCACCCTTTCCTTCTCTGGGATTTCCTCGGTCCTTCCCGGCAGAAGGCGGCGGTTTTCAATATGCTTCAGAGTAAATTCGAGCTGTGCCAGTGGATCGGCGCTGATATCGACCACCAGCAGAATTGCCTCGGCGGCTTTAAGCAAGTCCATCACCCAGTGTTCCTCGTGTTCCTCAGAGACGGGCGGCAAGTCTATCAACTGAATCTTGATATCCTTGTACGGCATCATCGCTGCCTGGGGTACCCTGGTAGTAAATGGATAGGCTGCGATTTCGGGTTCGGCATTGGTGAGAGCTTTAACTATCGAGGATTTGCCGGTGTTCGGCATCCCGGCCAGGACCACCTGCCCTGCGCCTTCCTTTCTGATCTTAAAAGAGTGCCCTTTGCGGGTTTTCGCCGTATCCTTTTTCTCCTGCTCACGGAGCTTGGAAAGCCTTTTTCGCAAGTCGCCCTGAAGATGGTCTGTGCCCTTGTGCTTGGGGATTACTCTAAGCATTTCCTCCAGGCAATGAATCTTTTCCTCTATTGTCCTGGCTTCCTTGAAAGCCTGTTCGGCAGCCAGGTACTGGGGAGTCAGGTTGGCCGGCATTACGTCTTTCCCCTGGTTTCAGGCCTCTTTCGGGCCATATCCGATGGAAAACATTCTCTCCAAATCATGCTTGGAGTAGACCTTGAAGGCAAACATTGTTTCCGAGGTCTTTATGCCACCGATTGTAAGCAGATGGCCGGTGACGATATCCGCCAGGTGTTCATTATCCTTGGCCCGGATGACTGCGATCAGGTCGAACCTGCCGCTGACTGAATACACCTCAGAAATACCGTCAATCTCGGTGATTTCTTCCGCAACGGAATTGATTTTATCGCGTTCCACAGTCAAAAACACAAAACCGGTGACCATTTTGTCTCTCCTTTGAAACGGACAATCGGGCTTCTGATTTGAAAAAATGTTCTTTTGCCTAGTGCAAAATCATTGGAAATTCATCCTTCCTGGAGCTTCAGGGCGCGCGCCTCCAGTCTTTCCAAGACATGCGGTTCTATCCCGAAGCTTCCAGGCTTCCGGCCTTTCTCTATGGATTCGAAAAAGCGTCCGTGGTAGTCCGAGCCGCCGGTGGGTATGAGATCGAACTCCAGGCAAGTCTCATGAAGGAGTCTGCGTGCGCGGGAGCCATGCTTGGGCGTGATTACCTCAAGCCCTACAATCCCCTCCCTTTTCAGCCTCTGCACCTCCTCTCGGTCGATATCCGAACACCCCTGCAATGGGTGTGCCCAGACCGGAACACCCCCTGCGGAGAGGATCAGACTGATCGCGCCTGCGGCATCTATGAAAAGCCCTTTGCGGGCGAATTCGGTGAAAAAGTTCACCAGGTAATCCGGATCACCGAAAAAGCTCACCGCCGCGGGGCTGTCGAAATCCGGTTCCGGGAGAATCCCCTTAACGTACATTATATCGAGAAGGTGGGATATATTCGCAATGCCCTCCCCGGTGCGCCAGGCAAGCTCCTGTTCGGTAACTCTCAGGCCCCTGCCACGGAGTCTCTCCAATATCTTGCACATGAAAGCCCAGGATTGTTTCTTCAAGCTTGAAAGATACTCGTAAAGCTCGCTTTCTACCGGCTGAATGAAATAGCCCAGAATATGATAGCCTTCCACTGTGGTCAGTTCCACACCGGGAATAACCCTGAGGCCGAACTTTTCACCGGCTTTCACACCGGCGATATTCGAGGCAGTGTTGTCATGGTCGGTAATGGCGATGGCTTCTAAACCGAGAGAGACCGCCAGCCGGACAATCTCTCCGGGCCGATATCCACCGTCCGAGGCGGTTGTATGCAGATGCAAATCGCAAAGATATTTCGGCGCATTCACAGCGGGTGATTTCCTTTGAAAGTTAGAGAGATTTTTGTTATTATATGGCCCGTTAACTGCAGTGTCAACAATGGTGGATTACCCTTTGTCGAGAATCTGCCCATAAGCGCAACTTATATATAATTCACCCGTTTTTCGATCAGAAAGATCTGGCAGATTCTCGGCCAATTGCCTGCTTCGTGCAGGTTAAAACCTGTTCCCCGGCTGATTAAAGATGGAAAACCGTTTCAAGGAAAAACTGACCCAGACTGAGGACTTTGTCATCTCCGTTGAGCTTGTCCCCACCCGTGGCTTTATACGTAAGGATTTCGAGGAACTTATCGCCTTTACCGAGGCAGCGGTGGAATACGGCAAAATCGACGTGTTGAGCCTGACCGACAACCCCGGCGGCAACCCGCGCCTGGCTCCCGACATGCTCGGCCTTGACATTCTCAAAAAGGGGATGAGCCCCCTGGTTCACCTGAGCTGCAAGGACCACAACCGCAACGGACTGGAAAGCCGGGCCTTCCAACTCAACCGCATGGGAGTGGAAAACGTGCTGGCTCTCACCGGCGACTACCCGGTGGACGGCTACCAGGGCGTAGCCAAGCCCTCATTCGACCTGGACTCGGTCGGCATGGTCAGGATGCTTACCGAGATGAACAAGGGGCTGAAAGTACCCCTGCCCAAACCGGGAAAATTCCAGGACCTGGATGCGACAAACTTTTTTATCGGCGCCTGTGTAAGCCCGTTCAAAAGGCACCGCAGCGAACTTCTGGGACAGTATATCAAGCTGGAAAAAAAGATAGAAAACGGAGCAAAATTCATCATTACCCAGCTCGGCTACGACATGCGCAAGTTCGACGAGCTGCTTGGCTACATGAAGGCAAACAACCTTGATTTGCCAGTGCTGGGCAATGTCTATGTGCTGCACTGCTTCGTTTCCCGGATCATGAACCAGAACGGATTGCCCGGCTGTGTGGTCACCGACGAGCTTCTGGAGTTTGTCAAAAAGCATGGGAAAGCCGACGACAAGGGCAAGGCCGCATTCCTCGAGTTCGCCGCCAAACAGGTGGCTGTACTTCGCGGGCTCGGCTTCCGGGGCGTACATCTCGGCGGTTTCAATCTGAGTTTCGAGGACAAGCGAAAAATAATCGACACCTCCGAGCAAATAGCCGGTGACTGGCGTTCGTTCGTAAAAGAGATCCACTATCCGCAAACCGGTGAGTTCTTTTATTTCAGACCCGATCCCGAGACAGGGCTGAATACTGACGAGCCTGCCGAATCCGGCACCGGAGACCGCCAGATGGGGTCGAGAATCAATTACGGGATAATGAAATTAATCCACGCCCGGTTTTTCACACCTGATACAGCCGGTTTCAAGCTGGCCAAAGGGGTATGCAGCCGCTTGGACAAATCTCCGGCTGCAAGCCATGTATTCGAAAAACTGGAGCATGCTATCAAATGGCTGACCAACAACTGCCAGGGCTGCGGAGACTGCTCTCTGGCCGAGCTGGCCTTTCTCTGCCCTGAGGCCGACTGTCCCAAGGGCATGCGCAACGGCCCATGCGGCGGCTCTTTCGACGGGATCTGCGAACTGCAGGACCGGGAATGCCTCTGGATGAAAGTGATAAACAGGCTGGACAAGGACGGGGAACTGGAAAAGCTAAAAACTTCAGAGCCGATCTACTTCGATGCTTCGCTTCAAGACACCTCATCCTGGATCAATTTCTACCTGGGGCGGGACCATGTAAAAACAGGCGCTGAGGAGAAAAAGGAGAAGAAAGATTAGGATTACACATCCCTAAAGTCTATCTTGTGGAGAACGAGAAAAGGCAGCAGGCCGCACAGGCTGGAAATGATAAACAGATTGGTTATCCCCATCGTTTCCATCACATACGCGCCGATCAAAAAGCTGGAATTGTACATCAGGTTCTTGATCGAGATAGCGAAAGCGAATGCGAATGTTTCTATTCCTTTTATTTTGCACATGGCTACAGCCACAGTGAGCAGAGCGATACCGCTATAAGCATTGAAAAACCCGGCCCAGAAATAAATCAGTGCGCCGTTCCAGCGGGCCATCCCCAGGCATGAGATCTCCGCCAGGCACCAGCCAAAGAGCGAGATAACTAACAGGGTTTTAACCGAGAGTTTGAGCCTGAGAAGCGGGAAAGTAAGTATCCCGGCTACAATCCCGGCGTATGACCAGAAATATATTCCGCCCAGGAAATCCACTCCGAAACGATCCGCTATGATCGGCTCGAAATAGGTCGCGGTGTCCGCTCCGAGGGTATAAAGAAAAAGCAGCAACAGGAGGAAACCGAAACCGGGATGGGCAAGCTGGCCGAACTTTTCTTTCATCGTGAGCTTTTCTTCTCCCTGCCCTGCTGACTCCTCTTTCTCCCGTTCTGATAAATCTCCCCGCCCGTTCTGTTCATGATAAATCATCACAGGGATCAGAACCAGCAGGGAAATTACTGAAAACAGGTAGTAAATCTGAATATAAGCCACAGCGTTATCGCCGGCGCCAATCCAGTTTCCAGCCAAGGGGTAGCAAATCATCGCCCCGCCGAAACGGCAGCCGTAAACCAGGCTCTGAATAAAACTTCTGTTTTTGGCGTTGCTGGCGATTACTATCATTCCGTCGATCAGCACGTCCAGACAGGCGATGGCAATTACCTTGAGGCTCACGCCTAGTGTCATCATTGCCGCTGTCTCGGCATCAGCGATCACCAGCCAGCCCGCGGTTGAACAAACGAGGCCGAATATCATGACCCAGCGCCTGTTGAACCTGGTCCAGAAATCGGCGATAAAACCGATCAGGGGTTTGAGGAAAACAAACCAGAGGCCGCCCAGGAAAAGAATCTGGCCTATCTGGATCGGCTGGAAAGAGAGAATATTTCTCAGGTAAACATTGAGGAAAGAGACTTCGGTGACACCTTGAAGAAGGTATATGGAGGCGAAAAGAATATACAGTCGTACCATGGGCAATAAAAGCCTGCTCAAATGATTACACCGCGTTCGCTGCGCGCGATAAAATCGCAGAAATGTTTGATTTCCGGCAGTTGCTTGAGCTCGGCGCGGGCGTGCTCCAGGGCCTGTGAAATGTTGTACTGGCTGCGGAAGAAAATTTTGTAGGCCCTTTTGAGCTCCTGGCGGACTTCCTCGGAAAAACCCTTTCGCTGAAGGCCCACGGTGTTAAGGCCGTTAAGCATGATCGGGTTGCCCACCGCCATCACGAAAGGCGGCACATCCTTGGGTACCCGGCTTCCCCCGCCGATAAAGCTGTACCTCCCTACCTGAACGAACTGGTGGATGGCGGTAATCCCGCTGATCGTGGCGTGGTCCTCGATAGTGACATGCCCTGCCATATTTACTACATTGGAAAGGATCACGTTGTTGCCCACCACGCAGTCATGGGCCACATGGGTGTAAGCCATCAGGAAGCAATCATCACCCACTTTGGTTGTGCCGCCCTCAGTTGTGGCGCGGTTGAGCGTGGCAAACTCGCGGATCATCGTCCTGTCGCCGATCTCCAGGTATGTGGCCCGGCCGGTATACTTGAGATCCTGGCTGTCCGTGCCCAAAGAGGCGCCTTTCCAGATTTTACAGTCGTAACCGATTGTGGTGTTTTTATGGATATAAACGTGGGGAGCGATTTGGCTACCAGAGCGGATTTTAACTTTGGGACCAATTACGGTATAGGGGCCAATTTCTACATCCTCATCGATTTCCGCGGATCTATCGATAATCGCACTAGGGTGGATTGCCAATTTGAACAACCTCTTTATCCGGGAGGCAGACAGTGCTTTTCAATCCATACGCTAAACAAACAGATCCCGGATTTTCATATACTTAATGTTTTCAAAAGGTAAGATTCCCGGCTGCTTTAAACGCCTTGTTTCGGCAGGCGGTCTCTGTCTACAATCATCGCAGTCATTTCGGCTTCAGCCACAAGATTTTCACCGACATAACTGCGGCCTTTTATTTTACAGATATTGTGCCTGAACTTGATCATTTCCAGTACCATCCGGAGCTGGTCTCCAGGAAAAACCGGCTTGCGGAACTTTATTTTGTTCAGGCTCATGAAATACACCACTTTGTTTTCGGTCTCAGGTACGCTGTTCATCAACAGCAGGCCCCCGGTTTGGCCCATTGCCTCAACGATCAGCACCCCTGGCATTATCGGGTGGCCGGGGAAATGACCCTGGAAGAAGTGTTCGTTTATGGAAACGTTCTTGATCCCCACCACTCTTTTTTCCGCCTCGAACTCGATGATCCGGTCAACCATAAGGAATGGGTAACGGTGAGGCATCTTGTCCATTATCTGATTTACACCCATCACCATTTGCCGCGGTGTAACTACCGGGATCGCCTCCCTTCGCCTGGTGGGGATTCCCGGCCCGACAAGGCCTCCCCGGTTCTCCAGGTGCTTGCGTATCTTGCGCACCAGGTTGATATTCGACGGGTGGCCGCTTTTGAACGAAATGATGTGCGCTCTCATCGGCATGCCAAGCAGCTGTATGTCGCCTAGCAAGTCAAGTATCTTGTGGCGCACCGGTTCCTTGTTCGAACGCAGGGGACCGGAATTGAGGATCTTGCCTTCACCGAAAACAACAGCGTTCTCAAGGCTGCCGCCTTTTATCAACCCGGACTTTTTCAAGTCCTCCACCTCGTCTAGAAAGGCGAATGTCCGCGCCTCAGCGATCAGCTTGCGGAAATTTTCCGCGTTGATGTCAATAGACTCGAACTGACAGCCGACCAGTGGGTTCTGATACTCGATGTGGAAACTGATCTTCAGATTGTCGTTGGGAAGAACCAGGAAATGAACCCCATTCTCCTCGTAGGAAAGGGGTTCGGTCAGGACAGCCTCTTCTCTTTCAGCGTTTTGTTCCTTGATACCGGCTTCCTCGATCGCCTTGACAAAGAAATTCGAACTCCCGTCGCAGGCCGGTATCTCATCACCTTCCATTTCAATGATTACATTATCGATCCCTGTTCCGGCAAGCGCTGCCAGAAGGTGCTCCACGGTATGAATCCTGACTCCATCCTTGCCAATAGTCGTTCCCCGTATGACACTATCCACATAGTCCACGATTGCCGGAATACGGGGGCGCGACTCGATATCGACTCGCTCGAAGATAACGCCGGTATTCTCTGGAGCCGGTTTAAACGTTATTTTTGAAGTTTCCCCGGTGTGAAGGCCGATCCCCGAACACGACACGGGCCGGGTAATGGTTCTTTGCTTCATAAGATTCTCCGAGCCTTTTCGCCGCGCTCCCATGATCTGACAAATAATATCAAACTTTCCTCATAACAATCAGCGGCGGTTAAAAAAGCTGTACAAAGTAAGTTCAAATTCAGAAACCGAACATACCCGATCACCGCTCTCGTCCCTGACTACCACGAACGGCTGGTCCGGCTATTTTTTTCTTCAAGTTTATTTACTCTGTTCAGCAGGTCTTTGATCTGCTGGATAACTTTAGGCAATCGGGAGAGCAAGGCCTGTGATCTCAGTGCCTCACCGTGCGGACGAGCGGGATAACCGGAAATTTCCATTCCTTCCGGTACTGACTTGGTTACACCGGCCTGGGCCCCGACTTTAACTCTGTCACCGATCCGCAGGTGACCGCCTATTCCGGCTTGTCCGGCCAGGACCACCGATTTGCCGATCTTGGTCGAACCCGAGATTCCAACCTGGGCGATAACGAGAGAATTATCGCCTATTTCCACATTGTGCGCCAGATGAACCAGGTTGTCGCATTTCACGCCGTTACCGATGCATGTCGGTGAAAGAGTACCGCGGTCTATCGTGCAATTTGCTCCGATCTCAACATCGTCGCCGATAATCAGGCCGCTCACCTGAGGGATTTTCTGCTGTATGCCCTTGTTGTCGCAGACAAACCCGAAACCATCGCTACCCAGCACGCACCCGCTTTGAAACAGACATCTCTTGCCGATAACAACATCATCGAGGACAATCACTCCGGGCATCACGCGGGTGTTATCGCCAATTACAACGCGCTCACCCACATATGACCTTGCCTGAAGAATCACGTCGTTGCCTATCTTGCTGCCGGTATCCACCACCACAAGAGCACCGATATAAACCCTTTCCCCGATTTCAGCGGTAGGATCGATAACCGCTGTGGGATGGATACCCGGGGTAAAATTATTGTTCTGGGGATAGAACAGTTCCACTGTCATTAGAAAGCTCAGGTAGGGATTCTCCACAACAAGGTAGTTCTTGTCATCCGGAATAACTCCGTTGTCCTCGCCGACAATCACCGCGGTGGCTTTGGTTGAGGCAATCCGGTTAAGGTATCTGCGGTTTGCCACGAAAGATATATCGCCATCCTTCGCCTCTTCCAAACCGGCGACACCGGTGATAATAACGTTCGAGTCTCCCTTAACCCGGCCATTAATTTTTTTGGCAATTTCTCCTAATGTGAATTTCGGCAACTTTTTACCCCTGGAAGTTATCGCGTTCCGGGTTGCTCGATATTGAGCGCTTCCATTACTTGTTCGGTATAATTGTAATCCTGATCAATGTAAAGCAGCACTGAAGAATCGAAAACAAAAGAAACCCCAGCCGTTTGGCTCACATCGGAAACCGACCGGCTGATTTTTTCAAGTATCGATTGGCTCAGTTCAGCGTTTCGCCGGTTCAGGATTCCGTTTTTGCCGTATATCCTGTGATATAAGGCTACGATTTCCTTTTTCGAGTTCTCCAGTTTTCGCTCGAGCCTGTCAAGCTTTGCGAGCAGTTCCAGAGTATCCGGAGGAGCCTCGGCAGCCTGATCAGCAGCAGTCTTACTGTCGTCGGCCTTAGCTGGAGAACCGGAACTGTCTGTTTGCGCTGAGGGATTCGCTGTGGAAGCCGAGCTGCTTGACTGCGTTTCTGTTTCAGCAGCCCTGGTTTGGCCCTCTCTTGCTTTTTCGAGATCTGTTTGCAAAGCCTTTACCGAGTCCAGGCAAACTCTCAGCAATTGCCGGCGGTCAGTAAAACGCTGTTCCCAGAGAGCAGTCTCCTGGTCAAGGATTTTCTGAACCTCTGCCCGAGCCGGGAGTTTCTCTAGAATCGTCCTATCGTCGACAAAGCCTAATTTCAACTCCTGCGCCCGGGCGGAAACTGAAATTAATAATATAAATGTTAAAAATACTAAACTTTTATTCATAAGGAAAGTATTTTTTACAGTAAATTACCTTCTTGGTCCGCCAGAGCTTCTGGAACCGGACGGGGATACCTCCACCCCGGCCTTGAGGATTTTCAGCACTTCCTCGGTCAGATCGAACTCCTGTTTGGCAAAGAGCAGGCCCTGAGCGTTGAAAACCATCGAATAACCCTCGCGCTCACCCAGAATCTCGATCGCCCGGTTTATCTTATCATAGGCTGGGTTAAGAAGTTCCAGCCTGCGCTGTTCGGCCTTTCCACCCTGTGCAAAAACATCCTGGTAAAACTTGACAGCCTCCTGGCGTTTTTCCAGGATTTTTTCCTGTTCCTCCTGTTTCCTTTCCGGGCTGTAGAGCATCGCCCTCTGCTCAAATTCCTGCATCATGGATTGAATTTCCGACTCGTATTCGCTCAACTGCATCTGCCAGCTTTCCAGCTCTTTCTCGAAAGTTTTAAGCGCATCCTCCCACTCAGGGAAATCCTGCATCACGCGTTCAACCTGCACAAACCCGATTTTGACCTGCTGCGCTGCCAGAGTCGATGCAAAACCAAGTGCAGCCGACATTAGAATAATCAAGATCCTCAAAGTGGTACCTCCTTCAATTGAAGTTTGCTATCGTGTTTTGTATCAGCCTGATCCAAATCAGCTATAATTTGTTCAAACGAGTTTAAATATTCAATCTTTTTGATCAATAAAACCTGCCAAAGCGGAAATGTGGCACCCACTTGCCTTTGGTCTTCCGTCCCATGTGGTCGGTCTGGTCGAAACCATAGCCAATTTCCAGGCCCAGCGGCCCCATCGGGGTTTCGAGCCTCACTCCGAAGCCCACGCTGCGGTGAAGTTTGCTGAGGTTCACATCTCTCAGGTCATCCCAGACATTTCCGGCCTCGGCGAAAAGGACTCCATACACCTGATCTGTAAACTTTATTTCCTCCTCCGCAGTGACTATAAAAAACGTTTTACCCCGTTTGTAGTATACGCCGTCAACACCTATGGTACGGTCATCGTAGCCTCGCAGATGAATATCAGTATCCCTGCCGTAGCCGGTGCCGCCAAGGATGTACATCTCGCGCCAGTCGAGCAGCGGGCTCCTGGAGCCGCCGAAACTGCTCACCATGCCTCCCCTGGCTTTCAGCCCCAGCACCAGATTGGGCAGCACGGTGGGATTGTACCAGCTGGATTCGAACTCGTATTTCTGAAACCCGATATTTCCACCGAAAGGCCCGCCACTGTATTCCGCAGTGAGCGAATTTATCGTACCGCTCTGTGGATGCTGAAGGTTGAACCGGGTATCGCGGGAAATTGTAAAGGTAATTTTGCTCGAGGTCTGCGGATAGTCTTTGATATTGGCTCCAGTGTAGAGTCGAACAAGCGAGCTGTCGCCCCTGATATCGATCGACTGAAGCGAATAGCCCACATAAAACCTGGTATAAGCGATCCGGGGTACAGGAAAACCGAAGCGGGTGTAAAAGCCCTTGTAACGGTCCTCGAAAGGATCATTACGCAGGCGGCGGCGCATGTTGAATATCCCGATACTCATTGATACCGGAGTTCCAATGAAGTAGGGATCACTGTAACTTAAATCGATATTGTTCATCCGGGTGCCGAACTCAAGGCGCAACTGAACGGATTTGCCCCTGCCGAAAAGGTTGGACTGGATGAGATCGAGAAACCCGGTCATGCCGTAGCCGCCGCCGAAACCCGCGCCGAAATTTGCGCTTCCTGTTTGCTTTTCCTTGACCTTGAATATCAAGTCCACCTCACTTCCCTCTGCCACAGGTCGAGGCTCGATACCGATATCCTGCTCGAAAAATCCCGAGTTGACCAGGCTCTGGTAGCTCATCTTGACCAGCGGCTGGCGGTAGAGGTCGCCGGGGTAAAGGTTGATCCTGCGGCGAATGACATCCTCGAAAGTTTTTTCGTTGCCCTGGATGATGATTTTCCGCACGGTTGCGGGCTCGCCCTCCTGGATGAGGAGGTTGATATTGATCAGGCTGTCCTCGAACTCCTGCATCGGCTGGGGCTGAGCGTAGATATAGCCTTCATCCCCGTAAAGCTCATTTATTTTCTGCATGCTCTCTTCGAGCTTTTCCTGGTTGAAAACCGTATTTTCCTCCAGAGTGAACACTCCGAGCACCACATCGTCCGGGAAGTGAGAGTTTCCGGTGACCGAGATATTGCCTACATAGAACCTGCTGCCCTCATCCACTGCGATTCGGATTTTCACGTCACGGCTGTTCTCCTTGAACTCGATATTATGATTGAGGACCTGAAAATTCACGAACCCGTTTTTGTAGTAAAATTCTGGGAGTTTCTCGGTGAGATCCTTCTGGAATTTTTCCTCGTCATAACCGCCCCGGCGCCAGAACTTGAGATAGCTTTTCTTTTTCGTGGACAGCACACCGCAAAGTTTCCCGTCGTCGAAAAACTCATTTCCTTCGAACTCGACCTTTCTGATCCGGATCTTGTTGCCCTCGTCGATCTGCAGAGTAATCTCTGTGCGTCCGGGTATCCCGGCATCCTTCACAATGGGTGTGATCTGCGTGTTATAAAAACCCTCTTTGCGGTAGAGCTCGACTATCTTGTTAATCGATTCCTGTACTCTGGAGGGGGAAAACAGGCCGCCGACACGAAGGATGATTTTCTCTTTGATCTCTTGTTCCTTGAGTTTCTTATTGCCCTGGATGGTCAGCTTGGAGATAATGGGGCTTTCTTCGATCCGAATAATGATTTTCAAGCCTCCGGGAACCTCTTCGGCAAGGATATCGATATCCGAATAGAGGCCGGTTTCCCAGAGATTTTTGATTGCTCTCTGAATCAGAAAGATCGAATAGTCATCTCCGACATTGATCTGGGCGGCCGAGAGGACCCTCCTGGTGGCAACCCGGGTGTTACCCTCGACCACAACGTCAACTACTTTCTGCCCATCTTGCTGCGCGGCCAGCCGAGATGGTGAGCCAGGCCCTTGAAGTGTGAAAAAGAGAGAGAAAGTGATAAGAAACAATCTCAAGGGCTTTCTGAACGATAATCTGCCGGGAATAACTGGCAATCTTCTTTTAACTCCTTTGAGCGGCCTATTTTACCAGACGGCCCCGATGCTCTTCACTATTAAGAAACCGAACATCAGGGCCAGAATTCATTCCAGGTAATTACTGCTACTTTCCGCAACCGGAAGCAGATGAAATTTCGACAATTCAGTTCTTGGAAGCTTTGGCTTTCTCTTTCGCTGGCTTCTTTTCGGCTACTTTGAATTCAAGCCCGTCACCTTTGGCAGAGACCTGAATCTTTTCTCCGGGCTTGAACTCGTTATTGAGGAATTTCTCCGAAAGAGAATCTTCGAGATACCGCTGTACTGCACGTTTCAGCGGGCGAGCCCCGTACTCCTGGCTGTATCCTTTCTCGGCCAGAAACTTCTTGGCCGACTTGTCGAGTTCGATCGAATAGTTCTTTTCCTCAAGCCGCGGCTGAAGTTCGGCAACAAAAATGTCCACGATCTCTATGATGTCATTCAGCGAAAGCGGATGGAAAACGATCGTTTCATCCACACGGTTGATAAATTCGGGATTGAACACCTTGTTCACTTCGCCTTTGATCTTTCCGGCAAGGCGCTCGTAATCGGATTCCAGATCATCCCTTTTGTGGAAACCCATCGAACCGCCCTTGATTTCCCGCGCTCCGATATTGCTTGTCATGATAACCACAGTGTTCTTGAAATTAATCTTACGCCCATAGTTATCAGTCAGGGTGCCATCATCAAGAATCTGCAGCAGGATGTTGAAAATTTCCGGGTGTGCCTTCTCGATTTCATCGAACAGAACCACCGAATAGGGTTTCTGGCGGACCTCCTTGGTGAGCGAACCGCTGTCCTCGTATCCTACATATCCCGGAGGTGCTCCGAGAAGACGGGAAACGGAGAACTTCTCCATGTACTCTGACATATCGACCTGGATCAGCGCATTCCTATCAGCGAACAGAAACTCGGCCAGCACCCGTGCGAGTTCGGTTTTCCCCACACCGGTGGGCCCGCAGAAAATGAACGATCCGATTGGCCGCTTGGGGTCTTTAAGACCGGCACGCGCTCTTCGGATAGCCCGGCTTATTACCCCCACAGCCTCGTCCTGGCCCACAATCCGCTTGCGCAGTACTTCTTCCATCTTGAGCAGGCGTGCGGTTTCGTTCTCGCTCAGCCGCACCACAGGAATCCCGGTCCAGCGCGATACGATATAGGCCACGTCCTCCTCCTCCAGGACCACCGAATACTGGCCTTTCCCGTCTTTCTTGTCCGTCACCTTTTCGATTTTGTTGCGTAACTCGTGCTCACTATCCCGCAGCTTGGCCGCGGATTCGTATTCCTGATCGTTTATCGCCTTCTCTTTCTTGCGGATTACTTTTTTGAGTTCCTCCTCGAGCTTTATCACCTCTTTCGGTGGAGCCTGTGAGGCCAGGCTTTTGCGCGCCGCGGCCTCATCCACCACGTCGATTGCCTTATCAGGGAGAAAACGGTCAGTAATGTAACGCTCACTGAGCTTAACCGCGGCCTCCATTGCTTTCGACCCAATTGTGATCTTATGGTGTTTTTCGTAGCTTTCACGCAGGCCCTCCATGATCTTAATCGTCTCCTCGATTGTCGGAGGATCGACCATCACGGTCTGAAAGCGCCGCTCGAAAGCGCCGTCCTTCTCGATATACTTGCGGTATTCGTTAAGGGTGGTGGCACCGACACACTGAAGCTCACCCCTGGCGAGTGCTGGTTTGAGCATGTTGGAAGCATCTATTGCGCCCTCGGCGGCTCCTGCGCCGATCAGGGTGTGGAGTTCATCGATAAACAGGACCACATTCTTGTTTTTCTGAATCTCATTGATCACGCCCTTGAGCCGTTCCTCGAACTGCCCGCGATACTTGGTGCCGGCGATTATCGCCGCCATGTCCAGGGCAAGAACCCGATAGTCCCGCAGGCTTGGCGGCACATTGTCCTGAACGATTCGCTGGGCGAGCCCCTCGACAATTGCTGTTTTCCCTACTCCGGGCTCCCCGATCAGAACCGGGTTGTTTTTCTTGCGCCGGGAGAGAATCTCGATCACACGCTCGATCTCGTTCTCTCTGCCGATTGTCGGGTCAAGCTTATCCTCGCGCGCCAGTTCGGTCAGGTCGCGGCAGAAATGATCCAGCGCAGGGGTCTTGGTTTTCTTGCCGACTTTGGACTCGGTTTCGCCGGGGGAGGCGCCACCGGGTTCGGAACCGCTCTCGCTGGATTCGAAACTCTCTCCGCCGAGAAGTTTCAGCGTTTCCTGGCGCACTACCTCGGCATTCACACCTAATGAGCTGAGAACCTTGGCGGCCATTCCACTGTCCTCGCGCAAAAGCCCGAGAAGCAAGTGCTCGGTGCCAACATAGCTGTGTTTCATTGCGCGTGCCTCTTCTATTGCGTACTCAAGCACTCTTTTGGCCACCGAGGTATAGGGAACATCCCCGATAGTTAGCGTACTCCCGCCCGGCTTGACCATTTCCTCGACCTTTATCCGGATGGTCTCCAGGTCGAGTCCGATCTGGTTGAGCACCGCTGCTGCAACTCCCTCGCCCTCCCTGATCAGGCCGAGCAGGATATGCTCGCTTCCGATATAATCATGATGTAGCCGTCCAGCCTCATCGCGAGCCAGGGAAAGCACCTTTCTCACTCTTTCGGTGAATTTGTTGTTCATTTTAAACCTCTATGTTTTAATCAGTTATTTTCGAAAAACGAACGAATAACCATTGCCCTGTTGATATCTTTCTCAGTAGAATTCAGACTCTTTCCTGCGGCCACCTCCAAATGTGCATCCTGCGAATAGATAAGCATCCGATTTATATTTGATACACTAAGTCTTTTTATAAGTTTCATACTCGCCCCGAGTCTCACCGCACTCAACAGATTCATAACCTCCTCGCTGGTGATTGTTCTGGCGTGCTCCAGGATTCCATAGGCTCGCCAAACCTTATCCTGTATGTAATGCCCGGCGTCCTTGAACAGGATCGCCCGGGCGTTTTTTTCGTGTTCGATCAACTGGTCAGTTATCCGAGCGAGGTGTTCAATAAGCTCATTTTCGCTTTTGCCGATTGTAATCTGATTGGAAATCTGAAAAAAGTTTCCCAGCACCTCGCTCCCCTCGCCGTAGATACCCCGGAAAGTGAGGCCGATCTGGGAAATCCCGCGCAGGACTTTCTGGATTTCCTTTGTCAGTACCAATCCCGGCAGATGTATCAGGACCGAGGCCCTTAACCCGGTACCCGTGTTGGTCGGGCAGGCGGTCAGGTAACCGAACTTTGGATGAAACTCATACTCCAGATTACCGCCGATTATATTTTCGAGTTTTTCGGTTTCTCTCCAGCAACTTTCCAGGTTGAAACCGGAGAAGATACTCTGGATCCGGAGATGGTCCTCTTCGTTAATCATCATCGATATCTGCCCGGATCGGTCAATCACCACTGCGGCAGCCTTTCGCCGGGAGAGAAGGTCTTTGGAGATAAGATGCTCCTCCAGAAGGTAATTGCATTCATACGGAGTCAGCCTCTTGAGGTCGATCTGGGTCATCGAGGGGAGAATCTTTTCCCTCTCCAGTACTTTCAATACCTCCTCCCGAATCTGCTGCTCGTCCTCGGAGCGGATTTTAGAGGAAAAAGGATAGCCTTTAAGGTTACGGGCCAGACGGATTCTGGAACTCAGGATCACATCGGCATGTTCCCCGCTGCCTTCGAGCCATCCCGGCACATTATCTTTGATCGGCAAAGCCATTAAATTTTCCCTCGATCCGGATTTTTTACCCCAGGGAAAATACCATTGGGAAATCACTTCGACACTTCGAGACGCTTTTCGATAGAGATGATTTCATCGCGCAGACGAGCCGCTTTTTCGTAGTCTTCCTTTTTGACTGCGTCACTGAGTTTTTTCTTCAATTTACGGATCGTGACCTGGTCGTTGTAAACCCGATCATCCAGTTTGCTCGTGCGCCTGCCTACATGGAACGAGCTTGCCTGAATTCTTCGCAACAGAACGTCAATCTGGTTTTCAAAGGTGAAATAGCATTGCCCGCAACCCAGGCGGCCGTTAGCTTTTATATCGTCGAGCGTGCTATGGCAGGCCGGACATTTATCGTTGTCATCGGGTCCTTTGCTTTGCAACAGCTCGCTGAGCACCTCGCTTTTAGCATCCGGAGTAAAAGCCGGCTGCTGCTTACTGTCAAACTTGGCCGCTTTCATCCCGAATTTCTCGGCGCATTCCTGGCAAAGGTTATAACTGACAACCTTGCCATCTTTCACCTGTGTAAAGTGTATGGTGGCATCATTTTTTTTGCAATTTTCACATTTCATAACAGGCCATCCTTTCACCGAACGCCACCGGTTAAACAACCCTCTTCACAGAACTGCATATTCAACGTAAAAACCTCAACCTGCCCTCTTCAAGCAAATAGGATCTGGCTGTCAAGGCAGCCAGAGATTCATCATGGGTTACAAGGATAAATCCCATCCTGCGCTTTTTCAGACCTTCGAACAGCAGATCAATCACCATTCTTTCGTTTCCGCTGTCCAGGTTGCCTGTAGGTTCATCGGCCAGAATGAAATCCGGTCCGTGCACCAGGGCCCTTGCCACGGCCACCCTTTGCTGCTCGCCGCCGGAAAGCTGGGCCGGTCTGTGGTGCACCCTGTCTGCCAAACCGACTTCCGCCAGAATGGCAGATGCCACCTCGCTCGCCTCCTCGGGCAGCATGTTTCTGATCCTCAGCGGCATGCTGACATTTTCCAGGGCAGAGAACTCGGCAAGCAGGTAATGAAACTGGAAGATGAATCCCAGCTTACGGTTGCGGAAGTAACTTCTATTCCTGTCATCGATGTTGAAAATCGAGCGGCCGTCAAGCTCCACCCCTCCTGAGGTTGGTTTCTCAAGCGCTCCCAGGATATGCAGCAGAGTACTTTTGCCTGCGCCGCTTTGGCCGACTATCGAGACCGACTCTCCCAGCTCGACTTTCAGGTCTATGCCGCGAAGCACATGCAGCTTGGTATCTCCGCTGGGAAACTCTTTATGTATCTCTTTCGCCGCCAGGTAACCGTTATTCATAGCGAATCGCTTCCACCGGGGGCAGCGATGCCGCCCGAAACGCCGGGTATATGGTTGCCGCAAGAGAGATCAGCATGCTGGCTGTGATCACCAGAACAAAATCTTCCACCTTCATGTTCACCGGGAAGCTTGAAATAAAATAAACGTCTCCGGGAATCGAAATAAGCTGGTATTTATCCAGCAGAGTGGAGACCGCGTACCCGAAAACGGCTCCCAGAAACGTACCCAGCGCGCCGATTATCAAACCGTTGAAAACGAATACCAGGCCCACCGCCCGGCTGGTCAGCCCCATCGAGCGCATGATCCCGATCTCTTTATTCTTATCCATCACCAACATTGTCAGGTTGCCGACAATGTTTGAAGCGGCTACAAGCACGATCAGTGTCAGAATGACAAACATCACTGCCTTTTCGAGCTTCAGCGCCTCGAAAAGATTCTTATTGTTGACTATCCAGTCAGTTCCGGTAAATGGATAGCCGCCTAGTTCCTCAACGATTTTTGCCCGCATCCGGCTGGCCTGCTCGATATCTGTCAGGCGAATCTCAAGATGACTTACGGCATTTTTCATGCCGAAAAAAGACTGGGCCTCTTCAAGAGACATATAAACCAGCCCGGCATCCACCTCGAAAAGGCCGGTTTCGAAAATCCCGCCCACCCGGAACTTGCGCCAGGGAGCAGAAAGCCCGAAAGGGGTGATTTTCACTCCCCTGGGCGTCCAGACAGTGATTATATCCCCTACCCCGACACGTAAGATCTGCGCCATATAGCTTCCGATCACTACCCCCGGATAACGGACCTGCTCCTCGCTCTGGGTTGTTTCGAAAGAAAAAGCACCGCTGTAGATATAGTCTTTTATCCGGGTTATTTTCTGTTCCCGCTGTGGGTCGACCCCGCGAAGCTGGGCTGCGCAGTTGCCCTGGGTCAGGGAGACCACCATACCCTCGGATTCGATCAGTGGTGCGGCAGAGGCCACACCCGGCATCGCCTCTACTTTTGCTACCAGGGAATCGTACCCCATGATCGTCTCGCCGTTGTACGGCATTATTTTTACATGGGGCATGCTTCCCAGTATTTTTTCTTTCAGGTCATCGTGAAAACCGTTCAGCACTGCCAGGATAACGATCAGGGTCATCACCCCGAGACACACCCCGCTGATGGCGATCAGGGTGAACAGCGAGATGAATTTCGAGTTCCTGCGTGATAACAGATACCGCCAGCCGATAAAGAACTCGACCCTCATATGGGTTATTCCGGTCTTAATTGGGGAAAAAGTATCACGTCCTTGATCGTATCCGAGCCAGTCACCAGCATGGCCAGTCTGTCGATCCCGATCCCGACCCCGCCGGTTGGGGGCAGGCCGTACTCCATTGCCCGGAGATAATCCTCATCCATCACCTGGGCCTCCTCGTCGCCTGCGTCCCGAAGTTTCATCTGGGCTTGGAAACGCTGCCGCTGGTCGAGCGGGTCGTTGAGCTCGCTGAATGCGTTGGCTATCTCCATCCCGCCGATAAGCAGCTCGAAGCGTTCGACCAGCTCCGGGTTGTCCCGGTGGCGCTTGGCCAGCGGGCTGGTCTCGATCGGGTAATCAGTGACAAATGTCGGGTCGTGTAAATTCGGCTCGAGCAGTTCCCCGAACAGTTCATCAAGCAGCTTGCCGGCACCCATTGCAGGAGTCACCTCTATTTCGTATTTACGGCAGAGTCCGGCGAGCTGTTCCCTGTCAAGCGGCAGGGCGATTTCATCACCCGCCGCCTCGCTCAGCAGATCGAGCATGCTGCGGCGCGGCCAGGGTAGTTTCAAATCAATTTTCTTGCCACGCCATTCCAATTGGCTGTGCTCCTGTCCCAGGCTGCCGGTAATTGCATCGTAAACCAGTTTCTCCACCAGGTCCATCATCTCGTAGTAATCTGCATAAGCCTGGTAGAATTCCAGCATCGTGAATTCCGGATTGTGGCTGCGGTCGATCCCCTCGTTGCGGAAATCCTTGGAAAACTCATACACCCGGTTGAAGCCTCCCACCACGAGGCGCTTGAGGTAAAGTTCGTTCGATATCCGAAGATACAGTTTGCGCTCAAGCGCATTGTGGTAGGTTGTAAAAGGCCGGGCAGCGGCCCCGCCGTAAATGGGCTGCAAGACAGGAGTTTCGACCTCGAGAAAATCCAGCTCATCCAGAAACGCCCTGATCCGGTTGATCAGCCGCGCCCTGGCCAGGAAAATCTCTCTGACTTCCGGGTTGACCACCAGGTCCACATAGCGCTGGCGGTAGCGGAATTCCTTGTCCTCCACCTTGTCATAGACCATTTTCTCATTATCGACCACCTTTTCTTTCACCACCGGCAGAGGACGTACACTCTTGGCGAGCAGTTCGAAAGATTCCACGCCAAGGGTGATCTCGCCGGTCCTGGTCCGGAACAGATAGCCTTTCACCCCTATTATATCGCCCAGGTCGAGGAGCTTGACCACGTTGTAAGCCTCCTCGCCCAACTGATCCTTACGCAGGTATATCTGAATCTGCCCGCTTCCGTCATTGATATGCGCGAAAGAAGCCTTGCCCATGCTCCGGAACGACATGATCCTGCCGGCAATGCCGAACCGCCGGCCGTCTTCCGGATTCTCTGGCTCCCCGAAAAGATCTGCTTTTTTTCTGTTCTCTTGCTCTTCGAAACTGCGTACCAAGTCTTTGTTGTGGTCTGTAACTTTAAACGAGTACGGATAAGGATTGACACCCATTTCTTTCAGCTTTTCGAGCTTTTCCAGCCTGACCTGTACCAGTTGATGCTTTTCTTCCATTATTCTTCCCGTTCCGCTCGTCTGTTTAATTATATAATATTATCGCATATATCCCAAAATGGTTCAAGCTGACAAGACTCAGGCTATCAAATCCCGCCGAACTGTTTGAGATAGCCCAGGATGAAAGGGTCCAGGTCGCCCTCGATCACCCCCTGGGCGTTCCCGTTCTCGATGCCTGTGCGGTGGTCCTTGACCATCATATAGGGATGAAGGACATAGCTCCTGATCTGGTTACCCCAGGCGATTTCTTTTTTTTCGGCTTCCATTGCTTCTTTTTCTGCGCGCTCCTGCTCGATCATACGCTCATAGAGCCGGGCGCGAAGGATTTTCATTGCATTTTCCTTGTTCCGGTGCTGGCTGCGTTCATTCTGGCACTGCACCACAATACCTGTCGACAGGTGGGTGATACGAACTGCGGAGTCGGTTTTGTTCACGTGTTGTCCGCCAGCACCGCTGGAGCGATAGGTGTCGATCCGCAAATCCTTTTGATCTATCTGCAACTCGACATTGTCCTCTATCTCGGGATAGACAAAAACCGAGGCGAAGGAGGTGTGTCTGCGGCTGTTGGCATCGAACGGGCTGATCCGCACCAGCCTGTGGACTCCTTTTTCGGCTTTCAGGTAACCGAAGGCGTTCCGGCCCTTGACTTCCAGCGTGGCGCTTTTGATACCCGCCTCATCACCGGGCTGAAGGTCGAGGACCTGGCTTTTGAATCCATGGTTTTCTATCCAGCGGGAATACATCCGGACAAGCATCTGGGCCCAGTCCTGGCTTTCGGTACCCCCGGCCCCCGGATGAATGGTAAGGATCGCATCCCGGGGGTCATCCTTGCCGGAGAGCATGTGCAGCATCTCAAGTTCATCGATCTTCCTGGCGATCTGCTCGGCATCCGAGCTCAGGTCTTCCTCCAGCCCATCTTCCTCACCCTCTGCAAGCAGTGCAAGTTCCTCCAGGTCTTTCAATCTGCCCTCGATCTCCTTCACCGGTTCAGTCCAGCGCTTGAGATCGTTGGCCTGGTCGATAACCTGCCGCGCCTTTTTCTGGTCATCCCAGAAATCGGGTTTCGCCATCAGCTCTTCCAACTTCTTTATGCGCGCGATCTTGTTTTCGAGGTCAAAGATAACCCCTTAATTTTTCAAGCCTGTGGCTTAAATCTTTCGCCTGTTCACGTATCCTATCGAGCACTTTTACTCCCTCTCCCATTTTTAAATCCTTTATGGGAAACTTCGGTAAATCCATTAAATTCAAAATCGCTTTTGCACAACTATCACGGTTTTTAACCGGAGGATCCATATCCAGGCACAGCTATATTTAAGAAGCTAAGATATTGGCATTATAATATATACCCCCTCTCCCCGAATAGCAACCAGAAAGCAGTCCTGAGAGAATCGATTTATCTGTCTCGAAAAGCGCTCAGGTTGCCCGGCTGGTCAGTGAGCAACTTTAGGTGCGGATTAAAACTCCAGGCTGATTCCATCGCGCTCGAACCCGGCGATGATTTCGGCTCTGGTTTGCGCGGGGTTGAAATGATGAATAGAGCACAGGCCGAATTTCCGGGCCGCCTCCACGTTCTGGGGCTGATCGTCGATAAAAAGGCACTCCGATGGTTTCAGAGCGAATTTCGCCAAGGCTCGCTCGAAAAAAGACCGCTCTGGTTTTAATACCCCGAGTTCATAGGACAGGGCCTGGCCGTGGAAAAAGAGCAAGTCTGGAAACCTGCTGTAAAGCATGGGGATATGCAGTGGGTCGGTATTTGAGAGAAAATAGACACGGAAACGGCGCGAGAGACTTCGGCCGAGTGCGATCATCGGCCGGGAGTCGGTAAAATACCTGGCCCAGATCAGGCTGAAATGCCGGAAAGAGATCCGGCAGCCGCTTATCTTTCTAAATCGTTCGTAGTATTCGCAAGGGCTTATCTCCCCGGTTTCCATCCTGGGACAGATTTCCGGGAGAAAGACGTGCTCTGCGGTAAAGTTTTCCTGCGGGATTGTCTCGCTGTAGTATGAAAACTCCCGGACTGTCGCCTCCCGGTCGAAAAGAAGGAGCACTGAACCGATGTCGAAAAGAATATTCTTAATCATGCCGCCTGAAACTCCCGACTAGTTTTTCAATTAGACAAAAATGAACTGCCTCGTGGCAGAGCCCCGAGGTATCAGTGTGTGATTTTTGTGTGAATCCCTGAAATCCGTGATCCCGATTTCGGGTACCAAACCCCAACTGTATAACATAACACCCCCCTGTCTCCCCCCTTGATAGGGGGGAATTTGGAATGTCCCCCCTTGATAGGGGGGAATCGGAATGTCCCCACTTGATAGGGGGGAATCGTGGCTCTCAAACACGATCTGATATAAGATCGCCAGGTTTAAATCCCCTTCTTTCCGAATTGTGAAGGATGAGAATATATATTGTATGAGTCACACGGCAACTCTATGAAAAAAGGATAAAACCATCAAGCAATTTACTCAGAAGCAAGACTTCGGGGAATTCTTTTAGTCAAGTCCTAAAAGTTCTGTAAAATTGGTTTCAGAGGTATAGCTGGAGC
>CAZJQI010000050.1:0-33103 GCA_964548275.1 uncultured Gemmatimonadales bacterium
ATGAGATTAAATATTGTATGTGTCACACGGCAACTCTATGAAAACAAGGATAAAACCATCAAGCATTTACCACGAAGCAAGACTTGGGGGGGAATTCTTTTCGATTAAATTATGGGAATGGAGGTCAGGGAATTTACAGTTCAAGGTGAAATAGCAAATGGAGAAAGTGACCACAACGGTAATTGCAAAATTATGCCTGGAAATTTCCAATCAAAAGGGCTAGCGTGATCCCCTGTTTTCCGGATCACACCCGGTTTTGCGCCGGACGGCAGCATTTACTTCCCCGATAAGATCTTTCTCGTTTTCGTAGAAGATACGGCTGGTCAGCCCCTTTTTATGAAGCTCGGCGGTGAGGTACGCATACCAGGGCAGAAGGATATCCGCTCTTTCGAGTATTTCCAGCACTTGTGGATTATCCTCTGTGGCGGGAAACTCTTTCAGCTTTCCGTTCTTGAGAAGAAAGGCCGTGGCTGGAGAGCCTATCAGTGCCAGGTCGTCAGCCCGGCGGCTTAAAACCACAAGAGCCGGCCCGGAAGGCGCGCGGCACTCATTGAGCAGGCGCTCGCAAAAGGCCTTCTCCAGCAGGGCGAGAGAAAAATCGAGCACGAGCAGGCGCGGCGAAAGAAGAAGAAAGCTGGCAACCAGGACCGCAAGCTGTACCGGGGCTTCCAGATCCTGAACTCCCATTTCCAGATAAGGCTCGAGACCCAGTTCTTCGGCCGCCTTGCTGATTGCGCGCTTTCGTTCCCCGGTGCCAGCGCCCCTGTAAATCAGCCCGGCTTCGAGTTCCTCTTTCACATAGAAAGACTGGAACTGGAATCTGGGATTTTCGAACACGACTCCTGCCCGGATCGGTTCCCAACCCGGATTTTTCCCGCTCTGCCGGGTTACCGGCCAGACGATCTTGCCCTCTGTCGGTTCGTCCAGGCATCCCAGAAGTTTGGCGAGAGTGCTTTTGCCTGAGGCATTGCCGCCCAGAATCAGAGTTTCGGAATCCAGCGGAATTCTGGCATAGAGGGATTCGAAAACTGTGTTTTCAGGATCCGAGGGGTAGGAAAAACACAGCTTGTCCAGTAAAAGAGATGTGGTTTTCATGTGTGTCGTTTCCCTGGCGTCATCTTATCCATAGGCGTGAAGGCCGCCCAGAACCGAGTTGCCCACAAAGGTCAGCACAGCGAAAAGGAATCCCAGGATTGCAGCCACTGCCGCCTGGTTGCCGCTCCAGAGCCTCACGTGTCGGGCGTGGAGATAAATCAGAAAGGTTAGCCAGACTATCAGGCTGCCCACCTCTTTCGGATCATTGGACCACCACCTGCCCCAGGCATAATGCGCCCAGATCGCCCCTGCGATCAGGGCTCCAAAAGTGAAAATGGGAAAACCCAGACTCACCGAGCGGTATGCCACCGAATCCAGTGTTTCCAGCTCTGGAACCCGGCTCTGGATTGAGCGGGATAAAAAGTAAAGGATAATAAATACCGGGATTGCAAACATGAACATATAGCCGATAAATGCCGACACACGGCCTTTGTCATACGGAAGAATGTCCCTGGCGAAAACACTGTTATAATTGTTTATCAGCCGGTTGCGCAAAGCCCGCAGGGCAGAAACCTGCGCAGGAAGCCCGGTGCGTTCCACTATTTCTTCGAGATAGACAATGTTTTTTGACAAAAGGTAACTTTCCTCGCGGATTTCCCCCAGGCTCAAAGGGAAAGTGAACTCTCCGGGAAACCGATTGCCGGCAAAAACCTCTGCAGCATCCGCCTGAGTCAGCGTCCGTTTCTTTTCAGCCTGAAGGTCCTCGAGCCTGAGAATCAGGTCGAGTTTTTCTCTTTTACTTTCGATAAAATCCTGCCAGGCCTCCCGGGTCAGCCTGGTATCGCCGGCGTTCAAAAGGCCGGTCAATTCATCGACCGCCCTGATACTGCGCATATAGTTTTCAAGCTGCTGTCTGTTCCTGTTCGCCAGCGAACCCAGGGACATTCCGCTGACCATCAGCGAAAGGGTTACCAGGGCGAAAACAAGCCCGCCGAAATTTCCGGTGTCAGGCGAAATCCACTTGCGCCAGAAAAAGAGATAAAATGGAATCGCAGTTAGAAAACCCCCGCCGAGAATCCCCATGAACGCTTTCAGCCCTCTGACTTCTGTGAGCACAAGGCTTGAGAAGCGCAGCACGAGCACGAAGAGCATTGCCCCGATAAGGGTAGCCATAAAAAGGGGAAGGCTTTTCCTCTTGACTGTGGAAGAGGTCTCATCCCAGCGGACATTTTTAATCAGGTAAAGGATTCCCGCCAGGAAAGCCAGGGCAAAAGCAGCCTCGCCGACAATAGTCATTGTCACGTGGATTTTCAGCCAGTAGGACTGAAGCGCCGGGATCAGTGTCATTTCGAGACGTTTGGGGTAGAGTCCTGCAAAAACCACTGCAAGGAAAAGCCCGGGCGAGATACAGGCGCCGATAAACATACTGCGCATCCTGTACATTACGATAAAGTACAGTACTGCAACGCACCAGGCGAGAACGCTGAGATACTCATAGGAGCTACTGATCGGAATCCGGGCCTGGACAATCCAGCGGGAAAGGATTGTGGTGGTGAGGCTGGCGAACCCGATAATGATAAACACGCAGGCGAGAACCAGCAACCTCCCCCCGGCTTTGCTTCCATCTTTGGGATAAAGGCTCAGAAAATGAGCGATCATACCAGCGAAAAAGCTCCAGAGCGTGATCCTGAATAATGCTGCTTCCATATTTCAACCTCTGTTGTCTGGAAATTACTTTTTATCTTCACACTGCCGGCAAAGTCAGTTGGGGGAAATTTTCCTGATCTTTTCTCCCAGGCTCTTGAACTCTGTGAGAAACGGCTGTTTCCATTTATAGGAGATTCCGGCCAGGTAAACCCTGGAGCCTGAATTTTCTGGTTTTACCATCACCCACATCTGGCGGTGATTTACATAGAAAGACAGCAGCACGCCGACCACCATCAGGGCAAAACCGATCCAGATCACGATCTGCGAGCGGTGAGTGCGAATGGTCAACCCTGTCATGTAAGATTTCCCGTAATCACCCATGGTAACCGAGTATAAACTTTGCCGGCTATGGCTGAAATCGGGGAAATTTTTGAAAACCCAACTTCGGGAAAGCTCTTCGCCACCACTGGTAATCACCACCTGTGCGGCCGGGTTTGTGTAATCGCCGGGCTGGCTGGCGACCTGGCCGTTGCCGCCCAGTTTGAAATTGCCGACAAAACGCTCGATTTTAATCGAGTCGCCCGAGGTGCCGAGTGGGATAGCATTGGTTCCAGGCCTGAGTTTCAGCGAGTATCGCCGGGAGTTAAGGCTGCCGCTGGAGACCACGCTGAGATCGACCCATTGCGCCCCTCCCCCACCTGGAGAATAAGAACTCTGGTAAAAATATACTCCTTCATGAATCAGGGGATCATTGACCTTGATCAGGTAAGAATAAAGCTCTTGTTCCTCCTCCTCAGGGCTGAGCACCGTGACCGTGGAAAGATAGGCTTTGGGCCTGCCCTGCGGTGTAAAAAGAGCGTCGAACTTTTCAAGCCTCACGCGGAACTTTTTCCCGACCGACAGATTTTCCGGCAGTCTGCGCCAGTCACTCCCGCGCACAACCCGGTCTGCGGTCATCAAGGAGGAGGGTTTTCTCTGGATACCGAAAGCACCAGCCAGCCGACCCGCCATAACTTCCAACTGGTAAGACGGGCTGGCCATATAGCTCAGATTCGGTATCTCGATGAGCTCTCCGGGGGCCAGCCACTGGAAATGCTTGAAAGAAAGCATATAGGAAACAGCCGCGCCGATAATGATAATCACCATGCTGATATGGGTAAGAAACGGGCCGAAGTGGCTGAGGGCACCACGCCTGGCGTATAGCAGATGGTTGTTTTGATTCTCACCATGGCTGGAGGATACCTTATACCCGGATCTCTCGAATATTTCGCCCACAGAGCCGACGGCCTGTTCAACCGGGAGTTCGAGTTTAATTATACGGGTGTTGCTTTGCTTTCTGTATTTCTCCTCACCATCGAGAAAGTCCACCTTGCGCACCATGCTGAGAATCACTCCCAGGCGCTTGACTGAGCAGACAGTAATATTAAGGCAGAGCAACATCAGAAAAAGGTAGTACCACCAGACCGTGAATAAGTGATCCAGTCCGAGAAAGACGAAAATACCGCCCACTACAGAGCCGTATTTACTCAAGTATAGTTCCGGGAGACTTCCGGTGAAACCATTGGGAGGAAACTGCGGTAGCAGCACACCAACGAGGCTGACAATGGTGAGAATTATCAGCAGGAGCACGGCGCATTTCATCGATTCCATCAGGCCCCGGAACAGGTCTATCAACCCCTTGTTCCTCTCTTTGTTTTTCAAAGACTTTCCTTTTTCGCTGAATTAGTTGATTAATCACTGGCGGGTTTCTTTAATAGGAATGCGAGAAAAGGCTAATTTGTTACAATTTTGTCAACTATTGTGAATCCTGTATTACTCCCATTCAATAGTCGCCGGGGGCTTGCTGCTGATATCATAGACCACGCGGTTTACGCCCTTCACCTCATTGATAATCCGGTTGGATATCCGGCTCAGTGTTTCCTGGGGCATACGGTACCAGTCTGCGGTCATCCCGTCGCGACTGGTTACTGCGCGAAGGGCGATCACGTTGTCATAGGTGCGTTCATCTCCCATTACCCCAACACTCTGGACCGGAAGAAGCACGGCGAATGCCTGCCAGATTTCATCGTAGAGGCCGTCCCGGTTGATCTCGGAGATGAAAATATCATCCGAGGCGCGAAGGATATCCAGGCGCTGGCGTGTCACCTCGCCAAGCACTCTTACCGCCAGTCCCGGACCGGGGGACGGGTGGCGGCCCACAATTTGCTCGGGCAGGCCGAGCTCCCGCCCAACAGCGCGAACCTCGTCCTTGAACAGTTCGCGCAACGGCTCGATAAGATCGAGGTTCATTTCCTCGGGCAGGCCGCCCACATTGTGGTGGGTCTTGATCGTGGCCGAGGGGCCTTTTACCGAACCCGACTCGATCACATCCGGGTAAAGCGTACCTTGAACCAGCCAGGATACCCGGCCCAGCTTGCGGGCCTCTTTTTCGAAAACGCGGATAAAAATCTCGCCGATGATCTTGCGCTTGCGCTCCGGGTCGATTACCCCGGCCAGCGCGTTGAGAAACTGATCCGCGGCGTCCACTGCGATCAGGTTCATCTTGTGATGGACCCTGAACGTTTCTTCTACCGAAGCAGCCTCGTTTTTACGCAAAAGGCCGTGGTCAACGAAGATGCAAGTAAAGTTATCACCGATCGCACGGTGAACCAGAAGCGCGGACACAGAGGAATCCACTCCCCCGCTGAGGCCGCAGATTGCTTTATTGTTTCCCACTGTGTCCTTGATAATCTGCGTGGTCTCCTCGATAAATGAGCTCGGTGTCCAGTCTGGGGTGCAGCCTGCCACGGAGAACAGGAAATTCGCAATCACCTTGTAGCCGAGCGGAGTGTGCGCCACCTCAGGGTGGAACTGCACCCCGTAGATTTTTTTCTCCCGGCTGCCGATTGCGGCTACCGTACAATTCTGAGTTCCGGCGAGCAGCCAGTAGCCCACCGGCACCCCGGCCAGGGAGTCACCGTGGCTCATCCAGACCTGGATTTCGCCTTTCTGCTCAAAGCCTGCGAACAGGTCGGAGAAATCTTCGATCCTGAGTATCGCTTTGCCGTATTCGCGTTTCTCGGCTTGCTTGATCAGGGCGTTTTCGTAAGAGCCGATAAGCTGCATCCCGTAGCAGATACCGAGCACCGGCACGCCCAGGGAAAATATCTTCGGGTCACACTTGGGAGAATCTTCGTCGTAGATACTCGCCGGGCCCCCGGAAAGAATTATCGCCTTGGGTGCGATATCGAGCAAAGTGTCCACGGAAACCGTATAGGGCAGAATCTCGCAATACACGTGCTGCTCGCGCACAGTACGGGCTATCAACTGGCTGTACTGGGCGCCGAAATCGAGGACTATCACTTTTTCCTGTCTGATCATTCGTACATACCTTTTAATTCAAATTCCCTGATTATAGAAATGGTTGCGAAATCATCGTTCGATTCCATCAGATGCAGTTTATTAAACACACATCTGTAATCGAGTTCCAACCCTTTTGCTTCCTCAAGAGCAAAATTGAATGTCTCTTCATCAAAAGGTAATTTGCCAGGGGCCTTATATTGATAATCCGATCCTTTTTCTGTGAAAAGATCAAGAGCCAGGTGAGGGATAAATTCAATATCTCTCCTTAAACAGGGCTCCAGCACGCCTTGATAAAGATCGTCATGCAGCCGGATTACTTGATTGTTGCCCTGTTTTAAAACCAGTAAAAGCTAATTGCCCCAAGCTGTTTCAATTCATAGGTTGGATCATATTTTTTCCTGAACCGGTTGATTTTAGCTGTATCGATATCCGGGAAATGTACCAGCCCGTAATATATATCAGCAACTTTTCCTGAAAATAATAACTTAATCAAAGATAAAACATCTTTTTGATCCTACTGCTTGAGGCGTTGTAAATAGGAGAGTTCTTTCAGCAGTGTCAGAAGGTCGAAAATGTCCACCTTGCCGTCACCGGTCAAATCGTATTTTGATGCATCTTCACCCGCAGGCGCTCCGAAGGAAAGCACTTTCAGCAGTGCGATAAGGTCGAAAATGCTCGTGCGGCCATCACCATCGAGATCATAGTCCGGTTCGCCCGGACGCCGGAGTTCGGCCGTGATTGTCCTGATCCTCTGCGCGCCTTCAAAGAATGCCAATTTAACAGATGAACTGAACGCCCATTGTTCAAAGACAACTTTCAGGCTATCCCTGCTAAAAACAGGCGGGAAAGCCGCCTCAAGGATCTGGACGCTGGCTACAGAGTCGATGGGATTGATACCTTTGCCATGTTCTACCAGGCGCAGGGTGACAGGCTCCCGATTGGGTAACAGGCCCGTATTGGAAAATCTCAAATGCAGAGTCACCCTCGTAGAATTGCTTGAGTCGGCAACCTGCTCCAGAGAATCGAGTTGCGGCCAGAATCCGGAAATCCGGGCCTGGGTGAAAAGCAGGGAGAGATTCTCCCGGGCCAGGCGGGTAATCTGGTTCGCAGGCGGCCAGAAACCGTCCTCCTTTGTACCGATCTCCAAAGCCCAGGCGATTATTTCATTCTTCGTGGTATCGGCATATTCCCAGTCGGTTAGCTCCCCGTTAGCCGGATAGCCGAGAATTTCAGTTGCATTTCCGTAACGGTAGCCGTTTTCCGCGGTCAGCACGGCTCCCAGACGGTTATATGTCAACGAATCCGGGGTGTGAAGATTAGCGTAGCTGAAGGGATTTAGCAGGTATGGGCCATAAGAGTGTATATTTAATGCAGTTACAAACGCATGACTCCGGATAAAATCCCTCACCGCCACTGCCTCGGGTTCGCTGAAAGAATTCGGCCCACGGTAATTATCCATTCTTTTATCATTGCTTGATCCCCAAAGGTTATAGCCCCACATGAAATCGAAATTGCGGTTCAGGTCAACTCCGTCCAGGTTGTCCAAAATCCCGTTTTCGTCATTGTCGCGGGCGTTTTTGCGCCATAGGCCGAATTTGTTCTCATCACGGTAGGTCCGCCAGTTTATTTCGTAACCGTCCGGGTTGAAAACGGGGAGAAAATAGAGATCGCGGCTGTCCACCAGGTCTGTTACCGAATCGGCCACACCGTAGTTTTGCACGATGAAACCAAGGAAATAGAGCAGGGTCATCATGCTTATTGCCTCGCGCGAGTGGATCAGGGAATTGTAAAACACTTGCGGAATGTTTTCATCCCCGTCCGAATTACCGCTCACCCTTACCATCCAGATCGGGTTTTCCCAGGTGCTGAGGCCGATATGAAAGGTATCCGAGATAATCCCGTAGCTGTCCGAGGCGATCAGCGAATCGACAAAGGCGAGAACCTCCTCTGGACTGAAAAAGCCGCCCATGCTGCCTGTGGCGAATTCATCCGCGGCTGCCAGAAGGGCGGCTTCAGCGTTTTTCTCAGCCAGGAAACGGCCATAGTCATAGATCAGGACAGCGGTTTTAACTCCAAGGCTTTCGAGCCACTGCCTCTGGTCTGAGTTTGCCAGCACCTTGAGTGCGCCGTCAGGAGTGGTCCCGATAATTTCGAACCCTGACCCAGCCAGAAGAGCCCGGGTCTGGCTATCGCCGGGCTCTATTTTCAGCACATGCCAGACAATCCGAGGAATTTGCTCGGGTACGGCGGCATTGAGAAAACAGGCCGCCACAAAAAAGAAAAGGGCTGCCAGGAGCCCCTTGAATGACCTCATCAAGCCAACCTCTCTCACCTCTTTATCCCGGAACTGACTATCCAGGCATCCGGATAGTCTATTTTACGCAATGTGTCACGGAGAGTTTCCGCCTCCTGTCTTGTGCGGCAGTCGCCCACCTGCACTTTCCAGAGGGGAGCATAGTAGCGAACGTAGACAGGAATCGTGGGGCCCAGCCTGACTCTGGCCCGGGAGGCAATTTCCTCGGCACCCTGCTGCTGGCTGAATGCTCCGACCTGTACGCGAAAACCCATAATTATGTCTGCGGGCAGCTCTTCTGGTGCCGCAGGCGCAGCGGGCTCCGCCTCTTTCTCTTCAGAGGTTGCCGGTGTCAGGCCTTTCAGCAGCATGGAATCGACAAATTCTTCGTAGATCTCCGCCTTTACAGCCTCCTCGTTGGTCCTGAACACCTGCTCGTTCTTTTCGTATTCACTGATCCTCGGAACCCTGGTCACCCTTTTGTGCCTGGCACAGCTGGTTAATGAGCCGCCGAGCAGAAAGAAAAGGAGGAATCCTGCAAGCGCAACCCTTTTTGCCCGATTGCCTGGTAAAAAACCAGGATTAGGTATAGTCTGAAAAGGAATCAGGCTTATCACAGGCTCGCTCCTTAAAAGTTGGAAAGAGAACCGACTTGCCAGCATTGATCAAACGCCCGCGCTGTACGGCTTCACAACCAGCCTGTTTCTAAATCTGCCGCCTCTCTCCGCACACTCATCCTCTGCCGGTGGCAAAGCCTTTAAGACCCTATGATTGAAATTACATAGCCCTCAAAATACTGTCAAGTGTCAAGGGGTCGGAGGATATCCCCTGTTAATTTTACTCTGCTTCCGGGTCGAGATCGGCCTGCTTGCGCACGGCATCGATCATCTCCTGCCACAGGCTTCTCAGGAATTTCGGATACATGGCCGACTGCCTGGCATAGAAGCCTGTGGCCTTTTCCAGGTCGAGCACCGCGGTAATGATCGTTTCCTCGTAATAGCCGGCCTCGGCCAGTGGCAGGCCTGTACAGTCCCTGATAAAAGACTGGCCGCTGGAGGTCTGTTTGCCGTCCGGGGACTGGCCCACAGTATTGGCCACCACGTGGTGAATCAGCGACTTGGGACCGGCGGCCTGCTGGGCCCGGCCGGAGGTTCTTTTCCAGATTACACTTTCCACGCTATCGCTGCTGCAGGAGGGCTGGAAAAATATTTTCGCGCCCATCATGGCCGGGATGCGGAAAAGCTCGGGATGGCGGCCATCCCGGCAGATCGACATGGTGCAGTCGATCCCGTCGATCCGGAAAAACGCCACCTTGTTGCCCGGGCTGCAGTATTTACGCTCATCCTTGCCGGCCATCTGTACCTTGGCGTATTCATAGGTTACGCTTCCTTTGGGATCGATAACATGGGCCAGATTGAGGAAAGTGTCTTTCCAGGCCCTGATACTACCGGCAATAACCCAGATACCGTACTCGGCTGCGGCGCGGCAGGTCTCCTCCAGTGCGGCGATTACCTCCTTGCGCCCAAGCTTGATTACATAGGGGAAATAGTAACCTGTCAGGCTGGCCTCAGGCAGAAGGAGCACACGGCTGCCCTGGCGGGCGGCTTCAGCGATAAACCTTTTAGTCAGTTCAAGATTTCGCTCCATGGGCCTTGTCCAGTGCATTTGCGCTGCTGATACCTGAATCGCATTGGCATTCTGCTCTGGCATTTTTCCTCCTCAGGTCTCGATTTCAATAGTATTAGCTTTCCAGTGATTCCAGGAACTCAGCCGGAACTGAAGCCGCGTAAATCTGCGGGATGCCGCTGGCAGTGGAATTGAAAAATGCATAGCGGCAGTCCGGGCTGAGGAAAGGATGAGAATGAGTATACTGTCTGGCGCCCAGAACTGTGCCCGAGCAGCAGAGTCTCTTGTATTTCCCGGTTTTTACCGAGCCAACATAGATATTTCCTTGAGGGTCGTCGCAGATAAAATATTTCCCGTCCGGAGAGGAGGCGACATGCCAGAAGTACACGCCACCTGCGATAACCGTGGGCTCCTCATCGCCATCGGCCACAGCAACCAGGTTGCCGGTTTTACCGCCTATCCGGACATCCTCTCCAAGAGTGGCCAACACTTTACCGGTTCTGCCGAGCCAGCACTCGTGCCCCTGGACACGCGGTGTATGAGGTTTTCCGATCGGCAAAGGGCGCACATTTTTCCCTTCCCAGTCAATCAGGTACAAGGTGGCGCCTTCCGGGCCGACCATCGGGTCGAATTCTCCGTACTTGTTCAGCCTCCCACCCCGGTTATGCTGGATAAGGATATCTTTTCCCCGGCCAGGCTCCCACTGGGGGTGGGCGTTGAAAATATCCATCCGGGAATGGATGATCTTCCAAGTACGCCCAATCAGATCGAAACGAACTATGTTTGCCATACCGTTTTCCTGCCTGAACACACTACAATAATATCGGCCGTCCGGGGAAATGGTTCCCAGCCAGTATGGGCGGTCCATCCCGCGGGCTACAATCCATTCCTCACGTTTCCCGCTCCAGAGGTGTTTCTTGATCAGCACTATCTCATTATCTGCGCGTTTCCATTCATAGTACAGGAACTCCCCATCCGGCGAAACGACCGGCCCGCTCACCGGACTCTCTTCCGTTATCCTGAACAACCGCCATCTGCCCACTTCGCAGAGCCAGAAAGATACGGGCTGGTCCGGAGAAACCCGCCGGGCGTAAACGAAAAAACGGCTGTCCGGGGTAAAGATCGGGGCTTCAGGGTAAATATGCTCGTGAATCAGCGGGCTGCTGGTAAGCTGTCCCATTTCAGCGCCGGATTCCTCGACCTTATGCCAGCCCATGTATTCGGTATGGGCCGAACCGGGAGGATATTTCATTCGCGCCTGCTGTTCGCCTTCGGAGGCAACCGAATTGCCGTTGGACTGATTCGCCACTTTTGCACGAATACCGGCAGCACTCATTGGTAAAGCCGCAAGCGAAGCTGCTCCGAGCTTGATGAAATCGAGTCTGCTTAGCCACTTGGATTTCACGGTATCCACCTCCCATTTGAGTAAAAGCAACTGCTTTGCTGATTGAAATTTTTCTTTACCTAGTTATTTTGTTAATTTTCGAACTAAAATTACCAAGGCAGACTCAATTGAACAAGTTTTCTACTATTTAACAGTGGATCAAAGTAGCCCTTTCCCCTATAGTTAACTTAAAGGCCATATATATGTATCCATGAAAGAGATCTAAACTGTTGCAAATCTTTTTGCTGGAACTTATTTATTCTGGCAAGACCCCTCGAAAACATAACAAGTCCCTGTCAAAAATCGTCATGTTCAGTCAGCAGATAAAACTTCTCGGGGGAACCTTATGAGTAAAACCAGTTGCCTGATTCTTTCCATTTTATTGGCAATCTTCTTTGCAAGTTCAACATTGGCTGGCCAACCCTATACCCTGCCCTGCATTGCGGATGCAGCAATGAACGGTCACTCGAGCGAAAGGGATCTGAACTGGGGTGCCTCTGCCAGAATGAGACTGAAAGATTACCAGGGAATCCCTTTCCTTCAGTTCGATTTCTCAGCAGTCCGGGGAATGCGCGCTGTAAGCTGCACTCTTTTCGTAAAATCCTCGGACGGCCAGTTCGCTTTCTGCACGGATATCATCTCCACTATTGCCGCTCCCTGGTATGAAGGAACCTCAACCGGTTCCTATCAGGACGGTGCGAGCACCTACACCCGCCGTGTGTGGCCGGACAGCCTCTGGGCAGGTATGGGGAGTGATGCGAGAAGCGTGATCAACGGCGACAACGGCAGCCTGGTAAACACTGATAGCCTGTGTTTCCCAGAAGGTGGTGGATGGGCCAATGTTGAGATCGACCAGGCGCTGGCCCAGCAACTTATCGACAGCCGGGCTTACGGGTTGGCCTTGTTCGGCAAAGATACTCAATTTAACCGCGACATCTATTCCAGAGAACAGTACCAAAGTGGTTCTTACCTGGTAATCGAGGTCACAGAGGGCGAATCGGTTCCCCCGGATGGCGTTTCTGATCTCATGGTTGCCGAGTCCCGGTATCACGGCAAATTTACGCTGTCCTGGACCGCACCGGGTGATGACGGCAGCCTGGGCACTGCGTTCGCCTACGAATTCCGCTACGCAGAAATCCCGATCACTGATGAGATCTCCTGGGCTTCTGCTGAAATTCTCCAGGCCCCCCCTGATCCGGACACCGCAGGTACGAAACAACTCTGGGAGGTAACCAGCCTCGCCCCTGGCAGCTCTTACTATCTGACCATGCGCACGCGGGATGAGGCATTTAACTGGTCTGAAATTTCGAACCCGGCAGGAGTAATAGTTCCCCTGGATGAGACTCCTCCGGCCCGCGTGGAGGATCTGTCGGCGGTTTCCGGCAGCGGAAGCGGCGAAGTTATCCTGTCCTGGACAGCTCCGGGCGATGACGGCACCCTGGGGAGAGCAATCTCCTACCAGTTGCGCTATTTCTCCCAGCCGATAGAGGAGTCCAACTGGGATCAGACCTCTATTTACCCGATCCTTCTGGAGCCTGACACTGCGGGAACCAGCCAGTCGTACCTGGTTTCCGGGTTAACAGAAGGGGAAAACTATTACTTTGCCCTGCGTGCCTATGATGAGGTTCCCCTGGCCGGGCCGGTTTCCAACAGTCCTGCGGCTGCGGCTTCAGGCGCTTCATACAATGTCTGGGCAGCGCCATCCTATTACAAGATCAACCCGCGCACTGCTAACGCGTTCGAATATGACGAAACCAACTACGACGAGCCGGATGCCCGCGCTCCCTACCGCCAGTACAGCCGTATCTGGGACGCATCGCTGGCCAGGGTGCGGCTTCTGGCCGGGCGCAACGAGTTTATCGGCTTCCAGCTAGTGATCGAAAAAGCCACCCAGGACACCCTGAAAGGCATCGATCTTACTGTAAGCGATCTTTCGGGTCCGGTGACAATATCCTCAGAGACTGTCAGGCTCTACCGCGAGTGGTACCACCGTTTCAGCGATGTGATGTATCCTGACCTGCTGGTTCCATTCAAGACCGAGGGAGGCGGCTTCCAGGTCCGGCCTTTCAGTATCCCCGATCCCCAGATAGCCACCTTCCAGGGAATCGAGCAGAACAACCAGACGATCTTTGTCGACATTTACATTCCGCATCATGCCATTGCAGGAAATTACACAGGCACTGTCAGGATAACCGTCGAGGGGCTGCCTTCACGGGAAATCGCTCTCGAAGTCCGGGTGCTTGATTTCCAGCTCTCCGATCGCAACCACTACGGCACCGAATTCAATTGTTACGGTGATATCGGCCCGGGGTGGAAAATATCCCACAACTGGGATACTGCAGCCTTGCACGACTCTCTGGAAAGGATCGTCCAGCGCACCCTTCACGAGCACAGGATATACATGAACCGGATGCCCTACAGTCAAAACCCCAGGGATCAGGCCTCTTTCCGCTGCGCGCCCGAGCTTTCGAGCGGTGTTGGCGAGACTCTCACGATCAGCGACTGGGCAGAGTACGACAAGCGCTTCGGCCCCTATTTCGACGGCTCGGCTTTCAGGGATAACCCCCGTTCCGGAGTGCCGATCACTTTCTATTACCTCCCCTTCCACACCGAATGGCCCGTGCGCATGCCGATCCCCTGCGGCCCCAGCATTTTTAACGACCAGAATTATATTGCCGGCTGGACAAAAATAGTCACCGAGTTCGAAAGGCATATCAACGAGATGGGCTGGCACCTGACCAACTTTTTCTGTTACCAGAACGAGAAAGAGCATTTTGGCTACGTGCCCTGGGATCTGGATGAACCAACTCGCCCGAGCGATTACGAGGCGCTTAATTTCTTTGCCGGGATGTTCCACCGGGGACTGGTCGGCAACGGCTCGGCGAAAATGCCCTACCGCTGCGACATGGGTCATTTCAGCTACATGAAAGGCGAGCTGGACGAGGCCGTGGATATCTGGGTGATCAACCGGGGTGATTACCCGGAGTCCGGCGTGCGGGAGCGTATCGCCGCAGGGGATATAGCCTGGACCTACGGGGCTGCTCCCAGAATTTTCGAGAACACGGCGCAAAACTACTACGACTTTTTCTCCAACTGGGCCAGAGGCGCCAGGGGATACTGTTACTGGGACACTTTCCAGGCCTGGCGGGATGACGCCTGGAACGACAACCACGAGGGCGATACGAATATCTTTTACCCGGGCATGGCCGGTGATACCGACATGGTGGGCCACGTGGTCTGCCCCAGCCTGCGGATGAAAGCGATCCGCGACGGCACTGAGCTGATGGAAGCGCTGTATCTGATGGCCAACTCCACCTGGTTCACAGTGGAGGAATCAGAGGCTTTTGCCAGGCGTTTCAGCGACAAACAGATCGAAACCTACGCCCGTGCCGAGGAGGAGCTCAAACTGCTTATCGACGGGCTGGGTGCGGGCACGCCTGACCCACCCCTTCCAGGCGAGAAGGTCTGCGATTTCTCAGGGGATGGAACCGCCTCGCTGCATGACGTGATAGCGTTCCTGATTCTCGCCAGGCACGACCCGGCAAACGCCGCGCTCGACCTGAACCGGGACGGCGCTTACTCAATAACAGACGCTCTCAAGCTGCTGCTCGACATCCTGAATGGAAAATGCCCGGAGGGCGCGAGTATGCTTGCCTCAGGAGGCACCGCCTCGGACAGGGAAATGATCCGCGCCCTGAGCAAGGAAGAGTTGCATTATCTGGAAAACGCCCTGGAAAGGATGAATCTCACCCGGGAGCAAAGGGGCGCTTTCGACATTCTGCTCTACGGCAGCAGCGCTCCGACAGAACTACCCAGAGCCTTTTCGCTGGCCCAGAATGTGCCCAATCCGTTCAACCCCTCGACCACTATCAGTTACACTGTGCCTGAGAATACAAGCGTGCGGGTGAGGCTTGAAGTTTTCAACTTGCGGGGGATGCTGGTGCGCACCCTTGTGGATGCCGAGCGTGGACCCGGGCTTTACCACGTGATGTGGGACGGAACCGACGAGAAAGGTGCTAAACTAGGCAGCGGGGTCTTTTTCTACCGACTGAGGGCCGGGGATTTTGTGAAAGTGCGCAAGATGGTGCTGATAAAATAAACATGTAGCATATTATGGAGGCGAACCCTGTTTTTACTCTCTTTTATATTCTTTCAGGATGGCAATATGGTTATCCCCTGCTGATGAGTACAGATATTTTTCGCATTTGTTAATAAATCCAGCTGGTGCGCACCATTGTTTGCACCCCAGCCAACGAATGCTTTTACATAGTGGCGTATTTCAGCCAGGCGTCGCGGAAATAGCGCAGGGTATCCCACTTGGTCAGGATCGAGGTGTTGCAGCTCATCGAGAATACGAACCTATCGAACGGTTTCATCTTCTCGAACAGGTCCTTCACATGGCGCTCGGCATCCTCACTGGTCACGTCTCCCTCGAGTTGCACTGCGGACAGCCCTCCCTCAACGATGAACTTATCCCCGGCCGCTTTAGCCTCCCATAGCTCGATATCTCCCAGGGGCGGGAAAGCGATTCCCTCAAGGCCGTCCAGGCCGCAGGCAACCACCTGAGGCATGATATCGCGCTGACGGCCGCAGGCGTGGCTGAAAAACCACGCGCCGTGCTCGTGGCATATCTCTGCCGCCCTGCTGAAAAATTCCGAGCAATAACGCTCGAAAAAGTCCGGTGTGTAGAACAGGCTGTCCAGGTTGTCCATCGAACAAACCGCCCTGACCCCTTTGGATGCCATCTCCTTGATCAGTTTCAGGGCTTTTTCCTCGTAGATCTTCATCAGCTCGAGCATTTCTTTTTCGTGGTCGTAGAGCAGGTAGACCGTGTTGTCCGCCCTGGCGGCGAAATGAAGTTGTTTAAGCGGAGTGGTCGTTTCACTGACCATTACCAGGCCGTCTTCACCCACTTCCTCTTCGAGCCTGCGGAAAGACTCATGGTCGAACTCGTAATCCCGGTCTGTGAAAAGGTCTTTCCAAGCCTCGTACTCGCTGTCGAAATCCTTGAACAGGTGTTCATCCTGCAGCAGCGTGCAGCCCTGCTTATCGAAAAGGAAAACCTCACTCAGATCCCCGTGGGGCGTGTGATAGGTAATCTTTCTCCTGCCGTCCTGCTCTACAGTCTCCTCCACCTCGACCTCGGAATAAAAAGTTTGCACATGTCCGCCGATCCACTCGGTGCGGATATCAGTGAGAAGGTTTCGCGAGAAAATATCCACGCCGAGATGTTTCATTACCTCGAGGTGGCTCCGGCAGCCTTCGAGCTCGGCCGGCAGGAGACCGTGCAGTTTCTGGTACTCGAACCACTGCCAGATATTGGGCGCAAAAACCGCCCGGTCGGGAATTTTGCCTTCAAGAATAGCAAGTATCCGTTGTCTGGAGTTCATTTTTGCGATCTGCCTTTTTCGGGGTGATGGGGAAAGAAATTTATCAGGTTAGTTGTTAAGTTCTGAAAAATAGCTCCGATTTTCAAGAAAAAACGGCTGATTCCGAATCAGCCGTTTTTATCAATCTATTATCAGGAAAAAACGAGCTGCCTCGCTGTAGAGTTGCGAGGTATTAGTGTGGAATTCTTTTTATAAATTTGATGCCCCAATTTCATCCCCACCCCGCGGGCAACCTGCCGGTTGCCCCTACGTTTGTCTCAGGAGTGGGATACCCCGAAGCAAGACTTCGGGGAATTCTTTTCGATCAAAGCCTCCTTACAATGGTTTAATTTCGATACTGCCGTTTAACGCGCTGGCCTCGATATGCGGCCCGCCTGTTCCTGTCAACTCGCCAGAAACCGTCTTCCGCCCTATTTCACCCTTGAAAGTGAACGCCTCGTCTATTTCCACCCCTCCGCTCAGTGCTGACAAGTTGAGCTTTGCCTGTGAATTAGCAGGCAGCCTGAAAGTGATATTGCCGTTGACTGTATTACATTCCACTGTTTTGAGCCGCTCAACCTCTGACACGTTAACTGACAGCGACCCGTTCACAGTATTAAGCGCAACCGAGCCGCCTGGGTTTTCAGCAATGATTTCGCCGCTCACGGCTGTGGCCTCCAGCCTACCGTCCAGGCCTGTCAGCCTGATTGTCCCGTTGACCACGGTTGTTTTCAGACGGCCTTTCAGCCCGGAGATCTCGATTTCGCCATTCACGTTGACCACTTCCACATCTGCCAGCCCGGGAAGTTTCACATCATAGGCGACTTCCACAGGATGCTTTTCAGCCACCAGTTCAGAGAAGGCTTCAGGAAGCTTCGAAAGGAAAGAAACCAACCTGGCAAACCAGGTACCGGCAACGCCCAGTTCTTCATCATATGCATCAGGCTTTTCGCTTTCATCAAAATCAGGCCAGGAATCAAAGAATTTATCGGGGTATTTTGTGGCTACCTCGACCCCTCCGGCCACTTTCTTTACCTCCACATTTACTTTTTCGAACCACCGGTCGGCTTCTTCAGCCGTCAGGTCTCCACTCGCGGTTTTCACCGCCACGATCTCGCATTCTTCCCTGTCCCAGGCCGAAATCCTTACCGGCCCGCTGACATTGACCAGGCTGAAAGAATCACCAGAGGAAAACTTGATTGTTTCCTGCTGGCGGCGTTCAAATTTCGCTGATTCTGCAAAAACAGAAAAGGAAACAAAACTTGTCAGAAAGAAAAAGGTCAGATAGAAGAGTTTTGCCGATTTCATTTTTACGGCCTCCTTTGCTTGCAAATTGGCTGATCATTTTTTAAAGGCTCAGTTCAGCGTGTCGCTGTCGATTCTGCCGTCCAGCAGGTGGATCACCCGTTTGCACTTCGAGGCGATCCTTTCATCGTGGGTTACGATTATCAGGGTTTTCCCCTCCTGGTGAAGGCGCCCGAAAAGCTTGACGATCTCCGCGCCTGATTTGGAGTCCAGGTTGCCGGTGGGCTCATCGGCGAGGATAATTTCCGGATCGTTGGACAGCGCCCGCGCCAGTGCCACCCGCTGGCGTTCTCCCCCGGAAAGCTCAGCCGGCCGGTGGGTGACCCGGCCTCCGAGTCCGACAATTTCGAGGATTTCCGTGGCGCGGTCCTTCCTTTCGCTTCCAGGCACACGTCCGTAAACCATGGGCAACTCGACATTCTCCAGCGCGGTGGCATAGGCCAGAAGGTTGAAATTCTGAAACACGAAACCGATTTTCTTGTTGCGAATCCCGGCCAACTGGGTGCGGTTGAGATTCTGCACTGGCTCGTCGTCCAGGAAATAGGCCCCATCGGTAGGGGTATCGAGGCAGCCGATAAGGTTCATCAGGGTACTTTTCCCTGAGCCGGAAGGCCCGAGCACAGCCACGAACTCTCCGGGTTCGATCCTGAGCGAGAGGTGGTCAACGGCCCTGACCTTGACCGCTCCCATGTCGTAAACTTTAGATACCTGGTCGAGATTAATCACTGATTGCCTCCTCGTATTACTCGTAGCGCAGAGCCTCCACCGGGTCAACTTTCGAGGCGCGGTTCGCCGGGAAAATACCTGATAGCAGGCCGATAAATGTAAGTATTGTGGAACAAATCAGGGCAAGCATGGCGCTGAACACCGGCTTGCCGACAAAGTTCATTATCTCGTGCTCGATAGGCAGAGCTTTGAATCCCTCGATCATGGAGAGTCCTAGACCTATTCCCAGCGCTCCACCCACTACAGCAGTAAGCAGGGCCTCGGTGATAAACTGGCCGATAATGTAGCCCGGCCTGGCTCCCACAGCCATTTTGATCCCGATCTCGCGCGTGCGCTCCCTGACAGTGACGTACATGATATTGGCCACCCCGATCCCGGCGATAATCAGAGTCAGTCCCCCGACAGCTCCCAGGAAGATCTGGATCCCGCGGAATACTTTCGAGACGATTCCGGTGACTTCGATAGAGTCAAAAGAGCCGAATACCTGCTCATCCTCCGGGTCGAACCGGTATTTGGCTGCCATGGCCCGGCGGAACTCCTTGATCGATGCCTTCGACTCTTTCGGCGAGCGGGGAGTGAACAGTACAGTGCCAAGATAAGGCTGGTTGAACATCACCTTGAACGTGGAGGCCGGGATTACAGCCACGTCTGCATCTTCTCCTTCCTCGCTGCCCAACCCTAATTTTTTTCTCAGTACCCCGATTACAGTGAAAGGGATATCGTTGAGCAGCACCGTCCTGCCCACCGGGTCCACTTCCTTGCCGAACATATCGTCCCGCACCGCATTACCGATGAATATAACCCGCCGCTTCCTCTCCTCGTCCAACCGGTTAATGAATCTCCCTCCAGGCTCCGGGAAAAAGAAGCGCATCTGGCCGTAGCATGGATACACACCCATAGTGCGCACCATAAGCGTACTCTTGCCTAGTTTAAGGTTATTGTTGCCCCTGGAATATTCAGGACTGATCTGGGCTATCTGCTCTACCCGTCTCTTGACAACGGAGATATCATCCTCGCTCAATCTGATACGCCTGCCAATGCCGAACCCGGCGTAAGGTTTCGAGGTCTGCTGGCTCCAGACAACAACGAATCCTTCGCCCAGTGTGCGGAATTGCTTAAAAAACTGACGGTAGAGTCCCTCACCGACACTGAGCATGATCACAATATTGGCCATGCCCCAGCATATTCCGAGCATGGTGAGAAACATCCTCAGCTTTTCCTTTTTAATCTCATGGAAATATTCTGCAAGCGCACCCATTATCCAAACTCCAGGGCCTGTACAGGGTCCATGTTGGCTGCCCGCCGGGCCGGTGACCAGCCGGCTGCAAAACCCACCAATCCCAGCAGGGCCACGGCGGATAAGGCAACCAACGGCTCGAGCACCGGCTTTCCGATATATTGGGTGGCCTGTTCCAGCATCGGACTCTGGAAAATCCGGATCACCCCGTAAGAAAAAGCAAAGCCCAAAACTCCACCAGTCATCACGATCAGAAAGGTTTCAAGCAGAAACTGCATCAGTATGATCCCGGGCGTTGCGCCCAGGGCCGCTTTTATTCCCAGCTCCCTGCGGCGCTCCCGCACCACCACATACATGATATTGGCCACGCCGATCCCACCGACCAGCAGTGTGAGGGTTCCCCCGATCAGGAGAAAGATCTGGAAACCCAGGAAAAAATACTTCGTGAACTGGGCGCCCTCGGTTGTGTCCGACATCCAGAGGGCCCGCTTGTCTGTGGGGTCGAACTTGTATTTGGCTCCCAGCACCTGGTAAATCTCCCCTATCATCCTTTCTGTCTGCAGAGGATCCACGGCCCGGCAGACAAACCTGCTCACGTACCGTGCTCCGAATGTTTCCCGGAAAGTAGAATAGGCGATAAATGCGCTTTCGGCATCGGCTGCCATATAACGGTTGCCCTGAATTTTTTCTTTCATCAACCCGACCACTGTAAAGGGGATCCCGTTCAGGTTTACTACCTTGCCTACGACGTCGCTGCCCTCGCCGAAAAGGTTGTCCCTGAGCTTGTTGCCGATAAAAACGGTCCTGCGCCTGTTTTGCATATCGAGCCGGTTGATATAGCGTCCCCCGGGTTCCGGGAACAGGTTGCGCACCTCGCCGTACTGAGGATAAGCACCGGAACAGTTCACCAGCAGGGTTTCCCGTTTGTAGTTTATCTTTAGCTGCCGGTTATTTTCCGGGCTGATAAATTTCATTGCTGGTATTCGCTGCTTGAGAAGATACGCATCCTCCTCCCTGAGCCCGATCCAGCGGCCCTTGCCCAAGCCCCTGTAAGCCTTTGTCGTGGTTCTGCCCCCGAACATCACGATGTTCCTTCCAAGGCCGTGCATCTGCTTTTCGCTGAACGCCTGAAGGCCCTTGCCAAAAGACAGCAGCAGGACAACCGCCACAGTGCCCCACATGATGCCGAGAATAGTGAGGCAAGTGCGCAGCTTCTGCCGCCTCATATCCTGGAAAAACTGGCCGATCAACTTGAAGTAGTATGCAAACATAATCCGCTCAGTCAGTTTTGTTGTTATTTCTTGTTTTCTAAGGAATTACATCTATGGCTTAAAGTATTTTGTAAAATAATATCATTCCGGCCTGATACTCAAGATAGCCGGAGTGCCATGGAACTTTGTATCTGCTGCACCTTCTTTACTCGTAGCGAAGAGCTTCAACCGGGTCGATCCGCGAGGCGCGATTCGCCGGGAAAACACCCGATAGCAGGCCGATAAATGTCAGTATTGTGGAACAAATCAGGGCAAGCATGGCGCTGAACACCGGCTTTCCCACGAATTCCATAGCTTGGTGCTCGAAGGGCAGGTTCTTGATCGCCTCGATCATACCCAGGCCGAGAAGAATTCCCAATGCTCCTCCAAGTGATACGGTGAGAAGTCCCTCTATTACGAACTGCCCGATAATGAGCGAAGGCTTGGCACCTACAGCCATCTTGATCCCGATCTCGCGTGTGCGCTCCTTGACCGTGACATACATGATATTTGCCACACCGATTCCCGCAATTATCAAAGTCAGGGCGCCGATAATGCCCATAAAGATCTGGATTCCCCGTAATACCTGACTGTTGAGCCTTTGCATCTGAATCGTGTCCCACGGGCTTATAGTGTCCTCATCATCAGGATCGAACCTGTACTTGGCGGCCAGCACCCGGCGGAATTCTTTTATTGCGGCTTTGGAATGAGCTTCATCCTTCACCCTCGGGGTAAATACTGCATTGTTGATATATTTTCGGTTATACATGGTTCTGAATGTCGTGGCTGGTATCTCGGAGAGGTCCCAATCCATCCCACTATAAGCATTTGTTTGGATTTTTTTCTTCATCACTCCGATTACGGTGAATGGTATCTCGTTTATCAGTATTGTTTCCCCCACAGGATTGACCCCTTCGCCGAACAGCTTATCCCGCACCACGGTACCGATAAATATTACCCGTCTTTTGTGTTTCATATCGAGTTCGTTGATAAAACGGCCTCCCGCCTCAGGAATCATGTTTCTCATCGGCCCGTAACTCGGGTAGACTCCGGAGATCCTGCCGGAGATATTCTTTTTGCCGTTTTTGAGGTTTTCGTTCCAGCCAACATGTTCGGCACTGATCTGGTCGATTTCCTTTACCCGCTTTTTAATCAGGGCTATGTCTTCATCCGTGATCCTGATGTTTCTTCCAACCTTGAACCCTGCGTAGGCTTTAGATGTCTGTCCCGGCCAGACGATCACTATTCCATCGCCCATGCTCCTGGCACCATTGTCTAATGCGCGGTACAGTCCCTCGCCCACCGAGAGCATGAGCACGATATTAGCCATGCCCCAGCACACACCAGCAACGGTCAGGAGCATGCGGAGCTTTTCTTTTTTCAGCTCGTGGAAATATTCAAGTATCGAATGCATCGTCTTAGAACTCCAGTGCCTGCACCGGGTCCATATTCGCCGCCCTTCTGGCCGGGGCAAGGCCGGCGGCGAAGCCTACCAGTCCGAGAATACCTACAGCGATGGAAGTGACCAGTGGGTCGAGAACCGGTGTACCTACATACTCATTTATATTTTCGAATATCGGGCTCTTGTATACCTCTATAATGCCGATTGACAGGAGAAATCCCGTTGTCCCGCCGATAGCGACAATAAAGAAAGTCTCGGTCAGGAACTGAAACAGGATCGTGCGGGGTGTGGCGCCGAGAGCGGCTTTGATTCCCAGCTCGCGACGGCGTTCGCGCACAACCACGTACATGATATTTGCTACCCCGATCCCACCAACCAGCAAGGTCAGCACCCCACCCAGGCCGAGCATAAGGTTGAAAGCAAGGAAAAAGTAAAAGAAGAACTGTTCCATCTCTGTGGTGTCCCATATCCAGAGTGCTTCCTCATCCTCCGGGTCGAATTTGTACTTACGGCCCAGCACCCTGTAGATCTCCTTTTTTATCCGCGGGGTATCTATCGGGTTTTGCGCCCTGCAGATAAAACGGTTTACGATTCTGCGCCAACTGAAAGTATCGTTATAGGTGGTGAAAGGAATAAATGCGTTATCTCTGTCGCGGCCCATATAGGCGGAGTTCTGGGTCTTTTCCAGCATTACGCCGATAACCGTGAAAGGAATACCATTTAGTAAAATCACCTTGCCCTCAGGCTTGCTCCCCTCGCCAAAAAGCTTTTCACGCAAGGAGTTGCCGATAAACACCACTCTCCGCTTTTTCTCTATGTCCAGTGCATTGATAAACCTGCCTCCGTTTTCCGGGAACAGGGTGCGCAACTCACCGTAACCTGGATGAATACCAGCGACATTGACCATCCTTCTGTCGCGTTTGTAGCTTACGCTCACTTGCCTGTTGGACTCCGGGCTGATAAATTCTATCTCCGGGATACTTTTAGCCAGAAGCCAGGCATCCTCTTCACGAAGACCGATCCAGCGACCAGTGGGCAGACCTTTAAAAGGCTTCTTGGTCTGCCTTCCTCCGAAAATCACTATATTAGTTCCCAAACCGTGCATATTTTTCATTACCTGCCGCTCAAGCCCCACACCGAAAGCCAACAGCAGCACCACTGCCACTGTGCCCCAGGTAATGCCGAACACGGTGAGGAAAGTGCGCAGTTTCTGCCTGCGCATGTCCTGGTAGAACTGTCCGATAAGTTTCAGATAATAGGAAAACACCTTAATTCAGTTTATTAAGTGATATTATCTATATGCTTATAATTGAACATATTATACTGTAAGAAATAGGCTTGTTGCGCCTGTTTGCATAATGATTATTCAATCGAGCTATTCGATTTCCTCAGGCGGCTCTTCGATTATCGTATCGCCCACCACCAGGCCCTCGACCACCTCGATATTGAGCCCGTCAGACAAACCGACCTCTATCTGCTTATCCTCCAGGCTGTCGCCTTTGGCTAACACTTTGACAAAAACCGAGTCATTGCGGAAATGCACCAGCCGCTCCGGAATACGCGGAATATCTTCTTTCATTTTGATAATCAGGTTGGCGTTGGCTGAATATCCTGCCCGCAATTGGACATTCCCGCGCTCGGTAATTCTGATCTTGATATCGAATACAATCGCATTGTCTTTGGTGCGGCTTTTCGGGCTGATAAAATAGAGTTCTCCTTTAAGGGTATCTCCAGGGAGGGCGCCGATATTGATCACGGCTTTCATGTCTTCGGTGAGCTTGCCCACGTCGATCTCATCCACTGTACCGATAAAAATCAGGTTCTCCATGTCGGCGAGTTTCATCAGTTCCGTGCCCGGCTGGTAGGAGGTGAGCGGAACCACCGGGTCTCCCACGTTGACCAGGCGTTCGAGGATCGTACCGGTTATCGGCGCGCGGATCAGGGTTTCCACCTGTCTGCCGCCGATCTTGGACTTGCCCTTCTCCATCAACTCCAGCCTTTCGCGGGCCTGCATTTCCCTGAGTTCGGTTTCCTGATAGTTCTTCCGGGCGTCCTCGAACTCTTTCTCTGCGACCAGGTTATTCCCCAGCAGCTCCTCGAATCGTTTCAAATCCCTGTCGGCCTGATCTTTGTTGAGCGTTGCCAGTTGAAGCTCCCGGCGGGCCCCGGCAAGCTCCATAGGCGTGGGCTCCGGTTTTACCACGAGCAGCGGTTCCCCTTTTACAACATTGTCACCAACTTCCTTGTGCAGAACGTCCACGATTCCGGAAACCTGAGATTTGACCACGATCTCGTAGTCGGGATCGATCTTGCCGATCGCCAGCGCCTTCTCAATAATCGTTCCCTTCTCCACAGCTACGCGGGTAAAATCTTTTTTATTGCTATTGGCTCTGGAGCGAATGAATAAAAAAACACCGCCAGCGATTAGCAGAAGCACAAAAGCGAAAATAATAAATTTTTTCATACTCTGAAAACCCTCAGTTTAAATAAGATGGCGTAATATATGCGATCACTCAGGCATTCTGCAAAGCTTCATTATATAGTAGGACACATGAAAGAGGGAAAAAATTCCATTTTTTTGCAAGAGTTATTTCAAAGTTGCTTTTTGCTGGTTGAATATAATTAGAAATATTCAAAGCACCACCAATTATTGACTAAGCCGCCTGATAACATTATCTTGATTTATTCTGAATCCCGAGCCTTGAAATTTTTGGAGAAAAGCTATTGTATCCCGTTATTTTCAAATTAGGGCCGCTGGAGATAAAAAGCTGGGGCGTGATGCTGGCAGTCAGTTTCCTGATCGGCTACCTGATTGCCCAGCCAAAGGCCCAAAAGAACGGGATAGAACAGTCTGTCTTGCTCGATCTCTGTTTCTATATACTTCTGTCTTCCATTATAGGTTCGAGAGCTTTTTACGTTGTAACTCACTGGGAGCAGTACGGGGCAAATCCGCTGACCGTATTCTCGATCTGGGAGGGCGGCCTGTCGATGATGGGTGGAGTGCTGCTGAGCCTGTTGGTAAGTTACCTGTATCTGAAAAAGAAAGAGGTTCGTTTCACCCTGATGGCCGATATTCTTGCCCCGTCGATGGCCCTCTGGGTGGCTATTACCAGAATCGGGTGTTTCCTTTACGGCTGCTGTTACGGCCTGCCCACCGATCTTCCCTGGGGCATACAATTCCCGGGCTATTCGGCTGCTGGAAGCCACTTTCATGAGCTTATCCACCCGGCGCAGTTGTACGCCTCGGCTTACGGGCTTCTGATTTTCCTGGCTCTCCTGGCAATCGAAAAGAGAAATCCACCGACAGGGGTTCTGTTCGGCACGCTGATGGTGATGTACGCCACAGCACGGTTCATGGTGGATTTTATCCGCTACTACGAGCCGGAACAGTACCTGATTCGGAACCCGGTAGAGCTGACGAATAACCAGGTCATCTGTATTTTTCTCTTTATCTTTGGTATTGTATTAATCGCTTTGAGTTACAAGAAAAAATCCAGGGGAGGGACAAACCGATGGCCGGCGGCCTGAGAGCCGCTATGGGATCTATTCTCGACCTGTTCTATCCACCGGGTTGCCTGGCTTGTGGCCGGAGCGTGGAGGGTGCTGATATAGTTCTCTGTGCATCCTGCCTGAAAGTCCTGACCAGGCTGCCTGAAAAAGGATGCGCGCGCTGCGGCTCCCCGCTGGTTAATGGGCAAAATAGTTGCAGCACGTGTGTTCGTCAGTCCCCGGCGCTGGAACTGGTTCGTTCGGTTGCCTGGTTTATCGGGCCGGTTCCTGCGCTGATTCACCATTTCAAATATCAGGGACTTCACCGCCTGTCGGCCTTTTTTGCGGAACTGATGGATTCTTTTTCTGCAGGCTGTGAGGTTGTCGAACCGGCGGAAGTTCTGGTGCCGGTGCCGCTTCACCGCTGGCGCAAGCTGAGACGCGGCTATAACCAGAGCGAGAAACTGAGTGAAGCCCTGGCTGAGCTGAGCGGGAAAGAACTGGTAAGGGATGCCCTGGTCCGCGTGCGCAGAACCAGATCCCAGACAAGGCTTACCATCGAGGAGCGCAAGCTTAACGTGGCCGGCGCATTCAGGGTAAAAAATCCCCGGCGAATCCATGGCCGCATTGTGCTGCTCGTGGATGATGTAATGACAACCGGAGCGACACTGGACGCCTGTGCGCTCACATTGAAAAAAGCGGGGGCAAAAAAAGTGTTTGCCTATACTTTCGCCCGTGCGTAACTGTTACTTTTGTTTTCAACTGAACTTTAGTACTGTCCGGTAAATTTTAAGGTAGTCGGGCAATTCATAATTTCAGGCTTTTTTAAGCTGGTTTTCACTTGATTGCTCTCTTTAATCGATGTTAAGACTTCGAGATATTAAAATAACGTTTCATTCAAGGAAGACACACCCCTGTATCCCCTCTTAATAGAGGGGATTTTTCTCCAAATCCCCTTCCCAGCACTGTATGAAAGGTAGCCGGGCAGGGCAAAAATCCCCTCTCGAGAGGGGTGCCTGCCTACGGCAGGCGGGGTGTGTAATTGATTCCGTAATACTTGCCTGGAAACTGATATTGCATTTCGTAATCCAGAATATTTGTTATCCCTGCAAGTAGAGTACTTACAACTTTAAACTGAATATTGCTGATTATTTACCGGACTTTTTTAACTGAACTTCTCAGCTATTTTACCGTTTTTTCAGGAGGAAGATATGGCTATCAAAATAGGAATTAACGGTTTCGGCAGAATCGGGCGGCTGGTTTTCAAGGCTGCAATGGTCGAAGGAAATTTTGAGGTAGTGGGTGTCAACGACATCACAGACGCCAAGACCCTCGCTCACCTTCTCAAATACGATTCCACCCACGGACGCTATCCGGGTGAGGTCACCCATGAGGGCGAGGCAATCGTGGTGAATGGTGTCAGGGTGCCGGTGATGAGCGAAAGGGATCCGGAAAACCTGCCCTGGTCGAGTCTTGGCGCAGACATGGTGGTCGAATCCACCGGTATTTTCCGCACCGTCGATGCATGTAAAAAACACCTCAACGCAGGGGCCAAGAAAGTCCTGCTCACTGTGCCTCCCAAGGACAAGACCGGCGAGATCAAGCTTTTTGTGATGGGTGTCAACGACGGTGACCTTCAGAGCAGCGACATCCTGATCTCGAACGCCTCCTGCACCACCAACTGCCTGGCCCCGATGACCAAGGTTCTGCATGAGAATTTCGGTATCGAGCATGGCCTGATGACCACGATCCACTCTTACACCAACGACCAGCGGACTCTCGACATGCCGCACACCGACCTTCGCCGCGCACGTTCGGCCGCAGTTTCGATGATCCCCACCACCACCGGTGCGGCCAAGGCTATCGGCAAGGTGATCCCCGAGCTCAACGGCAAGCTCGACGGCCTGTCAGTGCGTGTGCCCACTCACGACGGTTCGCTGACCGACTTGACCGCCGTGCTCAAGAAAAGCACCACTGCCGAGGAAATCAATGCAGCGATGAAAAAGGCCGCAGAGGGAGAGCTCAAAGGAATCCTGGAGTATACCGAGGACCCGATCGTCTCGGTTGATGTTATCGGCAATCCCCATAGCTGTATTTTCGACTCACTCCCCACAGCCGTAATCGGCGGTACACTGGTCAAGGTTCTCGGCTGGTACGATAATGAGTGGGGCTATTCCTGCCGCTGTATCGACCTGCTGAAAATTATGTCATAGAAATAATCTCGTTTCACGGCCGGCTGCTTTTTTTCAGGATTCTTATGCTTTCCGGCTGCAACAGGCTCTGGGGGCAGAGGCCGCAGATTTGGCCGCTGCCCCCTTCTGTGCTTCCTACCTCAATTGCAAACTTCTTTTGAGGAGTATTCAGGTGAGTAAAAAAACAGTTAAAGATATTCCTCTCAAGGGAAAACGGGTTCTGATGCGGGTGGATTTCAACGTGCCCCTGGATGAGAACCAGAACGTAACCAGTGATAAGCGTATCAGCGCCGCTGTGCCTACAATCGAGTACATCCTCGAACAGGGCGGCCGTCTGGTGCTGATGAGTCACCTGGGAAGGCCCAAGGGAGAAAAAGTGCCCAGGATGAGCCTCAAGCCGTGTGTCGGTGTCCTCTCCAGGCTGATCGGCAAAGAGGCCGCCTTTGTCGATGACTGTGTCGGCCCTGAGGTTGAAAAAGCTGTCGGCAAGCTGGCCGAAGGAGAAATCTTGATCCTGGAAAACCTGCGCTTCCACAAGGAAGAAACAGACAACGATCCCGGGTTCTCCCAGAAACTCGCTGCCCTGGCCGATGTCTACGTGAACGACGCTTTCGGTACCGCCCACAGGGCCCACGCCTCCACCGAGGGAGTGACCAGGTGTGTCGATACCGCGGTTTCCGGTTTTCTGATGGAAAAGGAACTGCGCTACCTGGTTGGCGCTGTGGAAAACCCCATGCGCCCGTTCGTGGCTATTCTGGGCGGGGCGAAAATCAGCGGCAAGATCGACGTGATCTCGAACCTCCTGCCCAAAGTGGACAAGCTCTTGATCGGCGGCGGCATGGCCTACACCTTTTTCAAGGCCCAGGGCAAGGAAATCGGCAAGAGCCTGCTGGAGGAGGACAAGCTAGGCCTGGCCGCAGAGTTGCTCAAGACCGCGGGCGACAAGCTCGTTCTTCCTGTGGACTGCGTGATAAGCGACAGGTTCGACTTTGACAGCCGCACCGTGGGCCAGCTCAAGGTGGTGCCTGTTGACAGGATCGACAGGGACTGGGATGCCCTGGATATCGGCCCGAAAACAGTGGAACTTTTCTCCAGTGCCCTGAGCAGTGCCGGCACGATTGTCTGGAACGGGCCGATGGGCGTGTTCGAAATTGAGGCGCTTGCCAGGGGCACAGAGGAGATTGCAAAGAAGATTGCCGGGATGACCGACATAGGAGCCACCTCGATTATCGGCGGTGGAGACAGTGTCGCCGCGCTAGAGCAAATCGGACTCTCTGACAGGATGACCCACATCTCCACCGGCGGCGGAGCCTCTCTGGAACTTCTCGAAGGCAAGATTCTGCCCGGTGTGGCCGCGCTCAGCGACGCGTGATATTTTTCCCGGCGCAACGTCAACCGGTAAACCAGCTAATAAAGGGGAAACAAATTGAGAGAAAAGATAATTGCCGCAAACTGGAAGATGAATCACACCAGCGCGGAACTGGACAAATTTTTTGACTCGTTTCTTGCCGGGTACAAAGTTCGCGAAGGGGTGACAGTGGTTGTGTCGCCGACAGCTCCTTATCTGGCACGGGCTGTTGAACTGGCCTCAAAGGGCGAAAAGGTTCATATCGCCGCCCAGAACATGTATTTCGAGCCCAAGGGCGCGTTCACAGGCGAGATCAGCGCCAGGATGCTCCTGGATGTGGGCTGCAGGTTTGTCATCCTGGGCCACAGCGAGCGCCGTCAGATTTTCGGCGAAACCGATGAGCTGATCGCAAAGAAAGTATCCTCAGCTATCAAGGCCCGCCTTCAGCCGATTTTCTGTATCGGAGAGCTTCTCGAACAGCGCGAGGCCGGAAAAACCGAATCAGTGGTTACAACTCAGCTAAACGCAGTGATCCAGTTGCTCACTCCTGAGCAGATGCTTTCAGTGGTGATCGCCTATGAGCCTGTCTGGGCAATCGGCACAGGCAGGACCGCCACGCCTGAGCAGGCCGAGGAAGTTCACGGCCTGGTGCGGGGCATTCTTGCCGGAAGCTTTGGCGATGAGGTGGCCCAGAGAGTGACCATCCAGTACGGCGGCAGCGTAAAGCCGGATAATATAGATCAGCTGATGGCTGCCGAGAATATCGACGGTGCGCTGGTAGGCGGCGCCTCGCTGGCTGCGGACAGTCTCCTGCGCCTGGTCAATTTCAGGGCTTGAACTATTCGGGTACCAGGCATTTGCAGGCAAATCACTGCTCCAGGGGTGTAATCCACGGATAGTAAAACACTTGACATAGAAAATCTTCAGCTTTATCTTAAATTGTTGTTAATACTGAATTTCCCTGGAGGATTTTTTGTTTAGCTTTTTCTTGCTATTACACATTTTTATCAGTTTTCTCCTGGTAGTGGTAATCCTGCTCCAGGCCGGCAAGGGTGGGGGCCTGGCAAGCGCTTTCGGCGGCGCCGGTACAACCGATGCGGTTTTCGGAGGCCGTCAGGCTGCCACTTTCCTGGGTAAGGCGACCACAGTTCTCGGGACCATCTTTTTCCTCTCCAGTTTCGGGCTCGCCTTGCTCTCCAGCTATACTTCCGGCCCGAGCAGCGTGGTGCAGCAAGAGCTGCAGACCAGCCCGATGCCTGTGGCACCGGCTCCGGTTGCCCAGCCCGCCGCTGTCGGGGATATTTTCGAAAGCAGCGAATCGCAGGAAGCCGGCTCGGAAACGCAGGCACAGCCGCAGAAAGAGTAAAATCAGAGCCGAAGTGGTGGAACTGGTAGACACGCTGTCTTGAGGGGGCAGTGGGTTCGTCCCGTGGGGGTTCAAGTCCCCCCTTCGGCACCATAATAAAGCAAAGGCGCAGACAGCAATGGTTTGCGCCTTTTGATTTTTTGCAGGGTTCGGATATGACCTGACCACCGAAAACGAGTCCAAAGATTATTAGAGCAGGGCATGACCTTAGAGGCCACGCCTCCTCGACCACAACCGATGCTTGAATTTTCGCAAAATTAGTGGTACCGTTTATGGGGGCAGGTCACCATGGTATATTACATAGAAACTATGTAACACCCCAGGAAATCCTGGAGAAGCAATTTAACTCCCTGTAAATAAGACAATTACAGGTCTAAGTAAGGAGATGTCTTATAACGCAATATTGCGTTATAAAGGTTTTACATAGAATCTATATATACCCTGGTTAGGCTGCTATAAAATCACAAATTTAAAAGTGCGATTTCTATGGTTAAATTTCAAAACAGTGCAAAACTAAAAGACTTTCTTTTTGAATCTATTAAAAGCCAAAATCTTCAAATCATTTCAATTGATGGAATGGACGGAAGTGGAAAATCTACGCTCGCCTCATATCTTGCAAAGCATTTGAATATGTATCACATGGCTCTTGATGAAGACAAATACTTAATCACCCAAAAGGGTACGTATGTTAATTTTATCAGATATGATATATTGGAAACAGATTTATCAGAGTTTCGCGATAAAAACCAGAGAATTATAATAGATGGGATTTGTATTTTGGAAATTCTTGATAATATCAATATAAAGCCAGATTTGAAAATATATGTCAAGAACGTAAAGAGACTTGCAGCTAGCTTCCATTGGTTCGATGGAGAAATATTTGATTATTCAAGAGATGTTGAAGAAGTCCTAAAAGAAAAGGAAGATAATTTAAAAGTTTTTATTGATATGGAAGCAATGATGGAAGGTAGAGAGCCTCAAACATTTGAATCAAAAGAATCAATTTTTCATGAAATTATGCGATATCATTTTAAATACAAACCTGATTTGAATGCTGATATTATTTTTGAAAGAACAGAAGAAACAAGCTAACAATACTGACCTGACCCCCGAAAACGAGTCCAGAAATTAGGAGTAATGGTGTTATCTATAATAATTACATAAAAAAAGAGGCAGCGTGATGAATAAATGTCAGTTTTGTGGGGAAGATAGAAACAATATAAAACATCATTTGCTTTATTTTGTGCCTGTTTTTTCAGATTCTAATAAGATTATTAAAATAAGGGAGTTTTGGAAATGTACAGTCAAGGGTGAAATTTATGAAGGAAAGCTAAGTGAAAAGTCTTCGGAAAAGGCGAAAAAGAATTATCAAACCCGGAAAAAACTTTTTATATGTAATTTAAATATTCAGATAGATCAAGAAGATTCAGGAGCCTATAGAAATCGAGGGATATGTTACTTAGAGTTAGAGAATTTTAAACAGGCTGTGGGGGATTTTAGCCAAGCTATAAAGTTTAATCATAATGATGTTGAGGCTTATCTCCTTAGAGGGAAGGCTTATGTTAAACTTGGGAAAACCGATTTGGCTGTAAAAGATTTTCAAATCGCTGCAAGAGATGGTAATAAGGAAGCTCAAGAATACCTAAATATGCATGAGCTCAAATATTAAAAGTTTAAAAATCAATTAAATACTGATTATTAGAAAAAGACGGATCAAGACCTGAGCGTGACCTGCCCTCCCGGAAAAGCGAGTCCAGTTATTATGAGAGATTGTGTTATATTTGAACTTCTGCATCATAAATGCACAAAAGGCGTAATCAATCTGATTTTTGCGCCTTTTGCTTGCCAACCGGCTACGTAACTAGAGAAGAGCATACCAATGTCAAAAATCACCTTTTTAGGCGCCACCGGCACAGTAACCGGCTCGCGGTTTCTTCTGAATGTCAGGGACAGAAATCTACTCATCGATTGCGGCCTGTTTCAGGGGCTTAAAGCCAACCGGCTGAAAAACTGGGACCCCTTCCCTTTTCCGCCGCAGGAAATAGAAAAAGTTTTCCTCACCCACGCTCATATCGACCATTCGGGCTACGTT
>CAZJQI010000051.1:0-32820 GCA_964548275.1 uncultured Gemmatimonadales bacterium
GGCGCGCCGTGTCCCTACGCAAGTGATCGTTTCTTAAACAGTTTCAATTCAACCCAGACATTGTTTCGTTTTCTACAAAAGGAAATCGATGAAATTTCAACACCCTTCTAGTAAACAACAATTTATAAAATCGGCCGAAGAATTTATGAATAATCCGGGTTAATAAACTTTTATCCAAGGAGGATGCGGAATGAGCACGCGAGTATTTTACTCTACAATGGTCTTTTTCACTCTGGTCTGCTGTGCCCCGAAAGGGCCCGGATTCAAAGTATCGGTCACTGCGGTGGATGCGCTCGATCTGCCACGCCCGGTGGAATCTCTGGTCGTGCTTCAGGAGCCGGGTGCAGCCGTAGCTGTGGGCGAGTATGAATCAATCGCCTTTTTGGTCAGCGCAGAGGGCAAGCTTCGCTCTGCGCCGCTCGAACTGAAAGGCCTGCCGGATGGGGTGAGTGTGGAGACTTATCATGTCACGCCCCACCGCCGCAGGCTCAGACGGAACAGGGAAATCATCAGCCCGTATTTCCTCGAGAAAGAAACCTCTGTAACAGTGGATTCAGGCGGCAGCGAGGTTTATTACCTCACGTTCAAGCCGGGTGAACAGGCCGCTGCGGGAAAATACAGGCTCAGGCTCGAGGTGGCCGGCGCAGGCGCCGAGTTCGACCTGACTGTTCGGCCTTTTAAACTAATGGATGATCCCGGCTACTTTTTCGGCGCGTTTTGCGGCGCCCGGGATATCGCTATTACTCCGGCGCACCTGCGCGATCTGTCCGAGCGCGGTTTCGACGCCCTTCAGTTTTTCTGGGGCAGCGTATCAGTGGGGCTGGAGAACGATAACGGGAAATTGAAAATCGATTTCTCGCAAGTTGACCGGTGGATGGAGGATTTCAAAGCAGCAGGACTGAAAGGCCCGGTCGTCTGGTCCATGGGCAACGACGCCCGCAGCCACATGGAAAGCAGGCTGGCCGGTCTGTTCGATCTGCCGCGGGCCAAGCCTAAAACAGTCGGCGGCAAGACCACGGATTTTGCCGACATCTACAATCCCAGGCTGAACGAGTTGGTCAAGCAGTTGATGCTGGCGATCAAGGAGCGGGCGGAGGCCCGAAACTGGCCGGAGATAGTCTTTATTATCTACGATGAGCCCACAGAGCGCCTGATGGAAGAACACGAGCACCGCTATAAATTTCTCAAGTCGTTTTGGCCGGAGCTGCGTATCTACGGGGTCACCATGGACAAGATCGAATGGGCCGAGTCGGTCAGCCACATGGTGGATATCTTTGTGGCCAACGGTGATTTCGCCGAGATCAGCGATCTGGCTAAACGCACCGGAAAGCAGTTCTGGCTCTATGGTTCAGCCTCCAGCCGGAATGCCGCCTCCCTGCGCCACAGCTACGCCTGGACAGCCTGGGCGAATGATGCGCAATCCTCCTGGTTCTGGGCCTATAATTATGGCTCGAATGACCTGTATGATGATTTCGACGGGCGGCTGGCGGAAAGCTCGGCGAGCATGGTCTGGCCGCCGCGCACTCCCGGCGGCCCGCTCGTTTTTTCAGTCTCCTGGGATGGGATGCGCGAGGCTGCTGATGACATAAAATATCTCAAGACCCTGGAGTGGATGCTTCAGCAGAGTTCATCCGCCAGGGCAGGGGAAATAGGCGCACAACTGGCGGAAATCAAAGCCGCAATACCCGAGGGCAGGACTGTGCGGGTACTCGGCGGGGATGAGCACGACAGAGTCCAGATGCTGGAGAGTCGCAAATATGTCGTGAGCTTGAGAGAGCGTGTTGCCGGCTGGATAGGGGAACTTCTGCAAGCCGAAAAAGGTCTCTACAGCCAGATCAGAGTAGAATGAGAATGTAGCTTACCGGAGAAAAATCAAGCTGTCAGCAGGCTGGCTGAACCTGGACCGGCAGCAACCAGGCTGGCTTTCTGTTAATTTGTTGATAGCAACAAAAACACGTAACTTTTAGAGTTCTATCCTGAAAGACCAGCCACCGAGGGAGGGGGCGGCGGCTGTGCGACTTGGGTCGCACAGATCGTTGCGCTTGCGCAACGGTGCGCATTTCATGCGCCCGCCGCCCCCCAGGCCCCGGGGAAACATAACATCTTACTAATTTATGAATAATCCGGGCTATTTATAGTTCTCACTTTGAAAACCGGGGTTCCCTCATGCGCCGAATTCTGATCATTCCACTTGTCGTTTCCCTGCTCAGTTGCAGGGGCACCGACCTGCTGAAGCTGCGGATCGAAATGAGCGGCGCAGACCTTTTCAACTCCTTTCGCGCAGAAAACGTGCGCCTGAACCCGATAGGCGAGCTCGTGCTTGACTTGCGCAAAGCAAGGGGCGAAGCCCGGGGCCTGGTCGAAACCGACATTATCGATCTGCTCGATTTGCAAAACAACTCGATTGCTCCCGGCTCGGGCATTCAGAGCATAGAGCTGACCTGCTGGGCCAGTGCACCGGAAGGCGGGAAAGTTGAGCTTTACACCCGCTGCGGGGACTCCTTTTTCGATCAGCAGGCCTGGAGTCCCTGGCAGAAAGTCCCCGAACTGCTCGCTACAATCGAAAGGCCGGCGGGAAGGTACATCCAGGCGCGTGTGGAACTGATGGCGGATGACCCGGATAACTCGCCGCGCCTTTCCGGCCTGGACCTCTGCGGGATATTCACTCCGGCTGCGGCAGAGGGCCTGGACTCGGTCAGCGTGGCTCTTTTCGACAACCCCGTCATAGTCCGCTCGCCTATTGAGTTCGCCTGCGAGAGGATGGACCAGCCGGCGGTGCGCGAGTTCGCCCAGCGCAACAGGCTTGCCGAACTGGTAGCCGAATGCCGGACCGAGATGGACACCCTGGTAAAGGTCCTTCACTGGGTCGCCCGTATCCGCAACACGCGCCACCACAGCTTTGCCGGCCGGGACTATCCCTGGGATGTCAGGGAGATAGTTTCCTATGACTCAGGGGGTGTACCTTCTATCGAGGGGCACTGCATGTCTTACGCGGTGGTTTATATCACCGCACTCACCGGCCTGGGTTTCACCGCGCGCCACTGGGCGGACCAGGGGTTCCGTTTCGCTGACCACGAGGTGGTTGAGGCCTGGTCGAACAGCCTCGGCAAATGGGTTTATTTCGATCCCTCGCTGGATCACTACTATACGGACAGCGCCACCGGCCAGCCTCTTTCGATCCTGGAGCTTCACAGCGTGTTCGTGGATACGTTTTTCAAAGACGGCGAAACCCTGCGTATGCCCATGAACCGGCAGCGCGAGCGGGTAAGGGCTGTCGGCGGCAGGAACGTGCCGATCGAGTATGTTTCCGGCGGCTACGCATACGGCAGGCCCAACCCGGACTACGACTGGGGTTGGCTTCACGGCTACCTGGCCTGCGGCTTTATGCGCCTGACCACCCGCAACGATTTCCACTCGCGCAAAGAACCATGGTTCCCTCATTTCGGCCAGGGAGTGCACGATTTCGACTGCTTCCTTTCCTGGTCAGATCAGAAAACACCCGTTTCGGATAAGATCACCAGATTCAGCGAGCGGGAGAGGGATTTCTACTGGACGCTGAACCAGGCGCAGATCAAAGCCAGGCGGGCAGGCCCCCGCGTGCTGGAACTGGAGTTCGGCCAGAGCATGCCTTTTTTCAAGGATTTTCTTGTCTATATTGATGACACCGAACAGGCAATTTCAGGCAGCGGATTTACCTGGAAACTGCATGAGGGCGAAAATCGCTTGAGCGTGGTGCCCCGCAATGAATGGGGAAGGACTGGAATTCCTGCAAAATTGAATGTGAGTTTACAACAGGCTGAAAACTGAATCGCGCTCTTTTGCTCCGGAAAGCAGGGACCTGTATTCCCGCTGTTTGATTCACGTCTCACACGGTTGAATGTCATACAGGAAACAGTTCGGATGGAGCCGGAGTTGTGTGCGGATTTTGTGCAAACGTGTTTTGAATAGATACCGGAAGAAACTTGGAATGTTATTTTAACTCTCAGGAGGTAAGAGATGAAAGATATGTCTCGCCGGGAATTCACCCGGCTGGGGGGCGCCCTTGCCTTGGGAGCGCTGGCCTCGTGCAACAAAGGGGAGACGGTTTTGAAAAAAGGCTCTCCGAACGTGATCTTTTTCATGACCGACGACCAGCGCTGGGACGGCCTGAGCCGCGCCGGCAATCCCTATTTCAACACCCCGAACATGGACAGGATCGCCAACGAGGGGGCCTATTTCACCAACGCCTTTGTCACCAACTCGCTCTGCGGTCCCTCCCGGGCTACCTGTCTCACCGGCAAGTATTCGCATAATACAGGGGTGAGAGTCAACGAGGGGACTTTTCCCACAGACCAGAAAACGATCCTCGAAAGGGCGAGAGAGCACGGGTACCTGAGCGCGTTCGTGGGCAAGTGGCACAACAAGAACTGGGGCCGCGAGCGCGAGCTGGACTATTATTTCGGTTTCCGGGGCCAGGGCCGTTATCACGATCCGGTGATCCAGGAGAACCACAGCCCCGAGCAGACCTACTCCGGCTGGGTCGAGGATATTCTTGCCGACAAATCTATCGACTTTATCAGGCGCGCTCACCTGGAGGCCAAGCCGTTCATGCTCTGCCACTGGTTCAAGACACCGCACCAGGGCTGTATCCCTGCCGAGAGGCACAAGGACCTTTACAGTGATATCGAGTTTCCCAAGCCGAAAACTTTCAATACTGACTATGAGGGCAAGCCAAAGGCGGTGCGTGAAGCCGACATGAAAATCGGGGGGCAGGGGGAGACCTCCTACGTGCAGGACTGGAACAAGTTCATCCGCGACTACTACCGTGTGCTCACCGGGGTGGACGAAAACGTGGGCCGGATACTCGACCTTTTAGATGAACTGGGATTGGCCGAAAATACCCTGGTCATTTTTACCTCGGATAACGGCTATTTTCTCGGTGAGCACGGGTTTTTCGACAAGAGGCTGATGTACGAGCCCAGCCTTCGTATCCCGCTGGTGATCCGCTACCCGAAAGCGATCAAACCCGGTACGGTGATAGACGAGTTCGCCCTGAATGTGGATTTCGCCCCCACTATCCTGGATTGCGCCGGAATTCCGATCCCGAAAGATGTGGACGGCAGGAGCCTGAAGCCGCTGCTCGAAGGCCGGGAAGTCGAATGGCGCAAGGATTTCCTCTACGAGTACTACGCCTACCCGGACTGGCACTATGTGAAGCCGAACAAGGGAATCCGCACCAGGAAATGGAAATACATCCACTATTACGATTTCCCGAGGCACGAATACGAACTGTACGATCTGGAAAACGACCCGCATGAGGAGCACAACCTGATCCACGATCCGGTCTATAAGCCGGTTGTGGAGAAACTGCGCAAGCGCCTGGTCGAGTTGCGTATAGAGAGCGGCGATCCGGATCTCAAGTTCGAGTGAGCGGTCGGTTGGGATTCAGATTCTCGATAATTCGGAATTACTCTTTTTTGCTCCTAAAATAATGTACCAAAGGTGCGTTATTCCACGGTTTCGGTAAAAACCACCCGTAGGGGCGCGCGGCCGCGTGCCTCTACAGAAAAAAACATTTTCATTATTTTCGGGTGAGCCAGCAGCTCATAACGACTAAGCCGGTCTTTAACCCTGGAGGGAAATTATGCGTTGCAGAACTGCGTTGATTTTCGCTTTGTCTATCCTCGTAATGGCATCCTGCCGTGAATCCAGGGTTTCGCTTGATGTGGCGCCCAACATCTGGACATTGATTGTCCAGGATGAACAGGGCGCGCGGCGGAACAGCTCTTTCCGCTATGTGGATGACCAGGGTTATTTCCTTCTCTGGGGATTCATGGGCTTTGTAACTGAATATTACGGCAATCCGGAAGTCCCCTACGAGGATAACAACGAGTACGATATCGTGGTTTTCGATCCCCGCCTCGGCCGCTGGGTGAGCCAGTTCCCGTTTGAAAAGGAGGAGGAATACAGCCTCGAGCTGCCGCCGATGCACCTTTGCGGGTATTACCAGGGGATTACCACCGGCAGCCGAAGGCCGCAGTTGAAGGTGCGCCAGGGGGTCCTGCGCCCGGACCTGAACATGGTTTTCGACCAGCTCGCTTATGACAGCAAGCGCTCCAGGATGGTCTACTTTACAGGAGGCAGGACATTCGCCTACGAGGTGAAAAAACGCGCCTGGTCTGATATTGGCCATGGGGCGAGCCCACCGCCTGTTATGGGAGGCTCGCTCTGCTACGACCAGTTCAACGACCAGATAGTCCTTGCCGGAGGAGGACACGTGGCTGAGGCTGCCGCAGACGGCAGGCTGGTGGGCTATACCGGAACCTGGCTCTATGACTGCAAAGCTGGCGAATGGAGCACACTGGAAAGCCCAAGCCAGCCCCCGCCGCGAATGTGCACCCGTCTGGTCTGCGATACGAAAAACGAAGTTCTGGTAGTTTTCGGCGGTGACGGACAGCGCGAATACCTGGCGGACACCTGGATTTACGACACCCGCACCCGCCAGTGGCGGGAGTCCAAATCGCCAGGGGGGCCGCCGCCCCGCGCCGGGCATTTCACGGTTTACGACCCGGAAACCGGTTGGGTGATTATCGGCGGGGGATATAATCGACGGGCTTTGACTGACATGTGGGCCTACGATGCCAGCCGGGATCTCTGGCTTAAGCTCAAGGGAGAAGTGCCTGCGGGCTGGTATGTCACCGCGGATATCGTGCCGGACGAAAGCCTGATCGTGCTCACCACCTCGAACAAGCGCGAGGGTGACACCATGGACTGCAACGAGATCTATCCGGTGCGCACTACATACGCTTTCAAAATCCGGCAGGAAGGCCTGGTGGAGGAAACCGTGCTGCCTGAGGCGCAGGAAAACATGCTCAAACGCTCGATTGACGAGGCCACCTCCGGCACATTGCCTGACCCTGCTCGCCGCCGGGCCCAGCTCGACCGGCTGAAAAACATGCCGGTCAACCAGTGGATATTGCTTTCTGATCCCGGCCGGGTCGCTCCTTTGCGCACCTGGGGCTCCTGCTCTTTCGACACGGATAAGGGCAGGATCATCTGCTGGGGTGGCGGCCACTGCGGCTATGGCGGAAACGATTACGATTTCTATGACGTGGAGCAGAACACCTGGATAACATCTCCCCTGATTGCCGAATATCCTGAGCGAGCCTGGGATAAGGGTGTCAACCCGTCAGGGGTCTCTTTCAGCGGGGCGCCCTGGATACGCCACGGCAGGAAAGTTTACGCCTACGATCCGGTGAGTAAGAAAATAATCAATATGAAAAAAATCGTTCTCACAGCAGGCTACGAGCCTGAAATTCTGCGCGATTGCGAGCCCCGGAATCCGGATTTCGGCGAGGGAGAAAATTTTACAATGTCCAGCTACAGCAAATGGGTGACCTGGGCATTTGACCCGAATCGGGAAAGCTGGGAAATTGTCTGCTCCGGCCTTCTCGGGCTTGATCTGACAGTCACCACACCCCGGGGAGTGATGGCTGTGGACCACAACTGGGGGGCGGTCAACCGGAAGAACCGAAGCGATGAGGTGACATTCGAAGGCCAAAAGATGATCGATAACTCGGTTTACCTGCTGGATACCGCTGGACGCAGTTGGAAAAAGCTGACCACTGGCGGTCCCTGGCCTCAGAACCTATACGAGATGACCGCGCTGGCTTACGACTCCAGGCGCAACCAGCTTATCCTTCACGGAGGAGGGCCTGAACGGGACGAGCTCTGGAGGTTTAAATTTTCAACCGGTCGCTGGACGAAGGTCAATCCTCGTTTTGCCCAGGGCCTTGAAAAGAAACCCCCGGTGTGCAGGCGCGAGGGCATGTATATCCCGGGCGAGGACGTGTTCTTTACCTGCGGTTATCCTGCGGGAGCCTCTGATGATCCCGGCGTATGGGTTTACCGGCCCGGTGAAAACAGGTGGTACAGGGTAAATATCCCGCCGCCGGAGGGCATGCAGGCCTGGAGTGTTACCCAGCAGAACCGCTCTATGGCCTACGACCCGAAACACAACCTGGTGCTGATGGTTCTGGGCCAACGGGCCGGAGACCTGGTAGAGGCCGTGGTTTACGCCCTGCGCTACGACCACAGCCGGGCGAAATTTGCCAGATAAGCAGTGGCAATATTGTCCTGTAGAAATGGTTTATGAATTATGAGTTGGTCTTAATTGAGGTAGTTCCAAAGATGTAATGCAAAAGGGATTGATGGAAGGAATATGTTTATATTCTTAGAATGATGTTGAAATTTGATCGATTTTCTTTTGTAGAAAAACGAAACAATGTCCGGGTTGAATTGAAACTGTTTAAGAAACGATCACTTGCGTAAGGGCACGGCGCGCCGTGCCCCTACGGCGTCCACTTGATTGCCCTCTTTGATCCATGTTAAGACTTCGAGATATTGAAATATCTTTCATTCAAGCAAGACACACCCCTGTCTCCCCTCTTAATAGAGGGGATTTTTCTCCAAATCCCCTTCCCAGCACTGTATGAACGGTGGCTGGGGATGGCAAAATCCCCTCTCGAGAGGGGTGCCTGCCGCAGGCAGGCGGGGTGTGTCCCCTCTACCAAGAGGGGTGGCCGCTAAGCGGACGGGGTGTGTAAGTAAATCTGCAATTGCGGGAAATCTCACCAGCCGGGTATCTGCAAAATCCCTGTTGATTCCGTATTACTTGCCTGGGCACTGATATTACATTTCGTAAACGACATTACCGCCCACAATTGTCGTAATGACTTTCATATCCCTGAGTTGTTGCACCGGGCAGGTGAGCAGGTCGCGTTCGAGCACCACCATGTCCGCCAGCTTTCCCGGCTCGATAGAGCCTTTCAGGGCCTCCTCGAACGAGGCGTAGGCGTTGTTGACCGTGTAGCAGCGCAGGGCCTCCTCCCTGGTGACCGCCTCTTCCGGCACGATCAGGCTGCCGCGCTCTGTCTTCCGGGTCACCATGGTCCAGATAGCCAGCCACGGGCTGTAGGGGTTTATCGATTCGACCGGATCGCGGATCACCATGTGGTCGCTGCCTGCGCTCACCACCACACCGGAGTCGATCAGCGAGCGGTAGGGGTGAAAGGTTCGGATTCTCTGCGGCCCGAGAATATGCAGCATGGCGTCACCGTCCTTGTAAAACCAGGCAGGCTGCATATCTGCGATAATGTTCATCTCGCTTGAGTGGGCCATGGCCAGAGGGGTATAGAAGTTGGCGTGGATAATCGAACAGCGAAGGGGGCGAATGTCCACCTTTCGGCTCACCTTTTCGTATGCCTCAAGCATCAGGTCCACTCCGCCGCCTCCGGTGCAGTGGGCGGTCAATTTCCAGCCGGCTTCTGCTCCCGCCTGGAAAAGCCCGGCAAGCTGGTCGGCATTGAGCTTGGCGATTCCCCGGTAGCCGGGATCGACCACGCCGAAAATCTCCCTCGCTTTCGGGCCCCAGGGCTGGCGAAGATATGCCGTGCCGGTGAGAATGCCACCGTCAATACTGGTTTTCAGCGCCCCGATCCTGATCCACTCATCCCCTGATCCGCTAACGTCTCCCATGCCTGCCACCGCCTGGCGGATTTTCTCCGGCGGCATGTCTTTAAAGGGGAATCGCACATAGATATTCAGGAACGCGCGCACAGTGAGCATCCCGCGCTCTTTCATGTAGCAGTAAAGAAGAGTGTCCGCCTTTGAAAGGCCCCCGGAGGTCACGCTGGTAAAGCCAACCTCGTTGTAAAGGGCGAACATTTTTTCCAGGGCTGCTGCGCGCTCAGGGATGGAAAGAGATTTTCTCTCAGGCAGTTTGAGAAGGTGAAGGGCGGTGAAACGCAGCTTGCCGTTAAGCCTGCCGGTTTCCGGGTCTCTGAGCAAACCCGGGTGGCTGCTCTGCTGGGTGATACCGCTTGCCCGCATTGCGGCTGAATTTATCGTCCCGCCGTATGAACCATTGAGAAAAACAGGGTTGTCCGGTGCAGCGGCGTCAAGCTCTTCCAGGCTCGGCGGCCGCAGATCGAGCAGGCGGGTGGCGAAAAGTTTGGGATGGATTATCCACTCGCCCTCCGGCTTTATCCCGGCCTGTTCCCTGATCCATCCCAGGCATTCCTCCACTGTGCGCGGGTTGGGCAGCGGGCCGTCGAGTTCGCTCAACGAGGCACGTTCAGGATGGGCGTGCGCCTCGATCAGCCCGGGGATAACCGTGCGGCCTTCCAGGTCCACTCTGCGGCTCTGCGGCCCGGCAAGTCTGTTTATCTCCTCGTTGGTACCGACAGCCAGGAAACGTTTCCCCCTGATCGCAACTGCCTCGAAAATACTGAATGCGCTGTCAACACTGACAATCTTGCCGTTATAGTAAATCGAATCAGCAACTTTCTTTGCCGGCTGCTCCGGGGAACATCCAGCAAAAAAGGAAAAAAACGCGGCCAGGATCACAAGAAAAACAGAACGTTTTGTTTTTGTATAATTGATTATTTTATTCATTTGACCGTTTCTTTCCGCCAGTACTATCCGGCAAATTTTAAGGTAGTTGGGCAATTCATAATTTCAGGGTTTTTAAGGTCACGGCGCGCCGTGACCCTAAGAGGTTTCCACTTGATTGCCCTCTTTGATCCATGTTAAGACTTCGAGATATTGAAATATCTTTCATTCAAGCAAGACACACCCCTGTCTCCCCTCTTAATAGAGGGGATTTTTCTCCAAATCCCCTTCCCAGCACTGTATGAACGGTGGCTGGGGATGGCAAAATCCCCTCTCGAGAGGGGTGCCTGCCGCAGGCAGGCGGGGTGTGTCCCCTCTACCAAGAGGGGTGGCCGCTAAGCGGACGGGGTGTGTAAGTAAATCTGCAATTGCGGGAAATCTCACCAGCCGGGTATCTGCAAAATCCCTGTTGATTCCGTATTACTTGCCTGGGCACTGATATTACATTTCGTAAACGACATTACCGCCCACAATTGTCGTGATAACTTTCATATCCCTGAGTTGTTGCACCGGGCAGGTGAGAAGGTCATGTTCGAGAACCACCATGTCAGCGAGCTTACCCGGTTCGATCGAGCCTTTGATATCCTCCTCGAATGTGGAGTAAGCGTTGTTGATCGTGTAGCACTGAAGGGCTTCTTTGCGGGTGAGCGCCTCCTCGGGCGCGATTATCGGGCCGCGCTCGGTCTGGCGGGTGACCATAGTCCACATGGCGAGCCACGGGCTGTAAGGGTTGATCGATTCCTTGTCGTGGAGGATCACCATGTGGTCGCTTCCCGCGCTCACTGTCACACCGGCTTTAATCAGGGAGAGGTAGGGATGGAAGGTCAGCACTCTTTTCTTGCCCAGGATATAATACATGGCATCGGCGTCTTTGTAAAACCAGGCAGGCTGGGAGTCAGCGATCACGCCGAGGGAGCTGCAGCGCTGGGTCGCCTGCTTGTTATAAAAATTGCCGTGAATGACCGAGAAGCGCAACGGGCGTATATCGAGATTCCGGTTGACTTCTTCGTAGGCGTCCAGGATCAGGTCCACCGCGCCGCCGCCGGTAGCGTGGGCGGTCATTTTCCAGCCGGCCTCAGCACCCGCCTGAGCCAGCCTGCCGAACTGCTCAGCAGTTGCTGTGGGAATGCCACGGTAGAGGGGATCGACAACGCCGAATATTTCACGCGCTTTCGGTCCCCAGGGCTCGCGAAGGTACGCGGTCCCGGTGAGAATACCGCCGTCCATGAAAGTTTTCAGCGCCCCGATTCTGACCCATTTATCGCCTGAGCCTGTGGGCTCTCCCAGTGCCGCCACCTCGCGCCGGATCTCATCAAGGGACATCTCTTTGAAAGGAAAAGGCACCTGGATATTCAAGAAGGCGCGGATTGTGAGCATCCCACGCTCTTTCATGTAATAGTAAATCTCTGTCTCTTCAGGCAGGAGCGCCCCGGAGGTGAAACCGGTAAAGCCGACCCGGTTGTACAGGCTGAACATTTTTTTAAGCGCCTGGGCGTATTCCTCGGTCGAGAGCTTTCGTTCCGCAGGCTTTTTAAGCAGGTGAAACGCGGTGTATCGGATCTTGCCGTTGAGCTTTCCGGTTTTCGCACTTCTGAGCAATCCCGGGTGCTTAGTTCTCTCGGTGATACCGCTGGCGCGCATGGCAGCCGAGTTTATCACACCGCCGAACGAGCCGTCCAGGAAAACCGGATGGTCCAGGGCAGCTTTGTCGAGCTCGGCGAGTGTGGGGGGGCGGAGTTCTTTCAGGCGGGTGGCGAAAAACTTGGGATGGATGATCCAGGCGCCAGCGGGTTTTACCGCGGCCTGCTGTCTGATCCATTCCAGCAGTTGGCCCACTGTGCGCGGGTTGGGCAGCGGTTCTTCCAGCTCGCTCAATGCAGCGGTTTCCGGGTGCGCGTGCGCCTCGATCAGCCCCGGTATGACCGTGCGGCCTTCGAGGTCTACTTTTCTGGTTTGCGCTCCCACGTGCGCGAGAATCTCCTCATCGGCGCCAACAGCCAGGAAACGCTCTCCTTTGATCGCAACCGCCTGGGCAATGGTGAAAGCGCTGTCCACTGTGACAATCTTTCCATTGAAAAAAACCGTATCAGCCGGTTCTTTTTTAGCCGAGCAGGCAGCGAGAAACAGCAGGGCCGAGAGCAGAATAAGCTTTAGACTCTCCAGGGTCCGTGAGAGAGGTGAACGGCTTTTTTTTGTCATTGATTCAAATCCTTTCTCCCTTCGCGCAGGCTTGCGCGCCGATTCAGTAATTCACCATATCTTCCCAGGTAACTTTGCGCCCCTCACGGATCGCCTGGTTGCCCATGAGGGCGGTAATCGAACTGGTACGGCCCTCGTGAACATCGATTGCCGGTGTGCCGCCGTGCCGCACGCAGTTGAAAAAACCCTTGAGCATACCGTTCCGCCTGTCCTGCTCCTCAACCTCGATTTTTTTGCCTTTTGACTGGCTCGGGGTTTCGTCATCCTCGAGTGACTGGCCCAGCTTGATTTTATAATGCTCGGCTTTCACTCCCACAGAGGCCAGGTGCCTGGTTTCTTTCTCCCAGTATATTCTCGACCCCCGGCGGTCCATCACGATCGTGCCGTGGGTTCCCATGATAGTCATAGCGTAACCGTAACGGGCGTTTGAAAGTATCGAGGTAGCGTTGAGCCTCACGCCGCCAGGGTATTCGTACACAACGTTTACATGGTCCCAGGTCTCACGGTCGTGCTGGGTAAAGATATTCACTCCACCCTGACCCACCACCGAAAGCGGATGTGCCTCGAGAAGCCAGTTAATCGCTGTCAACTGGTGGCTTACCAACTCGGTAAGAACGCCGCCGCAGTACTCCCAGTAGAGACGCCAGTTCAAGGGGCGCCACCATTCGGGATCATCCACTTCTCTTTCCCAGGTGCTATTGCGGTGGTAGTGGCTGAAAAGCTGGGTTATCCTGCCGATCGACCCTGTCTTGATCAGTTCGCGAATTTTCTGCTGCCTTGCTCCGTGAGGGCTGTAACCGATTTGTACTAGCCGGTCGCTTTTTTCGACCGCTTCCACCAGGCGGTCGCATTCGGGCACACTGTAGCCCATGCTTTTTTCGCTGAATATGTGTTTGCCAGCATCCAGCGCGTCCAGGCATTGGGGCACATGATAGACAAGCGGAGTGACCACGAATACTGCATCGATATCTTTCTGTTCCAGAAGGCTGCGATGGTCCGTATGTGTACGAGCCGTGCCGCCGGCATTTTCAAGCCCCTGCTTCAGGTGTGGCGGGTAGATGTCACAGACATCCGTGACCACTATGCCGGGGATTTCTTTCATTCTTCGAATCAGGTGGCAGCCCTGGGAACCGGTGCCGATAACTCCAACATTAATCCGGTCATCAGGTTCCCGGGATTTCAGCACTCCGGCAGAGGCAAGGGATACAGAGGCAGCCAGGGCGGTGCCGGAGTTGCGTACGAATTTCCGTCTGCTGATTTTATCCATTTTGAACTCCCGGCTGAAATATCGGCTAAAAAAATGAGCGAAAAGGGCTCGACCAACCAGGATCAAGCCCTCCGCAGTTGACAGGCAAAATGAATCGGCTTGTCGCCGTGCCTGCGACCCACATGCAGCAAAGCCGGTCAGCCAAGATCAACCAGCTCGGCAATTCTGATCCGGCGGCCGGTTTCGATACTCGTGTATCCGGCGATCCCGATTGCCGAACTCATGATACCGGCTCGCATTCCTGCCCGCTGTCCGAGCGGATCGGGAGTGCCCGGCTTAAACAGCATGTATTTTATACGCTGGTCAGCGCCGCCGTGCTCGAAGAAATCACCCTCCTGGCGCTCGATAGGCACTATCTCCGAGCTCTTGAAATTGCGGGTCAGGCGCAGTTCGGAGTCGTGGGGCACTTCCCAGGGCTGGCGGTCGTAATTGCGCAGCTCGATCCGGCCCTTGCTCCCGTTGAACACGATAATCTGGCCCTCGTACGGAACTGCGGCATTCAGGCTGTAGGTAACCAGCACGTTGTTTTCGTATCTAATCTGCGCACTGTAAGTGTCGGGAATGTTGATTGCGGTGCGGTACAGGCAGCCGTCGCGGTAGTAGCCGTCCTCGCTCTCGCAGCCCACGTAAAGCTCCATGTAGTCTTTGTTCGGGGTTATATCCCAGTAAAGCCCGCATTTGTCTTTATAATTACACTTGCGGCAGTTCACATTGCGGAAAGACCCCTTTCGGCCGTACTTGTTCAGCCTGCCGTAGGCGACTACCTCCACCGGGTCTGAGTCGATCCACCAGTTGAGTTCGTCGAAATGGTGGCTCGCCTTATGTACCAACAGGGTGCCGGAGCACTGTTTCAGCCCGTGCCACCTTCGGAAATAGGACGCTCCGTGGTCCAGGTCGAGAAACTCGGCATAATCCACTGAATAGAGATCGCCGATTTCACCGGCAAGCAGCAGTTCCTTTGCTTTCATTGTGCTCAGGCCGTAGCGGGCGTTGAAAGTGACATCGAGTTTGCGGCCGGTGCGCTTGGCCGTGTCGATAATCGCCTGGGCCTGCTCGGCATCCGTGCAAAGCGGCTTCTCGCTGAGCGAATCGCAGCCGAGTTCCATTGCCCGGCAGACATACTGAGCGTGCTTGGAGTCCATCGTGGTCACTATCACCTTATCGGGCCGGGTCTCGCGGACCATCCTGTCGAAATCGGTGAAAGTTGGGATCCTGCCGCCCATCCATTTGTTTGCCACCTCGACACGTTTGGAGTTGATATCACAGAGACCGACTATCTCCACGTAATCCCCTACATCCCTGATCAGGTTCATTCCCCAGGTCGTGCTGCCGCGGATTCCGGTGCCGACTATCGCCACGCGCACTTTTTTCTCTGCTGGCGAGGCCAGGGTCGAGAGTGGTCCGGCCATTGCAACAGCCCCGAGTGCTGCGGCGGAAATAGACGACTTCCTGATAAAATCCCTGCGGGACATATTGACTTTGCGCCTGTCCATAAATCGCCTCCTTAAAATGCAGGTATCTGTGGAAGAAATATATTTTGGATCAAAGTGACATGCCGTTTTTTCAAGGAGGGAACCGAAACACTCAATCTTCAGATAAAAAAGCAATTGAGCGCCAGGGAAGACAAAGAGCGGTTCCTTCCTAAGCTTCCAGATGAAGGCTCGAGACGGATAATAATTTGTCGAATGTAAATAAAAAATATTTATAAACGAATCAATTATGTCAAGTTAATCCCGTATTATTCATAAATCCTTTGGCCGATTTTCTAAATTGTTGATTACTAGAATGGTGTTGAAATTTAATCGATTTTCTTTTGTAGAAAAACGAAACAATGTCCGGGTTGAATTGAAACTGTTTAAGAAACGATCACTTGCGTAGGGACACGGCGCGCCGTGTCCCTACGGCGTCCAGGGTTAAAGACCTACTTATCGATTTATAAACACGCCTCTAATGAAAAACAGAACAAATCGAGTTAGATAAGTTATTTTTCTTCTTTTGGTGGCAAAAGAAGCAAAACCATTTCTTTTATAACTAAAAGAAACAAAAGTTAATTCTGAATCTGTCTCTTTTACTTCGCTCCCTGGGAGGTCGCCTCGTGTTCAGGGAACACCCTGAGCACGAAAGGCATGCCGGATGTTGGAACATCTATCAGGGCATGGATGGAAATTATTTATCATCTACACGCTGCCCCTATTATGTCCTTTAGCCACGAGACTTCATTAAGCGTAGGGCGAGTCATGCCTCGCCCTGTTCGGGCGACCAACCGGTCGCCTCTACGTGCTTGGAATTATGCTTGATTGAATAATTCAAGTTAATAAACATTCAATTTTGATGAGAGCCTCTCATTGCCGAGGATGAAAATACACCTTGTCATTTACAGTCAGCCTGGCTGTTGGGGGATTAATCCCCTTCGGCGTATCTTGAATTTCAGCGGGCGTTCGTGTAATTTGCATAGCGGTTGATTCTGTTTTCCCGGTCTTTGTACCTGTTTCTTCCGGTTTTAAATCGGTTCAAACGGGTATTTATTTTTATCCGGCGCAAGTTCATTCCACATTAAGGAGGAGATATGAAAAGGGGAACAGTTCTTTTTGCAGTGGCCATGACCGTAATTTTCACCTTGCCGCTTTTCGGTTTATCCAGGTTCGAAAAGAGCGCCCTGGAAAAACAGAAAAAGGCGGCGAATATCGTGTACTTAAGCCACGAACCGCTCCAGTTCGGGCTGCGAAAGGGCGGCACAGGGGAGGACTGGCCGGAAAGATACGAAAAACAGCACGCTGCAGAAAACCTCCGCCTGATGGCCAGTCTCGGATCGCGCTACGGAAGACTTCATTTCTACAAGGGTTTCGGCCTGCAGTTCGAGATGCCTGAAATCCGCAGGACCATGCAAGCCGCCCGGATCATGCACGATCTGGGGATGAAAGTCAGCGTTTACGTGGGCGGGTCGATGTTTATCGAAACGTTCTACCGCGAGACCCCGGAGGCAGTCAACTGGGAGCAGCGGGACCAGTACGGAAGACCGGTGCCATACCTGGTCGGCACCCAGACCTTCCGCCACATGCCCTGCCCCAACTCACGAGGCTACCGGAACTATATCAAAAGGGTGCTCGATGTCGGTATCGACTCGGTCAAGACAGACCAGTTCTTTTTCGACAACTATTTCCTTCGCGCCGAACCGAAATCATGCAGGTGCGAGCGCTGCATCGAAGCTTTCAAAACCTTTCTCAAGCGAAAGTACCCGACCGAGAAAGACGTGCGCTCCCGTTTCGGATACCCGAGCGTGGACTGGATCAAGGTGAACGAGTGGGACAAGTTCAACCGGCCCGAGGATGTGGAGAGCGTTAATGACCCGGTGCTCCAGGAATGGGTCAGGTTCCGCTGCGAAAGCCTGGCCGGCCAGTGCCGCGAGTTTTACGAACATATCAAGGGCAGAAATCCCTCTATTTCAGTGGGATTCAATCTCAAGGGACTCTACAGCCTGAACCGGATCTGGTACAACGCGGTCTACCACCCGCTTTTCGAAGGCAAGTGCGATTTTTTCTGTTTCGACATAGGTGGCATGCAACCAGGACTCGACCCGGAAACAGGCGCCCTGGTAAGCGAGATTCGCTCCTACAAGATGGCGCGCACTCTGGACATGGCCTGCTCGCATGGCGCCGGCGGGATCCAGATGGCGGAGCAGATGGCATTCAACAACCAGAAGTACTTGGAAGGTTTCGGCTACCACGGGGCAGGCTACAATCACTACTCCCAGAGAGTGTTCACCCCGCTGGCCGAGTTTTTCCGCGAGTATAACGACCGCTACTACACCGAGACAGACAACGTGGCCGACTGCGCCGTGTTTCGCTCCTGGCCCTCCATGGCCTACAGCGTGAGCAGCACCTGGATTCCCACCGTGCTTGCCGAGCAGGTGCTGATTCTTCACAAGGTTCCGTTCGACATTATTTTCGATCAGCATATCGACCGGATCGGCCGCTACCAGGCGATCATCCTGCCCGGGCAGGAGAGCCTCTCAGCGGAAAACATCGAGCGGCTGACAGACTTCGTGCGCGCTGGCGGCACTCTCGTTTTTACCGGCAACACAGCCGATTACAACGGTTACCGGGCCAGGCGCAGGGTCAACCCGCTACTTGCCCTGATGAAGCTGGACAGGAGGCCGGCTGTCATTTCTGTGCGAAAACTCGGCAAGGGGAAGCTGGTTTACATCCCCGAGATCGTGCCGGGGATGGAAATCACCCCTCAGGGAAGGTGGGCATTCCCCAGCTCACAATGGGTGCTTCCCCCCAACCACGAGGAGATAATCAACGCGATAACACGCCACCTGCCCGAGGGTCCCTCGCTGCGCGCTGAGGCTCCGCTGACCACAGTGGCTGAAATCCTGAACCGGGAGAAAAGCCGGGAGACGATCGTGCATTTTGTCAACTATGAGCAAGGGAAAAAGCTCGATCCGTTCAGGGTTGAGCTGAAACCCCAGTTCAAAGGCCGGGTGAGCAAGGTGGAAATGTTCGCCACCGAATTCGACCAGCCCGGAAAACTCGAATTCAGCATGGAAGAGGGAAAACTGGTTTTCACAGTCCCGGAAATGGGTATGTACTCAATGATCGTGGTTTCCTATGGTTCCTGATTTATCAGCAATGGAGCGAAAAAGTAACGCGAACAAATTACATGGGAGTAGTCTTGGGTTGCAACTTGAAAAGATATGGTAACTGGTGCCTGATAACAGGAGCTTCATCCGGGATCGGGCTGGAATTCGCCCGCGCAATAGCCCGGGAGGGACTTAACCTGATCCTCGTGGCGCGCCGCAGAGACAGGCTGGAATCAGTGGCCGGGGAACTGAAAGAGCGCCACGGGATCGATGCCCGGGTGATAGTGCAGGATTTGAGCCTGCCCGATGCAGTCGAACAGGTAAGCCGGCAGGTCGGGAATATCGAGATCGACATGCTGGTGCTCAATGCAGGTTTCGGCTATTACGGCCGCTTTCTGGATATGGGCGAGGAGGATATTGTGCGGATGATCTCGATCAACTGCACCTCTGCGGCAGTGATGGCCAGAAAGTTCATTCCCGGCATGATCGAGCGGAAGCGGGGAGCGGTGATTGTCGTTTCCTCAGTGCTGGGATTTTTTCCGGGGCCATGGAGTTCGGTTTACAGCGCCACCAAGGCATTCGACCTGATGCTCGGCGAGTCCCTGAGACCCGAACTTAAAGCCGCAGGAGTGGACCTGCTCAGCCTCTGCCCGGCGAGTACGGCTACTGAGTTCCACGACGTGGCAAGCGGGAAAAGGCCCGGGGAGGGCGCAGAGCCGAAATCGTCCCAGGACGACCCGGCTGATATCGTCCGCATGGCCCTCCGCGCTCTGGGAAAAAAATCGACCGTTTTCCCATGGGACGGCTACGCTGCTTCCCTTCTGACAAGAACACTGCCGAGAAAGTGGGTGGCCAGTATCGCCGCAAAGTTTATGGCCACAGACAAGGGCATAGAGACCTGAGAGATTTTCACACACCGCATTTGCAGCGTGATATTCTCTTGTGAAAAATAGAAAGAGGGGACCAAAGGTAGGCAGAAGAAAAATGACAGGTTGAGGAAGGCAAAGATTAGAACCATTGTAGGTTTATATCGCCTCCGCTAGGAATCACGCGCCTATTTTGGTATAATAGGTGATAAAATTGTGTGGATAAAATGGTTGACATAAATTGAATCCGTACACTATAATTAATTATTCAGATTTTTCTAAACAATCGAAAAATTGAGAAATTATAAAATAAATTAAAATAATAAAGGAGTGAAAAATGAGATTAATAAAGATACTTGATACAGTAACTGCAATAGAAAAAAGTTCATTTTTAAAAATTATCGATAACCTGTCGTCTGAATTGAGAAGCTCAAACAGTGAAATAGATAAAATTCTTTCAGAAGGAGAAGACCAGATCAGGAATATTGACAATACAAATATTTTCAAATTGTTTAATTTAACAAAAACTCAATTTTCAAATCTTATTGAAGAAAAATTACAATATAATGATTTTCATCTGGACATATTGATTGATATATTAATTAGAGATGGTAATTCAATTATGTCCCGTGAATGGCTTAGCCAACTTTATAGCAATGAAATATCTAATCTTGAAAACCACATTGCGGCCTTTAAATCTCAGTTGAAAGAAGATAGTACAGAAATAGAACCAAATAGAAAGCGAGATTACCTGATTTATAAAAATTGTGTAGATACAGCATTCTACAACGACGAGCTACAGAATAGAGAAAAATCAATATCAAGGGATGAAAAATCAATACTTAATACATTGGCAGAGAGCCTTGATCTATCAATAGAAGAAGTAAGAATGATTTATTATTCTATAATAGATATTAGAAAAATTAATATTGATATAATAATTAATTCATTAAAAGAGTTGGGAATAATATTTTTAAAGCGAAAAAACAACACAATTTACGTTCCAGATGAAATAATTTGGCTACTTAGGGATTTAGTAGGGGTTGAATTAGCAAATAAATATTTTAGAAGAATTTTGCGACAATTAAGAGACAGTGAAATAAATCGAATTGCAAGAAAACATAACATAGAGATAAAATTAACTAGAGAAGAGAAAATCAGACTAATTTTAAAACAAGGAATTAATGTTAGAAGTGTTCTACTGCAAGATATTTTTAAAGAAAAGATTAGTAAATCTGAGAAAAAAGATTACTTACAAGAAATAATTAGTAAAAAATTGGATATAAAACTTCCAAAGCCTGGGATTACTGCTGAAAAAAGAGTAGAGAGATTGATTGAATATTTTAAAGAATTAGAACAAGATGAAAATATTGGCATTTCAATCTATGGGTATGATAAATTACTTAAAGATTTAAATGTATTTTTCCCTGAAATGAATAAAATAGTAAAAGAAGAATTTGAACTTCAGCAAGAAAACGCTATGTCTGTTGATATAATGAGCGACTATAATATTAAGCCAAGAGATATTCTCGTTCTTTTACCAAAAATTAATCTTTTAAAATTTTGTGATACAAATAATATAAAAACGAGAGGAAATATTTCGTCAAATATTCTTGAAAGTTACAAAGATATAAAGAATTTATATTTAGAAAACTACGAATTATTTGGCAAAAGAGACTTTAACGCATTGCAAGAAAAAGGAATAATAATAAAGGAGAGTGAAATAGGTATAAAATATGAAAATCTTACAAAGATGATATTTAAAGAACTTGGTTATAATGTTGATGAAAAATTACGAAGAGAAATAAACACAAAAAAAGCTCAAGTAGATATTATATTAAATTTAGGTCATAACGAAGTTATTATTGTTGAATGCAAGACAATAAAGGATAAAGATTATAACAAATATTCGTCAGTTTCAAGACAATTAAAGTCGTACGAAAAACTATGCGATAAAAAAGGATATAGAGTTCTTCAAATAATATTGATATCACATGACTTTACAGAAGATTTTATTGCTGAATGCGAATATGATTATGAATTAAATCTTTCATTAATAAGTTCTAAAGGTCTTTTAAAAATTTTAAATGGTTTTAAAAGCTCAAGTTTAAACGTATTTCCAACAAAACTTTTTCTAAAGGGTGGAAAACTTAACGAAGATAGAATTGTTATGGCTTTGAGTCGCTGATAAAAGAAGATTGGAAAAACTTGACATAAACGAAATATTATACAAATTAGTATTAATGTGGGTGGACTCAATTTTCGTGGTGAAAGCTCACAAAGGCCTTATTTATAGGTCTTTTTTTTTAATTTTCATAAAAAATGTCCGGTAAAGATGGTTTATGAATTAAGAGTTTGTTTTAATTCATGCAGTTTAAGAAAGGTAATGCAAAAGGGATTGATGAAAGGAATATGTTTATTTTCTTAGATGTGATTGGTTTCTCTGGCGGCCGCAGGCCGCCTCATCAGGGCCGCATGTTCGAGAGACTCCGCAGGAGCGTGTAAGGGCCATGTAATTTCCATCACAGGCAGAGCGGAGCCAGACCGGTGGGCATGCCATTGATTCGGCTTGCCTATGACAAGCCGAATCAGGCGACCTCGGCGGGAGCGTGTTTTTACCGGGAAAACAACAAAGGATATAAAAGCTGTATTGGTAGTCGAGTTTGCGGCCCGAAAAAACTTTTGGTTACTTTTGGTTACAAAAGTAACATGAAAAATAATCTTTTTCTTTCTTCCTAATTAGTTAACCGGAAAGCACTGAATTTTCATTGGAATTTAAATCGGCGAATCTAGACTATGTTATTCCTGATCACAAACGATGACGGCCACAAGGCGCTGGGGCTCCAGGTTCTGGCAGAGATCCTCGCCGAACTTGGCAGGGTGGTGATAGTGGCGCCGGAAACCGAACAGAGCGCGTGCAGCCACGCGATCACACTGCACCGCCCGCTGAGAATAACTTCATTCGCAACGGACTGCTATGCTGTGGACGGCACCACCACTGACTGCGTGCTTCTCGCCTCGCAGAAACTGCTCCCCACACGGCCGGATATGGTTTTCAGCGGGATCAACCACGGCCCCAACCTGGGAGATGATGTTACCTATTCAGGCACGGTGGCAGGTGCTTTCGAGGGAATGCTGCTGGGAGTGCCGTCAGTGGCAATATCTTCAGGTGATGCGGCGCGTATCGAGGATAAAAGCAGCCAGAAGTTTCTCAGCCGACTGATCGGAAGCCTGCTGGAGGATCCCTGGCCGAAAGATGTTCTGCTCAATATCAATCTTCCGCCGAGCACGGTTCCTCTGCGGGGGGTCAGGATAACAAAGCTCGGAAGGCGGCACTATACGGAAAGTGTGATCGAAAAAACCGATCCGCAGGGTAAGGTCTATTACTGGATCGGCGGTATTGATCCCCAATGGGTGGGGGATGAGGATTCAGATTTCCACGTAGTGGCCAATGGGTATATCTCGGTGACTCCCCTGCACCTTGATCTGACACATTACCAGAGTCTGGATGGTTTCAAAAGACTGGAGACCATTCTTTAGACCTTTTGAAAGGAACTCTTTCTTCTATGGTCTACGAGAATCAGCGCAAGGGCCTGGTTGAAGAACTGACCCGGCTGGGTATCCGGGACAGGAGGGTGCTCGAGGCATTCGAGAAAGTGCCGCGCCATCTTTTCGTGCCCGAGGCTCTCAGAGGGCAGGCCTACAGCAATTCAAGCCTGCCGATCGGGGAGAGCCAGACGATTTCCCAACCGTCAACAGTGGCCCGGATGCTGGAACTGCTCTGTCTCACAGGAACCGAGCGTGTGCTGGAGGTCGGCACTGGAAGCGGCTACCAGGCAGCTTTGCTCAGCTGCCTTGCGGCCCGGGTTTTCACTATCGAACGGATCGAAAGCCTGGCCAGGCAGGCCCGGAGAGTACTGGACAGGCTCAATATCTACAATGTGAATATCAGAGTCGGTGACGGCACTCTCGGCTGGAGCCGCTACCAGCCCTATGATGCAATCGTGGTTGCCGCTGTAGGTCCTGAGCCTCCGCCGGTGCTGGTCAAGCAGCTTGCCCCGGACGGCAGGATGACCATGCCGCTGGGTGATACCGAAGGCGCTCAACTGGTGCTTATCAGAAAAGGCGAAAGCGGGATCGAGCGCAAAATTTTCGACCCGTGCCGCTTTGTGCCCTTAATCGGAAAGAATGCCAGGCCCAAATGAGAGAAACAAACAGCAGAACAATGGAACAGAATGTAAAATTGGCTGGACTGGTGAGACGGCTTTACGACTGGGTCCTCCACTGGGCCAAGACGCCTTTCGGGGGGCCGGCTCTATTTCTCAATTCCTTTGCTGAATCCTCGTTTTTCCCTATCCCCCCGGATCCCCTGCTGATAGCGCTTTGTATCGGCGAGCCGAGGAAATCATTAAGGTTCGCCTTCTGGTGCAGCCTTGCCTCGGTACTGGGAGGAGCGGCAGGCTACTGGATCGGCGCCACGGTCTGGGAAGCGGTAGGGGACTACTTTTTCCGGTACGTGCCGAGTTTCACACCGGAGGCTTTCGCGCATGTGGCCAACCTGTACGATGAATACAATTTCTGGGTGGTGTTCACTGCAGGATTCACCCCGATCCCTTATAAGCTGATCACTATAGGAGCCGGGGTGTTCAATGTCAATTTCGCGATTTTTTTCCTGGCAAGTATTTTAAGCCGCTCGGCAAGGTTTTTCCTGGTAGCCGCGCTGATCCGCCGTTTCGGCCCACAGATCAAAGATTTTATCGACCGTTATTTCAACCTTCTCAGCATCCTTTTCATGGTCCTGCTGATCGGCGGTTTCGTTCTTTTCAAATACGTCCTGGATTGATTTTGCCGGGGGGCAATTTTTTGAGTCTTGCTAAAAATGGTAAAAATAATTATTTTTTCTTAACTGAAGGTAACCTCGAGAGTCGGGGCGTAGCGCAGCCCGGTTAGCGCGCGTGCTTCGGGAGCACGAGGTCGCCGGTTCGAATCCGGCCGCCCCGACCAGTTTTATCAAGAGTTTGCCAGATTTTCTTCTCACACAAAACATACGCGTAAAAAAGTAGTTTGTGTCAGCAACTTTTTACGATAAGCCTCGATAGTTAGATATCGGGGTCTTTTTTTCCCTGAATTTTCAGCAGCAAGTCAGGAACTTAACCAGCCGCTTGGCGTAACCACAGAGCAAAAACATAGCATAAAGCATGGAGTCTCAGTTTGGATCCGTAAACAGAAAGATCAGGTTTTCGAACCGCGCGATCAAAAACCTTAGTTAATATTGAAATAAAGACACTCGCAAATCGAAACAAAATGGTAAAGATATCGTTCAAGTTGAAAAGGACATAATTTCCGGTTGTAATATATTATCTCAAAACGACCTAACATATTATATTACAATAAAAAAATATACGTTAATGGCCTTAAGAATGGATCAGCCGAAAGGAGAAAATCTACGGTTGTTATCGCTATAAGTACAAAGCTCGAATTACATTGACCCCAGATCATGCCTATTCAACCCAACACCATAGAGTTAAAAAAGCTATGACCAGTCATCGCCTTAAAGCTATTCTGATGGTTCCTGCGTTATTGATCACACTTCTGTGCTTCTTCGGAGTGGCGAATCTTAGCGCAGACAGCCGGTTGCAAGGATTTCCGGAGCCTCCTGAAGGCGGTTGCAAGGAAGATATCAACAAAGATGAGAGTGTAAATATCTTGGACGTGGTAGCCTTGTTGATAATGGGTCGAGATGACCCTGAGAACCCTGTGGCAGACTACACCGATGACGGTGAATGCAACATCTCAGACGTTACATCTCTTTTGTTGAATATCATGACAGGGAACCTGTCGCAGTTGGAGACTTTTCCTGTCACAGGTCGTGTGGTCGAGAACGACCGGGCCCTGGAAGGGATTGTAATGTTTTTTGAGGGCTCCGATGTCTGGATCCAAGATACCACGGACTCTGCTGGTATGTACCGCTTTGAACTTATTGATGGCATTTACGAATTGAAGCCCACAATCCAGAATTGGTATTACAATTTTGAACCTGACGAATTTGAAATAATCATAAACGGGGATTCGATAATCCTTCCTGACATAGCGGCTACCCTTGCTTCTAATACACTTAGTGGTAGAGTATTGGAGGATAGTGTTGGCCTGGCGGATGTGACGGTCAGAGTATGGTGGAGCGAGGGTGGTCTGGATACAACACTTGTCACCGACTCGGATGGTTTGTACAGCATTGAGGGCCTTTTCAACGCCCCGTACATAATAATGTCCACAAAAGAGAATTACACGTTCGCCCCTTATAGCCTGGTTGTGAAAATGGAAGGGGATTCGATAGCTCCTGACATAATGGCCACTCCCGCTGGGCCAACACCTGTGGAACTCTATACGATTGGGGGAATAGTTTACTGCACGATGCAGCCTTTAGCCAATGTACAGGTGATACTTATAGGGGATATGGAGGCATCATCCGTAACGGAGGCTAACGGGTTCTATACATTCTTAGTTCCCAATGGTACTTATACAATCATTGTAATCCCAATTCCTCAGCATCAGGTGTTTAACCCGGTCAGTCATAATGTTACAGTTCAGGGAGAGGACATTCTCAATCTGGATTTCTTTGCTTATGGAGGAGGTGGTAGCGAGTAGTAATAATAACCGCAAATCACTTTAATAATTAACGCCGGCGTTTTTTCGCCGGCGTTTTTTTGCATCTGAGTTTTTTCCAATAAAATGATCCATACGTTAGTGCGTATATTCCAAAGCCCTTTTTCTTGGCCCTTAAATATTTATGGCTTATTGGTTGGAACGGCTTATCAACTTTTGGTTTTTCACCTATAATCAAGAGAAACGTCCCGGCCCACATTAAGGCTCAATGTGGATAAAGCCTCGTGGTAATCATAGATCGAGTTGATATAATCCACCTCGGCCTGTAAGTAATCGGCCTGGGCTATCCTGAGTTCCACCATGCTCGATGAGCCAAGCTCATATCGCCTTCTCTCCAGCCGCAGCGACTCGGCCGCCATCCTTTTGCTTTCGGCCAGCGTGATGTTGCGCTCGCTGAGCCGAAGCAGCTCCAGGTAGCTCTCCCGCACGTTTCGCGCTATTGTCAAACGCGTTTTAATCGACTCGTACTTGAGACTGTCCACAGCTACCTGGATATAGCGGTTCTGCTGAAAGCGGAGAAAGCCCTGAAAAATATTCCACTTAGCGGTAAAAGAGACCGACCGGCCCCTCTGTAAATTCGGCGTAAAGGCAAGACCCTCCTCATTGCGGGAGTATCCTAACGTGGTGGTCAGAACCGGGAGGTAGGCCAGGCGCCCTATCCAGAGATTGCCCCGCTGCAGTTTTATCTCCAGGAGCAGGCTCTCCAGCTCAGGGTGCTTTTCCAGCGCCTCTGTAACCAGCTCTTCAATGTCAAAGCGATATTCACGGATCTCGAATTCATCAGCCAGGGAAAAACCTATTCCCAGCCCCCCGCCTGCAACCTGATCGAGGTCCATCTTTGCTGTGGCAAACAGATTTTCGTACTCCAGGATTAACAGTTCCTGGTTCTGCAAATCTATCTGGGCCTGGAGAACATCCAGCTTGGTGACCTCGCCCAGTGAAAAACGCTTCTCAGCCCTTCTGAGTTGTTCTGAGAGCTGCTCGGCCTGTTCTCTGGCTGCCTCCAGCAGTTTTTCCTGCCGGAGAACATTGAAATACGCTGCGCGAACATCGTTTACAACTATCAGCTCGGAACCTTGCAGTTTGCTGCGTCGGGATCCGCGCAGGTAATAGGCGTTTTTCAAGCCAAAATACTTCTCGGCCTGGTTAAAAAGTATAAAACTAAGACCGAATGTACCTGAGCTGGCTTTACTTATCCTGCTCATCCTCGTAGAAATACCGGTTGTGCTGGTAAATAAATAGGAAAGGTTGCTCTGGCTCAGACCGAACTGAGCAAACGCGTTTGGTGCGTACAGACCCCAGGCTGCAAAAAGATCGCCCGTGGTGGCCCTTAGCGCCTGCCGCGAAATGTTGTGATCCGGGTTTTTCTCGAGTGCCATTTCTATGCAATCTTCCATGGTAAGAGACCTCTGTGAACCGGTGTCCCTGGAACCAGGAGAGTTTTGCTTGCCAACCGGGTAGAGTGAAGTCAGGTTGTAAGTGTGGTAAAATGGAACCGGAGAATCCAACTGGCTGGCATATACCCGATCAACAGCGAAAACAGAACGAACCGCACCCGCCAGAAGGATAATTACCAAAGGAAAAAGAATAATCCTGATTCCAAGAGCTTTAACATGATAGATCATTTAAACTTCCTCCAAGTTGAATTGATTATATTTGTTTTCATTAACTCTTTTCGAATAAATCAGTTCTATATTGTTTAACGTATTTATGCGCGGATAATTTCAACCAATTTTATTGAAACTAATCATGCGCTGCTCAGGAATCAAACACAATCTCCAGTTTATCTTTTTTTAAGGTGTTCTCCTTTGGTAAATGTACAAGCAGCAGGAAAAAGACACGACTGTAGAAAATCGGGGATGCCTGCTTAGTGGGGTGAGATTATATCGTTCAAGACAATTATACTTTTTTTATCCGATTTGCCCAAAAATGTCTGGCGACGTACAGTGGATAAAATACAGCCGAATTTTTTATTTCACCAGCAGCATCTTTCTTGTTGCAGTGAAGTCGCCTGATTTCATGCGGTAGAGATAGGCGCCGCTGGGAAGGATTCTTCCCGCTTCATCCCTGCCGTGCCAGAACACAGTGTATTCCCCGCCGGTTTTTATCCCGTCCACAAGTACCCGCACCAGGCGGCCCCGGATATCGAAAACCTTGATCGACACATATTCTGCCGAAGCAGTCTCCGGCACGGTATAACTGATCGCGGTGACAGGATTGAACGGGTTGGGCCGGTTCTGAGAAAGCGAAAACGCTTTGGGCAGCTCAGAGGGATGGACGAAAGCACCCAATGCCGCACGCAACCGGGCCTCGTGTTCCGCTAAGAGGTTCATTAACTTGATTGCCCGTTCGATGTATTCGACCTCCGCCCGGCTAAGATTTTTCAATCGGTCGCTGGCCTGGTTATCGGCTGCGGAGGCAAGCATGCCCCCGCCCTGAGGAGTAGGGCATTTGCCGCCTAATATGTCGAGCAGCAGGGCCACGGCGTCTGTGATTGTAACTTTGCCGTTTCCGTTCCAGTCAAGCCGTGGGTTGTCCGACTCTTCCTTCATCAGGAGGATGAATGCTATCACATCCGAGACCTCGACCTTGGCGTTGCCGGAAAAGTCGCAGCATTTTACCGGTGGGGGAGCCACCGACACGTGAACCTCAAGCGTATCCGACAGGCCCTCCCGGTCGCTTCCGATCAACACAAAACGATAGTATCCCGGTTGGCGGCTCTCAGACGTGAAAATCAGAACCGAATCCAGCAGGGTAAGGTTCCGGAAATCGTGGCTTTCGAATACTGTACTGTCAGGAGAAAACCAGGCCGAAAGAGTGAGAGTGACCAGGTCATCCGCATCCGGATCATTGATTGAGAGGCCGATACTCAGGCTGTCATCCTCCTGGATATTGAAACAAGTCCTGTTATCGCCTGTAAGTAAGCTCGGAGGCAGGTTGTGCGGGACAAGCTCCGGAATCATCCTGCTGTCTGCCTGCAATATCTTACGGGTATTAAGATGCTGGATGAAAGCGATTATTTCGCAACTGTCCGCTACCCAGGAGGGATCCATGCTGAAATCTATTTCGAAAGCCAGGACCTCGCCGGGTTGAATCGTAAATACCGTACCGCTGTCACTGTTGACCATTAAACGCATCGACTGATTGAAAACCGTTTCTCCATTATAAGGATAAAAGGGCGGATCGAAACTCGCGGTATCGAGGCCTGTTTCGGTGAGGACAAGGAATAAATTGTACTCCAGGGAATCCACGTAAGGAGTGGCTGAGACTGTTATGCGTGTCTTCGTGAGACCGTTCTGGTCCGGGGGGCTGCCGTTGATTTCCAGATCGAGCGGAGTCGGGTAACGTATATCATAGAAAAGCGAGTCTTCATTAAGATCCGAAGCAGGCATTTGCCGTATGCCATCCAGGATAACGATGGGAATCCACTCAATCTGATAATATTCCGCGCGAAAATCGACAGAGGGCAAAGGAGGGGGGTAGTCCCAGCGATAGCGGATAAGGGTAAATGGAGCGCTTCCCCAAAGGCCTGGCAGAAATTCTTCATCGAGGTAATGGTTGGCGTAATAGCAGGCATCACAGTAAGGGTCAGTGAACATCTCGGCAAGAATTTTCTTGCCTGCAAAAGAGCGGTTGTCATTTTCTAATACATCGTAATTCCAGGCCTCCATTCCACCGGAAAGTCTGAATACACTGCCTGAAAATTTTCTATTCTGAACCGTATCCAGGAAGGCAGCCGCAGCGCGAAACCCGGTTTCGCAGATCACGATAACCGGCCTGTCTGAGGGCAATTTCTGGTAACGCGCCTGGAACACCCCGGTATCCCATGGATACAAAGCCGCCCCCGGTATGTGCCGGGCGATATAGCTGTTCAGTTCCCTGATATCGAGCAGGTACGGCTTTGCCGAACGATAGATCCAGGCATTCAGGGAATCTGCTGAAATGTCCGTATACGAGAGAGCTGCCGGGGACAAAACCGCAAGCGCAGAGAAAATTGCCGTAATAAGTTTTTTCATCGCAAAAAGCACCTTTGGGTCTAGCTAACGAGTACTTTCTCCCAGAGTTACGTCATAATTTAATCGAAAAGAATTCCTCGAAGCTCTGCTTCGAGGTAACCCGCCCCAGGGGAACATCAGATAATCCCCCTTACCAGAGGGGGAGACAGGGGGTTGTCTCGATCAAATTCATCATTGTGATACCTCGCAGCACTGCTGCGGGGCAGTTCATTTTCAGGCAGTTACCGGGAATTGTCAACTCGATGGGCAGTTTGGATTTTTAGTAAAAAATCGACAGTTCCGCTCTCAAACCCTTGAAACCCGGCACGTACCTGCAAAGACCGTTCGAGCAGAGCATGCCCTCTCTCTGCTGGCCGTATGAGAGGTTAAGATCGCCCCACTTGCGCAACCTGAGGTTTGTCGATATCAGGTTCCAGCTTTTTCGCGCCCCTGCGTTACTGTTATGAGGACTGGTGGACTCCCTGCTCAGCGTAACACTGACAATCGGAGCCCAGCTGAAAGTTAAAGCCAGGTAATTGTTAAAATACGATTTCTCTTTTGGACCGGCTGGAAAATATTTTTCCAGAACATGCTGGGTTTCGAGATCCAGCAGGGTGGTGAAGCTTCTCGACCAGCGAAGTAGTATTTTGGCAGGCAGTGTCCACAGGCGCGTCCGCTTGCCGAACTCTCCCTGCACGTAGTATTCGGTGATACTTCTGAATCCGGCCCCCCCGAATACCTGCAAGTTCCTCCCTTTTCGCCATCTGAGTTCCAGAAAAGAGTCGTAAGTCGGGTCGTAGCTTGTACGAAAGCGCGGGATCAGAGGAAATCCGCCTCTGTCTCGCCTGGTTTTTTCAGGGCCGGCAGCCGGCAGAAGAAGGTCGGCTTTGGAGGTCGCGCTGGCAACAGCCTGAAAGGCGAGGGCGCGGGAGGGCTGCGCGTTGAACTCGAGCTCGAAGCCTATCTCGTTATTTGTGTTGGACAGAACCGGGAACCGGCTCAACAGGGTATACAAATGCTCCTTGATAACGGTCGGAGGGTTCTGGTACGGCAGGGCTCCTGCAGGGTCCAGACCTATCGAGGAATGCGAGATGCCTCTTGTGGTCAGGTTATACTGGTAATTTTTGTATTCGAGACTGAATCCATAGCCCTTCTGCGAATACCCCAGGTTCCAGTAAAGGCCCTTGCCGGAAACATCTTTTTCCAGGCTCAACAACCGGATCGGCAACTGGTAGATGTCTCCCGGTGGAAGCAGCCGATTCCGTCCGGTGTGCTTGCCGGAAAATTCTATGAAAAATTCCCATCGGTTCGCGGTAATGCCCATGTAGGGTCCCCAGACCCAGGTCGGAATTTTAGCCTCCAGCTCGAGATGATTGGTGCTCTTGTGGTCTTTCCGCTTTGTCAGGCGGTCGTGAAGAGTGTTGATCCCGACAGAAAAGCCATTCGGCAGTTCGTATTCCAGATTGAGCGCGGAAAGAACGTGGCGGTCGATCACAAGAGGGGAGTTGTAATCCGTGTAATTGCCGGTGCCGGCTAAAGCCTGAAAACGGAGTTTTTCTAGCTGAACCACACCCTGGAAACCCCTGATCGTATTGTCAAAATCCAGCTTCCTGTCTTCGAGGAAATTAAATGTCAAACCCTGTCCTGACAGGCTGTAGAGAGTGCCGACCCTGAGAAGATAACGTCTGTCGGTGTACTGAACGAAAGCTTTGCGAACCCGGCTGAAATTTTCACCGAATTCCGCTGGTTCACGGCTTTCCACACTCAGCCCGGCTTCAATAAGGCCCCTGTTGTACTCCAGATCGAGACGGTTTTCAAGATAGTGTTTCCGATTCTCAGCGCCCGCAACAGGCAGCACAGTGGTCTGATCCCCCTCTCCATAGCGGCTGCGAAATGACGCGCGGATATCTTCTGTCCCTACCCGGGCTTTAAGACTAACCGAGCAGAAAAGAACCGCCGCAAGTGCGAGATTAAAAGTCCATACTCTGCGTTGAATGAAATAATCCAACTTGGGATAAACACCTCTATTTTATGAAACAATAATCCGGGCTAATCGTCATGAGCCGCTGGCTCACCCGGAAACAATGAAAATGTTTCATGTAGGGACACGGCGTGCCGTGTCCTTCAGTGGTTTTTACCGAAACCATGGAATAACGCACCTTTGGTCCATTATTTTCGGAGCAGACGAATCAGATTTTCCTATCAGCCACACGCCAAAGGTTGCGATAGCTTAAAAAATTCAAGCGACAGGCGGCTGAATCGAGCAAAATCATTTCGCAAGAAGTTCCAGCAACTTTTCCTCAAGCAGAAGTTCATCGCCGGGCATATAGCCGGCTTCCCTGTCCACCACGTTGCCCTCTGAATCCAGCACCACCAGATGCGGCCAGGTTGAAATGCCGTAGTATCGCACCAGACCCTGGGTCGGATCGAGCAGAACGGGAGTCTCGATTACCTTGGATCGGATATAACTGCGCACTTTTGCCCTGCTGCGGGTGTTGTCGCAGTTAACTAAGATGAACCGGATCGGCTGATTCTCCATCCTGCCAGACATATCGTCGAACTCAGGCAGGGCTTCCAGACAGGGCGCACACCACAGGGCCCAGAAATCCAGCACAGTGTACCTGACTGACGGGTCGTATTTCAGGCTTGTGCGCTCCCCATCCAGGGTTTCCAGTTCCTGGGATGGAAACCCACCCTTTTGGGCAACCAGGCTGCCTGCCGGATAGGCGATCAAAAGTAAGGGGAGAAATAAATACAGCACTTCTTTTTTTATGAATAAACTCATCATGTTCCCCGGGGTTTCGGACGATCCACCAA
>CAZJQI010000052.1:0-30497 GCA_964548275.1 uncultured Gemmatimonadales bacterium
AAATACCTTTTACTGTTCATGTCGGCATCGGAGCGGATATCCTCGATCAGCATTATAATTTTGACGGCGAGGCCAAAGGCGGCACCAGCGGCCGGGATTTTCTGATCTTCACCGAGATGATAACAAAACTGACCGAAGGCGGGGTCATTCTGAATGTCGGAACCGCGGTCACGGGACCCGAGGTGTTGTTGAAAGCTGTGTCCATGTCTGCAAATACCGGCAAGGCTCCGGACAAGATAACGGTTGCCGACTTCGACATTCGACCGTTTGTCTTTGACGATAATCTCCGCGACGAATCGAAGTATTACTATTATCTTCGTGATCAGAAAAGCGTTGCAACGCGTATTCCCAAGGTTTTCGGAGGCAAGGGATACTATTTCGAAGGCGATCATGCAACCACATTGACAACGGTCTACCAGTATTTCCGGAAGCACCTTGGTGAATAGCCACAAACATGGTGAATCGAGTTATTTTATATAATTTATTATCTTGACCAGTTAAGCGTTTTTATCAATCGGATTTAATTATTACCTGGAAAACCCGCAGTTGGAGGAGTATTAAATGCTCAAGGCAAGTTTCGGCTATTTTGACAAAAATGGCACGGAGTTCGTGGTCACAGATTACGAAACCCCTTTGCCGCTTGTAAATTATTACTGGAATGACCGTTTCATTTCCGGGGCAAGCCAGCACATGGCCGGTATCGGGTGTTTCACGGAAAGGCCGATTCAGTACATGGACCCTGATTGCCGCTGCCTGATCGTGCGCGATGAAAATCGGCATTTTTATCTCAGAGATGACGAGAGTGGAGATTTCTGGAGCCCTGGATACTATCCGGTGCTGAAAAAGCCGGACAAGTTTCTCTGCCGGCACGGCCTGGGATACTCGGTGTTAGAGGCGGTGACTCTGGGAATCGAAACCGTGATGAGAGTTTTCGTGCCGGAGGACTACGAAACCGAAATCTGGACCGTGCGCCTGACCAACCGCTCCAACCGGGAGCGCGAAATCCGCTTTTACAGTTTTGTTGACCTGCTGCTTACCGGCTACGAGGAGTACTGCGACTATTACAGCTCCCTACTCGGCAAATACGATGACTCAGTCAATGCGCTGAGCTGTTTCAACGGTGCACCCGAGCGGCCCCACGAACGTTTCGGCGCGTTCGTGGCCTCCGATCTTAAAACGAGCGGCTTTGATTCCAGCCGGAAAGCTTTCCTGGGGGTGGTAGGCAATGTGGCCGTCCCGCGGGCTGTGGTGGAGGGGAAAATGGGCAACAGTCTCGCCGTGTGCGAAAAACTGGTCGGGGCTATGGAGCATACATTCGAGCTTGAAAGCGGCGAGTCTATCGAGTTCAACGTGGCAATCGGCTCCACGGACACGCTGGAAACCACAAAAGAAATTTGCAAGGCGGTGTTCGCGCCGGGCGCCGTGGAACGTGAATTCGAAAAAATGCGCCGGAACCTGGAAGCTAAATTTTCCACTGTCTGGATAGAAACTCCGGAGGAGCGGCTCAACTATCTGTTCAACGGCTGGATCAAGCGCGCCATACAGCTTCATACCGAGGTCGGCACGGATACGGGCCGGGGTTTCCGGGACGTGATGCAGGCGGCCTGGGGTGTATCCTCCTATGACCCGGAAAACGCCAGGCAGAAAATAATCGACTCGCTCGCCCACCAGTACGCCGACGGCCATACCCTTCGCGGCTGGGACCCGGTGGACACCCACCACTACTCGGACGGACCGGTCTGGATCGCACCCGCTGTGGACAGCTATCTCAAGGAAACCGGCGACCGGGCCTTTCTCGATGTCGAGGTGCCCTATTTCGACAGGGGCAAGGGCACGATCTGGGAGCATACCCTGACAGGGATAAGGCACGCCACCGACGACCTGGGCAGCCACGGCCTGGTGAGGATGCATTACGGCGACTGGAACGATTCGCTCAACATGATCGGCACAGGCGGTAAAGGAGAATCAGTTTTTACCAGCATCGGGATGATTTTCTCAATTAACTGCGCTCTTGATATAGTATGCAATGTGCTGAAAGATAAAGCTCTCGAAAATGAATTGCGCCAGAGGGCGCAGCGCCTCGAAAAGGCAATCCAGGAGAAAGCCTGGGACGGCGAGTGGTACCTCGAGGCGTACAATGACGCCGGAGAGCCGGTGGGCAGCCACATTGAAAAAGAGGGCCGGATTTTTTCATCCCCGCAGGCATGGGCCATTCTTGCGGGAATCGCCAGGGGGGAACACCTGGATAAAATCCTCAAGGTGATTGACAATTACCTCGAATGCGACTACGGCTCGCTGGTGCTAACGCCCGCCTACCGCAAGCGCAACCCCGGAATCGGCAGGATTACCTGGTTCGTGCCCGGCACATGGGAAAACGCCTCCCCCTACTGCCACGGCACATCTTTCAAGATCATGGCGGACACCTATATCGGCCGGGGGGACAAGGCTTACGAATCGATGATGAAAGTCCTGCCGGATAACCCGAAAAATCCCTGTACCCACTCGGGCTGCCCGCCCTACCAGGTGACCAACATGTACTACGGCCCTGAGCACCCTCGCGCCGGACAGATACTCTATTCATGGATCACCGGAACTGCCGCATGGCTGTTTAAGACTCTCACCTCGCACATGCTTGGCGTGCGGGCAGATTATAAAGGCCTGCTGATCGATCCCTGCCTGCCCTCCCTTTGGAAAACCGCCTCGATCACAAGAACTTTCCGGGGCGCGCGATACCATGTTACAATCGAAAACCCGGACGGCAAACAGACCGGGATCAGGTCGATCACACTCGATGGTAATCCAGTGGAGGGCAACATTCTGCCAATTCTCGATGACGGCGAATTACACGAGGTAAAAGTTCGCATGTAGGAACCGTGATTCTCATATCAGGTTTTGGTTGCATCTGGAAGAAGATCGCTCTAATTTATTTAAAGTATCCAGATTACCGCCGATGTCCTTCAACGAGGAGTTTGTCATGAAAAAGGAAGAGTCACTCAATCGCAGAGAGTTCCTCGGTAAAACCACCCTTCTTGCCTCTGTGGCCGGGGTAGCGGCCGGAGCGAAAAAGACGCGCGCCCAGCTTAATAACGGAGTCGTACCGCCGCCCGCAAGGGTTGGAGTCGGTTTTATCGGCGTGGGCATTCGCGGCACCCAGCACTTGGAGGCAAGCCTTCAGGTTTACGGCGTTGAACCGGTTGCTGTCTGCGATCTCTACACCGGCCACCTGAAACGCACCAAGGATTTCGCCGGAAGCAGCGTGATCACAACCGGCGATTATCAGGAGGTGCTTGCCCGCAGCGACATCGACGCGGTTGTAATCGCAGCCCCGGACCACTGGCACAAGAGGATGGTGCTGGATGCTTTCCAGGCCGGCAAGCATGTCTATATCGAGAAGCCGCTGACCCATAAGTGGGAAGACGGCGAGGAGCTGATCAAAGCGGCCAAAAAAAGCAAGAAGGTGGTGCAGGTGGGCAGCCAGTACCTTAGCATGGCCTGCGCGGCTAAAGCGACCGAGATGATCCGCTCCGGCCGCCTGGGCCAGATCACCATGGTCGAGGGTAAAACTCACCGTAACAGCTCCACCGGCGCCTGGTATTACCCGATCCCGCCGGATGCCTCGCCGGAGACTATCGACTGGAAACGCTTTATCGGCGACAGCAAGTGGTACGATTTCGATCCCAAGCGTTTCTTCCAGTGGCGCCTTTTCTGGGATTACTCAGGCGGCCTGCCAACCGACCTGTTTGTCCACCTGGTATCCTCCACACACCAGTTGATGGGTGTCAACGAGCCGCCTGAGTCCGTGGTGGCTTTCGGCGACATTTTCCGCTGGAAGAACTACCGCGATGTGCCTGACCAGATGTGCGCTCTGGCAGCTTACCCGGAGGGTTTCACGCTCAAGCTCACTGCCACGGCCAACAACAGCCACTCCCACCCCTCACTCGTCTTTTACGGCACCGAGGGCACTCTCGAGTATAGCGGCGGCTCGATGAAATATTTCTACGAACCGCGGCGTGAAAATTACAGGTACCCGACTTATAGCTGGGAACGCGAAACGGTGGAGCAGTTCAAGGATATCATGAACCTGGATGATGACCAGAACCCGGTCAAGAATCCCCCTCCGCGCGCTGCCGAACCATTGGAGTTCGGCCCGGGAGACGCTGAGGGCTCCACAACCGTCCACCTGCGAAACTTCTACGACGCCATCCGCACGGACTCTGCGGCTAAAGAACCCATGGAATTCGGAGTTAACGCAGTAAACGTGGGACACATGACAAATATTTCTTACAAGACAGGCAAAATCGTGCGCTGGAACCGGAAAGCGCGCAAAGTGGAGGTCTAGTTCGCAGGAAGATGACCGCAGTTTGAAGGGAATCCAAAAAGAGCGGGTCAGTACGGCCCGCTCTTTTATATTTATGCCTTATTAAATGTTGACTAGTCCCCTACAAATTATTTCCGCTATTTCAGCACCGCGCCTGCTTCCTTGAGCAGCAAAGTGCGGTCTCCGGGCAGCCTGATCATGGTGCCCTCGCTGGTACCAACCGTGCTGAAAAGGCCTTTTGATGAAGTCTCGGGAGCAATGTCGAGCACCTGGAGGAATGTCTGTTCGGCCTGGCCGGTCTTTCCCACGATCTCAACCCGGCCCACGCCCGGGTCATTGTAGGTCGTGTCGATCTCAACTTCGAAAGCGCGCGTGCCGACCCTGAACCCCCGCACCCATTCGATTGACGCATCCTGGGGGGAGAGAACCTGAAGCGAGGCCTTTCCCCCGTTGCGCCTGAGGGTGAATCCCTTCTCCTCAAGCACCGGTTCTACCATGCAATGCCAGAGTACTTTCGGCAGGTAGCGGCTATTGGTCAGGATTACCCTGTCCCTGACAACCAGGTACCGGTCGTCCACCAGGGCGAGTTCACGGGTCAGGCGTTCCACTCTGGTGCCGGGATAAGCGCCGGTCAGGTCGGCCAGCAGGTAGTTCACCCTTTCTCCAGGCTCGTGGATCAGGATATTGCCGCATTCTGCATCCTTGTCCGCCAGATAACTTTCCATCCTTTTGTGTGTCTGGTTTTCGTACACCCGCTGGCCTCCCTCATCGTCCGGGTTCTCCGGATCGAGGACCAGCAGGGTATTGTGCGAGTAGGAGGTGCGGTAGAATTTCAATCGAAAGTCGCTGTTGTACCCGCCTGCATAGGCCCCTGCCTCGGCAAGCAGGGGGGCACCGAGGAATATATCCAAATGACCCTGGTCGTAGTGGCCGTGGTTGCCGAAATAATCGCCGCACTTGAAGAGTATCCACAGGTCTCCCGGGTCCCAGCCCGAACGCCAGATAACCATCCCCGTGCCGTGAGGGCCGAACAGGGTTTTCGGAGGCAGGACATTTACCGATGCACCTGGCCGGTCAGGCTCGTAATACAGGTAGGCTATATAGTCATTGCCGATTTCGAAAACGCTGACCGGCTGTTCCTCCAGCAGCAGTTTCAGGTAGCCCTGGAACACTGGCTCGTGGTAAAACCAGTTGCGTTCAGAGATCACCCGGAATGAGAACCGCTCCGAGGTGCGCCGATAGCAGTCACCGAACTTGGCCATCAGGCCGTCCGGCTGGCGGCCGTAGATGATAAACTGCGCCTCGCGGGCGGTCCAGTCACCCTGGTTGCGGCGGATTTCGCTCCAGAGGTCCTCTCCGGTGGCGGTGTACACAATGGAAAGGTAATGGCCGACCAGCCACATAATATAGTGCCGGCCATAGCCGAAACCGTTGTGCACCGATCCCCCCAGAAGTCTGCGGGCCGGAAGAAGGTCATTTTTGTAATAATCATTGGCCCAGGTTATGAACTTGCCTGCATCTTCATAGTGCCCCTCAAGCGCATAACCAGCCGCAGCAAGTCCAGTGGTCCAGGCGTACATCCTGGTGTGGAAGAGGTGGATTCCGTCCTGCAGGGTGTCGTAGAGCCTTTCTCCATCTGCAACAAGCTGCTCGACAGCCATCGCCTTTTCCCATTCGTCGAAATTCGGGTGATTGTAGAGCCAGTCGAAAACAAAAGCTTTCCACATCACTCTGATCCCGTCCCAGGTGGTGCCGCTCCACATGTTCGGCGTGATAAGCATTGCAATCGCCGTATCCGCCGCCGCTGTGTCATCGTAAACAACGGCGCGCATGGCGTAGTTGACTTTGGAGCGGCGAAGGCGTTTGCGGAACTGCTCGAAACGTGGATCGTCCGCCTTTCTCTTGAGCATCCCGATAGTCACGGTATGCGGATCTCCCCCGCCTTCTGCACGTATCAGCAGCCGCGGATGATCGGGCCGGACATCTGCGGAAAATGCAATCCAGGGCCAGATCATGGCAAGAAAAAGCGCAATGGCGAGGCTGAAAACGGGTGACCGGTAAGATAAAGTCATCGATCCTCCCTTGTGAAAATTACACACTCAGAGCTTTCTTTGAGATATGCAAAAGGTGACAGACGTTCTGTCTGACAGGCCTGAAAGAAAATATTTATCCCTGTTACTAGCAATGTTATATAAATTAATCCCTTCAGAGAAAAAGGCAATCATTCAAATTTTTTCACTCAGAGTACACAGGAAGACGTTTTATTCTGCGATTGATATTTTCCTTTTTTTTATTAAGATTAAGATATATAGATATTTTATAGCTATTTTTCCGAGCCTTTCCAATGGAGCCTCAGGCATGACCCACCGGGAACGGTTTTTCCGCCTTTTCGAAAACACAGCGGACAAATACGTACCTTTTTTCCCTGATATCACGGATTGGTACATGGGAACTCGAATCTCACCCGGTGAGCCCTATCCGTACGAGCCCGGGCAGTTCATCCCGGCCAACTCTCCTTTTCACAAGAGGAAAAGCTCCATGCCTGCCGAGCTTGCCGGGCTGAACCTGCTGGAAATTTACCAGAAATACGACTGGGGATTCCCGGTCCATATTTACGACTGGTTCGAATTCAAATACAGCGCCCAGGTGAGCTACGAGGAAAAAATCCAGGGCAATATCAAGCTCAGGCGGTTCTGCACTCCTCAGGGCGATCTTGAGCGGATCGACCAGCTCTCCGAGGACGGCTCCTGGGCGCCGCGTGAGTATTATATCAAGCAGCTTTCCGACCTGGATACCATGCGGTTGGTTATCGAGCACACCGTATATGTGCCGCGTTTCGAGCAGACCCGGGCAGTGCTGGAGGAACTTGGAGGCCAGGGGGTGGGAGACCTGCCCGTGATGCGCTCGCCGTTCGGAAAGCTGGTGCACGAGTACATGGGTTTCGATCAGGTGGTCTACGCCCTTTATGACCATCCGGACGAGGTTCTGGCTTTTCTCGCTTTCCAGGAGCAGAAAGACCTGGAGCAGGTACGGCTGGTCGCCCAATGTCCTGGGCGCATAGTGATAATCAGCGACCATGCTGATGAAAACCTGATTGCGCCGCCATACTATAGAGACTACTGCATACCCTTTTATCAGAAAGCCTGCGGGATTCTTCACTCTGCCGGCAAGCTGGTCAGCACGCACTGGGACGGCAACCACAAGGCGCTGTTTCCCATGATCGGCGAAACCGGTTTCGACCTTCTGGACGGCTGCACGCCCGCGCCGATGAACAACTACGAGGTTGAGGAGCTGGCCGAGGCCCTGCCCCGTGGCATGGTGACGTATTTAGGGGTGCCCTCGAGCCTGTTCTGCCAGGGGTTGCCCACTGAGGAAATCCTCGCTTTCGGCGAGCGGATTTACAACGCCCTGGCCGGCCGGGTGATAATCAACGTGGGCGATATTCTGCCGCCCAACGGAGATATCGAGCAGGTGATCGCCCTGGGGGAGCATGTGAGAAAATTGAACGGAGGGAGAAATAGAAAAAATAATTGAAATATTAAACAATAAGTATTATTTATCCAAAGGATGGAGAAAAATAAAATTGAGTTAAAGGAGCAAATCTATGGATGTCTCAATTAAAAAAGATAAGAAATTGAAAGAAGAATTATATCGAGCAAATACTTTGGATGGCAAAACATGGATACGTTATTCAATATCAATATGGAGTGATATAAAAAAAACAAAAGAAGAAATATTATTAAAGCATCCAGCTTTATTCCCTGTTGAACTAACAAAAAAACTTATAGAAATATTTTCAAAGAAAGGGCAACTTGTTTTAGACCCTTTTGCTGGAACAGGAAGCACAATTAAAGGCGCAATTGAACTAGGGAGAAACGCTATAGGTATAGAATTAGAAAAATATTTTGTAATAAAAGGATTAGAAAGACTAAACCAAATTAACCTTTTTGAAAAAGAATTTGGAAATTATAAATTTTTTGATGCAGATGCAAACGATTTATTAAAATATGTTGAAAAGAACTCTGTTGATCTTGTAATAACTTCACCGCCTTACTGGGACATTCTCTTAGAAAAAAGAACTGCTGATTACAAACAACAACGAGATTATGGCGAAGATAAAGCGGATTTAGGAAAAATAAGAAATTATAAAGAATTTTTAAAAGCTTTAAAAAAAATATTTGACGATGTTTACAAAGTTATGCGTGAAGGGACATATTGCTGTATAATTGTAATGGATATAAGAAAGAAAGATAAATTTTATCCTTATCACAGTGATTTAGCTAACCTTATGCAAGAAATAGACTTTATTTATGATGATTTAATTATTTGGGACAGACGTAAAGAATATAACAACTTAAGAGCCTTAGGCTATCCAAATGTCTTCAGAGTGAATAAAGTCCATGAATATATATTAATATTTAAAAAGCCATAATATAGGAGAAAAAAATTGGCCTATCTTGAAGATTATATGGATGAAGATCTGGCTTATTTAACAGGGCTTATTATTGCTAGAGGAGTTTTAGAAACTTCTGAGAATACAAGAAGACTTGTTATACATTTTCCATATTCAAGTATGGATGCAACAGGTATCAATATTAGTTTTGATCAAGAGACATCTATTAGACTTGGGCTTAACGATATAAGAGAGAGGTTAACCGATCTTTTAGATACTGATATTCAAATTATTCGGCATCAGCATAGTGTGGACTTAATTGTAACCTTTATACGTAAAAGTATGATTTGGAGAAATATTCTCCTACTTACAAATGAAGCTACGCATTATGCACATTTTAAAATTCCAAAAATTTTTTTTGAAGACGATGCACCTGTTTCTTGGAAAAGAGAATTTTTAAAAGGATATGGGGATGCAGCAGGTAATATCCGAAAAGCAAATACTTATGTTGACGGAAGATATCGAGTAAGATTAGACATTTTAAACTATCCAAATAATTGGGAAATGCCTGTACAGCTTTGCCATCTTATTCAAGAACAGTTGTGTATCCCAGTGCAACTTATAACTTGGGGCCATCCAAATATGGGCCGTGATTTTAGAGAACACCAATTGAATATATTTGCCGATGCATATATTGAGATAGGATTTTCGTTTGAACATAAACAAAAAATTCTTGAAGAATTGGCTTCTTTTAATAGGAATGAAAAACCTAATATTGATCCACAGGAATGTCCTGGAGCGAGACCTTTAAGACATAAAAAACCACCAGATCCTGAAGAAAACAATGCGGAAAAACTTGATCCAAGCTTATTAAGTAAACATTTTGATGCCTATTGGCAAATATGCAAGAAATTAGGTTGTAAACGAAAGCCAAAATCTCCTCAGTTTTCATTTGATTTTGTTGAAGATTCAGATGAAGCATAAATCCTATGAGTTACACACAAGAAAAAGAGATGTATGTAGCTGTTTCTAATTGGTTAGAGTCTTTTTTAAACGATAAATATAAGAGATGGCCTGTAAGAATTTTTGATAGTTCTAGAAAAAGACTAAATAGACTCATTAACGAAAATAACCTTAATGATTTGATTCCTTCTGAATTCGTATCTTGGGATATACAAGTTGATATTGTTGGATTTGTTTTATTACGTAATAGTGCTTATCTAGCATTTGTTGAATGTAAAAATAGACCAATTACTTTAAGAGATTTAAGTCAATTAATTGGTTATTCTCGTGTCGCAAAACCACAATATTCCTTTATAATATCACCTCAAGGCCCTTCAGATTCACTACATTCTCTTTTAAAAACTTATAATCGCTTGGATGTGCTTATTTATGATTATAAAGAAGGAAGAATACCAAAATCAATAACAGTTGCAAAATGGTTAGAACAATCAAATAGTATAGATTGGAGTTCAATAATAACGGGTAATCGATCTTAATTGACTTTTCAATAGACAGTCTTTAAATAACTACCCCGCAGTTATGCTGCGGGGTAGTTATTTTAGCCAAATATCACATTATATTATTAACAGGGAGTACGTTATGCCGACCCACCTGAAAATTCTTAACTTAATTACCTCGCTTTTGCTTGCCGCCGGGATAGCACTGGCCTCCGAGAATTTCAACCCCTATCGCGTTCTTCTGGTGATCGGTGACCAGTGGCAGGACGAGTCGAGTTTCCTGGTCGATATCCCCATCACCGATGCCCCGGAGTACGACCACACCGTGCGCCCCCACGGGGTCGATTTCATGCAGCTTGTGGTGATGCTCAAGTCCTGGGGCATCCCGTTCGATATCGTGCGCCTGGACCAGGAAAACCTGGATATCAACCATTTTCTCACCCCCGATAACAAGCCCGCTTACGGCTGCATTCTCTGGGCCGCCGACCCGCAAGCCGAGTTGATGAGTCAGGATTACGCGGTACTCAAAGAGGCAGTGGAAACATACGGAATCAGCCTGGTGGCACTATCGAACCGGATCAGACACCCGGTGCTCGAACAGCTTCTGGGCCTGCGCTACAAGGGCTATTACATGTCAAGTGACCAGGGAACCACCAGGGGCGACCACTACCTGACCCGCGCTCTTGAGCCTGTTATCGTGGACTTGAAAGATATCGGCTACATACACCGGGTACAGGTCGAGCCGGGTGAGGGAGTCCGTGTGATGGCATACCAGGGCAAATACCCGCTGGTCAGTGGACGAAGCCTCGGCAAGGAAGTGCAGGCAATGTGGATCGGGGGCGATGCCGCGATAATGTTCGACCAGCCGAAAATGCGCACCATCCTGCGCCGGTCGATCACCTGCGCAATCGGCTACTCGCTGTTCAAGACCTGGGAAGATAAATGTATTATCGTGATGGACGATCCCGGCGGCGCCCAATGCGCTTACCTTCAGCACTGGCAGTATCCGACACTCACCCGGGAACAGATACGCAAGCGCCTGATCGAGCCGCTAAAAGCGCATAACGCCAAACTGGTAATCAATGTCGTGCCCGGTTTTGTCAACGACAGGACGCGGCGGATCGAGCTTTCGTTTCAGCAGGATTTCGTGGATGATTTCGGCGTGCGGCAGAATTTCAAATCGACCAAGCTGGGGCTCGATGACGGCATTAGCGAGGGTGTGTTCGAGATCCAGTGCCACGGCTGGACCCACATGCAGCCGGACCTGGATTCGCCGCCTGGCCCCTGGTGGGGCGCGCCCCTGGACGGGGAAAAGGCCGAGGTTGGCTGGTACAGGGAGTTCGGGGACACCCGCCGGGGGTTTGTGGATATCCCTGCAGCGACACAGGTTTTCCGGATGAAAACCGGAATCAAATGGCTCAACTATCTCTTCGATATCGACCCGCTCTCCTTTGTCTCAGGAGGGGGCGGTGTCTCTCTGTCATACCCCAACCATACCTGGATTCTGGCAGCGCGGCAGGGATTCGGCTGGTTCTGCTGGCTCAACGGCTACCTGGGCCCTGACATGGCGGTCAGGGGCTGGCTCTACGAGGGAAGCGCCGAATCGCCGCGGACTATCCCGGCCCTGCCCGATGCCCACGACAAGGGGATAGTCGAGCACCCGGAACAGTTCCCCAAAACTTTCGCTCAAGCCGGGCCGGATGCTGAATTTATCGGGTTGAACGAGTTTATCGGCTACATGCATGCAGGCAGGCTGGCTGAACCTACAAAGAGATTCGGAGTTACTTTCAATTATGATCCCCATTACTGCCAGTATTTCAAGACCAACAACTCAGTTTGGAAACTGGATGTGGCGGACTGGGCCCGGGAGAAACTGGCCGGGAAAAATATCATTGTGGATGCCAGCAGTGTTGGAAAGGTCGCCGCAAGCGGGATACAGGAAATCGAAATCCCTGCTGGAATCGGAAGGCACACGGTTGTAATAAAATAACGCAGACACTAAACTACTACCGGCTGAAGCCGGTAGGTTTGCGCAGCCTTTTTGCTCAAACGGATAAATCCGTGTGAGCGGCTGCAAGGCCACCGCTTTCAAGCAGTGGTGTATTACGCTTTATATTTCAAATCCGCCGACTTCAGTCGGTGGATAACAAATTATGGCCCCTTCGGGACATAATAGCAGTCTTCGCCTGAAGGCGAGGGATTTTCTCCCATTCCCCGAATGAGATATTGAAAACCTGTGCTTATAACCCCGCAAGCGCCTCAACAAACCTGTCCATCTGCTCCCTGGTTCTCCTCTCGGTGACCGCAACGAGCATCCTGCCTTCGTGGCGCTTTTCGATCTTACCCAAGTCTATCCCTGCCAGTATTCCCTTGTCAAGGAGGCTGTCGATAATCTCTGAGACAGGCCCGGGGGATTCCACCACGAATTCCTTGAAAAACGGCTGGTCCGGCCAGGCAAGTTTCCACCCCGCGAGCCCGGCGATACGCCCGGCGAGGTAATGGGCTTTCTGAAGGCAGAGCTCTGCAACGTGCCTGATCCCCTCCTTGCCCAGCAGTGACATGTAAATCGTGGCGGCCAGGGCGAGCAGCGACTGGTTGGTGCAGATATTCGAGGTCGCTTTCTCGCGGCGGATATGCTGCTCGCGGGTCTGAAGGGTAAGCACGTAGCCCTCTCTTCCCTGGTTGTCCTCGGTCACCCCCACCAGCCGGCCCGGTAACTGCCGCTTGTACTCTTCCCGGCAGGCGAAATATCCCAGGTAAGGCCCGCCGTAACTGGTCGGCACACCCAGGGATTGCCCCTCTCCCACAGCTATATCTGCGCCGGCTTCTCCAGGCGAGATTACCAGACCCAGGGCAACAGGGTCGCCTGAGACCACTGCCAGGGCGCCCGCCTCTTGGGCCAGGCGACAAAGTTCGGCCGTGTTCTCCACGACACCGAAAAAGTTGGGGTTCTGGACTATCACACAGGCGACCTTTTCATCGAGCAGCTTTCCCAGAGCGGCGGTGTCGGTTGCCCCGCTGCCGGCGGGAACGGTTTTTACCTCTTTCCCTCCCCCGGAATTACAGGTTTCCACCACCTTGCGGTAGGCAGGGTTAAGTGCCTCGGAGACCAGAATCACGCTGCGGGGGCACTTAACCGCGCACGCCATAAGGGCGGCATCCGCGGTGACAGATGCCCCGTCATAACCGCTGGCATTGGCGATATCCATCCCGGTGAGCCGCGTGATCAGGCTCTGGTACTCATAGATCGCTTGAAGAGTGCCCTGGCTGACCTCGGCCTGGTAAGGGGTGTAGCAGGTGTAGAATTCAGATCGTGAGATCAGGTGGTCCACTGCTGCGGGGATGTAATGGTCGTAAGCGCCGCCGCCGAGAAAGCTCACCATAGAATCTGGATCATAGTTGGAGCGTGCCAGGCTTTCAGCCAGATCGAGAGCCTCCATCTCGCTCAACGGGTGGGGAAGTTCGAGCTGGGAGGCCTGCTGCACCTGTTTCGGGATCGAGCGGAAAAGCTCGTCCACTGATCCGACCCCGATCTCCTCCAGCATCTGCTGAATTTCTTCCTCGGTATGCGGGGTATATCTCATCGCTCAGCTCGCCCTTCATGCTGAAAGAATACTTTTCAATCGTTAGCTTATCATCTCTCTATATTCGGCGGCGGAAAGCAGGTCTTCTTCCGGGATTTCGGTATACTTAACCTTGATCATCCAGCCTTTGCCGTAAGGGTCCGTGTTCACCAGGTCCGGGCTGTCAGCCAGCAACTCGTTGACTTCTACCACAGTGCCGGTTAGGGGTGAGAAAAGCTCGGAGACTGTCTTGACTGCTTCAATTGTGCCGAAACTTTCCGCGGCCTCGACCTCATCTCCAATTTCAGGAAGCTCGACAAAAACTACGTCCCCAAGTTCACTCTGGGCATAATCGGTGATTCCCACTGTGGCCAGATCATCTTCAACAAGAACCCACTCGTGTTCTTTGGTGTACAGAAATCCTTTTGGAATCTCCATTGGATTCTTTCCTTTTTCAGTCTTGTTTGAAGGATAAAGGTTCGCTTGAAAGCTCACTGAAAACCGTTTCCATTCTCTGGAAAACTCTAAGTTAACCATCAAGGTTTGTCAATAGAGAATAGCGGCCTCTCCAGCTTATGCCTTTTAATGAATAAGTGTGAAATAACACATTCATTGTGCTAAGACTGCCTTTTTATTATAATCCTAGTTCTAATCGGGTTTTCAGAAAGTGCTGTGGCCTGAAACAAAAGATTTGTTTGGCAAGCATTCCCCCTTTTATCTAGGCTTTCGGTCAGGGAGATTTCGATGTCGAAAGAATCCGAGCCAGCCGCTGCCGGTATGTCCCTTGAGGAGAAAATCGGATTGATGCTCTGGTGCCCGTTTTACGGCTTTCACAGCTGGTACGAGGGTCCGGAAGCCCGGATTCAGCGCCGTATGCTGAGCAAGGGACTTCTCGGTGGGATTCTGGTCAAAGAGGGAGAATTATACGAGACAGCAACCCTGATTCACCAGATACAGCAGGATATCCCTCAGCCGATGGTGGTAGCCGCTGATTTAGAGACCGGCCTGGGTTCGCTGCTCAAGGAGGGAACTTGCTTTCCATCCAATCTCGCTTTCGGTGCCACGCGCAGCGGTGAGTATAGGTACCTGGCCGGTAAAATAATCGCCGAGGAAGCCGCGGCGGTGGGGATAAACCTGATTTTCGGGCCGACCTGCAGCCGGACCGGATCGGGGCTGCCCGAGGGTCTTCCGCCAACACGTTCTTTCGGTGAAAGACTGCACCTGGTGACCAGACTCTCGGTGGCTTTTATCAGGGGCGTACATGATGGCGGCTCGCTTGCTGTACCACGCTACTTTCCCGGAACTGCCGCGGTGCACAGCGGAAAGATCTCCGGATCGAAATGGCTGCACTACCTGCGCAAACTGCTGATGGATACTGAACTGTCGATTTACGAGATTCTCTCGCAGGCGGGCCTGGCCGCTCTGATGGTAGACTGGCGGGAAATGCCGGACCCGCTGACCGGGAAATCAATGCTTGCCCTGAACAACCGCCACCTGCTGGAAGTGTTTTTGCGAGAGGTACTGGATTTCAAGGGCGTGGTGATCAGCCCGGATCTCTCCGAACCGGACCGGGCCAAGCTTCTGGATGAGTCGACTCTCGTAGCGGCGGTAAACGCCGGGGTGGATATACTGGCCGGGATACCCGAACCTGAGAGAGTAGCGAAAATGTTAATCAATGCCGTGGTTCAGGAAAAAATCCCGCTTTCCCGGATCGATAAAACCTCGGAGAGGATTTTGGCTTTTAAGAAAAGGCTGAAGAAAACCGGCTCCACTGCAATCAGGCCCGAGGAGATAGACCAGAGAGTTGCCAATCCCGCAAATCTTGAAGTGGCAGACCGTGTGACCGAGGATTCTATTACTCTGCTGCGTGATAGACGGAATCTGCTGCCGCTCGACCCGGCCGAACACCGGACTTTGCTCAACCTTTCGTTTGCCGCAAAGTTCGAACCGGATCTGGAAAGGCCCCTGGACGAGGCTTTGAGAAAAACTTTCGACCGGGTGATAACCCGCCGAATCGACAGCCAGGTTTCACCTGCCGTGCTTGATGTAGCCTGGCGGGAGACAAACAACGCGGACGCGATTCTTTGCGCCATGTTCACAAATATGCCGCCGGAGTACTCTGCCCACGGATTCACTGCCACCCAGATTGAATTTATTCAGCACTTGATCAAGGGAGATACTCCGTTAATAATGGCCTCATTCGGCGACCCACTGACCATTTCCCTCTTTCCCGAGGTTGACTGTTACCTCTGCCTCTACAGCGATTGCCCCGCCAGCCAGAATGCTCTGGCTAAGGAGCTTTCCGGCAAACTGGTTATGCCGGTCAAAGGAAAGCTTCCGGTTACACTTGATGCCAATTTCCATTACGGTTTCGGTCTCGATTTAAGCCCTTGACAGCAATATTTCTATCATTATGATTGCCCTTCCCTGCCGGAGGATCCCCTCCAAAAGACAAAACTACCGTGGAGTGGCCTTCAGAGTTTGCATTTTGTTTGTCGGATCTCTAGATCAAGGGAGTGAAAAATGGCCAAAGCTAAAGTGAGATGGGTCGAGGGACTTCAGTTTGTCGGCTCTCCCCCCTCGAACCATGCAATCACCCTGGATGGTTCTGAAAAAGGCGGCGGTGCGGACAGTGCTATCCACCCGGGAGAACTTTTGCTGGTAGCGCTTGCCGGATGCACCGGCATGGATGTGATCTCGATTCTGAAAAAAATGCGTGTGGATGTAAAAGAATTCGAGGTGAGAGTCGATGCCGAGGCTGCCGAGGAGCACCCCAAAGCCTGGAAAAAAATACATCTCACTTACCATGTGGTGGGCGAAAACATTCCGGAAGACAAGCTGAAACACGCGATTGAACTTAGCCAGAACAAGTACTGCCCCGTTACCGCTACGTTGAAATCACCGGTGGAGCCAACTTACGAATACCAGACAGAGGAAGCAGGCTGACGCTGTGTGGAGTCCAGCAGTTAGGTTCAATAGCAGTGGTCCATTTCCAGGCTTTCCAGGTCGATAAACACTGTCACTGACTCGCTGCCCGAGAGCTGGCCCGGCTGCACGCAGGTCGTTCTGCCGATCTTGGAGCGCCAGTTGCCGCCCACGAAAGGAGATTCGTGGATGTGGCCGTGAAGTGAGAGCAGGGCTTCGGAGTGGGCGAGGAAATCCGCCACCGCCTCTGACCCCACGTCTATCCCGGATGAGATAATTCCCTGGCCCACTCCCAGGGGAGGCTGGTGAAGTACGTAAATCGTTTTTTCCGGATCTTTCGGGCGAGGTAAACTTTCGAGGTGTTCTTCAAGGGTTGGCAGTTTACGCACCCAGTCTGGCCAGTCATCGATTCCGTGGATTCCGCTGTGATCTGAAACCAGCACCCGGGCGAGGGAGCTTGAGAGCTCTGAATCAGCAGTATCTCTCAGGCAGCGGTCTTTCAGAGAAAAAGGGCCGTCAATTGACATCGCAGAGCCAATGAAAGTGTATCCCCCGAAAGCTGCGCTCTCCTCGAGCAGACAGTGTGCTCCAGGAGCTTGCACCATGACACGCCTGAAAAGATCGTCGTGGCCTCTGAGATCCATATTGCCCAGAGTGGCCAGGTAGGCTATTCCCTCCTTGTGAACACGTTCCAGGTAATCCGGGAAATAACCTTCCAGAAATTCGCGCTGGACAGCGAACAGATCCGGGCCGAGCGGATAGACATCACCGCCGTTAACAATAGCGGAGACCCCGCAGGCTACAGCCCGTTCGAACACGGTTTCATATGCGCTCAGGCGGCCGTGAAGGTCTGAGGCGTAAAGAATCTTCAAGTCAGTCAGACTCCTTGATATGTCCGTTATGTCAAGACTTGTGCTTTAGTCAGGCCCGGTCGTCAGAATTAGATAGATCGCTTTAGCTTGAGGATACACCTTTGGTTGAATGTTCAAACTTTGATAAATATAATAGTATTCTGGTTGTGCCAAAAAGTTTAATCTGCTATACTGTTCTTGTCCAGTTCGGCTGTGGCAAACACGATCCATACAGGCGAGGAATAATTGTTATACCGGTTCTTCCATACATTAAAAGATCCAGCTCGCCATGAAGAATCGCTGTACCACTTTCGGATTCTCGCTAAGCTTTTGCCGGAAGAGGCAGAACAATTGGAGAGTAAATATATCCGGCCGCTCGAGGCTGAATTGGCCCAATCAGCCGAGCAATAAAGCATTTGATAATCACAGCGATCCTCTCTCCTCTCAGCCGCAAATAACAGTTGACTGTATTGCAATTTAAATGCACCAGAGGCTATTCTCTGAGCATTAAAATCTGAAAAAATAATTAGTGACCTGAATTTGGCCTCCGAAATATTTGAACGCTTTACGTATTTGTTTCTCTTTGCCATGATTGGAGTTAGAGCATAAACTATTGCTCTATTCCAGTCAGACCCTCGAAAATTAAATCCCCCTTACTAAAGGGTCGATATTTAAGTAAACCGGCGGCCTTTAGATTATCTTGCCTTTTTAGTCTGGATATATCAAAATAATACGTGGATTTTATTTTTTCCGGAAAAATATATTCCAATTGAGGCGATTAATGGCTTTAAAAGGTGAATTCGAAGGACTTATTTCCAATCATAATTTACTTATCTCGCGAGGTTCTGTTGTTGAGGCAGCCAGAATCAAGGAACTGATCGGCGGCTATCTCTCGCAAAAGGACATGATCCCCTGTTTCTATAAAGCAATCAGGGATAAGTTCGAAGAGTTCCTTTATTGCGCCGAGACGAATTACAACAGGTTCCGCGAAATTATCAACTACAAGCAACTGACTCAGCTGGAGTTTTTCTACCCGGAAATATTTAAGGAGTTCACCAAGGAGCTGAACGGATCCTGCGAAAAGATGTTCACGGCTGGTAATCCGCTGTATACAGGTTTGCTGGCCGCTTCCAGTATTTACACCAGCCGTGACATACTGGTGAAGGTTGTCGGCCACTTTCTGCGGAAAAAAAATTATACTGACCTTGAGGCTGTTTTCGCGCGTCTGGAGGAAACGCGCAACCTTAAATTGAGTTTATCGCCGCAGAATGGCACTATCGAAGAGATCCCGCTGATCGCCGACCAGGAGAAAGCTGAAAAAATTGGAATGATGATATTCGAGGCTTACTCGGATGAATCACAATTTCTCGAAAACCAGCAGATCCGCACTGACGCCTCGGTCTGGAACGCCTACAAGCTGGGCACGATCTTGACCGTGTATCTGCCCGAAATCGAGCTAATCACCGACGGCAGCATGGCAACTACGGCTACCTTCTATTTCAAAGAACTCGCCCGCCAGGTGGATATAGATAACATTGCCGATCTGGTGAGTTTCTTAGATAAGTTCAAACAGAATCCTGCTATCAAGCGCTTTGCCAGTGAAAACCCTCAAATGTTCGAAAGCCTTATGAACAGTCCGGATGTGCGGAATGTACTGGGAGATCTTGTACGAAACCTCTTGGGCAAGACTCGTTTCGAGGAGACCAAAGTCCTGGATGAGGCGCTTGTCGGGATTATCTCTTTCGCCTCCATTTTCAAGGATCATCTCTCCTCGCTTAAAGAGAACGGCTTTTTCGTCGAGGCTATTGAAATGGCTGAAAAACTACAGATGAGGGGTGAGATTACCAATGAGCTCAAGATCGAGGCTTTTCGAAAACTCATGGAAGACTTGCATAAAAGCCCGATAAAAACTAACTTTCAGCGTGTCAGAAAGTTTGCTATCAAACACAAAATCAACGCTCAAACCTACCCCCAAATCCAAGAGCGAACCACGCAACAACTGGACGAAATCGAAAAGTTGTACCCGGAAATTTCCGATGATCTGGAACGCCTTTACCCGATACTGCGAATCGAGAAGAAAGAGGTTGTTGGAGCCCTGAACCTGGGCAAGCTCTTCGAGCCTGTCTACTGGTTTTTCGCACTGATTTTCAAACTTTTTATCCGCCTGATTATCGCTGTTGTTACTCGCGGTAGAGGAGCCGCCCAGGAGGATAGTAAGCAAGCAAAAACCGCAGCCAAGGGACAAACCACACGTTAGCGACGATAAAAAGCCGAAGGCAGTAAGATTCAAAATGGCAGCTAAAACAAAGAACAGCTAATACAAAGCTTCGTAAAAAATGGCCCCCTAGACCAATACTTTCTTCCTGTCGATATGCTTGCCTCTTTTAGCAGAACCTGCCTTTTCGAATTGCCTTGAAAAACCATTCCCTTCAGTTCTAAATTAACTCATCCACATAAACCCGGCGACCTGACTTGGCGCTTACTATGGCTGCAGCCACCGGCAGCAAGCTTTTCAGGCCCTCCTCACCCGTGACAATCGGCTCGCGGTGCTTGCGTACTGCCTGCTGGAAATCTTTCAGTTCGAATCCCAGGCTGTCCACTTTCTCGAACTCGATCCAGTGGTCGGCCTCATCCACATGGCCCTCACTGTCCAGCCGCTCGATACGCCCTTCATCTGGCCAGTACATGTAGCGAAGGATACCCTCACTGCCATGCCAGATCGTGTAATAATCATTGTGGATGTATGTGGTGAGCAGCACCCCCGTGGCTCCGGACTCGAATTCCAGGATCAGCGCGTTCAAGTCCGGGTTTGGCATCTCGACCATCACATTTTCGAAATGCGCCGACACACTGACAACGTCCCCCAGTATTGTGCGCATGGTGTCGACCGGGTGGATCGCCATCTGGATCAGGGCCAGGCTCGGGCAGGTTCCCCCGCTCCGGCGCCAGTCGCCAACTTTGAGATCGAAAGCGTTGCTCGCCCCGCAGTGGCATTCCACCGCAACCGGCTGGCCGATTCGACCGGCTTTGATCAGTTCGCGGATCTTGCCGTATGAGCCGAAAAATCGACTGTTGTGCCCGACACACAATTTCACTCCCGCCTGCTCACAGACTGCGATCATCTCCCGGGCTTCGGCTATACTGTTGGTGATCGGCTTATCCACGAAAACATGCTTGCCGCGCGAAGCGGCCTCATAAGCGTGCTCCAGGTGGTCATGGTTCGGAGAGGTAATAATTACCGCCTCAAGGTCATCACGCTCTACCATTTCCCGGTAGGTTTCGCAACTGTCGCAGCCGAACTCCTCGGCAAATGCCTTTCGCGAACGCGGTGTGCGGCTGTAACAGACCGCCAGCTCGACACTGCCGTTTGCAATCCCGCTCCGGATAACTTTTTTCCCGAAATTGAGACCGATAAGTCCTACACGAAGAGGTTCCATCGATTCTCCAGTTAGTTAAAATTTTATAAATTAAAACATATTTTCTTGAATAAAAATCTAAGTGCCAGGTTTAATCGAGGATTGACCAGTGGCAACTGAAATTTTAAATATACCGGAGATCAAACGCAGCCTGCAAGTAGAAAAGGTTGAACAAGCCGGCCGGGGCCAGATTTGCTAATTTTTTTGATGTTTTATAATGCCTGTTGCTTATCAGAGAAAAGGTTTATAAATTCTTGACACCTGATTTTCCAGCTTGGTAAGGGGAACAAGCCACCATTATTTACCCGGGACGCTACGTGCTCTGTTGCAATTGTACATCCAGGGGGACTGAGCCCGGCTGTGAACAGCAAGGGACTTTCGGACCTTAAAGGTCAAACAGCACGCAGCCATATCGGTTATCAGCATTAATTGTTCATCGAAAAAGGAAGAGATGATGAAAAAGATTACCGAGTTTTCGGTGATTCCATCACTGCCGGAAAAGCTGCAAAGCCTTCGTGACCTGGCCTCTAACCTTTACTGGAGCTGGGACGTGGAGGTACTGGAACTTTTCCGCCGCATGGACCCTCAACTCTGGGAATCGAGCCGTCATAATCCCGTGCTGATCCTTCAGACCATCGATCAGAAAACGCTGGAAGCTCTGGCATCGGATGATGGTTTCCTGGCGCATCTGGACCGGGCAAATGAGGTGGTGAGTGAATATATCAACGAGAAAAAAACATGGTTCAGCAAAACACATGGGGATCTTTCGGAGCATTTCAACATAGCCTATTTCAGCGCCGAGTTCGGAATTACAGAATGCATTCCAATTTACTCGGGTGGGTTGGGGATACTGGCCGGAGACCATGTAAAAAGCGCCAGTGATCTCGGCATTCCACTCGTGGGTGTGGGCTTGATGTACCAGCACGGTTATTTCCGCCAGTATCTGAATATCGACGGTTACCAGCAGGAGGCGTATTCCGATAACGATCCGTTCAGAATGCCGGTCAGTCTGGTGCATTCGAAAGATAACAACAATCCCCTTTTGATCTGGGTGGATTTCCCCGGCCGCAAAGTATTCGCCCGCATCTGGCAAGTCCAGGTGGGCCGGGTGCCGCTCTACCTGCTCGATACCAACGTTCCGGATAACAGCCCCAACGACCGGGCGATCACATACCAGCTCTACGGTGGCGACAAGGAAATGCGCATCCAGCAGGAAATAATGATCGGTATTGGGGGGATAAAAGCCCTCGCAGCCCTGGGAATCGATCCCTGTGCTGTCCACATGAACGAGGGGCACGCCGCTTTCAGCGGAATCGGGCGAATCCGGAAATTGGTCGAAGAGGAGAAACTCTCGTTCGATGAAGCTCTCGTCACAGTACGCGCCAGCGGTATTTTCACCACTCATACTCCTGTTCCTGCAGGAATCGATATATTCGAACCCAATCTGGTCGACCGCTATTTCGCCCATTATTATAATCGGCTGGGGCTGAACAAGAAAAACTTCCTCGCATTGGGCAGGCGAAACCCGGAAAACGATCTCGAACCGTTCAACATGAGTTTTCTCGCCTTTCGGGTATCCGCTTACTACAACGGTGTGAGCAGGCTTCATGCAAGTGTCAGCCGTTCCATGTGGCAGGGGAACTGGCCCCAGATTCCTGTTGACGACGTGCCGATCACAAACGTAACCAACGGCATCCATATCCATTCCTGGATCAGCCGTGAGGCAGGCGAACTTTACGACCGCTACCTCGGTCCCCGCTGGCGGGAGGATCCGACTGATAAAACTGTCTGGGAGAAAGTCAAAGAGTTGCCGGATGAAGCTCTCTGGCGTACTCACGAACTGCGACGGGAACGCCTGGTTTCTTTTGCCCGCAGAAAGCTTAAACGGCAGCTTATCCACCGCGGAGCCTCGACCCAGGAGATCGAACTGGCTGAAGAGGTGCTGGAACCGAATGCGCTTACAATCGGTTTTGCCAGGAGGTTCGCCGCTTACAAGCGCGCCACTCTGATCCTTCGCCAACCCGAACGGCTGAAAAAAATCTTGACCAACAAGGAATATCCTGTACAGCTCATATTCGCCGGTAAGGCGCATCCGCGGGACGAAGAGGGCAAGGCTCTGATCCGCCAGATCATTCATTTCTCGCGGGACCCCGAGGTCAGGCGCAGGGTGGTCTTTCTCGAGAATTACGACATGATAGTTTCGCGTTACATGGTCCAGGGGGTCGATGTCTGGCTCAATAGTCCACGGCGGCCCATGGAGGCCAGTGGAACCAGCGGAATGAAAGTGGTCTGCAACGGCGGGCTCAACCTGAGCATTCTGGACGGCTGGTGGTGCGAGGCGTACGAAATCGATCAGAATGTTGGCTGGGCTATCGGTAAAGGCGAGGAATATGATGACCTGAACCTTCAGGATGAAGTGGAAGCCAACGCACTTTATAACCTGCTCGAGCATGATGTGATTCCGATGTTTTACAACCGCAGTGAAGACGGCCTGCCGCGCCGCTGGATAGAAAAGATGAAAACTTCTATCAGCAAACTTATCCCTGAGTTCAATACAAACCGGATGTTTCAAGAGTATCTGGAGCGCTTCTATCTGACCGCGGCGGGAAACTGCCGAGATCTGGCCAAAGATAGTTTCGCCAAGACGAAAGAACTGGCTCTCTGGATTAAAAGGGTCAGTGAGGAGTGGCAATCGGTCAAGATTGAGGATGTTACCGCTGATACGAGTCATGATTACGTTGTCGGAAGTGAGATGGCTGTGATCGCGAAAGTCAGGCTCGGTTCGCTCACACCGCAGGATGTTTCCGTGGAGGTGTATTACGGGCCCCTGGACCAGCAGCGGAAAATCACCGAAGCCGAAACTGCTGTCCTTCAGCCCAAGGGAAATTCCTCCAACGGAAGCTATTTATTCGAGGGTTTTGTGCCCTGCATGCACAGCGGCCAGCATGGGTTCACCGTGCGTGTGCTACCCAAACATGAGCACCTCATACAGCCCTACCGTCTTGGATTGATCCTCTGGCAATAGGGCATCACCTTTCTTTTGTTTGTTCAAAGCTTAATCTCTTGTGCTGAATAAATAGAACGGGGTTTGTTCAGTGTGCAGCAAAACGAAAATAATCTGCACTCTGGGTCCGGCATCCTGGGACCCGGAGGTTATTAGACAACTGATCGAGGCAGGAGTGGATGCTGCGAGAATAAATTTTTCCCACGGGGACAGGGACTCACACCTGAGAATGTATCGCGACTTTCGCGAGGTTGCGGCAAAGCTCGGTAAGCAGTTGCCTGTCATGGGAGACCTTCAGGGTCCGAGAATCCGCGTGGGTAAAATTCCAGGCAGCGGGATCAGGCTCGAACAGGGAGGCCGGATCGTGCTCAGTTCGCGCAACGAGCCCGCCAGGGACAAATGGATCGGCACGACCTATAAATCGTTCTCTAAGGACCTTTCGCCCGGCAACACCGTGCTGCTCAACGACGGCCTTCTGCGTCTCACCGTGGAAAAGATCGACGGCGATGATGTGCACTGCCGTGTCGAGGTGGGAGGCCGGCTGAGCAGCCATAAAGGGATCAACCTGCCTGAGATTCCGATCAGTGAACCCCCGCTCACTGATAAAGACCGCGCCGACCTGGAATTCATGATCAAGGAAGGATTCGACTTTGTCGCTCTTTCGTTTGTGCAGAGCGCCGGGGATATAAAACAGCTGAAAGAGATTCTCAGCCAGGCGGGAAGCAACGCCCAGGTGGTGGCCAAGATCGAAAAACCCGCGGCTCTTGAAAAGCTGGAGCCCATTCTCGAGCAAGCCGACGGGGTGATAGTCGCCCGCGGCGACCTGGGCGTGGAATTGGGTGTCGAGCGGGTGCCTGCACAACAGAAAAGGATCCTGAGAACTGCCGCGAAAAAGAATGTGCTCTCGATCACTGCAACCCAGCTTCTCGAATCGATGATTCATAACCCGGTACCCACGCGCGCAGAGGCCAGCGATGTAGCCAATGCCGTGTTCGACGGCACCGATGCGCTGCTTTTTACCGGCGAAACCGCAGCAGGCAAGTATCCGGTTGAAACAGTTGCCACAGCAGACCGTATCGTGCGGGAAGCCGAGGCCTCAGTGGACACCTGGGGCGACCCTGCCCTGCTCCGTCACGATGGATCAGAGACTTTCTCCGAGGCGATCTGCCACGCGGCTGTGAGCGCCGCCCTGGACCTCGAGGCATCAGCGATCGTGGTGGGCACCCAGAGCGGCCTGACCGCCTTGCTGCTGAGCAAGTTCCGCCCGTCCATGCCTGTGGTGGGAGTCAGCGACAGCGAAATCGCAGTGCGCAGGATGAACCTGATGCGCGGGGTTTACCCGGTGCAGCTTCCCCGCATGGATTCGCTTGAGGAGTCTGTGGCTCTGGCGCGGGAGCACCTGCTGAAAAGCGGAATCGGCTCGCCCGGCGATTCTGTGGTAATGACTTTCGGCGCCCCGCTCTCAGGGCGGGGAAGGACTAATACACTGCGCATGGTGAAATTGTAACTGGTTGAAAAAATGCTTTGGTGTTTAGATCGCTTTTATTCAATGTTGCCGCTCAATTTTTCAGTCAAACACAATAACCTTTTTGTTCCAAAGGATTATCCCCTCCCAGATTATCGTTTCTCTCCATAAACGATTATTCATCTTGTAGTTGAGATTGGCTTGTATTAAAATAGTCCGATAGTGTCAATAGCCGGAGATATTTCAATCAAGCTGTCCTATCCTCAAAATGACGGAGGCGGATGGATGATCTGCCGGGTGCTCTCGGATGCGCAGATTGAGAAAATCCACCGGGCTTCCCTGGATATTCTCGAACGAGTGGGGGTTGTCGTGCCCCATGAGGGGATACTCGACCGTTTCTCGGATGCAGGTGCAAAGGTCTCATTCAGAGAACAGCGGGTCTGGATTCCTGCAGATTTGGTTGAGCGATCGTTGGAACAATGCGGCAAGCATTTTACGATCTACGGGCGTGATATTTCAAAAACGGCTGCTTTCGGCCTGGGAAAGCGTAACTATAATAGCGTCGCTGGTGAAGCCTCATGGGTGGATGAGATCGGTGGTGAGCGGCGCTATGCAACCCTTGAAGATGTCGCCGTAGCCTCGCGTTTCGCCGATGCCCTGGATAAGATCAATATTGCAGGTGCAATGAGCGACCCGAAGGATGTCCCTGTGGAATACCGCTGCGTGGAAGTCTTTGCCACTCAGCTCAGGAATACCACAAAACCTGTTACGTTCTGGTTCCACGACCGGGCCTCGGCAAAGTTCGTTGTCGAGATGCTGATCGCTATCCGCGGAGACGAGCAGAAAGCCGCCGCCAATCCGGTGTGCTACCCTTTCCTTGAGCCGATAAGCCCCTTGCGCTTTCCTTTCAATGGAATAGACCTGCTGTTTGAAACAGCGAGGCTCGAGCTTCCTGTACCTGTAGGGCCGATGGCGCAGATGGGGCTTACCGCACCCGCCACGATTGCCGGAACCATGGCCCAGCAGAACGCAGAGATTCTTGCTGGTATCTGCATAACCCAACTGGTCAAGCAGGGATTGCCGGTATGCTATGGCGGTATCTGCCATGCTTTCGACATGTCTACAACCCAGTTGATTTTCTCCGGGCCAGAGCAGGCTATTTTCGGAGTGGCAATGACCCAGATTGGCAAACGCTATCACCTGCCGGTCTATATCAATGTTGGCCTCACCGATTCGAAACGTCCCGATGCCCAGGCCGGCCTGGAAGTCGGGGCGACCCTCGCACTGGGTGCTGCCGCAGGAGCTGATATTTTCGGCCATATGGGCATTGCAGGAGTGGACCAGGCCTCTTCGCTCGATATGCTCCTGCTGCAGAATGAGATTATCGGCTATGTGGAAAGCCTCAACCGCGAGTTTGAAATTAGCGATGAAACATTGGGACTCGATGTCATCTCAGAAGCTGGTCCCGGAGGCACTTTTATCGACACCGAACACACGGTCAGACATTTCCGCCAAGAACTCTGGTTCCCCAATCTTCTGGACCGGGAATATTACCAGAGCTGGCTTGACAGCGGAGCTTCAGCCATGGAAAATCGCTGCCGGGCGCGAAAGGAGGAAATCCTCGACAGTCATGAACCGGAGCCAATCTCTCCTGAACTCAGTCGTGCCCTTGATCAAATCGTAGCGGCCGCGAAACGAGAACTACAGCCAAAGACTTCAACTGATCGTTGACAAAGGCCTGTTTATGCATCTCACTGTTATAGATAATATCCCGTTTTTGCCGGATGCGGACAAAATGGCCGAAAAGCTCAAGCTTGGTGGAATGCAATCCCACGAACAGGAGGTCAAGGAGCTTGCCGGGCTTGGGGCACGAATCGGAGCTCCGCGAGCCTGTTACGCAATGTACGATGTGGAGAAAACAGGCGACGCCTCGGTGGTTATCGCAGGCCGATGTTTCGAAAGCCGCATCCTTCGGGTAAATCTCCAATACAGCGACAAGGCCGTGCTTTTCGTGGCAACCTGCGGCACCCAACTCGAGCAGTGGGCCGAGTCATACGAAGACATGCTTCTACGCTGGGTGGCCGAGGAGCTCTGCGAGGAGGCCCTGCGCACAGGTGTGGCTGCCCTGGATCAGGCAGTCAATCCATTGCTTGACGGCAAGTATAAAGTTTCGATGAACCCGGGCTCGCTGGAGGACTGGCCGCTGGTGCAGCAGAAGCCCTTATTCGAAGCCCTGGGTAATGTTACCGAGGCAATCGGGGTGGAGCTGACAGAAAGCTTCCTGATGAGGCCTCGCAAGTCGCTTTCCGGAATCAGGTTTTCCTCTCCGGAACCTTTTGCCAACTGCAAGCTCTGTCCCCGCCAGGACTGCCAGGGAAGAAGGATGCCGTTCCACAGCCACGCCTTCGAGCAAGAATACGCCGGAGCCAGACACGGCGTTCTTTATGACCAAGCCTGCTACTGTGGGCCTGATTCGCAGTTGTGATTGTTGATTCTGTTGAAATAATGAAACAATAGAGTCCGGTAAAAATGGTTTATGAGTTAAGAGTTGTTTTTAATTCAGGCAGTTGCAGAAAGGGAACGCAAAAGGGATTGATTGAAGGAATATCTTTATTTTCTTTGAAGTGCTCTGTTTTTCTGGCGGCCGCAGGCCGCCTGATCAGGGCCGCATGTTCGAGAAACTCCGTAGGAGCGTGTAAAGGCCGGGTAATTTCCATCCCAGGCAGAGCGAAGCCAGACCGGTGGGCATGCCATTGATTCGGCTTGCCTGGCTCAAGCCGAATCAGGCGAGCACCCCAGGAGCGCCTTTTTACCTGGAAAACAACAAAGTATATAAAAGTTATATTGGAAGTCGAGTTTGCGGCCCGAAAAAACTTTTGGTTACTTTTGGTTACAAAAGTAACGTGAAAAAAACAATCTTTTTCTTTCTGCCTGTTAGTTAACCGGACAATACTAACATTGTTTGTCAAATTACAGGTTAAAATATAATTTATACCACTCGATAAATCGTTTCAACCCCTTCTCGATTTTCGTCCGCGGTTCGAAACCGAGCAGCCTTCCGGCCCTGGCGATATCCGCATACGTGGCCTCGCAGTCACCCGGCTGGATCGGCAGCATGAGCTTGTCAGCTTCCTTGCCCAGATTTTTTTCGATAAGCTCGATCAGGTGGAGCAGCTCCACCGGATTGTTGTTGCCCAGGTTGATAATTTCGTACTGGAATGGGTGCTCCAGGCAGGCAACAACCCCTTGCACGATGTCGTCAATATAGGTGAAATCCCTTTTCATCTGGCCGTAGTTGAAAACCGGGATCTGCTCGCCCCGGGTGATAGCGTTGGTGAACTTGAACATTGCCATGTCGGGCCTGCCCCAGGGGCCATACACAGTGAAAAAGCGCAGGCCCGTGGTGTTAAGCCCGTAAAGGTGGGAATAGCTGTGCGCCATCAGCTCGTTGGCACGCTTGGTGGCGCCGTAGAGAGAAATCTGGCCTTCGAGAACGTCATCCTCGCTGAATGGCAGTTTCCTGTTTTTGCCGTACACGCTGGAGGATGAGGCGTAGATCAGGTTTTCCACCTTGAAATGGCGGCAAAGTTCGAGGATGTTGAGAAAACCCTCGAGATTGGAGCGCAGGTAGGCCGTGGGGTTGATCAGCGAATAGCGCACCCCGGCCTGCGCGGCCAGGTGGATCACCTCCTTGAATCCGCCTTTTTTGAAAACCTCCTCCATCCCGTCGTAATCGCACAGATCGACCTTGTGGAAACTGAACGAGGATAGAGCCTCGAGTTCCCTGATTCGGTCCCGCTTGAGCTGAGGGGAATAGTAGTCGTTGACATTGTCGGTGCCGATAACTTCCCGGCCCTGTTCGAGAAGTTTTCGCGCAACGTGAAAGCCGATAAAACCCGCAACACCGGTCACAAGGATCATCTCACATCCTCCGACAAGGAGAGATAGTGGTTACTCACAAGTTAATGAGAAATATAAATAAATTGCCGCCAGGGTCAAAGAAAGTTTGAAAATAGTTGCTCAATAGACTTTCTGAAACTACCGGTCTTGGCCAGTCAGATATTCAAACGGATAATGGCATTCTACCAAGGATCACTTACTGGGACATAAAATGCTCCCTCTTGATCCTCACTATGTGCCCGCGCTCGGTCTCGGTGACATATATCCACTCGCCGCGGATCTGGACATTGGTCAGATTGGCACCAAACCCGGTGGCGCAAGCTAAAAGCTCACCCTCCGGGCTTACGTAGTAAAGATTTTTCCCGCCGTAATGAGTTATAAAAAGGTTGCCCTTGTCGTCCAGCTCTATCCCATCCGGGCCGTTGCCGCCAGCCATCAGGAAAATTTCCCTGCCGGGACCCGCCTTGTGCCCGTTTTCGCTCAGCGGGTAGGCGGTCACGTTGCGCCGCACGGTCTGGGCCACGTAAAGGGTTTTCTTGTCCTTTGAAACTGTAAGCCCGTTCGGGAAAGCCAGGCCGTCCACCAGAAGGTAGAGCTTTTTATCTTTCTGGCTGTAAACGAATACCCTGCCCCCGGTTGTCGCGTCCACGCGGTAGGGATCGGTGAAATAGATGTCGCCGCTTTGGTGCAGAAAGATGTCGTTGACCTCGTTCAGGGGCTTGCCGTTGTAGCTGTCTGCCACGGTCGTGACCTTGCGGGTTTTCAAGTCTATGGAGATTATCCTTTTGCCCTCGTACTCGCAGGCGAAAAGCCTGCCGTCCGGGCTGAATGCCATGCCGTTGGCCGCTCCCTGGCCGAGCGCTTCCAGGTCCATGAAAATTTCTGTCTTGCCCTCAGGGGTAACTCTCCCGATATCTGCAAACTTTTTATAGGCTACGGCGTAAAGGTTGCCCTCGTTGTCGAAAGCCGGGCCCTCCGGGAATTTCCATCCCTCGGTTACGACTTCGTAAGGAAATTCGCTGCACTTTCTTTGAGCCGCTAAGTCTGTGCAGAAAGCCCCCAGCACTGCAAGAGTGGCGAAAACCAGATTGCGTATTTTCATCTTTATTCCCTCTTTTAGTTTTAAAGTCAGTACTGTCCGGTTAATTAATAGGCAGAAAGAAAAAGATTTTTTCATGTTACTTTTGTAACCAAAAGTAACC
>CAZJQI010000053.1:0-29636 GCA_964548275.1 uncultured Gemmatimonadales bacterium
CTGTCTCAATTAAGACCAACTCATAATTCATAAACCATTTTTACCGGACACTATTCAGTTTAAATATCAAAAATTTAGATATTGAAACCGTTCACGTCCTGAAATCTCTCAGCAGCAGCAGGGCCTCGATATAGAAATAATCCCCCCACGCGGTAGCGCCCACATCCTGCTTTCCGCCTTCATCGTACAATCCCCCACCGAGTATTCCTTGTCCGCCTGCCTTGGCGAAATAGTCTCTGTTCAAGCTACTGATTATCTTGTATGCCGCATCGCGGTAGCGCCGGGCATCGGATTCAGTGGGAGTGGCCCGGGCGAGCTTGATCAGGCTCGCTGCCGCAACCGCTGCCGCACCGGTATCTTTCCGTTTGGTTTCCCCTGGCGGCAGTTCGAAATCCCACAGCGGGACCCCATCCTCAGGCAGATTCTCGATAAAGTATTCTGCAACCCGCTGAGCAACGTTAAGAAACAGGGTCTCTCCCTCGTGGCGGTAGGCCGTGGTAAATCCATGAATTGCCCAGGCCTGGCCAAGCGCCCAGACAGAGGAGGAACTGTAGCCCTTGGGAGAGTACTTTTTGTTGTCGGCGAGTACACCTGTCTTCTCGCCTTGAATCCTGCCTGTCTTCGGGTTGAAATCCGCCATGTGAAGGATCCGACCGTCATTGCTTACCAGGCAGCGCATGGTGAATAAGGCGTGCTGGTTGGCCTGAGCGGCGTATTCATTGTTCCCTGTAGCCTCCGAGGCCCAGTAAAGCAGCTCGAGGTCCATCATCGACTCAATCGAAAGCCGGCGTCCGAGCAGTGTATCGCCAGGTTCGCCGAATGCCGGGAAAAATCCTGCCTCAGTGAATCTCTCCGAAAGGCTCTCCGCCGCTTCGAGCGCTACACTGCGGTAGGCGCGGTTACCCGTAATCTGATATCCGATAACATATGCCGGATAGAAAACCAGGCCTAAACCGAAACTCGATTTGTCTTTTTTGTGTTTGTCCAGCCCGTTCATCCAGTCGTTGGCCAGCTTGAATTGGCGTTGGTCCTGTGTGGACTGGTACAACAGCCAGACCATCCCGGGATAGAGACCGCGGGCCCAGCCGCCGAATTCGGTTTCAACCCAACGGCCGTTCTCTGAGTATATCGGGTAGCCTCCACCCAAGCGTCCGAAAGCGACGTCTACCTGGTTCCCCGCGTATTCCAGGATGTAGCTGTATAGCTGCCCAGAGTCCTGCTCAAGCCGGGTAGGCTTCCTTTTGAACAGAGTACAACCAGATATAAAAACCAGCAACAATACTGCCGATACCGCAGTAAATCTCAAAGTCAAACTGTTCAGGATTTCTTTTCTTTTCACTTTTTGCCCCCGTGTTTGGGTATCGTCTGTTAGATCGGGACGTCTATTTTATACTTAAATATATCTGGAATGTCGTTCCTCTACCAGGCTTACTGTGTATGTCGATCTTACCACCGTGGCGGGAAATCTCTTCGATTGCAAGGGTAAGCCCGATTCCCTTATGGCTTTTATCCTCGCAGGCGAATGTGCTCACCCGCGGCTTGAAAATAAGTTCGAATATCCTGTTGTTATGATCCGCCTTATCTTTACGGATCTTACCGGCCTGCTTCGGGTTCAATACCTCGGCTTCCAGCGCGCTTTTCAGCACCCCTTTCCGGTCGATTCCCTTCCCGGTATCAGCCACAGCCACCTGGAGCTGTTTGAAACGGTCGTGGAACTTCGTGTACATACTCACCGTTCCTTGAGCTCCGGCTGCGATCACCGCGTTGTCCACCATATGGTACAATGCCAGGTAGATCGCCTCGGAATCACCCACCATGTGCGGGACCGCCTCATCTAGCTTTTCCTTGAATTCCAGTTCCACCATGCGCTCATCCCCCATGGGAACAAAACCGCTCCGGTAGGGGGAGACTACCAGCGCAATGTCCCGCAGATGATAGTTGATATTGAAAGTGATAGGCTCCTCTTTTTTCGTCACTTTTCTCTGAAAATATGTCAGCGAACGCTGGATATGGTCGAGCTGGGCCACCACGACTTTCTGCAGTCCCCGGTAACCGGGAATATAGAGAATATCGATCATCTGGTCGGAGACATCGGCCAGGTTCAGCCATAGCCGGCTCAGAGCCGAGGCAAAACGCGCAGGACGATTAGTTCCCAAATCCACGATCAGCCGGCTGATCAACTGCAGGCGCTCTGTAACATCACGTTCATAAAGTTTGCGTACTTCTTCCTGAAGCGAGCGGCTCGGCCCGAAACACTTGCCCTTTATCTTGGCTTTAAGGGACATCACCTGATCAATAGTCTCGCTCGTGACCCGTGAAATCGTTCCATATGCGGCCAGATAGCTGGTCATCTAATGATGCTGGCCCTCCCGCTGCGCGAAAACACGCCTCTGGGATGATCATTTCATTGACCTGGCTGAAAATCAGCCTTACAATAAAATAAAATACGTTCGCCTATCCACCAACGCAAGCAGATTGAGCAGGGATTTCCCAAATTAAATTATTCCCTGAGGAAACATTTTCGCTTAAAACAGGTATTAACATTTGCAAGGCCGAATGCTACACGTCCTGGGCGGTGTTAAAACATAAACCCCTGGGGAATTGGTTGGTGTTGATTACGTGTGTTTCGGCGATAAATTAAACCTGAGGCTTTCAAGCCGGGAACTTTCATTCGATCTGTGAGGGTTACCAGGATGCACGAGTCAATTACACATAAACTCAGAATCCTGCTTCTGTTAAAAAGAGCTGCATGCTCCAATTTTGCCGCAGCGCTTATTCTGGGCGTCGGCATTCTCCTTAATCCGGTATCCGAGGTTTACGCCCAGTTCGGGAAAAATAAGGTCCAGTACAAAAATTTCGACTGGCAGGTTCTGAAAACCGAGCATTTCGATATTTATTTCTATGAAAAAGAGCGGCCGATGGTGTTGGAGGCGGCCCGACTCTCTGAAAGGGCCTACCTGAGATACAGCAAAATGCTCAATTTCAAGCCTTCAAGGCGGATACCGCTGATACTCTACGCCAGCCAATCTGATTTCTCCCAGACCAACATACTGCCTGGGGAAATCGGTGAGGGCGTCGGAGGGGTGAACGAATTCCTCAAAAAACGCGTACTCTTGCCGTTCACCGGTTCCTGGAAAGATTTTGAACACGTGCTCACCCACGAGCTTGCCCACGCTTTCCAGATCGATATCCTTTGGAAGGAATCCACTCCGGTATCCAACCCGCTCGCTTTTATGCCCCCGCTCTGGTTTATCGAGGGTATGGTCGAACAGCTCTCGATCAGCGGAATGAACTCGAACACCGAGATGTGGCTGCGGGATGCGGCCCTGAGCGGCTACCTGATGACACTGGAAGAGCTCAACTACATGCCTGACCTGCGGGCCTACCGTTTCGGCCACTCTTTCTGGTATTTCATCGCGCAACGTTACGGCAACAAGAAAATCGGCGAGATACTTCAGAAAACCTCGCTTTTCGGCAATGTCAGTGGCGCTTTCAAGTCCTCTCTGGGCGCGGATATGAAAACCCTGGGCAAGCAGTGGAACGAGGATATCCGTAAGACTTACCTGCCCCAGATCGTAAAATACGAAAAGCCGGAGGATTTCGCCCGGCGTCTCACCGACCATTCCAAGGACGGCAGCAACTATAATGTCACCCCTGCGCTGAACTCCACAGGGGAGACCCTGGCTTATATTTCCAACAAAAGCGGTTATGTCGATATCTGGAGCGCCAGCGCAATCGACGGCCGCCACAGCCGCAAGCTGGTGGAAGGACAACGGAGCCCGGATTTCGAATCCTTCCGCTTCCTTTATACCAGCCTCGATTGGAGCCCGTATGACCGCTACCTCACTTTCGTGGCGAAAAGCGGGCCGGAAGATGCCGTGTATGTATACAATTTCTTTCAAAAAAAAGTGACTCACAAGTTCAACTTCGGCCTGGACGGCATCCTCACACCCAACTTTTCTCCGGATGGGAAAAAGATTGTTTTCAGCGGTATCGACGGCGGAAGGAGCAATCTCTACGAGGTGGAAATCGAGACCGGCAAACTGACCCAACTGACCGATGACAGGTACACCCAGCGTGACCCGGACTATTCGCCCGACGGCAAGAAAATCGCTTTCACCACGGAGTACGGCCCAGGCACCGATCTCGACCGGCTGGTTTTCTCAGACTACCAGATTGCTATTCTGGATCTGGAAACCGGCGAGTACACGGTTCTGCACAACAGTTTCGGAGACAATATTTCTCCACAGTGGTCGCCGGATGGAAGCAAGATCGCCTACATCTCTGATCGCACCGGAATATCCAACATTTTCTATCACGACTTCGACAATGGCAGCGAATACCAGATAACCAATGTGCTCACCGGGATTACCGGCGCTACCGAAACCAGCCCATGCCTTTCCTGGTCCTCGGCCAGTGGAAGGCTTGCTTTCAGCGCGTTTTACAACGGCGGCTGGGATATCTTTGTGATCAATAATCCCAAACGCCAGGCCAAACTCTGGGTACCGGATACCAGCCGCACTTTCGATTTCGAAACCGTGCACCTGAATGCTACCAAGGAACGCCTGGAGCGTCTCAAACAGCAGTTGAGGGTGCAAGCCCGCAAGAGAGGTGAAACCCAACTCGCCCTGGAACATGAAGAGCGTGTGAAGACCGATTCAGAACTTCATGCTGCGGAATCTGCATCTTTTATCTCCGATCACCTGGCTTCCGCACCGGGTTATCCCCCGGTAAAATCCGACAGCTCCGATTTGCCGGGGCTGGGGAAAACTCGGGTAGCCGACAGGATCTCCGAATCCACACCTGTCTCGGATTCGGACGATAAGAGCCTAGCGCCTGAGCTATTGGAAAAAATCGACAGCCTGGCGCAAGATACTTTTCACCCGGAGGAAGACCTGCCCCAGGAGGCTCCATCCGACTCGCTGCTGGTCACCAGGGTGGACACTCTGCCAGCGATCAGCTTCGAATTCGATGTACCCAAGGAAAAAATCCCCCTGGCTGACACCGCAACCTTTAGTTTCAGCAGATACAAGCCCAGGTTCTCGACTGATTACGTCTCAAGCTTCGGTGGATACGCAGGCAATCTCGGGGTTTCAGGCGGTGTATTCGTCTCTTTCAGTGACCAGCTCGGCAACCATAATATTCAGGTTGGCGCCAATATATACGGGAAAATCCAGGACAGCGACCTTCTGTTCAGCTACATAAATCTCAAAGGCCGCACGGACAAGGGATTCTTTGTCTCCCAGTTCCGCAACGCCTATTACCTGTCCAGCACATCCAGCTCGGCGAATGCTTTCGTCTATATCTGGCGCGGCGCCGGGGTCATATTCAGCCGGCCGTTCAACCGTTTCCGCAGGATCGAGTACGGCCTGAGCGCTTACAGCGTGAGCGAGAAATCCATCCAGATTGGCTGGGATCCCTACTTTTCTTTCCGCCCTCCCCAGGAAATCACCCTCCAGGAGTACGGTACGAATTACTTCGCCGGCCCACAGGCCGCACTGGTCTTTGACAATACCGCCTATAGCTTCACCGGTCCGGTGGATGGATCCAGGTACCGGATCAGTGCCCAGCACTTTTTCGGCGAGCTGAGCTACAGCGAGGTTATTGCCGACTGGCGCAAGTACTGGCTTTTCTGGAAAAGAGTGACTATCGCCCTGCGTGGTATCGGAGCAATGCGCTGGGGCAACGACCCGCAGCTTTTCTACATCGGCGGTCCATACACTTTTCGCGGGGCCTGGTACGGAGACCTTCGGGGCACGAACCTCTTGCTCGGTAACGCGGAGCTGCGTTTCCCGCTGATAGATTACCTGGTGATGGGCTGGCCGTTGCCGATTTTCCTGCGCGGAATCGGCGGTGTACTGTTTTTCGATATCGCCGGGGCCTGGCTAAATAACGAAGCCTTCCAGCCGTTCACCTCCCAGAGAGCTAAATTATTGAGGCTAAAAGATGCCCAGGCCGCTTATGGTTTCGGTATCCGCATGAATATTGGCTATCTCGTCCTGCGTTTCGATATGGCCAAAACCCTGGACCATTACGATACCAACTACTACATCGGGCTGGATAGAAGGCTCTACCAGTCCGAGGAACTGGTTGCGGGCAGGAGGCGCAATTTCTTTTCTATCGGCTATGATTATTAGTGCGCCTTGCCTCATAAATTGAAAGGCGCATGACTGTCTAACCCGGCACAGCAGGCAGGCTCCCGTTCAGGAAGTGCAAACGGCTGTGCCGGGTTTTTTTATCTTGATTTTTTCCGCGAAATGGCTATAAACTTGCCAAAGGCCAAAAGTATGATTATGTTGAAAGCAATTTTCCTGCGGATTTCTATCAGTTGTTCTGCCATTCATTAACCTGAAAAACGGAGGTTTGGATGCGTTTAGTGGTGCTACTTTGTTTATGCGGTATTCTGGCCGGTGTTACTGCCGTGGAGCTTGCAGCACAGGACAAGTCCCCGCTGTATAAGGAAGAAAAGGACTCCAACGGTGACGGCAAGGTTGATACCTGGACTTATATCAACAATAAAAGCGAGATCGAGCTTATCGAATCGGACAATAATGCTGACGGAACGGTCGACAAGTGGCGCCGTTTCAACGCCGACGGTGTGCCAGTCAAAACAGAGACGGACACGGATTTCGACGGCAAACTCGACTCATGGATCTTTTTCAATGAAGAGGGCAACAAGATCAGGGCGGAAAAAGACTCTAACTCTGATGAAAAGGTGGACCAGTGGCAGCATTTCGACCCGGCCAGCGGTAACCTGACCAAGGTCGAGACAGACAGCAAGGGCAAGGGAATCGACCAGACAATCTTCTACAACGCCGAGGGGAAAAAGGTACGCATGGAGATGGACTCGGACGGAGATGGCAAGGTCGACCGCTGGATGAGCTATTACCCAAACGGCAAGATGAAAGAGGTCGGCTATGACACCGACAAATCCGGCAAGCCCAATGTATGGCAGCAGTACAACGAGGACGGTTCCAAGGGCAAGGCCGGTTTCGATACAGACGGTGACGGCAAGCCGGACAAATGGCAGTAATCCTCTGGAGTTAACCCTCCAGGAGAGATAGCCGGTTCCTGTAACAGAGGAATCGGCTATTTTTGTAATCGCTTGACACGAATAAATGACCGCTTGAATTTTTCGTTTTAACCGCTTTATGATGCGAATTCTCTATCTCATGACAAGAACAATCGGCGGTCGGCCAATTGAGCACTGATCTGCAAAGCAAAGCTGAATCCGCCTCATCGCCAGCAGGAGTGGAGCTGTTTTCCTCGCGCTGGGGCATGCTGCTTACCGCGATCGGTATCGCAATCGGCACAGGCAACATCTGGCGTTTCCCCAGGGTTGCGGCAGCCAGCGGCGGCGGTGTGTTTATCCTGCTCTGGATGGCATTCCTTTTCCTCTGGTCGATACCCCTTCTGGCTGCAGAAAGCGCTATCGGCAGGTCAACCCGCCGCGGAACGATCGGCTCCTTTGCAGCTATGATGGGTTCGCGTGGGGTCTGGATGGGAAGCTTTGTCGCGCTGATCACCACCGGGATTATGTGCTACTACTCGGTGGTCACCGGCTGGTGCCTGAAATATCTCACCGGCTCGGTCCTGGGAACTATCAGCGCTGCCACCGGGCCGGAGTATTGGAGCAGCTTTTCCGGAAGCTGGCAGGCGGTAGGCTTTCATCTGGCCGCTGCGCTGATCAGCGGCGGGATAGTGCTGGCCGGAATCCGCTCGGGAATCGAGGGTTCGGCGCGGATTTTCATCCCAGTGCTCGGGGTGATACTGGTTTACTCCGCCGTTCGTGCCCTTCTTCTGCCCGGCTCCGGCGCAGGGGTGAAATATCTTTTCCAGTTCAACCCGGCGGATTTCGCCAGGCCCAGGGTTTACCTGGAGGCGCTGAGCCAGTCCGCTTGGTCCACAGGGGCCGGCTGGGGCCTGCTGTTAACCTACTCGGTTTATTCACGCCCGCGCGAGCATGTGGTGGAAAACTCCCTGGTCATGGGGCTTAGCAACAACACGGCCAGTCTGCTTGCCGCCCTGGCCGTGATCCCCACTGTATTCGCCCTGCTGCCTGCGGCTGAGGCCCTGGAGGTGGTTAAAACACCCGGGGAAAACAGCACGGGCCTCACTTTTATCTGGATCCCCAGGCTGCTCGGACAGGGCCCGGGGGGGCAGTTGATGCTCACGCTGTTTTTCCTCGCCCTTGTTCTCGCCGCGCTCTCGAGCCTGATTTCAATGGTCGAGCTGGGGGTAAGAAACCTGATCGACCTGGGTCTGAGACGTAAAAGCGCCACCCTGCTCGTGACCGCCTTCATAGCAGCAGCAGGAGCCCCGAGCGCCCTGTTCAGCAGAGTGTTCGACAACCAGGACTGGGTTTGGGGTCTGGGCCTGCTGGTCAACGGTCTTCTGTTCTGTGTGGCCGTGAGAGTTTACGGAGTGATGCGTTTCCGCAAAGGGATGATCAACATAGAGGGTAACCGGGATATGCGGCTCGGCAAGGCCTACGAGCCGGTGATCCTCTGGCTTATCCCGCTTCTGTTCACCGTGCTTCTCGCCTGGTGGTTCTACCGTTCGGTAGGCTGGGAACCGGGTAACTGGTGGAACCCTTTTTCGACTTTCAGTATCGGCAGCGTCCTGATTCAGTGGGCATTGATAGCAGCGCTGACAATCTGGCTGGGGCCGCGCCTGGCGCGCAGGCTGAGAGACTGATAAAAACCTAATATAATAACAATTAATTATTTAGAAATAAACCACTTAAGATGTATTTTTAGTTTATTATGAAAGCTATAATCCAATAAACCCTCATGCTGAAGCCTACCAACTATAATACCGGGATGAATACCAATTTCCTCTGAAAACCTAAGAATAAATTTCTGACTGAGTTTTGGATTTCTAATTAATCTTCGATAGTCAGAAGATGGAATTAAAATGTTTGCTGCAAAACTATCTGCTTCTCTCTCTTCGTCACTAAAGTATTCAGAATCATTTTCTAAATAAACTAAGCTTTTATTGTGCTTAAGAATATGCGCTGCTTCATGAAAAAAACTAAACCAAAAATGATCATTAGTTTTGTATCGAATACTAAGCTGAATAAGTGCTTTATTTGATGTTAACCACCGAGATGCACCCCAAACACCTGTGTTAGGAAGTTCGGGAACAAGCACTAAAGCCACACCACTTTCTGCACACAATTTCTTAGCTTTAGGAACAAATTCTTTTGGATCTAAGACTGTTAGGAATCTAATTTTATACAAAGAATCTCTAAATTTGTATTTCTCATATGGTTCACAATCAATTTCTCTTCCAAGAATTTCACCTTGCCGAAGCCACGCTGCCAGCGCTCCTTTATTGATTGGTCTACCTATAGACATTCTAAACTTAGCTTGGCAAGTTACCCACCATTTATTAAAATTATCAGGCGAAGCAAAACCAAAAAAATTAAGTAAGGTTTGTATTTTTTTGATCCTATCACTTTCAACTCTTGGAATCCATCCATAATTTACCATTTCTTTAAAAGGCATTGAATTTAACCATTCTATAATTTTACTTGAATCAAGATTTTTTCGTTCTTTATTCCTAACCAATGCCTCTCTATAACTTCTCTCGCGATTATTCCAAAAAGAAGCAGGTATACCAAAAACACGCTCTAATCTTAAAGCGGTATCTGGTGATATTGGAGAAATGCCATTTGTTATTCCATTAATCGTTTTTGGAGTCAAACCCGTTCTTTTTGCTAATTCTCTCTGAGGCATTTCAAATTCCTCAAGTATTTCAAGCAATGTCTCGCCAGGATGGGAAACATAATCAGGCTTAAATTGTGTTTTAATAGATCTATCCATGATAATCCTCTATGGAAATTATTTTTATTGCAGTTATTGATTTCTTGTCTATTCCACCGTCTGGTTTTTTTGGAACCGGTTTATGTGCAGGAATAAAAACGATACGTAATTTTTGAGTTACATTAACTGCAAAATGACCTTTTCGAGGTCCTTTCAACTGGTGACATCTTAGTGGAGGTAAGTGAGAAATATCATTAAGTACTTCTGCAGCATCAAGTTCATACATTCTTTGTTCAATTTTTTTTGCTAATCTTTTTCCATACTTTTTTTCTATTAAATCCCGTCTGTTAAATAAACGTTCGAGTTTTTTATTTTTAAATTGAATTATCACATTTTCTTCCCCTACATATTTATTAACCAAATAGGTTAATAAAACTTTATTCACCTAAATTGTAACATACTTCTATCATTTTGTCAAGATCATTTTAAAGATTTTCTATCCGTATCAGTTAACAAAACTCCAAGAGCTCTACTCAATTAAGCATCCTTCGTACTTTCCCTCCTTATTTCCTTACTCCCCGCTTTTCGCTGCCAGGCTTTCGGCCAGGCGCACCAGGGTTCGAACCCCGTAGCCAGTGCCGCCTACAGGTTCATAGTGACGTTTCTTTTCCGCCCAGGCCGGCCCTGCGATATCCAGGTGCACCCAGGGCGTTTCCTTGACAAATTTCTGCAAAAACAGTGCGGCGGTTATCGCCCCACCCCAACGGGTCGCACCGATATTTTTGACATCGGCGATCTCGCTTTTGATATCCTCGCTCATGTCCTCGTCAAGCGGCAGGTTGCAGCATTTTTCTCCTGCCTCTGCAGATGCCTGCTGCACTGTGGCCAGCCACTCGGGGTCGTTGCCGAAAATGCCTGCGGTGGTCTGGCCGAGAGCCACCACACAAGCCCCTGTCAGGGTGGCGAGATCGATTACACGCGCCGCGCCCAGCTTATGGATCGCCCAGCTAAGAGCATCGGCCAGGATCAGCCGGCCCTCGGCATCAGTGTTGCCCACCTCGATCGTTGTGCCGTTCATCGCCCGGATGATATCATCCGGCCTGTAGGAGCGCCCCGAGGGCATGTTCTCCACCGCGGCTACCACTGCCGTGCAGCGCAAAGGAAAACCCAGCCGAGCGATAATAGTGATCGCGCTGATCACTGCCGCAGCGCCCGACATGTCCATTTTCATCGTTGCCATCGCTTCACCGGTCTTGATATTCAGCCCGCCACTGTCGAAAGTCACCCCCTTGCCGATCATCGCGAAAAGCGGGTCCGTCTTGGGCACTTTAGGCGGTTCGTAGATAAGCTCGATAAAGCGCGGCCGGTTCTCACTGCCCCGGGCCACGGCCAGTGCTGCGCCCATCTTTTCGGCAGCCATCTCTTTCTCGTCCAGGATTCGGCAGCTTAAACCCTTTATCCCTGAGGAAAGTTTCCTGGCTCTTTCGGCCAACTCGGCCGGGGTCATCACCTCCGGGATTTCATTGACCAGTTCCCTGGCAGTGATTACACCCTCGGCAAGTATCGATGCACGCCGGACTGCGGCTTCCATCGTGGCCTTTACTCCTTTTATCACCTTGCCTCTGGCGTCGCAGCAGAAAAGGCTCACCCCGCCGGGACCCTCATACGGTGGCTCGCCGTCGTTTTTACTTTTGTACTTATCGAAACGGTAAAGTCCCAGCCGCAGACCTTCAACAACCGCCCCGGCAATGTCTCCCACAGTCAATTTGACCTCTTTCGGCACCTGGCAGACAACAGTGGCATCCTCTGCGCGAAATTTTCTCAGCCAGTCTGCACCCAGTCCTCCGGTGCGGCGGTAGGTTTCATGTTTCAGCTTCTCTGCAGCACCCAGTCCCAGAAAACAAACCCTCTTGGGGCCTATCTTGCCCATAGTATTAAAATTCAGGCTCTGTCCGGTCTTGGCCTTGAAACTCTCCTGGTCGGCGAGCTGAGCGATCACCCCTCTGAGAGCCCTGTCAATCTCTGCCACCAGTGGGTTTTCCAGCACTTTATCCTGCAACACCGGTATCAGTAGAAAACTAGTGGGTGCTTTCAGTTCCAGTTTCTCCAGAATTTTTACGTCCATCTCTCCCTCCGTAGCCGGAGAAATAATACAACGCCTCCCTGAAATGTTCCGGAAGGCGTTTTTCTCTCAGCAAACAGCCTTTTTTGCTCGCTCATGGAAAACGGGAAATGATCTCCTTTTTCTTCTTGACCACCTGATCCGCTTGATCTTTCTTCTTCAAGGCAATATTGATAAACGAACTCTTTTCATTTTCATAAAATATATCGCCAGCGCTGGATGAATAAAAATCGGCCTGCTCGTTCAGAGTCTCAGCCAGGTAAACCAATATCCAAATGGGATTGTAAAAGTCATCTATCAATTCGCTGACCTTGCTCGAGGGATAGAACTTCTCGCTTCTGGTCTTTTGCAGTTTCTTGACATAATCATCCAGCGAAATATCCTCGATTTCCTCAGTCGACATGCCTGTTTCCAGCGGCGAGAGAAGGGACTCGAAAGTTTCCAGATCCTCCCGCACCTCATTCTGCATATGCTGCAAAAACGGTGTCAGTTGGCTGTTCTCCCCTGATTTTTGGGCGAATTGCTCCAGAAAATGAAGACAGTCTTTCTCGATCTGCACGGCAAGCTTTATCAGTTGAATGTCCTGGCTGCGATTTCCACTCATCTGCCGATATACCTCTTGGTTGAAAAAAGAGTCCGGGTATTTAGCTTCCTTCCACCGGTATCCGCCTCCTGCGGCCGTTCAGTGTGAGCTGGCCATCCGGCAACACACTGTCCGGCTCCTGAATCAGAGGGGTGTGAGAAAGATAGTTCTTCCGGCGAAATAGTACCGCTGACTCGCGTGTAAGAAATTAGATATGCGAAAATAAAATAATATTTTACCGTTTCTTGGTTGTCAACAGTTAAAAACTGGGGGTATTCGAGAGTTAAAGATAGTTCTGAAATTTCAGGGCAGCGCCTTTCTTCTGCGCAAAATCCATTCCGCTGAGAGAAAGGCGATAAGCAGGCTGTAAATCCACAGGTTGTGCGAAAGTCTCCATGAACCGGCAACGGATTCCTCTGTTGATCCAGACAAAAGGCTTATCTGGCCGTCCAAACCATTATGAAAGCTGCCTCCGGTTTCTTTCGCAAGTCTGGCCATAACACCGGAATCAGGCTCGATTACAGCCATCTCCGGGCTGTAGCTTTCCACTGCGAAAACGCCTGCGCTTTTCTGCTGCATGCGCCCACCTGCAAGAATGCCCTCGTAGTTGTAAAACCCTGGGGAAAGTCTGCCCAGCTGAACTGTGAAACTTCCATCGACGCTTTGTGTCTCGGCTGTTACCGCAGCCACAGTATCCACCCCTTTCTCCTCATTTTCCCGCCAGACAAATATCTCCACTCTAAGATCACCTTTAGCCGTATCTTCCCGGTCGCCCCCCAGCCCGCCTTCAAGGGCGACTGGCTCACCGCGGTGGAAAACCTTCCGCACTGGCTCGAGCGCCAGGCCTGCTCTTTTCTCTCCGGCGGTCAGCCACCTCGAGAGAGCCTCCCAGAGGCTGTAGTATCGGGTATCCCGGCTTTCAGAGGTGTCCTGGTTCAGCATATGCCAGCGCCAGAGGCCCTGGGCAAGCACCGTCGCTACGCGCGTGCCATCCTCGGGTTGGGCCACAATCAGCGCCGGTGCCTGTTCGCCCGCTGGAAACCTTCTGCCTGCACGCCCCAGAACTTCCACTGTGCTCTTAAATGGAACTCCCCTGAATACCCACTGTACCGGGGGCAGGTCGTCGATTGCCATTCCGCTGCCAAGGCCGGCGAGGATATTATAGCGGTCCAGGGTAAATATTACCGAGGGTACTTCCGGAGCCTTCACCTGTACCAGCGATACCTGTGCCTGTTTGAAAGGCAAATAGCGGGCAAGCGCAGCAGGCAGATTTGCAGTTTTCAAATCATCCGCCGGCCAGAAAACAAGGGCGAACCCTCCGCTATCGGCCCGCCTGGCGATTCGCCTCAGGAATGCAGTGTCGTATCTGTCGAGCCTGCCATGGAGCAATAGCAGTTCGAGTTCTTCCAGAACGCCTGCATCCGGCAAGCTTGTAGTGGTGAAACGGCCCTCGCTGTCCCGCCTGCGGATCAAGGGGCCGCTTTCCCGGCTTTGCAACAGCAGAACCGATTCCACCTGCCAATCGTCATTCAGCTCCAGCGCACGCTGGAGAAAGGTGAAATCCCAGTCCAGCGAGTTGGATACCAGAAGGAGCTTGCGTTTGTTTTTAGACACCTCGAGCCGCATGATCCGCTCATTGTTTATTGCTGTCCATTCACCCTCAATGGGCCGAAGAACCGATCTCAGCCAGTAGCTTCCAGCCTCCGGAGCAGGCAGGCTCATTGTGGCCGCGGCAAAACGCGCTCCACCGCTTCCCAGGTCGATCCTTTTTTCGGCAATCTTGCGGTCGTTGAGGAAAAAGTCAAACACAGGGGCTTGTGCTTCCCTGTCAATGGATTCCTGCGGCCGGCCCGCCGCGACATTCAGCTCAAGTTCCACCTCGCCCCCGGCAAATGCCGGACGGATCTGCTCAACCGAGACAAGAGCCAGATCGGGCCTCTGCGGATAACCTCCTGCCATGATTGTCTCCACCTGCGGCAGGCCCTCGGCCACGAGCAACGGGTCCTTTCCTGCGTTAACCCTGCCGTCGCTCAGCACGTATACCCTGTCCCAGTCCGGCTGGCCGCGCTGCTTGAGTACCTCCAAGGCTGAGGCCAGGTCTGTGCGGTCCTCCACCTGAGGCTCGCTTTCGGAAGGCAAGCTGTCCGCCGCTGTCAAAGCACCTCCGAAAGTGAAAATTTTTATCCCTGTACTCTTCGCGCTTCCACTTATCAGACGCTGAGCCAGGGCGAGCCGGGACGGGGCCTGCGCTCCACCTCTGCCTGTTGAAGGCAGGAGCATGCTTGCAGAGCGGTCCACGAGCAGGGCCACTCGCTCGGGCCTTTCCCTGATACGCCTGACTTTGAGCACCGGCTCGAAAATCAGCAGGCCCACAACAGCCACAACAGCAACGCGCAACAGTACAAGAATCAGGCGATACCACCTGTCCACCGGCGGATAGGTCCTCCGGTAGGTCCACCAGACCAGCAGAAGCGCTGCCAAAGGCAAAATCGCCAGCCAAAGGGTTCTCGAAGATAGAAAATCCAGGCTGAATGATTCCAAAATTATCCTCTGATTGATAACTGTTGAAACTACAGCTTAAAACTGTCTATTTATACTTAGCGACTTAACCTGAATTATTCATAAATCGCCCGAGGCCTTAACAGGTTCCTTTTTAGGGGAATATTATCTTTATTTAACTGGAATTATTCAATCAAAGCATAATTCCAAGCCCGTAGGGCGACCGATCGGTCGCCTGAATAAGGCTAGGCATGCCTCGCCCTACGCTTAATAAAGTCTCGTGGTTACGAGGACATAAAATGGGTAGCGTGTAGATGATAAATAATTTCCATCCATGCCCTGATAGATATTCCAACATCCGGCATGCCTTTCGTGCTCAGGGTGTGCCCTGAGCACGAGGCGACCTCCCAAGGAGCGAAGTAAAAGAGACAGATTCAGAATTAACTTTTGTTTCTTTTGGTTACAAAAGAAATGGTTTTGCTTCTTTTGCCACCAAAAGAAGAATAATAACTTATCTAACTATATTTGTTCTGTTTTTGGTTAGTAATCAACAATTCAGAAAATCGGCCAAAGAATTTATGAATAATCCTGGTTAAATAACTGCGAATATTATAGAGCATGAAGAATATGAATTTTCTGCTCCGAAAATAATGGACCAAAGGTGCGTTATTCCATGGTTTCGGTAAAAACCACTGCAGGACACGGCACGCCGTGTCCCTACATGAAACATTTTCATTCATTTCCGGGTGAGCCACCGGCTCCTGTCTCCTGACTCCTGTCTCCTGACTCCTGACTCCTGACTCCTGACTCCTGTCTTCAAATCAATGGCTTATTGTTTTTCTCTGAAATTTATGAATTACTCATGTTAATACCCGGCAACTCACGCTTTGATATTCAAAATACGCATCGCCTCGCCCACGGTGTGAAAAGAACCGGTCACCACAACCGGGCTGCCTTCCGCAAGACGGAAAGCCTGCTCAAGGGCATCTTTCATGTCAGGCGAAACATGGGCCGCCGCCTGTGGAGAATATCTTTTGACCAGGCCTTTAAGATTTTCCGGATCACGGCTGCCGGAGCCTGATTCCGCCCTGCCGAAATCCACATGAGGAAAGATAAATCGGTCTGCCATTTTGAGCAAATGCAGGATAAATTTAGCGTGGTCTTTGTCCCCGGCCAGGGCTGTCACCACCAACGCACGCTGCGAAGGGTAAATCCTCTGGAAAAGGCGGTTCAATTTCGCCGCTGCCGGGGGATTGTGGGCAACATCGAGCACCAGTTCGGGGCCATCCTTGACCTTCAATCTCTGGAAACGGGCCGGCCAGACCAGTTCTTTCAGAGCATGGCAAAAGGCATCCTCTTGCAGACGCAATCCCAGCTCGGCGAGCATCAGCTCAGCGGCCCAGAGTCCGAGAGCCACGTTGCGCAGGTTGTGTACACCGTAAAGCGGTACAGACACCCCGCGCAACCTGAGTCCCGGGCCGCGATAGTTGAAGCGGGTGCCTGTGGGCAGAATTTTCAACTGACTGACAGAGACAACCTCATCGAGAAGGTGGAGTGATCCCCCGGCGCACCTGGTGGCCTCACCTATAACTTTGACTGCTGCGCGCTTTTTTTCCCCGCAGAGCAAGGGCACTCCTGGTTTGGCTATCCCCGCCTTTTCCCTGGCAACGCTCGTAATGGTTTCTCCAAGATATCTCGTGTGTTCCAGCCCGATCGAGGTAATTACCCCCACCCTGGGATAGACCACATTAGTTGCGTCATACCTGCCGCCCAGGCCGACCTCCACAGCGGCTGCTCCCACCTTTTTGTGACCAAAATAATCGAATGCCATTGCCGTGATTGTCTCGAAAAATGTCACCCGGTTTCGCATGATATAATCCACGTGCTCACTGACCCAGCCGGTGACATAATTCTCTGGAACAGTACGGCCGCTGGTTTTGATTCTTTCGCGCATGGATACGAGATGAGGGCTCGTATAGAGGCCGCTTTGGATTCCATGCGCGGCGAGAATGGCATCGAGCACTGCAGCACAGGTGCCCTTGCCGTTGGTGCCGGCGATATGGCAGGCTGGAAAAGTATGATGTGGATTGCCGAGACAGGCCAGCAATGAACTTATCTTTTCCAGGCCGAGCTTGACTCCAAAGCACTGAAGGCCGTACAAAGCGTGTACGGCCTCCCTGTAATCGAGACTGGGCATGGCGTGGGCCTACTTCAGAAGTTCGCCGTAGTTTTCGCGCACTTTTTCCACCGCCCGGACGATATCTTCCAGATTCTCACGATCCGCAAGCAGGAGGTTCTGAAGGATCCATACAGCCTCGCTTCTGCAGGCCCGCTCGGCCACAGGGCAGTCGAAGCTGGAGTAGTCGATCACTTTTCCTCGGAACTCGTGGCGGGTGATCAGGTCGTACGGGCCGACATTTTTCTCCAGCAGCACGGGCTGGCGATACAGCGGGATATAGTAGCCGCCGTGGGCTGGACAGATACCCTCGGCGTTGAGCGCCTTGATAAAATTTTCCTTGGAAAGCCCGCCGAAAGATTCGCTGTCGTAGCGCAGGATGAAAAGGTGACAGCTTGTCGCGGTAGCGTATTCAGGCACTGCCAGGGGCCTGATTCCATCGATCCGGGCGAGTTTTTCCCGCAGGAAGGCTGCTGCCTGTTGTCGGCGGGTGAGCATCTTTTCGTAACGCTCGAGCTGGGCATGGATCACCGCGGCCTGAAGTTCGCTCAGGCGGTAGTTGCCCCCCAGGCGAACGTGCTCGTGCCAGGCACCCCCGACCCTTCTGCCACAGTTTACTATCGAGCGACAGCATTCGGCGTAATCCTCCTCATCGGTTACCAGCATCCCGCCCTCCCCGGCAGTGATATGCTTCGAACTCTGGAAACTGAAAGCCCCTCCGAGACCGATAGCCCCGACTTTCCTGCCCTTGTACTCGCTGCCCCAGGCCTGGCAGGCGTCTTCAATCACCACCAGATCCCTCTCTCTGGCGATTTCCTGAATGCTGTCCATATCCGCCGGCAGGCCCGCCAGGTGAACCGGCATAATTGCGCCTGTCCTGTCGGTTATTACATCTTCCAAAGAGGCTGGATCGAGATTGTATGTATCAGGATCGATATCCGCGAACACGGGAACCATGTTGGCCTCGATTACCGCTGTGGCTGTGGCGACAAAAGTATAGGCGGGCACGATCACCTCGGCACCTGCTTCGAGTCCGGCCGCAAGCAGGGCGACTCTCAGAGCCGAGGTGCCGCTGGATGCAGCGATCCCATAGGCGGCTTCCTGATAGTCAGCAAACCTTTTCTCCAGTTCTTTGACCCTGTCGCCTTGCGCCATCCCCCACCTGCCGCTGTTCACTACCGCACTTACCGCATCAAGCTCTTTCTCATCCCAGACAGGCCAGGAGGGATAGGGTGAGGTACGTACCGGTGTGCCTCCCTTGAGAGCGAGTTGGGCCATTTAATCCTCCAGTGGTGCTGAATTGGGGTGAATTGAAGAATTCAAGTTAAAAAAACCCTCACATCGGCTTCCGGAAGCCTGGCACGGGCCTCGGCAGCGATCTTTTCGAGCCCGCCTTTGTCCAGCGGCCCCACTCTGTGGTCTGCTGGCACCCGTTCTATTGTGTAAATCTGCACCGCAACCGGATTGATCAGGGTCAGTTGCTCGAGCCAGGCTGTGATCTCCTCAGAGCTTGCATTGTTCACCGGGCCGCTGAAAAAAAGTGCCTGAATCTCTACATTTTCCAATCTCGCCAGACCGTCCACTATCTTTTTGAGAGTTATCCCCGGGTACGGCCTGTTGATCTTTTGAAAAGTACTTTCCCTCCCGGCGTCGAGCTTCATGATCTTCCGGTCGATAAAGCTCAATCCCACCTGCACGGAGTTTTCATTGACAGTGGAAGAGTTCGAAAGGATGCAGACCGGCACACCCGGCTTGTTCCTGTCCCTGGGCCGAGAGACTGCCTCGGCTATCTGCCTGAAAGAGGGGTGAAGGGTAGGTTCGCCGTTGCCGGCCAGGGTAATTGCATCCAGATCGCCAACCGCTGGCAGGGAATTCATCAGCGCCTCAGCTACCTCCGCCGCAGCAGGCAGTTCCAGCCCCTCTATGTCATTGTGCATGTACTTTTGGCTGGTAAAACCGTACTGGCAGTATATGCAGTCAAAAGAGCAGACCTTACGCTCGGTGGGCAGTATGTTAACCCCCAGCGAACGGCCCAGACGCCTGGAATTGACCGGGCCGTAAATGATTTGTGTCTGAAGTAACCTTTCTTCCATCGGACAGATATTACTTTTCCTCGAAAATCACTTTTGCAAAACGCCTTTTACCTACTCTTAAAAACACCTCGCCCCGCGGATTGAGCTTGAAGTCCATGCTTCCGATCCTTTGATCGTTCACGAAAACCGCTCCCTGCTTGATCATCCGGTTTGCCTCGCTCGAACTGGTCACCAGGCCGATATCGCGCAACAACCCGGCCAGCCACACCGGTTCCTCTCCCGCCGCAAGACGGTGTTCCTGGGTCTCCTCCGGCCTGTCCCTGCGCACGAAAACCCGCTCGAAATGCGCTCGGGCTCCCAATGCCGCTTCTTTACCGTGATAGAGCGTGGTGACTACAAGCGCAAGCTCGTGTTTTAAATCGCGCGGGCTCTCCCTGCCGGATTCAAGCCCGGCTTTAATCTCCTTAAGCCTGTCCAGAGGAACGGCTGAAACCAGTTCGAAATAAGAATAGATCAGGGTGTCAGGAATCGACATCAGCTTGCCGTACATCTCCTCGGCCGGTTCTGTAATCCCAATATAGTTACCGAAACTCTTGCTCATCTTTGCTTTGCCGTCAGTGCCCACCAGCAGTGGCACGGTTATCACCACCTGCGGTTCCTGGTTCCAGTGGCGCTGAAGTTCCCGGCCGAGGAGAAGGTTGAATTTCTGGTCAGTGCCGCCCAGCTCGACATCGGCTTCCAGGGCGACCGAGTCGTAACCCTGGAAAAGCGGATAGAGAAATTCGAGGATCGAAATCGGCTTACCATCAGCGTAGCGTTTAGCAAAATCGTCGCGTTCCAGCATCCGCGCCACAGTGTAGAGCCCGCTCAGCCTGAGCACCCCCTCAACGCCAAGACCTTCCAGCCAGCGGCTGTTGAAATCCACGACTGTCTTCTCGGGATCGAGTATCTTGAAAACCTGCTCCTTGTAGGTTTCTGCATTCTTGAGCAATTCCTCCCTTGTCATCCGCTTCCGCGTCTCGGTGCGGCCTGAGGGATCGCCGATCATGCCGGTGAAATCCCCGACCAGGAATACCACCCGATGGCCCAGATTCTGAAAATCCCGCAGTTTCTGGATCGAAACCGTGTGCCCGAGGTGAATATCCGGAGCGGTGGGATCAAAACCCTGCTTGACAATCAGCTGCTTTCCGGTGGTGATCGAGCCCTTGATCTTGGCCTCGAGTTCCTTCTCGGAGATAATCTCCGCGCAGCCGCGGCGAATCAAATCCATCTGTTCGTTAAGCGGCGGGAATGCCATGGCTATAAACCTTTCGATCAGATTTCTTTCATCCTAAATATATGTAAACAAAGTGAGTTAAATAACAAAAATTAATCCAGAATGCAAGTCATTTACTGGCTGGGATTTTGTGCCCTTTCAGGCTTCCCGGGCTTTAATAGCTTGCCAGAAATGACTTTAAGACTTATTTTTTAATAGACTGAATCTGAGATCACCGAAAATTAAATTTTCCATGGCTGAACAGGAAACGTATAAAAATCAGCGCTCCACCAGTCCCAGGTTCCAGAACATCCTCAAGGTGGTGATGCTAGTCGCCACGAGTACGGTGTTTTTCAGCCTGGGTATGGGCTACCAGCTTTTCAAGTTTTACAAGTCCGAACTGCCCTCCATCGCTAAGATGGAACTTGATCCTCCCAACCTGGTTACCCGGATATTTTCAGCCGACAGCATTCAACTGGCCAATCTTTATACCGAGCGAAGAGTACCCGTACCTCTGGATAAAATCCCGTTCGATCTCAAGACTGCGCTGCTCTCGGTCGAGGACCGCAAGTTCTATTCGCATTGGGGACTGGATATCTGGGGAATTATCCGTGCTTTCTATGTCAATCAGATTACCGGGAAAATCGTCCAGGGAGGCTCCACGGTCACCCAGCAGCTTGCCCGCGAGCTGTTTCTGACCCGCGAGCGAACATACACCCGCAAGATCCGCGAAGCAATCCTCGCCTGGGAGATTGAACGCACCTACACCAAGGAGGAGATCTTAGAGCGATATTTCAACCAGATCTATTTCGGCAGCGGAGCCTGGGGTATTGGAGAGGCGTCCCAGACCTATTTCAGCAAGGATGTAAGCCAGCTCGACCTGGCCGAGTGCGCCGTGCTCGCAGGCCTGCCCAATGCGCCCAGCCGCAACAGCCCGCTGGTGAACATGAAAAACGCTGTCAAACGTCGCAACTGGGTCCTGACCTGCATGGTGGAAACCGGCGCAATCAACCCGCAGGCGGCCGACTCGATCAAAGCCCTGCCGATCAGGGTCAATCCCCGCAAGGACAGCAGCTGGATCGCGCCTTACTTTATCGAATATGTAAAATCCCTGCTTCTCAAGGATTACACCGAGGATGATCTTTACCACCAGGGTCTGCAGATCTATACCACTCTCGATGTCCGCATGCAGAAAGCTGCCGAGGCCGCAGTTGAAGATTACCTTCAGACCATCGAGTCTGGCCGGATCAGGCCTTTCCACCACAGCACGCGCAAGGATATTATCGGTGAGGATTCCCTTTCCACTGTCGAGCTCACCAACACCGATTATCTTCAGGCCGCACTCGTGGCCATTGATCCGGAAAACGGCCACGTGAAAGCTATGGTGGGCGGGAGGAATTTCTGGGAGAGCAAGTTCAACCGCGCCGTACAGGCCCTTCGACAGCCTGGAAGCGCGTTCAAGCCTTTTGTCTACACTGCTGCTATTGACAACGGTATCCCGGCCTGCCAGGTAGTCGAGGACTCCCCGATCGCGATCAGACAGCTCGACGGTACAATCTGGCGGCCATCCAATTACACCGGCGATTTCCGGGGTCCGGTAACCATGCGCGTCGGTCTCACAAGCTCGATCAATCTCGTGGCGATTAAAACCCTGATGACAGTCGGCGCCGAAACAGTAGCCGCTTATGCCCGGAGAATGGGAATCAGCACAAAGATTCCGCCAGTGGAGTCGATCGCTGTCGGCAGCGCGGACGTTTATATGCTAGAACTGGTCTCAGCCTATTCCGTTTTCCCTAACCTCGGGGTGAGAGTCGATCCTCTGGCAATCACCGAAATCCGGGACAGAGGGGGCAACCTCCTGCGCCGTTTCCGGCCAAGCCGCGAAGAGGTGCTGAGCCCCCAGACTGTGTATATCGTGCTGAGCATGATGCGTGACGCGATGGACTACGGCACAGGTGCCAATGCGCGCACCCTCGGCTTCACCCTTCCAGCCGGAGGCAAAACAGGAACCACCAACGACTACACCGACGCCTGGTTTGTCGGGTACACGGCTGATCTGGTCTCTGGTGTCTGGATAGGTTTCGACCAACCCAGGCGCATTGTCAACCAGGGAACCGGAAGCGTGCTGGCTCTGCCGATCTGGGCTAACTTTATGAAAGAGGCCCACGAGGGGATCGAAACCCACGATTTACCGAACCCGCCGGAGGGACTCACCACCCGGCTTATCTGTAAATCTTCGGGCTTGCTTGCCACAGAATTTTGCCCCACAGAAAATATTTATACCGAAATTTTCAAAGTCGGCACCGAACCCGCCGATTACGAAGAGTGTTACATACACAAGCCGTCTATCTATTCGCACTGAGTAAACCGCGATTAAAGCCTGGGGGGCAGACCCGCATATCTGTCCATATCAGAGCGAACACCTGGCGCCCCCTTATAAAATGATCCTCCTGCAGCGAAAGGAGCCGTGTCAATGCAAGCCATCGCCTTAAGGCTTATTTTCATGATCTCTCTGAGTTTGCTCGCCTTCTGCTCCCCTGCCCCGGAATACGACATCGTGATCCGCAACGGTACGATTTATGATGGCAGCGGGTCGGAACCTTTCGTGGTGGATCTGGCCGTAGCCGGCGAGAAGATCGCAGAGGTAGGGAAACTGAAGAAAACGGTGCGCGGCCGCACCGAGATCGATGCAACCGGGCTTGCCCTCTCGCCGGGATTTATCAACATGCTGAGCTGGGCCAACGAGTCGCTGATCGCTGACGGCCGCTCACAGAGCGACATCCGCCAGGGAGTGACCCTCGAGGTGATGGGCGAGGGCGAGTCCATGGGCCCGCTGAACGAGTCAATGAAACAGGAATTCACCCGCCGCCAGGGGGATATCAAGTACGATATCCAGTGGACAACTTTAGGCGAATACCTGGAATATCTCGAACGCCGGGGAGTTTCCTGCAATGTCGCCTCTTTTATCGGCGCGGCCACGCCCCGGATCCACGTGATCGGCTACAGGGATCGCGAGCCAACGGCTGAGGAACTGGAGCGCATGCGCGAGCTTGTGCGTCAGGCCATGGAAGAGGGCGCAATGGGGGTGGCCTCCTCGCTGATCTATGCTCCGGGATTCTACGCCGGCACAGAGGAGTTGATCGCCCTGGCTGAGGTTGCCGCAGATTACGGAGGGATGTACATCTCGCACCTCAGGAGCGAGGGTAACTCATTTTTAGAGGCCCTGGATGAATTTATCACTATCGTGCGTCGAGGCGGAGTGCGGGGAGAAATCTACCATTTCAAGGCCGCAGGAGGGATGAACTGGCACAAGCTGGAACAGGCTATCGAAAAAATCGATTCAGCCCGCGCCCAGGGCCTGAAAATCACCGCGGATGTTTACCCTTACACAGCCGCCGCGACCGGCCTTAATGCCGCAATGCCCCCCTGGGTGCAGGAGGACGGCCACGACATCTGGGTGACCCGGCTCAAAGACCCTGCGATCCGTGAGCGGGTGAAAAAAGAGATGAATCAGCCGGGAGATGATTGGGAAAACTTTTTTCACCTGGCCGGCCCGGAAAACATGCGGCTTGTCTCTTTCAAGACTGACGCCCTCAAGCCCCTCACCGGAAAAACCCTGGCCGAGGTTGCAGCCACGCGGGGCAAGTCTGCAGCCGAAACAGCGATAGACCTGGTGGTCGAAGACGACAACCGGATTGAAACGGTTTACTTTTTAATGTCCGAGAAGAATGTCCGCAGGAAAATTGCCCTGCCCTGGGTCAGTATCGGCTCGGACATGGAATCTTCCGCACCCGAGGGCGTTTTCCTCAAAGCCAGCACTCATCCCCGGGCCTACGGCTCTTTCGCGCGCTTTCTCGGCAAGTACTCACGCCAGGAAGGACTCGTGCCCCTGAAGGAGGCCGTGCGGCGGATGAGCGGATTTCCGGCAGCCAATCTAGGCCTTAAAGACCGCGGCCTGCTCAAAACCGGCTATTTCGCCGATATCGTGGTGTTCGATCCCGATTCGGTGATCGATCACGCCACTTTCGATAACCCCATGCAGTATTCAACCGGCGTGCTGCATGTCTTTGTCAACGGTGTCCAGGTGCTCGCCCACGGTGAGCACACCGGGGCCAAACCCGGCAGGTTTGTCCGCGGGCCCGGATATATCGAGACGGCTGGCAAATAACATAGATAACACTTTCTGTAGGGTCAAACCTTGTGTCCGCCCTCAAACACTCAAAATACCGGGAAATAAAAATGATCAGAAAACCCAATAAACTCCGGGCCAGGCTCCGGAAAGACGAACTGGTGGTGGGCAGCGCGCTTCATTCCTGGAGCCCGAACGTGATGGAGGTGGCAGGCTATGCGGGACTTGATTTCATGCGGATCGACAGCGAGCATTCCTGGCGCCGGGATTTCACGGCAGAAAACCTGATCCGTGCCGCCACGATTGCCGATATCGTGGCTATCCTGCGCATAGACAGAGACAACCCCTACCTGGTGCGCAAGGCGCTGGAGATCGGCGCAGGAGGTGTGCTGGTGCCCAATATCAACACGGCAGAGGAGGCCCGGCAGGTGGTGGCCGCGGCAAAATTCCCCCCGAACGGTATTCGCGGCTACTGCGGCGACTGTTTCTCAGCCTACTGGGGAACAAGAGCAGGCAACGAGTGGGTCCAGTGGAGCGACACCGAGCCCATGATCGGGATCATGATCGAGCACTCCTCGGCAATGGAACATCTGGATGAGATCATGGCAGTCCAGGGGCTGGACTATATGTACTGGGGCGCGGCGGACTACTCCATGTCAATCGGACTGAAAGGCCCGCAGCGCTATAATAAAGAGGTGCTCAAAGCGCTGGAGAAAGTGATTTCTGCCGCAGACAGGGCCGGGGTGGCTGTGGGCCTGCCCACAGAGGAGGAAAATATCGAGCGCTATTACAATATGGGTGTGAGGATGTTCGAGGTGCACAGCGACCTGCTTTCGCTGCATGAGCTCTGGGAAAGGCAGGCTGGGATTGTGCGGGGGCTGGGGAAGAAGAAATGACAGAAAGTATCGTAAGGTGAAATTCATATCCATATTAAAATAAAAGGGGCACAGCAGGCTGAAGGCACACAGTATGTGATAACAGTACCCGACACGATCCCTATTGTCGGCCCTATCCGCAGCGCATTAGTGAAATACAACCAGCGGGTAACGGTGAGGAAAGAGCGAGTCGAGAAGCTGGAATGAGGACACCCAGGTCAATTAGAGAAAATCGGCGGGCAAGAAAAGGCATTAAGACCAGAACTCTTTCGGATCAATATTGAAGTGTCTAAGGATGGCATTAATAACCGGGATTTTTATTTCTGTACCGAGGCCGTGATTTTTTATAGGGTATTGCGGGCCTTGTCTGGATTTAGGGGCATTGGGTTTTAAAAGGATAATCTCAGAGCCTTTACCCCTTTTTGTCATGGTTGTGATGCCGTAAGATTGTAGCCTCTTTAATAGCTCTCTGAGCTTAAAGGGCCGTCTTTTAAGAGGCATAACATAATTCAGGGCTGCCGGTAGTCGTAGCGATGCTGGAGGGAGTTGGCTTTTGTGTTTTAAACTGGCTGACAAAATCCCTGGAAACAATTACCTTTTTATCGCAAGCAAAAAATTCCCGCCAGGCGCTCTCCGGTGCGGGTTTGTAAAAATGATCTAGATTATCATTTGCCAAAGCGTAATCTAATTGAGCCATGATAAGATCAAGCAAATCTGATTGAACCCGATCCGGTGAATCTGCTGTTGTTACTATATCTAATTCCAGGCAATGGGCTACCCAATCATCCCCTTCCTTTTTAATAACGGCGCTGAATGACATCTGGGCGGTTGCCATTGTGTGCCTCCCTTTATAAAAAATAATGCGGGTGCGGTTGATATTACCTGCGGTGATAACTAATACACTAAAAAATGGATTTGGTTGCGTTTAATATGAGCAAGAACCGAGCCTGCGGTAAATATCGACAGGGTGGCGCAATAACTTTAAATAGGATAACTGCTTACGAGGATTATAATTGACCTGCGGTTGCCCCCTGGACCTTGAGAAGGAATATTTTTCAAGGCAATTTTAGCACAGCCGGAAACAGGTGTCAATGGTTTTGATCGTTTAATCTAGAAAAGCTTTTTATGTCCAGTTCTCTTCGCTTCCATTTCTTCGAATAGTTCTTTAACCGCTTTCTCTAATTCCTTTAGATTTACTGATATCCCCCCAGTGCTGCAATTAGTTGATTCGCTTGTGATTCTGTTATAGGCATTGTCTTTGCTCCCGGTTAAATTAATTCACTTCGCCCAATCCGGAAGGGTGTCTTGCTTGGTATAAATCACCTCTCCTATAATAAAAGGACCGCCCCCAATATAAAACCATCTTGTGATTTCCTCCAGCGAGATTTGTTGAGTTGGTTTACATTGCGCCTTTTCTTCGAATAGTTCTTTAACCGCTATATTTTAATAGGCACCTGTCATATAATGTAAACGATTTGCAATATATGAAAGTTTTTTTTACACTCAGTTATCGTGATCTGAGCTGAGATTTTTCGCGATTTGCTACAGCCGTGCCCCTATTTTTTTCATAAATTTTTTCTTATTACTACCACTCTTTCACTACACCTCGAACTGCCGCACCGTGCTTTCCAGTTCCTGCTCCTCGGGGGTTATCGGCTCGTAATCCATCTGGCTTGAGGAGTCCTTGTTCTGCGAATCCTTGCTGCGCTCCTGGGTCTCGGCCTCCTCGATCTCTTTCATCACCTCGGTGATCTCCCTCAGCAGCCTGGCCATGTACTCGGAGCACTGGGTGAGATACTGAAGGTGCCGCAGGAGCGCGCCGAACACCCCGAACCTCAGCAGGATCATCGAAAGCAGAATGATGATCAAGCCCGCGGCGAATGTGAGCGCGGCTGTCATCTGTACGGCAAGATCGCCTGCGCTGACTATCACCAGCACTGAAACCGCGCTTAAGCCTGTACCGCAGGCCAGGATCAGCACGCGGCCGACTGCGGCTAACTTTCCTTTCATTTTCCAACCCCCCGGATACGGATAAGGAATTGTTTTCGAAACCTAAAAGTCCAGGTTCATGCCCACTGTGTGGGTTGTGCCCGGACCGGCATGGCCTGAATCGATCTTTGCCGCGTAATCGACCCGGAAACTCTTGTGGCTGAAACCGATCCCGAACGAGGGCGAAGTCCGGTCGAAACGGCGGCTCAGGCCACCACGCAGTGTGAAAATAGCAGTTACAGCGATCAGCCAGGATAGAACCGCCCTTGTTAAAAGGCAACCCATTGTACCATAAGCTGTTAATAATTGCAAACTCTTTTTGCAGGCAAAGAGCACAGCATGATTTCTTCTCTGGAGCCGGTCAAGGTTCCTGAAGGAGTTTACCAGGGACTTATTTTCCCTATTTAACCGATTCTGAGAAAAAACCAACTTTCACACGCATCAAAGCCTGCAAAATCTCAATCCGGCTCGATCCTACCGAAAAGGTCGTAGTCCCCGCTATCGGTGATCCTCACCCTTGCCATCCTCCCGGGTCTGATTTTCCGCTCCTCAACGTCCGGGCCCAGGGCCAGGTAAACCACTCCATCCACCTCGGGTGCGTGGGCGCTGCTACGGCCCGCCCACAGGTATTCCGGTGACGGGGCTTCGTTCGGGTCAACAGGCCGCTCCACGAGCACCTGAAACACCTCGCCGACCCGGGAAGCATTGGCCGCTGCGCTTATCTCGCGCTGGATTTCGAGCACTGTTTCCAGCCGCCGTTGCTTTTCAGCGCGGGGGACACTATCCCGCAAAGCCGCGGCAGGGGTTCCCTCCTCGCGGGAGTAGATAAATCCGCCGAGCCTGTCGAAACGCACCTGCTCGATAAACTCCACCAGCTCGGCAAACTCGGCTTTCCTTTCCCCGGGAAATCCCACCAGCACGGTGGTGCGCAGAACCGGCCGATTAAGAATCCTGCGCGCCAGCTCTATTTTTTCCAGCATTTCCTTTTTTTTCACCCCGCGCCCCATTGCCACAAGTATCCGGTCCGAGGCGTGCTGAATCGGCATGTCGAGATAAGCCAGGAGACGGTTATTTTCGGCTATCAGTTCGAGCAGCGAGTGGTTCAGATGTGCCGGATGGGTATATAGAAGCCGAATCCAGGGAATACCGGTTTCGGCCAGGATCGATTTGAGCAGGTGATTCAAAGCCCCCTCCCGGCCGCAGTCCAGACCGTAAGCGGTCACATCCTGGGCAATCAGATTGAGTTCTTTCACGCCGAGGCTTTCCAGATAGACAGCTTCCCCGACTATCTCGGCTTCCGGGCGGCTTTTCAGGTTGCCCCGGATCAGTGGAATCGCGCAGTAGTTGCAGCGGTTGTTGCAGCCCTCTGAAATTTTCAGATAAGCCCAGCCCTGATTTGCGGTTTCCACCACGCGGGGGGAAAGCCTTTTCAGGCGGGGGGTAAGCTCCAGGCCCAGGGCCGCTTTGAGTTCCTCTCCCAAACGGTGCTGCTGCTGGCCGAGACCGAGAAAAATATCCACTTCCGGCATCTCCCGGCCCAGTTCCTTGCTGTAGCGCTGGGCCATACAGCCGACCACGGCCAACACCTCGCAGCACCCGCTTTCCTTGAAACGCGCAGCCTCCAGGATCGTCTCAATCGACTCCTCTTTGGCCGGCTGGATAAAGGCGCAGGTATTAACAACTATTGCCCGCGCCTGGCTGAGGTCTTCTGTCAGGGTAAAGCCGGCAGCCCCGAGCTCTGCAAGCATGTACTCGCTGTCAACCACGTTTTTCGCGCATCCCAATGTTATCAGGCCTACAGCTACCTTGTCTTTTGCCATATACGAACTCTTAATCTTTCCAATTTACATGCAGGGGCAATCCCTGTGATCACAGCGCTGAAATCCGATTAGAATTTTAACCCTAAACCAATTATGGGGTCGGAGGTGGAACTCTCCTATCACATTCCTATCCGTGCCATCCGTGATCCAGACCAGATAACCGTAGGTGTTAAATGCCGTGAAAAAAATTCAAAAATGCTGCACAAGCTCACGGACAATATTTGCCACCGCTTACATATTTTTCAAGCTAAATTTATCCAAACCAAAAATTATCTTACACCACTACATATTGACTGTATATTGTGAAGCATGATTTAATCTCCTCAACCTCCTCTTAAAAATAGACACGGCTTCAATTTTCCGCGGCCTGTCAAGCCGGAGGGCGCGA
>CAZJQI010000054.1:0-29170 GCA_964548275.1 uncultured Gemmatimonadales bacterium
TATACAGTTGGGGCCTGGTACCCGAAATCGGGATCACGGATTTCAGGGATTCACACAAAAATCACACTGATACCTCGCGACTCTGCCGCAGGGTAGTTCATTATTAACCAACCGTTCAGTTTAACTAAATGGTTGATTTATTGTAAATCATTTTCCGGTTTCTGTCAAGTATTTTTCTCTAAAAAATTTCTCTCCTGGTATAGTATTTGCAAGCACGCTGTTGACACTAATATCGCCTTTTTTGCAATTCCAGATTTACTCACCCTATGAACTGTTTATGTCAGAATCGATAATAAAAATAGTCCGCCAAACTCTGCATTTTTTTCCCCTCATTGCCCTGATTCTGCTATTCGGCTGCAGCGACTCGCGGATTTCGAACAACCTTTTCTCCCCCACTGACAGAGAGAATCAGCCGGATGATGGGACTTTGCAGGCCGCTTCCAGTCTCTCCTTTGACATCAGGCTCAAAGTTCAGCCCGGCAGCCCGGCTCCCTTTCCGCAGCTCGCCGTGGCCCGTGATGACACTACCACGGACAGTCTCAACCTTTATATCGATGTGGAGATAGAAAATGTCGGACCGCAGGTCGTGTTCCTGCCGGAGGAGGCTGATTCGCTTAATTTAGAGGCGAGAGTGACTTTCGTGGATCTTCCCTATAAGAAGCATTTCTATATGGGCCGGCTGAAACTGGTGGTAGGCTGGACTGAGGGTGGCCGTCAGGCGAGTGAGGTTTACGAGACCGAGTTCTCCGCCGACTCATCAGTTCTTTTCAGGATTCCGCTGAGCCGCGTTGACTCATTCCACATCGGGGATAATGTCGCTGTTTATGGAGAGGTGCTTGCTCCGGGCCGCTTTATGTATGCCATGACCGTGCGACGGTTTGATACTGCCACCCCGCCCCAGGATACTGCCCCTGACCTGGTGGGCTTTATCAAAAGTATTGATGAGCTTCACAAGCGCATGTACGTGTCGAACGCTACGGTGGTGCTCACGGACTCGACCAGGATAGAAAATTCCGCGGGAGAGTCGATCACTTCCGACAAACTGTCGCAGGGAAAAAACGAATTCACAATCACGGCAATGGCCTGGGCATATACCATCGGAGTTGGCATGACCGCCAATGGCTGGGAGTTTAAACGCTTCACGGTCTATGTCGGCCGCCAAATCTCTCAATGAACCCTTCCAGATAATCAATGGCTCTGTAGAGATACGATATCTTAATAGCATTGTAAACCGCTGTTGTTTTTTCCCTTTTCACTCTTGACAGCTAATACTTTTTTTAATAGTATAAGTCGACTTTTTTTAGGACGATCTTTTTGTTGCCGTAACCTTCTTATTTGCAGAGAGTTATGTGGTCTCTTGACAACTTTCCTTTTTCTTGACACGCTACTTGGAGGGGCGATGAACAGTTTTTCATACGGCGATGATTCCCTGGAAGAAGAGTTCGATGATTTCGATGAATTCGAAGATGAGGATTTGGAAGAAGAATTGCTCGATGATGAACTCGACGACGAGGAGGACGAATTAGACACGGAAGAGTACTTAGAAGAAAAAATTGAAGATATTGACGATTACGAAAATGATTATGACTGAGATCGGCAAAGCAGGCGGCATCTTGTCAGGCTAGAACCTGATAGCGAACGAATATTGTCTTTTGCAGTAATCGTAAAACCTCTTAGGCAATTTCTATTTACTTTTGGATTTGTGAGTTTCCGGTTTGGACGTCAATGCGGTCCATTAAGTATTGTGTTTTACAGCTCGGAATTTATTTTTATCATCATCTCATTCCTTAAACAAGCAACCCATTACCAGGATACCTTTGTTACCGGACTCACCATTTGCCGCTTCCTGGCCTTGCTTGAAGCAGTTAGCAGAAGACCGAACACATAAAATCCGGCTTGTTATCGTTGCTGGACTGTGTTGAATCGCATGAGCGGGGATACTGAACCATTCATTTGAGGTTCCGACCAGAGCTGTCGTTACTGGAATTGCCTGTTTTGTTAAGATTACTGCTGTGTCCTTGAAAAATTGAGGGCACAAAAGACAGCGAGGACCGAAATAGCCCTTTCATAGCAATCCGCTGGCCAGCCATATTGGACAGCGGTTTTTTATATCCGATAAATTGTCTGGGAGTGGAAATGACGGAATTTACCTATCGCAATGGGGAGCTTTTTTGCGAAGAGGTCTCTATTGCGGAAATCGCCCAATATGCTGGAACGCCTTGCTTCGTTTACAGCAGTCGAGCGCTTTTGAATGCATATTTTGCACTGGATAAAGCTTTTGCGGAGCTCGATCACCTGATCTGTTACTCAATCAAAAGCAATGCCAACCTTGCTGTGCTCAACCTTCTGGCAAGCCACGGTGCGGGCATGGATATCGTAAGCCAGGGTGAGCTTTACCGGGCACTCAAGGCTGGTGTGCCCCCAGAGCGGATAGTTTACAGCGGGGTGGGCAAATCCGGGGCTGAAATCCGAGACGGTCTCGAAAGCGGCATTCTTTTTTTCAACGTGGAAAGCATCCCGGAACTGGAGGCAATCAATCGCCTGGCAGCAGCTCTCGGAAAGACCGCCCCGATCAGCCTCCGGATCAACCCCGACGTGGAAAGCAATACACACGAATATACCTCTACCGGGAAAAAAGAGTCTAAGTTCGGCATTCCATATGATGAAGCCCTCCAGGCCTACACAAAAGCCGCCGAGTTTGAAAACCTCAGGCTGATCGGAATCGACACGCATATCGGCTCGCAGATCACCCAGGTGGAGCCTTTTGTCACAGCTTTTGCAAAAATAGCCGACTTATTCATCCAACTGCGCAACGAGGGATTTGAGTTGGAGTTTTTCGATATCGGCGGCGGGTTGGGAATCAGGTACTCCGAGGAAACTCCGCCCACAGCAGCCGAGTTTGCCGAGGCCGTTCTGCCGATCCTAAAACCCCTGGACTGCAAGATAATCCTCGAACCGGGACGTTCTATCAGCGGTAATGCCGGTATATTGCTCACCCGGGTGATCCATCTCAAGCAGGCCGGGGTGAAAAATTTCGCTGTGGTTGACGCGGGAATGAATGACTTGATCAGGCCGAGCCTTTACAATACCTATCATCAGGTAAGCCTGGTAACCGAAAGTGATTCCCCGAAAGTCAAAGTGGATATTGTCGGCCCGATTTGCGAAACAGGAGACTGGCTTGCAAAAGACAGGCTTTTGCCTAAATTAGAAGAGGGTGCGCTGCTTTGCGTTCACGGCGCCGGGGCTTACAGCTTCACCATGAGTTCCAATTACAACGGCAGACCGAGGGGCGCGGAGGTGCTGGTCAACGGCGACTCTTACCGCATAGTGCGAAAAGCCGAAACACTCGAGGACCTGATACGCGGCGAGGAGATTTAAATTCGATGCTGGAATTCGTTAAAATGCACGGGCTGGGCAACGACTATATTTTTATCGACTGCCTGGACATCGCCCCGCCGGCAGACCCCGGCTCTCTTTCCCGAAAGATGAGCGACCGCCATTTCGGTGCTGGATCAGACGGCTTGGTGCTGATTCTTCCGCCGGAAACCAAATCCGGTCACTGCCGGATGAGGATGTTCAATGCTGACGGCAGCGAGGCGGAAATGTGCGGCAACGCTATCCGCTGCCTGGCGAAACTCGTTTACGAACGGGGCAAGATAGTCGAAAAAAGGATGCGTGTAGAGACCGGGGCCGGTCTGTTAAGTCTCGATCTGGAGGTGGAGGACGGCAAAGTGCCAGCGGTGCGTGTGGACATGGGTCCTCCCAGGTTCTCCCCGGCAGATATCGGCGTACGTCTTCAGGGAAAACGGATTATCGAGCAAACGATAGAAGCCGACGGCCGTGCTTTCGAGATTTCCTGTGTTTCCATGGGCAATCCCCACACGGTGATTTTCCTTGATGAGCCGGTGGAGGATTTCCCGGTTGCGCGGTACGGGCCGGCAGTGGAGAACAACCCTCTTTTTATCAACCGCACGAATGTCGAGTTTGTCAATGTGCGCGGCAAAAACAAATTGCGCCAGCGCACCTGGGAGCGCGGATCAGGAGAAACCCTGGCCTGCGGCACAGGCGCCTGCTCCGTGGCAGTGGCCTCGATCCTGACCGGGAGATGTTCCCCTGGCACGGTCGAAATCCAGTTGAACGGAGGCTGGCTTTCAACCCTATGGCAAGAGGGCGAAAACGTGTTCATGACCGGACCGGCAGAGGAAGTTTACACAGGCTGCTGGCCGGAGTAGTCAGAGCAAATATCTTTATCACGCTGGAGTTTTGCAGATGCCGGATCCTTTGATTCAGGAGCTTTTTGCCGAGCGGATCGGCGGGAAAGATTTCGGGAAAGATACAACAGTCTACAAGTTCGAAAAAATAAAACGGGCCAAGCGCGCCGCGATGGCGGCCACTCCGGGGATCGAGCTGATCGATCTGGGGGTTGGAGAACCGGACGGCATGACCCCTGAGCTGATTGTCGAGACCCTGGCCGCAGAGGCCCGCAAACCCGAAAACCGTGGATACACTGACAACGGCATAGCTGAATTCCGCGAAGCCGCCGCGTGTTATATGGATAAAGTATTCGGTGTCAAGGGGCTTGATCCGCAGACTCAGATCAATCACTCGATAGGCAGTAAAAGCGCGCTTGCGCTTCTGCCCAGCGCCCTTGTCGACCCGGGAGATGTTGTGCTGATGACCGTGCCGGGCTACCCTGTTTTCGGCACTCACAGCAACTGGTACGGGGCAAAGGTGGTAAACCTGCCGCTGACAGAGGAGAACTGCTTTCTTCCCGAGCTGGATTCGATAGGCGGTGAAACAGCCCGAGGAGCCAAGGTGCTGGTGCTGAATTATCCCAATAACCCCACAGGCAAGTGCGCCACCAGGGAATTTTTCAGCCGCGTGGTGGAATTCGCCCACCGGCACAAGGTTGCAGTTATTCAGGACGCGGCTTATGCAGCTCTGGTTTACGGTCGCAATCCGCTGTCGTTTCTCTCCATAGACGGCGCAATGGAGGTGGGTATCGAGCTTCACTCCCTGTCTAAATCCTACAACATGACAGGCTGGCGGATCGGGTTTGTCTGTGGCAACGAGAGGCTGATGAAAGCGTTCGCCGAGGTCAAGGATCACTCGGACAGCGGCCAGTTCGCCGCAATCCAGAAAGCGGCCATTGTCGGCCTGGATAACCCGCAGTTCACCGAGGAAATCTGCCTGAAATACGAGCGCAAGCTTAAACTTCTCTGTGAGGTTTTTGCCGGACTGGGCTTTACGGTCAGAATGCCGGAAGGGACTTTCTACATTTACATGAAAACTCCGAAAGGCATTGCCGGCGGTGAGCGTTTCGCCACGGCTGAGGACTGCTCCCAGTATTTAATCCGCGAGCACCTTATTTCCACTGTACCGGAGCACACAGCAGGGCCGTACCTCCGGTTGAGCGCAACGTTTATTGCGCCAACGCCCGAAGAGGAGAAACGGATTGCGGCCGAAATCACAAAACGGCTGGATGGAGTCAGGTTTGAATTTTAAATCGGGATGCTGTAAAGCTGGCAAAGTGACGAAAACAAGTATATTTTCCTTTCCTTATATAAAGGAGGAAACATGTTCAAGGGCTCGATAGTCGCACTGGTTACTCCTTTCAGCAACGGTGAAATCGACGAGAAAGCCCTGGGCGGGCTGGTCGATTTTCACATTGAAAACGGCACGAGCGCGATCCTCCCTTGCGGAACAACTGGTGAAAGTGCCACCATGGACCATGCCGAGCACATGAGGGTGATCCAGGTGGTGATCGAGGCCGCCTCGGGCAGGATCCCGGTGATTGCCGGCACGGGAAGCAACAGTACCGCCGAGGCGATCTATCTCACCAGGGAGGCGGTAAAGATGCGCGCCGAGGCTGCTCTTCTGGTAAGTCCCTATTACAACAAGCCCACACAGGAAGGGCTCTTTCAGCACTATAAGGCCGTGGCCGAATCAGCGGACATCCCGATAATTCTCTATAACGTGCCTTCCCGCACAGGAAAAAATATCGAGCCCGGGACTGTCGCCCGATTGAGTGAAATAGAGAACGTGGTAGCAATCAAGGAAGCCTCGGGAAGTCTCGACCAGTCAAGCCAGATCGCCAGCCTCTGCCACATTACTATCCTTTCCGGTGATGACTCGCTGACACTGCCGTTGATGTCGATCGGGGCAACGGGCGTGGTTTCCGTGGCTGCAAATGTAGTTCCTGAACTGGTGGCGAAAATGACCGGCGCCTGGCTGGACGGGGATCCCAAGACTGCCAGAAAGATGCATTTCGAGCTTTTCCCGCTTTTCAAGGCCCTTTTTATCGAGACCAACCCGATCCCGGTCAAGGCTGCGGTAGCTGCTCTGGGCAAGATCAAGGAGGAATACCGCCTTCCGATGTGCCCGATGGCTGCCCCCAACAAGGAAAAGCTCCTCACTGTAATGCGGGATATGAATCTGATTTAAGCCACTGAACGATTTCCATGCAAGCCAGGGCAAGGCTTTTCCCGCCTTCGCCATAACGACTTATCCTGCCAACTGACCAGGAAAGGACGCTGAACAAATGATCGAAATCTGTCTTGTCGGTGCCTGCGGGCGTATGGGACAAAGGATCACCGCGGCGGTAGCCCAAAGCGGTGATACCCGGCTGTCCGGTGCAGTGGAAGCCAAAGGGCACCCCTCGCTGGGCCGGGATGCTGGTGAGGCTGCCGGGCTTTCTTCTCTGGGTGTAAAGGTCACTGACGACCTGGATTCCGCGCTCTCGCATGCCGGGGTGGTGATAGATTTTTCCCTGCCTGATTCACTAATCCACACCGTTGAACTCTGCCAGGCCAGAGGTATCCCGCTGGTCAGCGGAGTAACCGGCATCCCGGAAAACGGCGCGCAGATCCTGCGTCAGGCCGCAAGCAAAATCGCGCTAGTCTGGGCCCCGAATATGAGCGTGGGAGTGAACCTGATGTTCAAGATCGCCGCCCTTGTTTCCTCTGTTCTGGGCGATGATTTCGACGTGGAGATTTATGAGACCCACCACCGATTCAAACAAGACGCCCCGAGCGGCACAGCCAAGCGCCTGGCTGAGGTAATCGCCGAAAGCCTCGGGCGAGACCTGGCCGAGGTGGCCTGTTACGGCCGCATAGGGATTACCGGCGAGCGGGACAGCAAACAAATCGCGATCCATTCCATACGTGCAGGCGATGTCGTGGGAGAACATACAGTGGTTTTCGGCGGGCTTGGCGAAAGGTTCGAGATCACCCACAAAGCTCACAGCCGCGACACATTCGCGCGTGGGGCGGTCGTTGCCACGCGCTTTGCTGCCAAAGCCAGGCCGGGGCTTTACGATATGCAGGATGTGCTGGGTCTGAAAACCTGACCATCCTTTTCTGTCTGCCACGGCCGGCTTGAAAGCAACCTTTGATAACTTACGCTACCCCCTATTATTGGCTATTACTTTTAATTACCCAAACGTTCAGGAGGCAGTCTATGTCGGTATCTAAATGCGTTTCCAGGATCGAGCAATCAATCACCCTTGCAATTACCGCCAAGGCCAAGGCAATGAAAGCCGAGGGGATCGACGTAATAAGTATGAGCGCAGGGGAACCGGATTTCGACACACCGGATAATATCAAGCAGGCAGCGATCAAAGCGATTAACGATGGGATAACCAAGTATACTCCGGCAGTCGGTCTCCCGGCACTTCGCAAGGCAGTTGCTGAGAAGTTCGAAAAGGACAACGGTCTGAGCTACAAACCTGAAGAGACAATCGTGAACTGCGGAGCGAAACATTCGGAGTTCGTTGCGATCATGGCCCTGGTGGATGAGGGGGACGAAGTGATCATCCCCACTCCTTATTGGGTGAGCTACCCGGAAATGGTCAAAGTCGCCGGTGGAAAGCCCGTGATTGTGGAAACCCTGCCGGAAAACGAGCTCAAGCTAACCGCAGAGCAGTTGCGCGAAGCTGTAACGCCCAGGACGAAGGCCCTGATAATGAACTCGCCTTCCAACCCGAGCGGCATGGTTTACATCAGGGATGAATTGCTCGCCCTGGTCGAGGTGCTGAGGGAACTGGAGATCTACACGATCAGCGATGAAATTTACGAAAAAATCCTTTACGACGGCGCCGAGCATTATTCTATCGCCTCTCTGGATCCGAAAGTTTTCTCCAGGACAATCACGATCAACGGTGTTTCCAAGAGCTATTCGATGACCGGCTGGAGAATCGGCTACGCCGCTGGCCCTCTGGAAGTGATCAAGGCAATGGGCAAACTTCAGAGCCAGGAAACCTCCAACCCCTGCTCGATCTCCCAGATGGCGACAATCGAGGCGCTTACCGGGCCGCAGGACAGTGTGGGGATAATGGTCAAAGCCTTCGATGAACGCCGCACTTACATTGTCGATAGCCTGAATTCAATGGAAGGCGTAACCTGTGTCAAACCCAAGGGAGCCTTTTACGCCTTCCCTGATTTCAGCGCGCATTACGGCAAATCCGCCAATGGCAAGGTTATAAACGGCAGTGTCGATTTGAGCAGCTACCTGCTCGAAGAGATAAAAGTCGGTGTGGTGCCAGGGGCTGGATTCGGCGCGGACGCCCATCTGCGAATCAGTTACGCCACCTCAATGGATGCAATCAAGAAAGCGCTTGCCCGGATCGAAGAGGGACTGAAGGCTCTTTCCTGACACAGCCATTCATGCAGGTACAAAAAACCCGGCGAACGAAAGGTTCACCGGGTTTTTTATTTACAGCAATACAAATCAGCACGAGTCAGTCCCGTTTGGTGATAAAAAACATATTGGTACGAGTAATTTTCTGCCCAGTACTCGCATCTGTAACTACTATTGTCATGTTGTATTCGCCTGCAGGCGAGTCGCTGATATCAATAGAGACGTATTCAGCCTGGGCGATCTGGTCGATTCGTCCAGGGTCGACCTCTTTGTCGAAGGTAAGCGTGATCTTTCCCTTTTCCTCGCTTCTGCTGAGCATCCTGCCGAATGAACCGAAAATCTTGTTGGCGAGATTCCGGTCCAGTTTTTCCGCCTCGATGGTGAAATCCACGTTGTAACTTTTCTTGCCTTCGTCCGACTTGCTCAGGTTGTAGATTTCATAATAGACAAAAACCGCCTGATCCGGGGTGAATGAACGCGAGGGCAAAGGCATCACGTTATACCTGCCGCGAGTGAACTTACCCGGCTTCCCGCCATCGAAGGGGGTAATATTGGAGGCCACGATAATCTGGCTCACGTTGAATTCATCCAGTTTGTAATGAGTCACGGCTAGATCACCCTTATAAATCCCCAGGTGGTTCGAGCCGAGGTCTTTCACACTGACCGAGTAATGATAGTCTCCCGGGGGCAGATTCATGGTCTGCTTGTCCACCAGGAGAAGGCCTTTATTATTTTTATCCGGCTCCTGGCTGAGCTGGTAACTGCGGCGGTTGTAAACCCGGTCTACCTCGTTCCATTCCTGGTCGAAAACCGCGAAAGTGCTTTCGTAATTAACCCTGACCCCGATAATGTCGCGTTTGAACTCCAGCTCGGAGACCGGCATGCCATAGAAAATATTCACGTTGCTGTTGGCGTTCATGGCCATGAAGTCAGCAGTGTAGTAATAGTAGTCGAACGGCTCCGTGCCCATATCCGGCACATAGGTCTCGCTTTCTATACCCACGGTTAGAGCCGCTTCCACCAGCCTCGCCTCCTCCATCTGGAAGTTGGTCATCATCTCGTTTTGGAGATAATCGGATTCGTCGAAATCAACCCTTTCGTTATAGAGACGCATATAAATCGGGTCGATCTCCATACGGCTCCAGAGAAGGTCTCGCCAGTTAGCGCTGAAATCGTCAGCCATCAGGGTTAGCGCTTCATCCGGGTTTTCCGGATTCTCCCGCTCAGTTAATGCGGTAGTGAACGGACTGCCAATAACCGCCTCCATTAGTGAGTTGGCGAGAAAGTACGAGGAGGTTCTCCTGACAAAATGGAAGACAAAATTATCAGGTTTTCTCCAGTAGACCCAGGTCTCGTTGTCCCTGATACCGAAATTGCCAACCAAGTCGGCGAACTCGTTCGGTTCGCCGTGCTTGATATAGACAATACCGCGGTCGTCATAACCTTTGGTCTGTTTCATGGTGTAATTCTGCTTAGCGTAATTCAACCTTCGGTAATGCTCAACCAGGCGTTCATTGTACTCGGTGGTGGGCGAGGGATCGCGGCTTTTCCAGAACTTGCGGAGAAAGTTCTTTCTCTGGTCGATAGTCCGCACCTGCTTCCAGTCAGCCCGTTCCGGAGGTGTCACGACGTCCATGATATCCCGGTACATTTCCCTGGCCGCTATCTCGTTAAGATCATCGAGACACTGCTTATAATAGACACTGGCAATCCGGTAATCCTCGATCACGAAAAATGCCCGTGCCATCAGAAGTTTCATCAGGGCAGTCATTTTCTCAGGCCCTTCACTGGACAAATCCGACAGGATCACCTCCGCAATCTCTCTATTGTAGATATCGAAAAATCCCAGCCCGAGCGTGTAGACAGACTCGCTCTGATCCGGATTCGCTTCCAGAAGTGTTTGAAACAGATCCATGGCTTTCCTGTTCTGCCCTGTTTTGACATAGAGGTTGCCCAAATGTTCGCTGGCATCGTGGGATTTGTGATCTACGGCAATAATATTGTTCAAAAGGTGTATCGCCAGACTGTAATTCTGGGGGTCTTCATCCTTGATATAACCTTTGGCTGCGTCCCAATTAGCCTCGATATAACCGTTCGCCTTAACCGGATAATTTTCCCATGCTCCGAAAGGAATGTGGTATCCGGCCTTTGCGGCATCCAGAAAATGCCCGGTGGCTTTTTCCCTCGCTTCTTTCTTCTGGGTTTCGCCTATTGCGGCTAAACCGAGAAAGAAATTCGCTTCTCCCGCATTCGGATCCTGGGCCACTATCTCCCCTAACAGGGCCGCAGCTGCGTTAAAATTGCTTTGCAGGAGCATCCCCTTAGCCTGCTCCAGCTTATTCTGCAGTTGAGGGTCCAGTGCTGGCTGAGATTCCTGTTGTGCACCTATTGGAGAAAGCGTCCATAAAAGGAGAGCGAGAATAACTAAAATTAAATTGCGACACATCGTGCACTCCTTTGTCTCTAAAAAAAAGTTTAATTGCATTGTGAAGTAAATTGGCAATTAGAACAAATCGAATTAACAAAATAAATATTCTCAATCATAATTGCAATAATATGATAGAATTCGAGCCTTTTAACCAGAGTCAAGTCCATTTCGATTTCAATTCGCACATAAGGTCCTGCGACTCGTTCTAAACACTGATCACAAAATAAATCCTGTTAAGATAGTTTTCAACAAGTTTGAAACTTTTTTTAATTTAGACTCGATTTAACCGTAAGTTCATGGATAAAAGGTATTAGGCGATTGATCAAACTTGATATTTCGTCCTTTTTGCTTGCTAAGAAAAAAATTGGACTATATATTAAAAGATTTCAAAATTCATTAATTCGGATAGACCCTATTATCAGGGACAGAAATGTTTTTTGAACTCTTCTAATTGATTATACACAGCTAAAAGGTACGATGTTCAAAGAATATCGAAAAGGTTTGAGGCTGCCGGAGCTGGAAAAAGAAATATTATTCTTTTGGGAAGAAAACGGCATTTTCGAAAAAAGCGTACAACAGAATAAACACGGTGAACGTTTTGTTTTCTACGAGGGTCCTCCCACAGCCAACGGCAAACCAGGCATTCACCACGTTATCAGCAGAACTATCAAAGACCTTGTTTGCCGTTATTACACCATGCTGGGTTACTATGTTCCGCGAAAGGCGGGCTGGGATACGCATGGCCTGCCGGTGGAAATCGAAATAGAAAAGCTTCTCGGCATTGAGTGCAAGGAGCAGATCGAAAGCTACGGAGTGGAAAAATTCAACAAGTTGTGCCGGGAAAGCGCATTCAAATACGTGAAGGATTGGGAAGAGCTGACTCAGAGAATGGGCTACTGGCTCGACTACAAGAATCCCTATATCACCTATGACCGCGACTATATCGAATCGGTATGGTGGCTGCTCAAGCAGTTATGGGAAAAGAACCTTCTTTATAGCGGGCACAAAATTCTCCCCTATTGCCCGCGCTGTGGAACCGGCCTGTCCAGCCATGAGGTTTCCCTGGGCTACCAGGAAGTAGTTGACCCGAGTGTTTTTGTCAAAATGAAACTGGTGGATGAGCCAGACAGCTATTTTCTTGTCTGGACCACCACGCCCTGGACTCTGATTTCCAACGTAGCCCTGGCGGTTGGGCCGGATCACACCTATGCCAAGGTCAATGTTGACGGCCAGATTTTGATCATGGCCGAGGCACTGGTGGAAAAGCTGTTGGGGCCTGAGGCCGAGATTACCGGAACGATACCCGGCAGGGAACTCGCGCATAAAGGTTATCAACGCCTTTTCGACTTTGCTGAGGTTCCTTCGGATAAAAAGGGATTCTATGTAGCTCTGGGCGACTTTGTCAGCCTCGAGGAAGGTACAGGCATAGTCCATATCGCCCCGGCTTTCGGTGCAGACGACTACGAGCTATCTCGCCGCTACGGCCTGCCCCTGCTTCAGCCAGTCGATGAAAAAGGCGAGTTCACTTCAGAGGTAACCCCCTGGGCCGGCAAATTTGTCAAGGATGCAGACAAAGAGATAATCGAAAACCTGCGGCAGCGGGGACTGCTTTTCAGGGAGGAAGGCTACACCCATAACTACCCGTTCTGCTGGCGCTGTTCCACCCCGCTGCTCTATTATGCAAGGTCCTCCTGGTATATAAACACCAGCCGTTTCAAGAAAGAGCTTCTCGAAAATAACGACAGTGTTAACTGGTTTCCGCCGGAGGTCGGCAAGGGAAGGTTCGCCGAATGGCTGGAAAACAACGTGGACTGGGCTCTCAGCCGGGACCGCTACTGGGGTACGCCGCTGCCTATCTGGATCTGCAACTCCTGCGATTACGAACACGCTGTCGGCAGTGTGGCTGAACTGATCGAGATGGGAGATAATGTCCCCGAGGACATAGACCTCCACAAACCATATGTTGACCAGATCGTTCTTAACTGTCCGGCCTGCAGCGGGAAAATGAAACGCGTGCCGGAGGTGATCGACTGCTGGTTCGACTCGGGAAGCATGCCTTTCGCACAACTTCATTACCCGTTCGAAAACAAGGAGGAATTAGAAAAGAATTTCCCCTGCAATTTTATCTGCGAGGCGATCGACCAGACCCGCGGGTGGTTCTACAGCCTGCTGGCTATCAGTTCGCTAATCAAGGGCATCGCTCCCTACCGCAACGTTTTGGTAAACGACCTGATTCTCGACAAAAACGGGCAGAAGATGAGCAAGTCGTTGGGCAATGTGGTAGATCCTTGGGACATATTCAACAATTACGGGGCCGATCCCCTTCGCTGGTACCTTCTCAATGTCAGCCAAACCTGGCTGCCCAAGCGTTTCAATGAAAACAGTGTCGGCGAGGTGGTGAGAAAATTCTTCGACACCCTGACGAACGTTTATTCCTTCTTCGCCCTGTATGCTAATATCGACAACTATTCCCCTGACACCAAGTGCCTTGGGTCAAAAAAAGAAGACGGGCTTGACCGCTGGATTATCAGCCGGCTCAACTCGACAATCACCTCTGTGCGGGAAGATTTCTCGCGCTACGAGCTAACCCGGGTCACCAGAAATCTCCAGAAATTCATGATCGACGATTTGAGCAACTGGTACGTACGCCGCAATCGCCGCCGTTTCTGGCAATCGGGTGATTCGTTAGACAAATTGCAGGCCTTTGACACATTGTGGGAAGTGCTGACCAAGGTTTCGCAGCTGATCGCGCCCTTTGCCCCATTCACCTCCGAGGCACTCTACCGAAACCTGGTGGCAGGCCAGATCAATTCAGCCCCCGAGAGCGTGCATCTGAGCCGCTATCCGGAAGCCGACAAGACGCTGATCAACAAGCAGCTGGAGCGCAAGATGGAAGATGCGATCAAGCTCGTGATTCTCGGCCGCTCGGCCAGAAACCGCTCGCGGATCAAGGTTCGCCAGCCGCTGGCGACCATGATGGTTCAAACACCCCACAAAATCAACAGGGATGATTTCCAATCGATAACCCAGATTATCTGCGAAGAGATAAATGTGAAAAAAATCGAGCCGGTGGAAAACGCTTACGAGTATGTTACTCTTTCGCTCAAGCCTAATTTCAAGGTTGCCGGGCCCAAGTTCGGCGACAAGGTGAAAGACCTGGCTCGCCACCTTGACAGCCTCTCCCAGGAGGATATCCGTGCTTTCGAGAACAAAGGCGGAATCGAGATCGACCTTGACGGTACGACGGTGAAACTCACTCTTGAGGATGTCGAGCTGCGTTCGGCTGACCGGGAGGGTTTTGTGGTCGAAACAGAGGGAGGCTACGGCGTGGTGCTGGCAACCGATCTAAACTGTGAACTGATTGAAGAGGGGCTGGCCCGGGAACTGGTGAATAAGATTCAGAATATGCGCAAAGCAGCCGGATTCGAGGTTCTCGACCGTATCGAGGTGGGAATCCGGTCAACAGATAAAGTTCTCCAGGCAGTTGAATCGTTCAAGGATTATATCTGCAAGGAAACCCTTTGCCTGAAACTCGATCACGATCTGCCGGATGAGAAGGATCTGCAACAGGAGTGGGATATCAACGGCGAACCTGCGGTTATCACCGTGCTGAAAACAAGCAAGTAGGTTCATCGGCAGATGTGAGATGAATAAACCTTTAAAACTGAGGTCAAAGAATGAATAATAAGGACAGAGAATATTTCGAAAAACGTTTGTTTGAGCAGAGAACCAAGATACTCAAGCAGATGGGCCGCTTTGGAGAGTCATACCAGAAGAACCTCAAGGAATCTTCAGGGGACCTCTCATCACACAGTTTCCACATGGCGGACCAGGGAACGGATGCTGAAACCCAGGAAAGAGCCTACCAGCAGGTAAGTAAAGAGGGCCGCCTGCTCTATCACATCGACGAGGCCCTGCGCAAGATTTACAACGGGAAAAATTACGGGACTTGCGAATCCTGCAAGAAACCTATCGAGAAGTCGCGGCTGGAACTGGTTCCCCATGCTCGGCTATGTTTTAAATGCAAATCCAGAGAAGAAAATGGCAACGGTTAACCAATCCGCTCCAAATATCACTCTTAAAAAAAGGGCAAGGCTTTTTTTCTTGATAGTCCCCACCATTTTCCTCGCAGACTATTTCACCAAGCATCTCGTTAAGCGCGCGATGGTTCCTTACGAGGAAACTATTCCCGTGATCGACGGCCTGGTGAAACTGCGCTTTATCTACAACGAGGGGATCGCTTTCGGGATCAATCTCGTATTTATTCCAGGCTGGCTTTTAATCCTGATCTCCTGCTCTATAGCGATACTTATCATCGTTTACATTTTTTTCTCTCATTACGGGGACCTTGTTGGGTTGGTAGCCCTGTGCCTTATCGCAGGTGGCGCAATCGGTAACCTTTTCGACCGCATAGCCTACGGCAGGGTGATCGACTTTATCGAAATCGGTATAAATGATCTGACCTGGCCTGTATTCAATGTCGCCGACATCTCTGTGACCTGCGGGGCGATTCTCCTTGCCCTGCATCTGTTTTTCCATAAGCCTGGGGCGGCCGGGCTTGAAAGCAGCAAGACCTCCGGCCAGCCATCTCCCACTAAGCGGAGCTAGCCGGCCGATCCTTGCCCGGCTTTTCTTCCGCTAGATAGATTCTACGGTGAACGAACCAACCAGCATTAAATACCAGGCCTCCTCAAAGGATGAGGGCCAGCGGCTGGACGTGCTTCTGGCCAAACGACTCGGGATTTCCCGAACCCGGGCGGCTGCCCTGGCTAAAAGCGGCGCTGTGGTCTGTGAAGGGGCCGGGAAGCTTAAACCCTCGACACCAGTCAAGACGGGCGATATTTTTACTTTGCCTCAGCTTGAAAAATCCCCCCGCGGCAGCGAGATCGCTCCGGAAAAAATTCCTCTTGTGATTCTTTTCGAAGATGACCACCTTCTGGTTGTAGAAAAACCGGCTGGCATGGTTGTGCATCCGGCGCCCGGCCACTTGGAGGGAACCCTGGTAAACGCCCTGCTGGCTCATATCAATTCCTCAGTGGACTCCCGGCTGGACGTCCTTCGGCCTGGAATCGTGCACCGGCTGGACAAGGACACCAGCGGTCTTCTCGTCGTGGCCAAAACGTTCGAGGCTCACGAGAAGCTGGCCGTCCAGATAAAGGAGCGCACCGCTGGCCGGAATTATCTTGCCGTGAGTTGGGGACATTGGCCGGAACGCGAGGGTAGGATCGAGGCTCCGATCGGGCGGTCTTCGAAAAACCGGAAAAAAATGGTGGTGTTCGCCGCTGTTGGCAGGGAGGCTGTGACTGTTTACCGCGTGCTCGAAAGTTTCCCGCTTGCCGAGCTGGTCGAGGTTCATCTGCGCACAGGGCGTACCCACCAGATCCGCGTGCACTTTGCTCACCGAGGCCATCCAGTGCTGGGTGACCAGCTTTACGGCGGCAGGAAAGCTTTACGGAATTACAGCGGACAATATCGCAACACGGTGCGGTTCCTGCTTGATGCCTGCACCCGTCAGGCGCTGCACGCCTATAAGCTGACTTTCAAGCATCCGGCAACCAGCGAGCCTCTCGAATTCACCTCGCCGCTACCCGATGATTTCGAGCGCATTCTCCAAATTCTTCGCCAACCTTCGGACTAAAAAGAGAGCGAGCAAGTCAAGATGAGCAAACCACTGCGTGAATACCAAACCGGTGAGAGTATGGATTCGATCTGCATGCTGCTGAGCCTCAACGTCAAGCAGACCCGAGACCAGAAACCTTTCCTCAGACTCGAGCTTGGCGATACGAGCGGACGGGTGGCTGCGGTAATGTGGGAAGGTTTTGACGAAGAAGTCACGAAAACCCCTGTTGGTACTGTCCTGCGGATCAAGGGCACAATGGATGAATACGACGAGCGGCCTCAGGTGCGAGTATCCAGCATTTCCATTCAAGCTGACGGAAGCCACGATGCAACCCTGCTTTTGCCCGCCACGGAAAAAGATGTCGGCAGCATGCTTGACGAACTGGGAAGAATTATCGGCGATATTTCTTATTCGCCTTTGCACAAACTTCTGGACGTGATGTTCGGCGACAAGAATTTTGCGCAACGATTCGCCAAGGCCCCTGCGGCCAAGCGCTGGCATCAGCCCTATCTGGGAGGCCTGCTCGAGCACACCCTGAACGTTCACTCGCATGCTGTCGAAATGGCACGCTGCTACCCGGAAACCGACCATGACCTGGTGAGCGGCGGCGCACTGGTCCACGATATCGGTAAAACCGTTGAATACAGCTTGGAGAAGTTTTTCGATACCTCAACCCGGGGAAAGCTGATCGGGCACCTTGTGATCGGCGTGGAGATACTCAATGACTATATCAGCCGCCTGAATTCTTTGCCTGGAGAAAAATTCCCGGAAGAGGTGGGCTGGCATCTGAAACACATCATCCTCAGCCATCACGGTCATTATGAATTCGGAAGTCCGGTCGTGCCCAGAACCCTTGAGGCTCTGATCATCCATTATGCCGATGATCTGGATGCCAAGATGAGCGGTGTCCTTCGTATCTACAAGCGCGAACAGGAAACTCCAGGTGAGTGGACCAGCTATGTCAAACTGATGGAGCGCGAATTTTTCAAACCGCCGGTTCTCGCGCCCGGGCGCAGGGAAACCAACCAGGAATCCCAAAAACGGGAGACAAAAAAAAGCGCCCCCCCCACTCCCGGCACAAGCGATGAGGAGCAGTCTCTGTTCAAAGATGACCGGCGCTAAAGCTACTCGTATTGGTCAATTCAGGCAGGGCGGACTCCAAAAAACACTTGATTTACCATCTATTGTATGGTAATCTTTTACATCTATAAAATTTTAACATTCAATAATCTTAAGGCCTTTCATTAGGGAAATTGGACAAAGCGTTTAAAACCTGCTATGCCTTTGCCGGTCAGACTGGCAACTGAGATAATTCTAACATCGCATAAAAAGGATATTGGATATTACACCTTCAGTTATAATAATCACGGTTTTGATTTTGGTCTTCTGTGGCGCTCTTGTCTATTTCCTGACAACTAAAGAGCCCAGAGTCGAATCCGCACCAGAAAAAAAGGGAGGCGCTATCAACTCTAGTGGACCCTTCTGGACTAATGAAATTGCAATAGACCTGGGCACGGCCAACACTCTTGTTTACATCCGCGGCAAGGGAATCATGCTGAACGAGCCTTCGGTTGTTGCGATTGACCGTGCCAGTGGCAGGGTTAAGGCGGTGGGCCTTGAGGCCAAGGCTATGCTTGGCCGTACCCCCGCAAGTATTACCGCGATCCGGCCGTTGAAAGACGGCGTTATCGCCGATTATGAAGTCACCGAGGAGATGCTGCGTTATTTTATCAAGTCCGTCTTGAAAAATCGCTTCCTTCCGGTTAAGCCACGGGTGATTGTTTGTGTTCCGAGCGGGATTACGGAGGTGGAACGCCGCGCGGTGAGGGATTCGGCCGAGTCAGCCGGGGCAAAGGATGTTTACCTGGTCGCGGAACCGATGGCCGCGGCGATCGGTGTGGGCCTGCCGGTGGAAACGCCCTCCGGCAACATGATTATCGACATCGGCGGCGGCACGACAGAAATAGCGGTAATCGCCCTTTCCGGTATCGTGAGCAATATCTCGATCCGCGTTGCCGGAGACGAGCTGGATGAGGCGATAGTACAATTTCTGAAGAAAAACTACAACATTTTGATCGGCGACCAAACAGCGGAAATTATCAAGATCACAATCGGCAGCGCATACCCTCTGAGCGATGAAGATGAGATGGAGGTCAAGGGACGGGACATTGTCTCCGGGATACCAAAGACTATTAAGATCCATTCCAGCGAGGTGCGGGAATCGCTTCAGGAACCGATCATGGCAATTGTCGAGGCGGTCCGCCAGGCACTCGAACAGACACCGCCCGAACTGGCCAGTGACATTGTGGACCGGGGTATCGTGATGACCGGCGGCGGCAGCCTACTCAGAGGACTGGATCAGCTCCTGCGCGAGGAAACAAACCTGCCGATCAATGTCGACGAGGAGCCTCTGACCTGCGTTGTACGGGGTACGGGCAGGATTATGGACGATCCAAAAAGGTACTGGAACGTTTTGACACAGAGCAAATAGCTTGGGGCTTTTTAATGTCTCTGAGTGATTTATTTTGCCGAATCTAAATTTTTCCGGATGAAGTTTTTTAATGTCGAGGTAACCCACTTGAAAAATCCTTGTCTAACTTAATAATGTTTCGCTGAGCCGATTTTAATGACGTATTTTATTCGCTGTGATCCCAATGTCAAAATTTTTCCTGTTTCTCTGGGAACATAAACAAAGTCTCATCTTTCTTCTGCTGCTTCTCATATCCTTAGCTGTGCTCTCACTCCCCGGCAGACAACGTTTCCATTTGGCCCGCAGGATCAACCGCGCTGTAATTACTCCCTTCCAGATGGTCGTCTCCCAGGTGGATTATTTTCTTCACTTGAAAAAAGAAAATGAAATCCTTCGTAAGAACAATTTCATCCTCGCCCTGGAGGTTTACCAGCTTGAGGAAGCCAAAAAGCAGAACCAGCGCCTTGAGCGACTTCTTGAGTTCGCCAGCCAAACCCCAATCCATTTTATCGCCTGCAAGGTGATCAGCGGTGGTATTGGAGAAAAGGCTGACATTTTTATCATCGACAAGGGAACCGCGCACGGCGTGGTGCCCAACCTGCCGGTTCTCGTACCAGAGGGTCTTGTGGGAAAGACCATCGAAACAGACACCAGGCATTCGGTGGTGCAGCTCTACACCCACCAGGATTTCAGAGTCAGCGCCAAGCCCTCGCAGAAAGAGGAGCGCGCCATTGCCGGGAGCGGCCCTGGCGGGGAACTTTACCTGTTCAATATCCCACTGCGCACCCAGGTCAAGCCGGGCGACCTGATAGTCAGCTCCGGTATGGGAGGAATTTTCCCCAAGGGCATTCCGGTGGGCAGGGTAGCCCAACTGGAGAAGGAAGAAGAAATGGAAATCAAGCTTCGCGCCATACTCACACCAGCAGTTGACCTGGACCTGGTTTCAGAGGTGTTCGTGCTGGCTGATACGGCGTTTGTTTCACCGAAGGCCGGACTTTTGTTCGAGGCCTCCGACTCACTTGTCAATCTGTGGAACGAGCATTGATAACAAATTTAAAATTCATACTTTTCCTGCTCATACTGTTTTTCATTCATCTACTCTTTTACCAGTACCTGGTTCTGGGAGAGGTCTATCCAGACCTGTTTCTTGTCCTGGTGGTTTACTGCGCTTTGCGCTGGGGTCCGGATGGAGGGTCTATCTCGGGATTTATCTGCGGAATCATTCAGGATTCATTCAGTTACACCTATTTCGGCCTACACGCAGTTGCCAAGATTATAATCGGCTTTGCTATCGGCAAGGTGCGTCATTCCTTTTTCAGCAACAAATATATCGTGCAGGCCGCGATAATTTTAACCTCTAAAATTCTCCACGATATTATATTTTATAGTATATATTTTTCCCGAGGCGAAGAAAGTTTCTGGCGCCAGATGATCTTTCACACCGCTCCCTCGGCCTTTTACACGTGTATTCTGGGCGTGGCGCTTTTCATCATGTTCCGCTTCAAAGCGGCAACCAAAAGCTGGTAAAGTATGCCTTACCGCGGTTTACACGAAGAAAGCGTTTCGGACAGGCTTCTGAAAGCGCAGGTGGCCAAGGTTATTTTCCTGGTTCCGTTTCTGCTCCTTTTGACCGTTTTTTTCAGATACCAGGTTCTTCATACAACCGAATACTCGCTTCACTCCGAGGAAAACCGGTTGCGCCGGATCGAACTCCCCCCGCCGCGAGGGCTGATCACCGACCGCAACGGGATGGTGCTGGCCGAGAATATCCCCTCCTACTCGATAGAATTGTACCCGCAGCCGATTGATTCTATGCGTATTGCCCTGGAAAGATTAGCCGTGCTGCTGAACCTGGATCCGGGTAAACAGGAACAACTGATTCAGAAATACCGTCTGCGCACTCAGAGCCCGCTGCGGGTGGCCACTGATATCGACGAAAAAACCCTGGCAGTGGTGGAAGAGCACCGAAGTGAGTTCCCCGGGATTTTCATTCGTTCGGATATGAAACGCAGTTATGTTTACGGCAAGAAACTGGCCCATATCCTTGGTTATGTGGGAGAAATCAATGAGAACGAGCTGGAGGACGAGCGGTACAAGGACTACATTATGGGCAGCCTGATCGGCCGAAGCGGCATTGAGGCACAGTACGAAAGCCTGCTCCATGGAGAAAGAGGGGCCAAGTTTGTCGAGGTGGATGCGCGCGGCCGGGAACTTGGCCCGTTCAGGGACAAGCCGCCGATCCTGCCGGTCAAAGGAGAGGATATCCAGCTTACGATAGATTTGAGGCTTCAGGAAGCGATGCACAGTATCATGGAACCGGTGGAGATCGGCGTGATGGTTGCCATGGGCCCCAACAACGGCGAGATTCTGGCAATGGTGAGCAAGCCTGATTTCGACCCTAACCGGCTTTCCTCCGGGATCTCGGGCGCAGAATTCCGGGAGTTGCTTTTCCATCCGAACAAGCCGTTTCTTAATAGGACGATCCAGGGGCTTTATCCTCCGGGATCCACTTTCAAAGTTTTCACCGCTCTTGTCGGGGCTGACCTGGATTTCATAAAGCCCGAGGGAAAGAGCCTCGAGATTACCTGCAGGGGCGGCCTTCAGTTCGGCAAGCGCTTTTTCAACTGCTGGAAGGCCGGGGGACATGGGAAAATAGATTACAACCAGGCGATAGTCCAATCCTGCGATACATATTTTTATCAGCTCGGGATCAAGATCGGCCTTGAGAGATTCTGTCAGTACGGGAAAGAAAGCCAATTTTTTGAAAAGACCGGGATCGACCTGCCCAATGAGGAAAGCGGCCTGATACCTGATGAAATTTGGTATAATCGCAACTACGGCAGGGATAACTGGGGGCCGGGAAACGTGCTCAACCTGGCTATTGGCCAGGGGGAAATTTCCATGTCCCCGCTTCAGCTTGCCAACCTTTATGCAACCATATGTACTGCTGGCAAGCGTTTCAGGCCCCACCTTCTCAAGGGAAAGGTTGAAAACTACCGGCTTGCCGATATAGACTTTGCGCCCGAGCATATAGAAATGCTGCGCGAGCCCTTGACCGGTGTGGTCAATAGCCCTCTCGGCACGGCCAGGGGCAGCAGGCTCTGGGGCCATGAACGCAAAATGGCTGGCAAGACCGGTACCTCTCAGAATCCACACGGCGATGACCATGGACTGTTTGTTGGTTTCTACCCGGCGGACGAGCCGGAAATCGTGGCTTCCGCGGTGGTCGAGCACGGTTTGCATGGCTCGGCTGTGGCCCGCTATGTGCGTGACCTGATCCTGGCCTATATAGAAATAAAGGCTGACCGGGCGCAATCTGAAGCGGCGAAAATCTCATCAACCAATCCAACCGCGGGGAATTAATGTGGATCAAGAAATATGACTGGCTGTTGATGAGCCTGGTTTTCCTGCTCACCATATTCGGTGTGCTGATGATTTTCAGTGCCGACCAGATCCAGACAACCAAGGCAAGCGGCGTCATTTATTACCAGCGCCAGCTTCTCTGGCTGGTTCTGGTGCTGATTGGCCTGGTGCTTTCGAGCGCATTTACAGTACGCACCATCGAGGCTGTCTCATACATACTCTACGGGCTGATCCTGGTCTCGCTGATTGCCCTTCTGTTGACTGGCCAGGGAGTGGAGAGATGGTTCACCCTGCCTGGCACGAATATCAACATTCAGCCTGCCGAACTGGCCAAGATCACCACAATCGCCGCCCTGGCCTGTTTTATCGCCAACCGCAAAAAGCGGATCGATTCTCTCAAGGATCTGGTAATTCCGATTCTGATAGTTGCACTGCCGGCCGTCCTGATCCTTCTGCAGCCCGATCTGGGCACTTCGATAGTCTTTTTTTTCATCCTTTTTGGAATGCTTTACTGGGCTGGCGTGCCGCTGATTTATCTTTTCCTGCTGATCAGCCCGATTATCAGCTTTTTCCTTGCCCTGGTCACCCAGCTTGGCGAACTTCGCCTTCCGCTCTGGGGCCTGTTCTTCATTTTCCTCTGCATCCTTATCGTATATAACCGAATCTACCTGATGGATGCGGTGATTTTTACCCTGGCCAACCTTCTGACCGGCATCCTGACCTCACCTCTCTGGAACTATCTCAAGGCTTACCAGCAAAACAGGATTCTTGCTTTCTTTCAGCCGGAGCGCGATCCCCAGGGCTCGGGCTGGCAGATTATCCAGAGCAAAGTGGCGATCGGGTCCGGGGGGCTGTTCGGCAAGGGATACCTTGAGGGTACGCAGAAAAATCTCGCCTTTCTCCCTGCTCAGCATACGGATTTTATCTTTCCCCTCGTGGGGGAGGAATTCGGCTTTATCGGTGTGGCTGTGGTGCTCGTGCTTTTCTTTCTCCTGCTGAATCACATTATCGAGCTTGCCAGGATTACGAAGACCAGCTTCGCCAGCCTCACTGCGATCGGCATTGCGAGCTTTCTCTTTGGCCATATAATCATAAACGTAGGGATGACCGTGGGCCTGATGCCGATAACCGGCCTGCCTCTTCCCCTTTTCAGCTACGGAGGCTCGTTTCTGCTGACCTGTTACGTGTCTTTCGGTATCCTGCAAAGAATCTACATAGAAAGAAGCATTCTCTGAAATGGAAACCCGAAGGGTTGAATCCAAAACTGCTGTTGAGATATCCGTGGTGATTCCCGTTTTAAACGAGCGGGAATCGCTGGGCATACTTTATGAAAAACTCTGCGAGCAGCTGGAGGCCCTGAACAAATCTTTCGAGCTGATATTTATCGATGACGGCAGCACGGACGGTTCGTTCGAAACCCTCTGCGCCCTTTACCGGAAAGACTCACGGGTGAGGGTGATCCGTTTCAGACGGAATTTCGGCAAGTCGTCCGCCCTGAGCGCAGGTTTTGCCTCAAGTTGCGGCGAACTTGTTTTTACCATGGATTCGGACCTTCAGGACGACCCGGCAGAAATTCCCGCCTTTATCGACAAGTTCAACCAGGGTTACGATCTGGTCTCAGGCTGGAAATTCAAGCGAAAGGACCCCCTTTCCAAGAGGCTTTCTTCCAGGCTTTTCAATTTTGTCACCTCGCTGGCCAGCGGCATCCGCCTTCACGATTTCAACTGCGGGTTCAAGCTCTATCACGGAGACGTGGCACGCTCACTTAAAGTCTACGGCGAACTTCACCGCTATCTTCCCGCCCTGGTCCACTGGAAAGGTTTCCGGGTCACCGAGATCAAGGTCCGGCATCACAAGCGGCGATTCGGCAGTTCCAAATTCGGGGCCGGCCGTTTTGTCAAGGGATATCTCGATCTGATCACCGTGCTTTTCCTCAACCGCTATACGAAAAGTCCCCTGTATTTTTTCGGCACAATCGGCACTCTGCTGTCTCTGGTAGGATTTTCTATCGGCTGCTATTTCGTGTATTACTGGCTGCTCTACGGAAATATCGGCGGACGGGTTCCCCTGCTCCTGTTTGCTGTTTTCCTGATGTTAGGCGGGATCCAGCTTATCTCCACAGGACTGATCGGAGAAATGCTCACCAGCGGCCTGACCTATCTCCGGGAGCCGGTCTATGAGATTGCAGAGGTTTTGCGATCCGAGGATATCGAGCAGAGTAAAACTCCCGGAAGCCGGACAGGATAATCTTTCCAGGTTATCTTTCATCAATAAGATTATCATAAATCTTCCTTGAAACGGATTCTCTTTACACTGGAAGCCGAATTAACCATATAAAGATTAAAAGTGATTTTCTAATCCGACCTAAGGTGTTGAATTTAAAGGAGAAGTGTCTCTTTTTCCCCGTTTTGGCAAACATAACTCTTGTTAGTCCAGAGCAAAACGATTAATCTACAACGGATGTTCGCAGTCCGGTCGATATGCTGGAGAATGTGAGGAGTGTTACATAGAAACCATGTAACACCCCAGGAAATCCTGGAAAAATAATTTAACTCCCTGTAAATAAGACAGTTACAGGTCTAAGTAAGGAGTTGTTTTATAACGCAATACTGCTATATAAAAGTATTACAAAGAATCTATGTATACCCTAGTTAGGCATCTAGGATAACAACTACAGATTTTTGCTAGTTCAATCGAGTTCATTTTGACACACTCACCGCGAATCGTTAATTTTGTTTAGAAGACCCGGCAAAACAGCACATCGGACAGGCTCTCCACAAATCGATTGATTCACGGTTACTAAGGCTTTTGGGAATCACACATCTATTAGTGTCAACTTCGGTAACTCTCAAAGGTGTAAAGTTAAAAGTGGATAAATGCCCCCTGTGTGGCCGCAGCACAAATAACAAATGCCATAGGAAGTTGGACCTGGTAGAAAGACCTGACGATAAATTTGAATACTGGGAATGTATCCTGGCAGGTGATTTATTTACAATTGATATTGCAAACCCTGGCGGGATAGATACTCGGCGTGTAGACGTTTCCAAGCAAACACCTCACAATCCATCTTCACACACGGCAAAATAAAGAACACGGGTTGCAGTGAGATGAATAGCTGCCCTATTTACAAGGATTCCAACAGTGTAACTGGAGGGTTCGATGCTATCCGCAAACTTTGCTCAGCGTTCAACCAGAGGATTTCTGGCAACCGGAATTTTGATTCTCGCCGCTTTTCTGCCTGCCAGAATTGAGGGTCAGATACCTGAACTGGCCGGGAGTATCGACGTTCCTGCCTACATGCCGCTTAATATCGGCGATGTTTTCACCTACGATGACGGTTCCCGAGCAGAGATAACCCGCACAGTCGAATTGGATTGGCTCGATAATGTCACCGCTTATGAATATGCCTGGACGATCAACCCGAATCCGGATATGACTGATGTCAGGTTTTACTACATTATCAGGGGTGATAGCCTCTTCCTGGCGTCCTTACACGTGACCCACGACAATATTGCCGATTATGCCAAGTTTGATCCCCCTGCGCTGATGGGCACGGCCAACACCATACCGGGTGATACCTTAACCACTATGCGGATAACAAATTATGGCTTCGATGAGGATACTGGTTTGCCGGTGGTGGAGGATGATTCATCAACCGTTCAGGTGGTCGTGAACCGGTCGGGCCCGGTGAGTGTGCCCTATGGCACCTTTGAGGATTGCGTTACTATGACCGTCTTTTTAAAGTGTTCGGATGAAGAAGATGGGAGTGAGATTTTGAACGTGATTCTGGCTAAAGGTCTTGGAATAATTCAATGGGCTGAAGTGGATAATGCAAGCGACTTGGCTCCTGTTCACTCACTGGTAGACTACCAGAGCGGCGGTGTTGAGCTTATCGACGTTCCTGCCTACATGCCGCTTAATATCGGCGATGTTTTCACCTACGATGACGGCTCCCGGGCTGAGATAACCCGGACAGTCGAATTGGATTGGCTTGATAATGTCACTGCTTATGAAAAGGCCTGGACGGTTAACCCGAATCCGGAAAATACTGATGTCAGGTATTACTTTATCAGCAGGGGTGATAGCCTCTTCTGGGCGTCCGTTCACATGACCCACGACAATTTTGCCGATTATGCCAAGTGGGATCCCCCTGTGCTTATGGGCACGGCCAACACCACGCCGGGTGATATCTTAACCACTGAGGTGATATTACATTGCGTCGGAGAGGATACTGGTATGCCGGAGGTTGATAATTCAAAATTCCAGGTGGTAGTTAACCGGTCGGGCCCGGTGAGTGTGCCCTATGGTACCTTTGAGGATTGCATTACTATGACGTTAATTGAGTATGTGGATGACGGAGAGAAGGATGTAGTTATGAACCTGATTCTGGCTAAAGGCATTGGAATAATTCAAGGCAATGAAGAGTGTATTGCAACCGATTCAGCTCCCGTTCACTCGCTGACCGATTTTCAGCAGGGAGTCACCCCGGTTGTAGCCCCTGATATCTCTTTGTCGATTACTTCTATAGATATGGGCGAAGTGACTTTCGGCAGTCAGGCAACTGCATCCTTCAGTATTGCCAACTCAGGAAATACACCTCTGGCAATTAACAGCATTACGAGTAACAACTCCGCTTTCACGGTAAGTCCCACCTCGGCCTCTATCAATCCGGGGGATAGCCTTGTCGTTGCCATTACCTACACTCCGTCCGCCACTGGTTCCGACAGTGCAAGCATCACTTTAGCAAGCGACGATCCGGACAGCCCCACCATAATAATTCCGGTGTCCGTCAATGTAATACCACTGATAACACGCCCTAAAATCACGGCGATTTCCCCCTCATACCTGTACCAGGAGGCTGTGGACTCTGTGATCACGGTAACCGGGGAGAACTTTTCCCCTGGCGCCAAAGTGACAATAAGTGGTGGAGGGATTTTAGTCTCGCAGACAGAGTTCATCGACTCGCAGAACCTTTCGGCAAAAGTCACAGTATCTGCGGGGGCCGTTTCGGGTAACCGGGACGTTTCGGTTGTCAATCCCGACGGGGAAACTGGAACCGGAGGCAGCCTGCTGGAGGTGCGTGAACTTCCGAAAGTCCTGGAGATCAAACCTTTCTACCTGGAACAAGGCACGGACAGCCTCTATGTAGCCTTAAACGGCAAGGGATTCACGGAGGATTTCTCAGCTTCCTTTTCGGGGACCGGGATCAACGTGATCGGTCAGGATTATAAGGGACCAAATCAAGTAATATTGCTGCTGACTGTGGACAGCGATGCAGCCCCTGGCAGGCGTGAACTCATTCTGACGGTTTCCGGTATCCAAGTCTCTTTCCCCACCGGCCTGGAAGTCAAGGCCAACCTCCCTCCTGAGATTGACGTTGCAGCAAACTGGTCAATAAGCGAGGGCGAGCAATTAACCTTCGTAGTCCAAGCCCGTGATCCTGAAGGCGGCCCTCTGACGTATCAGACGGGGCCACTTCCTGCAGGTGCCTCGTTCCAGGGCCTTGCTTTCACCTGGAGGCCGGATTACGACCAGGCGGGCACTTATGCAGTCCAGTTTACCGTGGCCGACCGCCTGGGTGCCACGGACCAGGAAACCGTTAATATCACCGTTGTCGACCGCAACCGCGCGCCGAGGTTCTACAAGCTGGCCAACCAGAAAACCACAGCCGGCCAGTCGATGGTTTTCGAGATCACCGCCGGGGACCCAGACGGTGAACAACTCGAGTTAACTGCAGCCGGTCTCCCCACTGGGGCAAGCATTACCCGGGCGACGGACACGACTTTCGCCTTCAGTTGGACGCCCTCTGAAGATGATGCCGGTACTTTCCGGACCGAGTTTACGGTTACCGACCCTGCGGGAGCGACCGACCGCTTACGGGTGGCCCTCACCGTGGAAGTAACGGCTATTCCGGTGAACCTCCCGCCGGTGTTTGAGGACACAGTCACTAAAATGCTTTTGGAGGAGGGTGGCCTCCTTAATCTGACAGTTTTGACCGAAGACCCTAACGGAGACCCGGTAGTGGTTTATGCCGGCTCTCTGCCACACAACGCCGATTTCGATCCAGCGACCGGCAGGTTCACCTTCAGGCCGGATTATACGCAGTCGGGCGGCTATACTTTCCGCTTCGTGGCCACCGACGGCAGCCTCAGCGCAAGCCGTGACCTCACCGTCCAGGTCACGGATAAGGACGTTCCCCCGATAATTTTCCCAATTTCAGACCTGGAGGTATCCGAGGGGGAGCGTCTATCGTTCGTCGTAGCTGCGGTCGACTCCGGAGGTGATGCTCTAAGCTACGAAGCGGACAGCCTGCCTCTGGGCGCATCCCTCGACCCGCTGACCGGTACTTTCATCTTTGCCCCGGACCACAACCAAGCCGGCAGCTATTCGATCCCGGTCAGGGTGAAAGACCCGGCTGAAAACACTGTTGAGACAACTGTAGCAATTACAGTAAATAACACCAACCAGCCTCCCAGGTTGACTTTCATTCCCAACCAGTTCGTACAGCCAGAAGAAAGGCTAGAACTTCTCGTTTCCGCCCTTGATCCAGACGGCGACTCGCTTAGCTACGATTTCACTTCCACCGAGATCACTGACACCCTTTTCAACAGTGCAACCCAGGTCCTCACCTTTATCGCCGGAGCACAGCCGG
>CAZJQI010000055.1:0-28782 GCA_964548275.1 uncultured Gemmatimonadales bacterium
CCATGGTTAAATATACTACATGTTGTGTCTACTCCAGTCAAGGGGATACCCCTATATTATTTTATTGCGTCTTATAGTTAAAAGCTATAGAAATATACTTTTAATCGGAAAGAATTCCTCGGAGCTTGCTCCTGGGTAAATTGCTTGATAGTTTTATCCTTGTTTTCATAGAGTTGCCGTGTGACACATACAATATTTATTTTCATCCTTCACAAATCGGAAAGAAGGGGATTTAAACCTGGTGATCTTATTTCAGATCGTGCTTGAGAGCCGCCATTCCCCCCGAACAAGGGGGAACATTCCAATTCCCCCCTATCAAGGGGGAACATTCCAATTCCCCCCTAACAAGGGGGAACATTCCAATTCTCCTCTATCAAGGGGGAACATTCCAATTCCCCCCTAACAAGGGGGAACATTCCAAATTCCCCCCTAACAAGGGGGAACATTCCAAATTCCCCCCTATCAAGGGGGAACATTCCAAATTCCCCCCTATCAAGGGGGGAGACAGGGGGGTGTTATATTAAACAGTTGGGGTTTGGTACCCGAAATCGGGATCACGGATTTCAGGGATTCACACAAAAATCACACTGATACCCCGCGGCTCTGCTGCGGGGCAGTTCATTTTTCCGATTAAGTTCGGCTCGGAAGCAAAAATATCATAAAATAACCTTTTGCGAACAACGGCTCATCATCTGAGAGATTTCTGGCAAGGATTTGCTAGAACTAGTTCCCTGGTGCCTTTAACCAGGCGGTTTCCCTCAATGATTTCATGATTAAATCATTCTAGAGGTAGCGGTTTTGGAATCATTCCGTAAGATTGCCGATTTAGCAGGTGCGAGGAATTTTCAATCAAGGTTGTGAAAACCTACTGGAAATAATCACATTGAAAGTAAAAATTTTCAATTCAGTGGATGAAAACAGCTGGGATTCAATGGTTGCGGGCGCTGAGGGAGGGAACATCTATCAGACTTCCCGCTGGGCGTCTTTCCTGAAAGGGTACCTGGGATTGCGGAGCGTTTTTTTCCGGGTGGAGGAGGAGAGTGGGAAAACGCTCGCACTGTTGCGCCTGACACGTGAATCTTCTTTCCATCGCCATATGATTGAAAAACCCTTCGAGCGGCTTTTAACCTCTGTGGCCGACCGAATGGCCGCCACTATCAGATGGCAGGCAGGGCCTGTCTTTCTCTGTGAAAATGACAGAGAGAAAGTTTTCGAAGAGCTTCTCAGCGAGGTGGAACGATTTTGCCGGGAGACCGGAATAGTTTTAATTGACTGGGCCTACAACAGCATATACGAGGGTGCTGATCCGAGCAATTTGGCTGATTATTTCAGCCGTCAACGAGGTTATGAGCCCAGAGAGCAGGCGACGTTTCTGGTGGATCTGCGGCCGGATGAAGATTTACTCTGGCAGAATCTCAAACAATCGGCCAGAAAATCCATTAGGCGTTCTTTTGAAAACGGCCTGAGGGTGGAAAGGCTGGAAAACGAATCCGAGCTTGGCAAGTACCACGAATTTGTTTGCGATTGCCGCAGATCGATCGGCCTCCGTGGACCGACACTGAGGAATATCACAGAACTCTGGCGTAACCTTCACCCTGCTGGAATGCTTGAAATTTTTTGCGCTTATCGCGATAACGATCTTCTCGGAGGGCTCGGCGTCTGGCGCTGGGGAGGAGTGCTGATTGAATGGGGTTCGGTTCAGTCTGAAAAAGCCCGTCAGGCCAAACTCTACAGTTCGGACTTGCTTAAGTGGGAAGTCATGCGCTGGGGGCATCAGAGAGGGGACAGGCTTTACGATCTGGCCGGAGTGGTTCCCCAGCCCGAAAGCGCTGATCCCAAACAGAAGGGTATTTACCAGTTCAAGGCCAAATGGGGCGGCGCATTCCGGCTTTACAGGGTTTACTCAAAGCCGTTTAAGAGAATAAGAGCCACGGTTATACAGAAGGGGCTGGGTCTGATACGCAGGTTAAGAAGATGACAGGTTTAAGGCCGGGCAGGCCTCCTTGAAGTTCTGGATTTTCCGTGGCAGAAAAATTACAGGAGTGTACCATGAAAGTAATCCAGGTAGGTGATATAGCCAATGTTGCGAGAACTCTGACACAAGGCCTGAGAGAAGCGGGAATTGACTCCAGGCTGCTGCTCATGCCCAAGAGTGGTGATACCGATGTGCCGGAAGAACCGGGAATCGATATTATTCGCCAGCGGTTCCGTGTGTTGACCCACCTGATACTGATATGCAGGCTTCTGGGCAGGTACCGTAATAGCGACATATTCCATGCGCACGCTTTGTACAACATCCTTCTTATGTTTTTGAATAAGTTAGAAGTCTCGCACTTCCACGGCAGTGACCTGCTCGAAGTGGCTTCCGGTAATTCCCTTTACTCTAAACTTTTGCGCAGGGCAATGCACAAAACAAAAAGAATATTAGTTTCCACTCCGGATCTTCTGGACCGGGTAGCCGCTATTGGGATCCCGCTGGAAAAGGTGACTTTTCTGCCAAATCCAATCGATGTGAACCACTTTCGGCCCAGGGAAGTTCAATCTCCGTTTGGAGAAAATGACTTGACAATCAAACTTTTCCATCCCACAAGGTTCCAGAGTATAAAACATAATGAACGATTGCTATACGCTTTCCAGCAGTTGCAGACAAAGTATCCTTTAAGCCTCTACCTTATCCAACATAAATCTCACAGCCCGGACCAGCAAAAAATAGCAGATATTATTAAAAAACTTGGATTGAAACGGACGTATTTTATTCCTGCCGTGCCACACAAAAGGCTGGTATCATATTACAATGCGGCTGATATCGTACTGGATCAGTTCGAACGGCCGATAATGTCCCTGGTAAGCCTTGAAGCACTGTCCTGCGGCAAACCTTTGATTTCGGCATTTCCGCAGGATAGTGAGAGCTACCCGGAAGATCCGCCTGTACTGAGGGGATTTACAGTCGAGGAGATTGCAGAATCAATATCTTTTTTAGTCGAGCACAGGGATCAGTGGGAAGATATCGGGCGGAAAGGCCGGGAATGGGTCATTCGGAATCACTCAATGCCGGTCGTGATATCGCAGTTGAAAAAAATCTACCAGGAATTGCTGGACTGAGCGGTCCCCCCTATGATTTTTCAGGCCTCTTTCTCGGTTTCTTCTTGTTCAGGAATTACCATCTCAATTCAGCACGGGAAGGCTGTTTTTAGCTGACAGGATTGTTTGTTTTTTAGAATCCCCGTGGTGTATGGGGCAGGCATTTCCACAACCTATGGAGTGGTTTATTCCCGGACAGTCTTTTCGGGAGCCTGCGGGATATCCTCCCTTCGCTCCACGCCCTCTGGAGTCTCGGCAACAGGCGCGGGGCGTTTCTTTTTACCAAGGACGCGGCAATTGAAAATTTCCCTTTTGAGAAGCTGGATTCCAAGGGAGGGGTCTACTCCCTTTGGACAGGCCTCGGAGCAGGCACCTGCATAGTGGCAGCGCCAGATTCCATTGGGTCCATCCAGGGCCGCCAGGCGCTCCTCCAGCCCCTCGTCTCTGGAATCGGCCACGTAGCGGTATGCCGCTGCCAGGGCCTGGGGCCCGGTGAAATTGGCATCCGTGGCATTGGTGGGACAGGCGGCCAGGCAGGCTCCGCACTTGATACAGTAGGCGAACTGGAGATACCGTTCCAGCTCTTCAGGGCTTTGGGCGAACTCACCGGTGGGTTTGTCCAGTTCCTCCATGTCCCTGCGGAGAATATAGGGCTTGATGCTTTCATGGGCGAGGAAGAAATCACGCAGGTCGGGCACCAGGTCCCGGAGAATCGGGTAATTGGCAAGCGGACGCACCTCGATCGTTTTATCGAGATCGTATTCACTGACCTGGGTCTGGCAGGTAAGTTCGGGAAACCCGTTGACCATCATCGCGCATGACCCGCAGATACCCATCCGGCACGATTTACGGTAGGAAAGGGACGGGTCCTGGGTCTCCTTGATCCGCATCAGCGCATCCAGCACGGTCATCCCGTGTTCCAGTTTCAACTTGAAACTCTGGAAATAGGGGGCTATGTCCTTATCGGGATCGTATCTGAGAACCCGGAACACGACTTCCTTGCCCACATAATCCTGATTCGCTTTTGTGTTTTTGTCAGACATTTTTACTCCTTCAGACAACAAAACCGGCGATTATCGCATAGGCGCCATAGAAAAAGAACCCCCATCCACCCAGCACCAGAATAAAGCTGATTGCCTTCCTCACACCAGGTCCGATAAAGGACATTTCGAAGACAATCGACCTGAGGCCGTAAAGTCCGTGATAAAGGGCTGCCGCCAGCAGTATCAGGTAGATAACGAGGTAAAATGACATACCCGAGCGGGCGTCGACCGATGCGAAGGTGAGAACTTCCTCGCTGGGTATCCCGAATAGTTCTCCGGTGTGCATTACACCGAAATGTATCCCGAGCACCACCAGCATCACGGCCCCGGCAAGCAGGTGCAACATCCAGAGTGTGGATTCCCGCATTTTACGCTCCTGTTGAGATTGCTCAGTGTTGTGCGATTAAGAAGAATTCATAGGCCCCGTAGCCGACAACCACTGTTGTCACCACGAATACCAGATACACGGCCCAGCGCTGTTTGAGCGCAGCCACGGTAAAGGGATAAATCGGCCGTGCCGGCCTGGCCATCAGAAAGCCGAAATGGGTCAGCAGCAGCCTGATCCCGTTTAACGCGTGGAATACCGCCGCCACGAAAACCAGGAATTCCCCGATCGGCAGCGGTCCCTTTGTTACCAGCTCCATTACCCATTCCCATCGCGTCTGGTCCAGTTTCTGGCCTGTGACCAGCAGATGCATCAGCAGGTAGAGCAGGACTCCCAGGCCGGTAATTCTCTGCAAGGTATACATGTACCTCTCGAATCCATACCTGCCCGCATAGACCCAGCCAGGCAGACCCAGGTTATTCGGGTATATTTTGGATTTAAGTTCCGGAAACTTCATTGCCTGCCTCCTAATATTTTCTTTCCACTGGTTTCCACATGGAAATTTCCACCGACGAGAAATCGAGTTTAGGTCCCTCGGTTGAAAAGGTGGCCATTGTGTGCTTGAGCCATTTATCGTCGTCGCGCTTGGCAAAATCAAGCCGCGCGTGTCCACCCCTGGATTCCTCACGGTTGAGCGCGCCGATGAAAGCCACCTCCGCCACATCGAGCATGAAACCAAGTTCCAGGGTGTACATCAGGTCGATATTGTAAGCTCTGCTCCTGTCGCGAACGGAAATTTTCAGATAGCGCTCTTTGAGTTCGGCCATCTTCCGGCAGCCTTCTTTCAAACTCTCTCCGGTGCGGTAAACACCGAGGTTCTTATCCACGTTTCTGCGCAGTTGCTGGCGTATCTCGTAGATCGATTCCTTGCCCTCTCTTTTCAAAATATCATTGTAAAGGTAAGCCCGTGCTTTGGCTACAGCATCCCGGGGCATTTTTACCTCGCCGGTAACACCCTGGACATATTTCGCCGCCTCCTCCCCGGTGATTTTGCCCCAGACCAGGCACTCGGCGGTGGAGTTGGTGCCGAGCCGGTTGGCGCCGTGCATGCTCACGCAGGCGGCTTCCCCGGCAGCCCAGACACCTTTCAACGGGGTTTTTCCGTTGATATCCGTGTGGATTCCGCCCATTGCGTAATGAAAAACCGGGCGTACCGGGATCGGTTCGTATACCGGGTCTACAGCGACAAATTTCATCGCCAGTTCGCGGATAAAGCCCAGCCGCTCGTTAATCCTGTCCGCTCCCAGGTGGCGAAGGTCCAGGTGGACGTAATTCAGCCCGTTTACTCCCTCAAAGCCCCGGCCCTCGTTAATTTCGGTGATCATCGCCCGGGAGATGATATCCCGCGGGGCAAGTTCCATTTTCCCGGGAGCGTATCCCTCCATGAACCGTTCGCCTTTTTTGTTCAGCAGATAGCCGCCCTCACCCCGGCATCCCTCGGTCATCAGGATACCCGTGGGGATCAGGCCGGTGGGGTGGAACTGGATGAACTCCATGTCCTTGATCGGGATTCCCGCCCGGTAGGCCATAGCGATCCCATCCCCGGTCACGGAATGGGAATAGGTGGTGAAACCTGAGACGCGTCCCACGCCGCCAGTGGCGATTATCAAAGCCTTGCCGAGTATTACGTGAAATTCCCCTGTGGCCAGGTCTATCGCGCTCAGGCCCCTGAACTCGCCGTCCTCGGTGAGTATCGAGGTGACAAACCATTCATCGTAACGGGTCGTGTTTTCGTATCTGGTGAGCGTGTCGTAGAGGACCTGCATCTCGAAAAAACCTGTCTTGTCCGCAGCATAGGTTGCGCGCGGGAAACTGTGGCCCCCGAACGCTCTCTGGTCAATACGGCCGTCGGGTCTCCTGCTCCAGGGGATCCCCCAGTGATCCAACTGAAGGATTTCCCCGGGCATACTCCTGACAAAACGCACAACAGTATCCTGGTCAGCGAGAAAATCGCTGCCCTTTACGGTATCCCAGGCGTGAAGATCCAGACTGTCGCCCTCCTCCTCGCGTAAAACCGCGGCTGTGCCCCCCTCGGCTGCTACCGAGTGAGATCGCATCAATTGCACCTTGCTCATCAGGCCAATATCTATTTTGCCTTTCGTGGCAATTGACGCCGCCAGAGCAGCTCGAAGGCCGGCAAGCCCGCTGCCGAGTACAAGGATGTCGTGAGAAATAGTCTCTGACATGTGTTAACTCCGGAGAGGAAATAAAAGGATGGAATTAGCTTGTTTCCAGATAACCACGACTGAAAAATCACGGTTAAATTTTAAGTGGTTATCAGGCAAGAAAAAAGCCCACTGTGAAGTTAAATTCCGAGATTAGCTCGCGCTCAGGAACCTCTGCCAATAACGGCTCGAACATATATCAGCCAAATTTCAAGTAATAGAGCGATACAAAGGCTTGTCTGTTAATCAACGAAATCGCCGCGGGGCGAGGTTGCGCAATAGGCTGTGCAAAAGGTTTTCGAAAGGCAAAACCTAACATACAATTGACAAAGCTTAAAACAGTTTAATCGCTAACAAAGTAAAATGATTACACAGACCTAACACATTGGAAAAGACGGTCTTTTGTTGAAAGAAAAGGGAAAGTATTTTTATTTCTCAGCCCAAGATAGGCAATGCTTTCTTTGAGGAAAGGAAAAAAGAAAGGCAGATTTTTTTGAAGTGATAGTATACTTCCAGAGGGGGCAAAGTCAAGCTTAATCGTTGAAAACGGACATGAGAGGAAAAAATGTTGACAAAGCTTTTCTCGGATAGTATTTTAACCTCGGAACTCAGTAACATATAAGCCTTTTGGAGCGCTTGTTTCCAAAAGGGGCGAAAAAAATGACTGCTGGAGGATACTGAGCTTAAAGTGGATAATGGAGCCTCGCCGCGCAGGAGTGTTGGAAAAAGGCTGTTCTGAGAAGGTAGTTTGGTTAGGCCAAATTAAGCGGATTATTTTGTCCGCTTTTTTTTGTGATTGAGCTATGGACAGTTCACCCCGGTTATTTTAGGAGCAATTTTCGCCACGTTTTCCAATCAAATCCTTTAGGAGGCATGTGGTTACTAAAAACGTTCGTGTAAACCAGCAGATTCGTATTTCGCCGGTACGTCTCATTGACAGTGATGGATCACAGGTCGGTGTGGTTCCACTCGAGGAGGCCCGGCAGCGTGCACTGGAGCGAGACCTTGATCTTGTTGAGGTTGCTCCAACCGCTCGTCCCCCGGTATGCCGTATCATGGACTACGGTAAGTTCAAGTACCGGGAGAATAAAAAGGCCAGAGAGGCCAAAAAGAAGCAGCATGTGATTCAGATGAAAGAACTTAAGCTGCGGAGCAAAATAGACGAGCACGATTTGCAATTCAAGTTGAGACACGCCCGCAAGTTTCTCGAGAAGCACGATAAGGTCAAAATTACCATGGTTTTCAGGGGACGTGAGGTGGTGCACAAAGATCTTGGGGAAAGGATTCTGCAGCGGGTCTATGACGAGGTTTCTGACCTTGCCGACCGGGAAGGCGAGATAAAAATGGAAGGCCGGAACATGATTTTGATCCTCACTCCCAAGTCTTTGTCCTGAGTTTGTTTACAGTTAATTTCACCTTCGGGTTAAGTCAAAGTTTTATGAGCGAGGAGTAAATGTGCCTAAAATCAAAACATTGAGAGCGGCGGCGAAACGATTTAAAAGGACCTCAAGCGGCAAGATAAAGCGAAAGAAAGCTTTTGCCAGCCATCTCATGGCCAAGAAATCGCCTAAGCGCAAGCGTTCCTTACGCTCAGCAGGCCTGATAGACCGTAAGGACAAGTCCAGAATCGATAAAATGTTGCCTTACTAGTAATGATTAAGCTTTGAAAAGGAGCAGCGCGAAAGCCTGCTCAGCGAGATTTTAAATTTGGAGAAGAAAGTTTATCGAATAATATGAAAGGAATACCATGCCGCGGGTAAAATCCAATGTTGCCTCACACAGGCGGAAAAAGAAGGTACTCAAGGCGGCCTCGGGTTACCGGGGAGCACGGAGTAAGCTGTTTTGTACGGCTCGCGAGGCGGTTGACCGCGCGTTGCGATACTCGTACATTCACCGGAAACAGAAAAAACGTGATTTCAGGTCTCTCTGGATCCAGAGAATCAATGCCAGGGCACGCCAGTTCGGTCTTTCCTACAGCCGGTTTATGGCGGGCCTGAACAAGGCAGGGATTGAAATCAACCGCAAGGTTCTTGCGGATATGGCAATAAACGATCCAGAGGGATTCGAGTTACTTGTCAAGGCAGCACAGGGAAAATAGGGCCTTCCTGCTTTTCCCGACCCTGGACGTGTTTGCGGCCGGGTGCTGATCTATCAGCCATTCTTTTTTCCCGAATTAGTTTACCAGATAAAAGTTGTCATAGCACAAGTGCATTCGGATTGCTGTTTTCGTTTCCGGAAGCTCTTGGATAATAATCTCCGGGAGGATGGCAGGCATTATGGTATGGATCAGCAGGGACCTCTATTTGGCTTGCTGGAGAAAAAACATTTTCTAAGCAAAAGGTCGATAGAATGTCGGCGTATCTGAAAAAGATCGAAACTTTTGCAAACCAGGCACCAGAGCGCATAAGTGAGGCGAAAAGCCTGGAGGAACTTGAAACCTTGCGCCTGGAGTATCTGGGCCGCAAGGGAGCAGTCACGGAGATCCTTCACAGCCTCGGACGGGTTTCTTCTGAGCAGCGGCCGGTGCTTGGCAAGCGTGCTAACGAGCTTAAAAAAGAAATCGACCGCCTTATCAAGGCCCGCGAGGCGGAACTGGAAAGCGAGCAGTTCGACCGCGAAATTGCCAAACACAGGATGGATGTCACCCTGCCCGGCTTTAAGCCCTGGACCGGTTCGATCCATCCATTGAACCAGACCACGGCGTGGATCAATGAAATTTTCTTTTCCATGGGTTTTAGCCTTGCCGAGGGTCCCGAGGTAGAGGATGAGTTTCACAATTTTGAAGCTCTGAATACGCCCGCTGACCATCCTGCCCGGGACGTTCAGGATACTTTTTATCTTGAGGGCGGACTTCTTCTTCGTTCCCACACCTCCCCGGTACAGGTACGTCACATGCAGGCACACAAGCCCCCGGTGCGGATCATCTCACCTGGTCGCGTTTTCCGCCGGGACACTCCGGATGCCAGCCACAGCCCTGTCTTTCATCAGGTTGAGGGCCTTTATGTAGATGTACACGTCACTTTCGGCGACCTCAAGTACACTCTCGAACAGTTTGCTGTGCAGCTTTTCGGCCCGGCGGGAAAACTCCGCTTTCGCCCATCCTTTTTTCCGTTCACCGAGCCAAGCGCAGAAGTGGACTGCCAGTGCGTGTTCTGTAGCGGGAAGGGTTGCAGGGTATGCAAGGGAACCGGCTGGCTCGAACTTCTCGGCTGCGGCATGGTGAACCCCAATGTTTTCAAGGCGGTAGGCTACGATCAAGAGCGCTGGACCGGATTCGCCTTCGGCCTAGGTATCGACAGAATCTGCATGCTCGTTCACGGGATAAACGACGTCAGGCTTTTCCTTGAATCGGATGTCAATTTTCTTTCACAGTTTTAAATATACCAACATGTAACGGCGAAAAAGTCGGATGAATATCAGTTACAACTGGCTGAAAAGTTTGATCGATTTTGATCTGGACCCGCACGAGCTGGCCGAGCGTCTCACCATGAGCGGCCACGAGGTTGAGGAGATGTCCTATCTCGGCGAGGGGCTTGAAGGGATAGTGGTGGGCCGTGCAGCTGGCATCAGGCCACACCCGGATGCCGACAAGCTGAAATTGGTGGAAGTGGATTGCGGCCGAGGCGAGAATGTCGAGGTGGTCTGTGGTGCGCCCAATGTTAAACAGGGCGGTTTATATCCGCTGGCCCTCCAAGAGACCACTCTTCCGGGCGGGTTCAAAATCAAGAAGACGAAAATAAGGGGCGTGGAAAGCTGCGGAATGCTCTGTTCGGAAGCCGAGCTCGGGCTGAGTGATGATGCCGCAGGGCTGATGGAACTCGATTCAGGCCACGAGCCCGGCACGCCGCTTGCCGCTGCTATCAGCCGTGACGACTGGCTTCTGGTGCTCGAGATTACCGCCAACCGCGGCGACATGTGGAGCCATCTGGGTGCTGCGCGTGAGTTGCAGCCTTTCGCCGGTAAAAACCTTACCCTGCCGCCCTCAGATTGCGAAGAAAGAGGGATGGAAATTGAAAGCCTGACCTCGGTGAAAATCGAAGACCCGGTTGGCTGCCCGCGTTACATGGCCCGGGTGATTCTCGATGTCAAGGTAGGGCCGTCGCCACGCTGGCTTGTCGAAAGGCTGGAGGCGGTCGGGCAGCGCAGTATCAATAATATCGTGGATGTCACCAACTATGTCCTTTTCGAGCTGGGACAGCCGCTGCATGCATTCGACATGGACAAGCTCGAGGAAAAGCGTATCGTTGTGCGAAAAGCCAGAAAAGGGGAAACGATTTTAACTCTTGATGAAATAGCCCGCAGGCTGACCACAAAGATGACAGTTATCGCGGATGCGCAAAAGCCTGTGGCAGTGGCCGGGGTAATGGGCGATAAGTTCACCGAGGTGGATGAGAATACTGCCTGCGTGCTGCTCGAATGCGCCTATTTCGATCCGGTTACCAACCGCCGCACAGGCCGTGCTCTGGGCCTTTTTTCCGAGGCCTCCCGGCGTTTCGAGCGCGGCACGGACTACGGCCTGATGCCTTATGCGGTGGACCGTGCGGCGCGCCTGATCGCCGAGGTTTCCTCGGGCACAGTAGCCAAAGGCGTTATCGACATTTACCCCTCGCCGATTCAGGATAAAGTGGTGGAGCTGCGACCCTCAAGGGTTAAGAGAATGCTTGGAGTGGAGTTTGATGAGAGCGAAATAAGAAAGTGGCTCGAAGGGATTGATTTTCGTGTTGCAAAGAAAGAAGGTGGCGTATTTGAAGTGCAAGTTCCCACTTGCCGTACTCTCGATGTCAGTGGCGAGGAAGACCTGATTGAGGAACTCGCCCGCTTGCGCGGTTACGACAGGATCCCTGTACCCTCACGGATGGATATTACACCCGAGGCCGGAGGCCGCGAGAACTACAACAGGGAAATGAACCTGCGCCACGTTCTCTCGGGGATGGGCTTTCAGGAAGTGATGACAACTTCATTTGCCGATTCGCAGTTCATTGAGAAGATCTACGGGCCGGGCCGTTTTGCGCCAATGAAACTGGAATCCCCGATCTCCAGCGATGAGGATGTACTCAGGCCGTCGTTGTTTTCCACCTTGCTTGCCTGTGTCAAACGCAACATCAACCAGCGCAATATGGATCTGAGGCTGTTCGAGATCGGCAATGTGTTTACTCGTAAGCCTGGAGAAAAGGGAACCGGGGAGCAGAAACACCTGGGGATCGCGGCTACCGGGGGCGAGTGTCCCGTTCACTGGAGCGGGTCTCCCCGCCAGTTCGATTTCTTCGCGCTCAAGGGTGTGCTGGAATCGCTTTTTTCCAGACTCAAGCTCCCGGCCCCGGTGATCACTGAGGATTCCGAGCCTGTATTGCATCCTGGCGAGGCGGCGGATGTTTTTCACGAGAATGAAAAAGTTGGCCTCCTCGGCCGTCTAAATCCTTCCCTGGCCCGCGAATGCGACCTCCCTGAGGACATTTTTTTCCTGGAACTGTATCTGGAACCCCTGCTTTCATCCATAAGCACGCCGGTTTACAGGGAAACTTCGCCTTTCCCCGGTGTCCGGCGCGATCTCTCTATTCTGGTGGGTGAGACTACCACCTGCGCAGAACTGATAGAGGAAATACGGCAGGGCTCTGCTCTTGTGACCGATGTCACGGTTTTCGACCTCTACCAGGGGGAACATGTGCCAAAGGGCAAGAGAAGTCTGGCCATGTCGGTCCTTTTCCAGAGCAGGGATCGCACCCTGCGGGATGAAGAGGTCGACAGAATTTTTAACGGACTTTTTCAAAAACTCGTGAAAAAGTTCGGCATCCAGCCGCGATAAAGAGAGAAAAGGGCAATTATTCATCCACGCCAGCTTTGATAGAAGGAGGGTGTGAAAATGTCGGAAGCTCTGGCAAAACTCGAATCTAAAATTAAACAGCTTCTCGACTCAATGGGATCCCTCCAGGCCGAGAACAGATCGTTCCGTGCCCTTGCCGGTGAAAGTAACGGTAAGCTGTCCAGACAGCAGGTTGCCGAGCGCATTGAATCGTTGAGGCGCGAAAAGGAAAAACTGGAGAAAAAAATGTCGCGCCTGCAGCAGGGAATTTCCAGGGTTCTGGATGAGCTTGATAAGCTGGAATCATAGCAGTCGTCATGAGCCGCTGGCTCACACTGAAATAGTGAAAATGTTTTGTTTTCTGTAGAGGCGCGCGGCCGTGCGCCCCTACAGGTGGTTTTTACCGAAACCATGGAATAACGTACCTTTGGTCCATTATTTTCGGAGCCGGACAATGGAATTTTTCGGCGCTGCCAATCCAGGAAGATTTATCCTGTTGACTTAATGATCCGTTTAATATACATTTTTAAAAAAGGGTAGAAATTTGATTTGTTTACATAAATTGCTTTAATTTTTAATCTTACACAGGGTCAATTTCAGTAATCACGACAGGTTACGAATAGATCGCTATGGTCGAAGATAAAGCAACCTCAACCAGAGTTACAATTTTCGGGGAGACTTATAGTATCAAAAGTCAGGCTGAACCGGAATACACAAATAAGGTAGCCGAACACGCAGATCGAACTATGCACATGATTAAAAAGCAGGTGGGTTTGCAGGATCCTCTTAAAATAGCGATTTTAGCGTCTATGTCGATAACCGATGAACTTTTTCAGGCCAGAGAGACAGCAGTGAAAAAAAGTGAGGAACTGGAAAACAAGTATAGTTCCTTAATCAACCTCATTGGAGTCTATTTGGAAGGAAACAAGGCAGAAGAAGTGCTCTCAGGATAATCATATCTGCCCAAAGAAAGATCATCGAGACCGGGAATAATTCTCCCCGTCTGTGCGTGATTAACAAATTGATCCGACAATATGCAAATGGGAGCCGACTCTGACGTTTGACCACATGCCCCAGCAAGACTCCGGGGACTTGGGTATTTCGGCAGGAGGCACCCACCCTATTTTTTAGGGGTTCAATATGTTACTCACGTGCGACGGGGATTTCTTTTTAGCAACACAACTCTGGAAGGAGGAAAAAACCGGGCGTGTTAGCTCCTGGTAAAATGGGCTTTAAAGAAAAAATCCTTGCAGTGAAAAGCCTGGCAGTTACAACCACATTCGCTGAAAGGTTGAGCTTTCAATATTCCAAATATCTTGGAGCCGGTTTGATTTTCAACCGCTTAATCAAAATAAAGTTAACGTGGATAAAGTTAACGTGGAGAATAAATGGACGTACTATTGAGTAATTTAATTCAACTCATCGGGTTACTCGCTGTTGCCGTAATCGTTTTCCTTCTCGGGTATTGGGCGAGCAAGAAAGTAGCTCAGGGCAAACTTAGCGATACCGGAATGCTTGTCAAAAAAATGCTGGATGATGCGGAGAAGGACGCGGAAAATATTAAAAAAGCCGCTGAAATAGATAGTAAAGAGAAATACTATCAGGCGAGGATCAATTTCGAGAAAGAAACCGAGGGCAAACGCAAGGAGTTTGAGGGAATCCAGCGCACAATTCACGAGCGAGAGTTGAATCTTGATAAAAAGCTCGAGATAGTTGAAAAAAAGGAGAAGGAAGTAGCCAGGATGAGCGAGGAACTTCTCGTTCGGGAGCGGGTGGTCAAAAGCAAGGATGAAAAGCTGACCCAGTTGATCACAGAACAGAACGCACGTCTGGAGCGGATTGCCGGTCTGAGCGCCGAGGAGGCCAAGCGCGAGCTGATCGAGAATCTCATAGAGGAGGCGCGCGTGGAGGCAAGCCAGTATGTCAAGGACATCAAGGAGAAAGCCAAGCGTGAAGCCGAGAAAGAGGCCAAACATATTATCACCCTCGCCATCCAGCGTTGTGCCGCGGACCATGTGGTCGAGTCCACAGTTTCCGTGTTGAACTTGCCTACTGATGAAATGAAAGGCCGGATTATCGGCCGTGAGGGCCGCAATATCCGCTCTTTCGAAATGGCCACCGGGGTAGATGTGATAATCGACGACACCCCTGAGGCGGTGATACTATCCGGTTTCAGCCCGATCCGCCGGGAAACCGCGCGCCTGGCCATGGAGAAGCTGATCGCTGACGGCCGTATCCACCCAGGGCGTATAGAGGATGTGGTCGATAAAAGCCGCAAGGAAGTAGAGGAGAAAATCCAGCAGGCCGGGGAAGAAGCTTGCTACGAGACAGGTGTGCACGGCCTTCATCCCGAGATGGTTTCACTGCTGGGAAGGCTCAAGTTCCGTACCAGTTACGGCCAGAATAACCTTCAGCACGCCAAGGAAGTCGCTCTGCTTTGCGGCCTGATGGCAGCCGAACTGAAGCTGGATGTGGATCTTGCCAAGAGAGCGGGCCTGCTTCACGATATCGGCAAAGCAGTGGACCACGAAGTCGAGGGCACACACACTGAAATCGGTATCGAACTGGCCAAGAAATACAACGAACCGGAAGAGGTAATCAATGCGATCGCCTCTCACCACAACGACACCGAACCCGACACATTGATCTCCGTGCTGGTCCAGGCAGCTGACGCTCTTTCCGGTGCACGTCCCGGGGCACGCCGCGAAACTCTCGAAACCTATATCAAACGCCTTGAACACCTCGAGCAGATTGCCGATGGTTTCAAGGGGGTGGAGAAAGCCTATGCGATTCAGGCCGGCCGGGAGATCAGGGTGATGGTAAAGCCGGAGGAGGTGGATGACTCCTACAGTGAAGTCATGGCCGGGGAGATCGCGCGGAGAATCGAGAAAGAACTCGAGTATCCGGGACAGATCAAGGTGCTGGTGATTCGCGAAACCCGATCAATAGATTACGCAAAATGATTTACAGGCAAGGAGCCATTTAGTGCGGATTATCTTTATCGCCGATATCTTTGGTGGCCCGGGACGAAAAGTGGTCAGTACCCTGTTGCCGGACCTTATCAGGGAGAAAAAGGTAGACTTCTGCATTGCCAATGGTGAGAACGCCGCCGGGGGTTTCGGCTTAACCCCGGCGATTGCCGAGGATCTTTTAAGCTTCGGCATCGATGTTATTACCAGCGGAAATCACATCTGGGACCGCAAAGAAATTTACCCCTACCTTGACAGCAGGCAGGAAATCCTCCGGCCGGTCAATTACCCCCCGGACAATCCGGGACACGGCACAGGTGTTTTCAGTGCCCGGAACGGAATTAATATGGGCGTAATTAACCTTCAGGGCCGGGTTTTCATGAAAGAAATAGATTGTCCCTTCCGCACAGTGCTTCCTGTTATCGATAACCTGAAAAGTGAAACGAGTTTGATAGTGGTGGATTTTCATGCCGAGGCCACGGCTGAGAAAATCGCCATGGGTTGGTATCTCGACAGTCGGGTTACTGCTGTAATAGGCACACACACCCATGTCCAGACCGCGGATGAAAGAATTCTTCCCGGCGGCACTGGATATATCACCGATGCCGGGTTATGTGGCTCGATCGACGGTGTGATCGGGATCAAGAAAGAGTTGGCAATTAAGCGGTTTATTACCCAGACACCGAACCGGTTTCAGCCCGCGGACAGCAATCTCTGGCTCATGGGAGTGCTCCTGACAGTCGATCCGACCACCGGCCGCACGGAGAAAGTGGAACGCCTGCAAATTCCCCTATCCGAAAATAAGGACCAGCCCTGCACCTGAAACCGCGAGGAACCTATCCTGCCTGGAACACGATCATCGATCGGGACACCGGAGGCGCTCCCGTTTCGCAAAATAAAGCGTTAAATCGAGAACCAGATTTCAAGGGGAGTCAAGCGCATGTCCGCCAAACTTATCGACGGTAAAGCGATTGCTGAACTGATACGCCAGGAGCTTAGAGAGCGGATTGCCGCGCTGGATAAACAGGGGGTTAAACCCGGGCTTGCCTCGGTCCTGGTGGGAGAGGATCCAGCTTCCAAAGTCTACGTGGGCATGAAAGAGAAGGATTGCCAGGAACTTGGCATTTATTCCGACCCGCATCACATTCCTGCTGAAACTACTCAGGAGGAACTCCTGCATTTGGTGGGCCGGTTGAATGCAGACAGCCGGATTCACGGAATTCTGGTTCAGCTACCCCTGCCGGATCATATCGGCGAAAAAACGGTGATCGAGACAATCAGCCCGGCTAAAGACGTGGATGGCTTCCACCCGGTAAACCTGGGCCGCCTGGTTATCGGCATGGACTGTTTCCGGCCTTGCACCCCGGCAGGAGTGCAGGAATTACTCGTGCGCAGCGGGGTCGAGCTGTCAGGCAAGAGGGTGGTGATTGTCGGAAGGAGCAATATCGTGGGCAAGCCTCTGGCGAATATACTGATGCAGAAAGCGGACGGTGCGAATGCCACGGTGACTGTCGCACACAGCAGGACCGAGAATCTTCCGGAGGTGGTTAAATCGGCTGATGTTGTGGTTGCCGCAATCGGCCGGGCGGAGATGATCCCGGGTGAATGGATAAAACCCGGCGCAGTGGTAATTGACGTGGGAGTAAACCGCGTGGAAGACCAGTCTGCCAAGCGTGGTTACAGGCTGGTGGGAGATGTGCATTTCGAAAGCGCAAGCCGGGTGGCCTCCCAGATAACTCCCGTGCCCGGCGGAGTAGGCCCGATGACAAGAGTGATGCTGATGAAAAATACTGTCACCTCCGCAGAAAAAACGCTTGCGAAGAAAGGTGCGTGATTCCTGGAAATACAGGTTTACACTGTAAGTGGACTTACGGCTGAAATCAAAGACCTGATCGAGGAAACCTTTCCGCCGGTCTGGGTCGAAGGTGAAATAAGTAATTTTACTCACCACAGCTCAGGCCATATGTATTTCTCCCTCAAGGATGAAGGGGCCTCCCTGCGCTGCGTGTTTTTCCGCCAGCACAATTTCCGCCTGAGATTCAAGCCGGAAGACGGGATGAAAGTACTAGCCTTGGGTGAGCTTACGGTTTACGAGCCGAGCGGCCAGTACCAGCTTAGAATCGCCGAACTCAGGCCTGTTGGCATTGGTGAACTGCAGCTTGCTTTCGAACAGTTGAGAGCCAGGCTCCAGGCCGAGGGGCTTTTTGACCAGGAGCGTAAACGGCCGATTCCCTCTTTTCCAGCAGTGGTCGGAGTGGTAAGCTCGCCTACCGGTGCGGCGATCAGGGATATCATCTCGGTGATTTCACGGCGCTGTCCCCCGGTGCGCATCGTGCTTTACCCGGTGCGGGTTCAGGGCGAGGGAGCAGCCGATGAAATTGCCGGGGCAATCCGCGCAATCGGTGAATGGGGCGGGGCGGATGTAGTTATCACCGGCCGTGGAGGAGGCTCTATCGAGGATCTCTGGGCGTTCAACGAGGAGGTGGTAGCCCGCGCTATTGCCGAATGCCCGGTACCGGTAATCAGCGCCGTGGGCCATGAGACAGATTTCACGATTGCGGATTTCGTTGCCGATCTGCGCGCGCCCACGCCCAGCGCAGCTGCCGAATTCGCCGTGCCGGACGCCGCAGAGCTGCTTGCCAGGCTGAAAGCGCTGGCAATACGGTTGCTCAGGGTGCAGCAGAATAGATTGAATTACGGCTGGCAAATGTTCGACAGCCTGGAGCGTGGGCTTTCGCCGGGAAGGCTTCTCGAACGATATAAATATTTGAAATCACAACAGGAATCACTGGCCCGCAGGCTTTGCCGGGCCATGTCTAACATACTGCAGGCAAGCTCTACCCGGTGGGAGGGTCTGCGTCACCAGCTTGCCGCACTGAACCCGGCGGCAGTGCTTGATCGCGGCTTTTCACTGGTTCGTACACCTGCGGGCGAGATAATCCGGGATGCACGGCAGGTGGCTGTCAGTGACAATCTTGAGGTAACTCTGAGTTCCGGGCTGCTTGGCTGCAAGGTGGAAACAGTCCAGCCTGATGTAGAAAAGCTGAAAGTTCCAGGCCTTCCGGGCCGGTTGTATCCCCCCGGGCTGAAAAGAAAAGCGGGAGAAACAAATGAGCCAAAAGAAAAAACAGAGCTTTGAAGAGAACTGCCGCAGACTCGAGGAAATAGTGGAAAGCCTCGAAGATGAGCAACTGCCCCTGGAGGAGTCGATAAAGCTTTTTACCGAAGGAGTCGAATTGGCTTTGAAAGCCAGGGGACAGCTTGAAGAAGGCGAAAAGAAGGTGCAGAAACTGATTGCCAGAGTGGAAGGCGATTTCGAACTGGAAGATCTGGATAAAGAGAACTGACAAGGAGCGAGGGAAACTTGGATATCAGGGCCTATCTCAGAGAAGAAAAAGAGGCAGTAGACAGGCACCTTGCTGATATAGTCGCCAGCTGGCCTGCTGCCGGTTCGGCAGGACACCGGCTTGCCGAGGCCATGGCTTACAGCCTGAACGCCGGGGGAAAAAGGCTGCGGCCGATTCTCACGCTCACTGCCTACAGGGCATGCGGGGGACAGGGCGAGCAAGTTTACTCCGGAGCCTGCGCCCTGGAGATGATCCACACTTATACCCTGATCCATGATGACCTGCCGGCAATGGACAATGACGATTTCAGGAGAGGCCTGCCCACCTGCCACCGCAACTTCGGTGTAAGAAGGGCGGTGAATGCAGGCCCGGGCCTTTTGCTCGCCGCATTCGAGGAACTGAGCCGCTCGGCCGAGGCACTTGGATTGACTGAGAGAGAAAAGGAGGATGTGGTTTTGTCAGTGGCCGGGGCGGCTGGGGGGGGAGGGATTGTCGGTGGGCAAATGGTGGATCTGGAAAGCGAACATAAAAAGGTGGACCGGCAAACCCTTCATTACATCCACTCCCATAAAACAGGAGCATTGATCAGGGTCTCCTGTACCCTGGGCGGAAGACTCGCCCGCGTGGATGGCACGAAACTTGAGGCTCTTGCGCGATACGGTGAAAAAATCGGTCTGGCCTTCCAGATCGTAGACGATCTGTTGGATGTCGAGGGAGATACGAAAAAACTGGGCAAACAGGTCGGAGCGGATCAGGCGCGGGGCAAAGCCACCTTTCCCTCGGTTTTCGGGCTGGAGCAGAGCAGACGCCTGGCTGCACGGGCGGTCGAAAAGGCCAAGGAGGAACTTCAGCGCGCAAAACTTCTCCAGGCTTCGCCTCTCGGTCCAATTGCGGATTTTATCCTTTCCCGCAAGTCCTGATCCATTCAAAGTACAAATTCCTTGCCCCTTTATTGTTGCCTGTTAAATTGATTATTTGTAATCATATAAAAATGAGCGTTTTTGATTAACTCGCCCTGCCTGTCAAAAACTCGAACCTTTGGAGAAAGGAAAGGTGCTTGTCTGTGAATCAAGACTCGAAGCTCAGTAAAATAAATAGCCCAGAGGATGTGAGAAGACTCTCAATCGAGGAACTCAAGCAACTCTGCGGCGAATTGCGCAAATATATAGTTTCAGTGGTGTGTGAGTGCGGCGGCCATCTGGCACCCAATCTCGGAGTCACGGAGCTTACCGTTGCCCTGCACCACGTTTTCGACAGTCCCAGGGACAAGATCATCTGGGATGTAGGCCACCAGTGTTACGTGCATAAGATACTTACCGGGCGTCGGGAGTCGTTCAAGAAACTGCGCCAGGACGGCGGAATCAGTGGCTTTCCCGACCCGCATGAGAGCCCTTGCGATGCATTTGCCGTCGGACACGCCAGTACCTCGATCAGTGCCGCACTGGGTTATGCCACCGCGCGGGACATTCAGAGGGAAGACTATAAGGTAATCGCAGTGATTGGCGACGGCGCGCTCACCGGCGGACTGGCCCACGAGGGATTGGACAACGCCGGAGCAAGCAGCCGCGACCTGCTGGTCGTGCTCAACGACAATCAGATGTCCATCTCGCCGAATGTCGGGGCATTTTCCCACTACCTCAACGAGATTATTCTGGATCCGCGTTATAACAAGTTAAAGAAAGATATCTGGGAAATGACCGGAAAACTGCCCGTGGGCAAGGAACAGATCAGAAATTTCGCCCATCGGCTGGAGGAATCTCTCAAAAACCTGATTGTGCCTGGAATACTTTTCGAGGAACTGGGATTCAAGTATTTCGGGCCTATCGACGGGCACAACCTGGATAAGCTTATTCCCAAGCTCAAGTCGATCAAGGATCTGGAAGGCCCGGTGTTGCTTCACGTGCTGACCAAAAAAGGCAAAGGCTACGAGCATGCCGAGGAGAATCCTATCAGGTTTCACGGCACGCCGGCTTTCGATTCCACTACTGGAAGGTCTATCCCTGCGCATATCCCGGGCTATTCCCGCTTTTTCGGCGAGGCGGCAGTTGAGCTTGCCGAGTCCAACCCCCGTATCATGGCAATTACAGCTGCCATGCCGGATGGAACGGGTCTGGACAGGTTCCAGAAAGAATTTCCAGACCGATTTTTCGATGTTGGAATCGCCGAGCAGCACGCGGTAACTTTCGCTGCCGGGATGGCCAAAGTGGGAACCAGGCCCCTGGTGGCTATCTACAGTACTTTCATCCAGCGTGCGTTCGATATGGCAATAATAGATGTGGCCCTGCAGGATTTGCCGGTGGTTTTCGCACTCGACCGCGCTGGTGTGGTGGGAGATGACGGCCCGACCCATAACGGGGTGTTCGACATCTCGTTTATGAGTCTGATTCCCAACATGGTCGTTTCGGCGCCCAAGGATGAAGTGGAACTTCGGGACCTGATGTACACAGCCTTTTTGCAGGATTCTGCGCCGTTCAGCATCCGTTACCCGCGCGGCAGCGGCGTGGGCCTGATCCGCAGCCTGCGATTCAGGGAACTGCCGGTAGGTTCCTGGGAGATGCTCGAAGACGGAGCCGATGTGGCTATCCTGGCAACCGGCTCGGTGGTCTATCCGGCGCTCTGGGCGCGCAAGTTGCTCGCCAAGGAAGGACTGAGTGCCGCGGTGGTTAACTGCAGGTTTATCAAACCCATGGACCGCGAGTTGCTGGATAGAATTCTGGAGAAATTCGAGACTATTGTGACGGTTGAAGAAAATGTCCTGCGCGGCGGTTTCGGTTCGCAAGTCTCACTTCACGCCACAGGCAAACCAGGACGCTATAACAGAATTTTCCATCTTGGCATTCCGGACACCTTTCTCAAGCAGGCCAAGCGTTCCACGATTCTCGAGCGCCTGGGCCTTTCCCCTGCCGGTATCCAGTCATTTGTCAAGAAAGCCCTTCACGAGCGCGTAGATGAACATAGCGTTAAAGGCGAACCTCTATCATAAGGATGCCGAGCAGCAGATAAACTGCTGTCTGGATCACCTGCTCGGCAAAGGGGTGAGTGTATGGGTTGACAAGGAGGTGGCAGAGATAGTCCGCGAGCGTTCGCTGCCGGTAATAGACAGTGAAGGCTTGCCTGAGGATATCTCGTTGATTATCGCTTTGGGTGGTGACGGGACCGTGCTTGGAGCCTCGCGCCTGGCGGGTACATCACAGGTGCCGATCTATGCGGTGAACCTGGGAAATTTCGGTTTTCTCACCACCAGTTCCCTGGAAGAGTTTGCCGATCATTTCGAGCGGATTCTCAAAGGTGAATTCGAGGTGGAAGAGCGTATGATGCTCAAGGCTGACGTGATCGGCCCTGAAGGTTCAGTTACAATCTACACTGCGCTCAATGACCTTGTCCTGCACAAAGGTTCGCTTGCCCGGCCCATCGAAATCGATCTTAAAGTCGGAGACGACGTGGTTGGTATCTTCCCTGCCGATGGTGTCGTTATTTCAACGCCCACGGGTTCCACCGCTTATTCCCTTTCCGCCGGCGGCCCGATTCTCTTCCCCCTGATGAATGCAATTGCTGTAACCCCAATCTGCCCTCATACCCTGGCTGTAAGGCCCCTGGTGGTACCCGCCGAGTACCCGATTTTGCTTTCGGAGAAGTCCGGGCATCGTGATGTAGTCCTGACCGTGGACGGCCAGATAATCCACAAGGTTAGAGAGGAAGACAGGCTTCTGGTTACACGGGCCTCACATGTAACCCGCATGGTGAAACCGTTCGAGGGATCATTTTTCTTGCGGCTTCGTGAAAAGCTGAAATGGGGAGAGAGGGAGAGGAAATAGAAAAATTATGCTGCAGGTTTTACGAGTTACCGACTTCGTTCTTTTCGGACAGGTTGATATCGAGTTCGGCGATCATCTGAACGTGATAACGGGCGAAACCGGGGCTGGTAAATCGATTCTGCTTGGGGCGGTGGAACTCCTGCTTGGCGGCGAATCCTCTTCCCGGTTGATCCGCGTGGGGGCCGAGCGCGCGGTGGTGGAGGGTCTTTTCAATCTTACCGCAGAGAGATGCTTCCAGCTTAAAGCGGCCGGTTTTCTGAATGATGAATCAGCCAGTGAGACAATAATCCGGCGCGAAATCTTCAGTTCAGGCAGAAGCCGCTGTTTTATCAACGGGACACTAGCCAACCTTTCCATGCTGCGGAGTCTGGGTCAGGAACTGATCCAGGTTCACGGCCAGCAGGAACATCAAATGATGGTCAAATCCGGCCGTCAGCTTGAACTGCTCGACACCTACGGTATCCTCACAGACCAGAGAAAATCTTTTTCCGAACTGCTGTCCCGATTCAGGGCGGTTGATAGAAATCTCGCCAAAATCGAGGAATCTATCCAGACAAGGAAGCGGGAGAGGGAACTGGCGCGTTTTCAGCGAGATGAAATAGACAAGGCCGAGGTGAGCCTCGAGGAGCAGAAGGCTCTGAAAGAGGAACTGGCACTGCTGGAAAACTCTGAGCAGATCAGCGAAACAGTTTCAGCTATTTTAGCAGAGCTCGAGGGTGATGACCGCTCGGTTTATAGCGCGGGCGGGCAGGGGGCGACAGTGCTGGGTACGCTGGGAAGCTTGCGAAAGCTGGCTGCTGCACTTTCCGGGATAACCGGGAAAGCTTCCCCGCTGCTGGCCCAGATCGACGAGGCCCGTTTTACGCTCGAGGAAGTAGTATCAGGCCTGCGGAACCTCGACGCTGGTATCGAGCACAACCCTGAGCGTCTCGAACAACTGCGTGCCCGTGAGGACGAACTCTACAGGCTGAAGAAAAAATACGGGCCGGAACTCGAGGACGTTCTCGCTTTTCGCGATAAAGTGGACCGCTTGCTCAGGGAGGGTGAGCAGCAAGAGAACGATCTGGAAACTCTGCGCTCCGAGCGTGACACGCTTTTAGCACGGCTCCAGCAAGAGGCGAAACAGTTGAGTTGTGCGCGTAAAGCCGCGGCCCGGAAACTCGAAAAAGAGGTGTCAAAACGCCTGGCCAGTCTGGGCATGCCAAGCGGCAGGTTCGAAGTATCATTCAAGGAGCCCGCCAGCGAGGATATCGAGCAAGAATACTTGACCAGTGGCGCAGACCGGATTACCTTTCTTCTTTCCACCAACCCCGGAGTACCGCTGATGCCCCTGTCAGAGGTGGCTTCTGGAGGTGAGCTTTCCAGAATCATGCTGGCGATAATAAGTTCGCTGGCCCGGGTGGAAGCACCCTCCATAATGATTTTCGACGAGGTGGATTCAGGGATCGGGGGCAAGGTGGGAGGGATGGTCGGCCTTTACCTGAGCGAGATTGCCGAGGCCAACCAGGTGCTGGTGGTTACTCACCTGGCGCAGATCGCCAGTTGTGCAGAAGTACACCTGATGGTGGAGAAATTCTCGCACGATGAACATACAGAAACTATGGTGAAAGTGCTCGACCAGGAACATCGGCCCCGTGAGATCGCGCGCATGCTCGGTGGAGACTCCAAGAGCGAAACCTCGCTTGCCCATGCCAGGCAGATGCTCGAGCGAACTCAAAAAGGAGCCTCCTCGAGGTGACCGAAAACCGCTATAAAAAAGCCCCGATACCTTACACCCGGATCAGGGAACTCAATGTCTGGACCCTCTCGAACTTTCTCTCCGTATTGAGAGTTCTCCTGCTGCCTTTTATCTACCTGAGCCTGTTTCATAAGACACCACAGGCCGACCAGGTGGCCTTAGGGCTGATGTGCATAGCGGCGCTGACCGATTTGCTGGACGGTTGGATCGCCCGGATACGCCACACCATCTCAAGTTTCGGCAAGATAATCGATCCGGTGGCGGATAAGATCTGCATAGCGGCGATCACGATCTTCCTGATCATCCTGCGCGGATTCCCGGTCTGGCTGTTCGTGCTGATTCTTAGCCGGGACGTAGTTATCATGCTCGCCAGCGCTTTTCTGATCCGTAACCATAAAATCGTTTTTCCCTCCAACTTTTGGGGAAAGCTCTATTCTTTCAATGTGGTTCTGCTCATCGCAGCATTTACCCTCCAGTTCGAATGGAAAGTAATCTTGGTGTTGGAGATGCTTGTAGTCATGCTATTTTTTGTTTCTTCGCTCAGCTACAGCTTCCGGTATATCAGGACACATTATCGTAATCAGCGAGCCGGCACAAACCAGAGGACTGACTCCGGGGAGAGCGGGGGAACTGCCGAAAGTTCCGTTTCCTCCCCTGCAGACGAGTGAAAGAAACCAGGAGGTAATGCGTGACTCTTTCCCCTGTAAAAATGCACATTCCGGATGAGGCGAACATCATCATCGGACAGACCCATTTTATCAAGACGGTCGAGGATTTATACGAGGTGCTGGTCACCAGCGCCCCCACCATTAAATTCGGCATCGCATTCTGCGAGGCGAGCCAGGAACGTCTTATCCGCTGGGACGGCAACGACAAGGAACTGATCGACGCAGCCGTGGCCAATGCCCAGGCTATCGCTGCGGGGCATGTTTTTGTGATTCTTCTGCGCAACGGCTTCCCGATCAACGTGCTCAATGCGATAAAGAGCTGCCCTGAGGTTTGCACCATTTTCTGCGCCACCGCCAACCCGGTGGAGGTGATCGTGATCGAGCGCGAGCTGGGCCGTGGCGTGGTTGGCGTGGTGGACGGCCTCTCGCCCGCAGGAGTGGAAACCGAACAGCACCAGAAGGTGAGAAAAGAATTCCTGCGCAAGATCGGATACAAACGCTGATCCGTAAAAGCTGAATTCAAGAAAGGGGTCAGGAATCTGGCCCCTTTTTATTTGTGCGCATAACATATTTTCCTCTCCACGAGTAACAAAAACAGGAGGGAGCACCATGAGACCTTTCCTGCTTGTTCTCCTCACCGCAACTCTTGCCGCAGCCTTGCCGGCCGAAGCAGTAGACCGGCAAAAATATTTCAAGAAACATCTCGATTCGTTGATCGGGAAAAAGTACTGGCTGAGAGAAACCGTTAATTCCTCTCCCAAGGTTTACTGCCTTAGAGAGGGAATTGAGACGTATTTCGTTCGCGAATTCAGCGCTCTGTACCGGTTATCCAGGAAGGTAGAGGTGACAATCGAGGAGGTGGAGTATGACGAGGCGTATAATTTCGTGTCAATGATCTTCAAACACCGCAAGATGGGCTGCGGCGAGATCATATTCCACTGGCCGGAAGATGCGACACCTTCTTTGCTGGGCCTGGAAAACATGATGCGCTATGCCTTTTCCGAGACCGAGGAGGGTGACGATTTCAAGCCCTATGTGGGCAATAATTTGAGCCGGGTGCTGCATTATGCCGGCTGCAATCACCTTCCGCCCGGACAGTACAGGGAAGAATTCAAGACTGTGGAGGAGGCCGAAGAAAGGGGATACAGGCAATGCAACCTGTGTTTTGAGAATTATCCCCGAACCCCAAAATACGAGTTGGAAATGTATATGTGCCGCAAGTGTGTCGGTCAGACTCTCAGCCAGTACAAATCAAGCACGAACCTGGGCTTGAAACGAAAGATATGGAAGATCGGCTACGGCATCGTGGAGAACTGGCCTTACACTCTGCGGGGGTATGACTATTCGTTCGACGTTCTAGCCTCCAGAGAGGCTAACGCCTTTGCCTGTCCGGCAGGGCGGGTTTTTATCACCACCGGCCTTTTGTCTGCTCTTGAAAGCGATAATGAAATAGAAGGAATCCTGGCCCATGAAATCGCCCATATAGAGCGGCGGCACACTTTACGGGAGATTAAGCAAAAGATGAGAACCGCTTTCTGGACTTCGCTGGCATCAGAGATCGCCGGGAATATTATCTGGGCCAAATCAGGGGATTTGGCTGGCAAGACGTTCTTTCTGGGCCGCCTCAATTATATCTCGGAAATGATATTCCAGATCATTTTAAGCGGCCATTCCAGAGAATATGAGCAGGAGGCGGATGTCTACGCGATCAATTATCTCAAGAGGGTGAGAAACGATAGTATCTCCTATTATCTGGCTCAGAAAAAATTACAGTACAGTGCCAACCTGAAGGGGCATATCGGGGACGAAGAAGACAAGCCTCTATTGGAAAGCCATCCAGACACTGATTACCGGGTGCAACTGGCCAGGAACGCCAGAATCGAGGATTTCGGCTCAGGGCTGAAATTCAGAGGATACGACAAGGATGGCGAACTGGTAGCAGAACTGGTGCTGGAGTCGCAATGTGCCACCAAGGTGGTTACCAGGGCGGAAATCTCCAGACCCACACTGACCAGCTATTATGCTGTCGGGAAAGGATATAGAGACAAGGTCATGGACAGGCTCTACCTTTTCGGCACTATCCGCACCACCACAGCGCTGAGTGACAGTTGCGAGATGAAAGACATAAAAATCAAGTGTGGGGATTCAAAGATCGAGCTGGACAACAAGGAAGACACGATTCTCATACCGCTGTACGAAACCGGCTGCGCGTTCGAGCGCAACACAGACAAGCTGCTGGAGTGTATTGATGGGATAGAGCTGAAATTACCCGATGTGAAGGAATGGAGGAAGGAAGAATAAAAATGAATATGTTGAAAAATAATTTGATTATGTCTATAATAACTTAGATCAAATAAATTGAGCCTGTTCAACATCGCAACCCATTGACAGAGAATAGGTTAAAAGGCTACATTCAGAGAAGCAACTCAACAATTCAATGTAAAATAAGGACTTACAGCGTTTTTTCCCTCTCAGACAGGCGATAGTAACTCAAGATTATCACAAAACAATATTGGCTGCAAAATGCAGTAACTTCTTATATTGTTTATGGTTATGGCTGTTGAATATCTCTTTTGGTCTCCTTATAATATTGAACAGAATGCCCTAAATATGGATGAAGCGATGTGCTTAAACGTCCAAATGTAAGAACTTACAAGCCTCTTCACGTTTAATATTGAACAGGCTCAAATTATTATAATTTTTTACGAGAAATGCAAAAACTTGTTTTTATAAGCCATTTTTAATAAGAGGGTAATTCAATGAAAATTAAAAAATTTAGAATAAAAAATTACAAATCTATAAATGATACTGGATATTGCTATACGGCTTCTGATATTACAATTATTGCTGGAAAAAACGAGTCAGGAAAAACAGCAATACTTGAAGCTTTACATGATTTTAACAAAGAAATTAAAACTATTCCAGATAGTGCCAAACAACTTTATGGAAATAAAAAACCTTCAATAGAAGTATGTTTCGAGGTGGATAAAAATAACTTAAACAATATTTTAAAAGCTGCAGGAATATCAAAAAATAATGTTATAATAAATTATATATTAGAAGAAGGAATTACTTTATGTAAAAGTAGCGATGGTAAATATGATATAGATAGAAGTACCTTTAATATACTTAAAAAGTATAGACATTATGAAAAGATAGAAAGAAAAAATATTGATATACTAAGAAAAGATATACTAGAAATAAAGAGATATTATCCATTTAAAAAACTAGAAATTCCAAATTTTAAAAAGAATATTAAAGAACTTCGTACAGCACTTGTTTATTTTCAGGTAGAAATTAGAAAGCATGGTTCAAATGTAAATCCAAAAAATCCAAATAAATATAGGATATTAAGATTAATACGAGATATAAACTCTAATATAAATCAAATGTTGAAAAAAGATGATTATACAACTGATAAATATTTAAAAGCGATATTGGATTATATTCCAAATATTATATATTTTAATTCGTTTGAAAGTATCCTACCATATGAAATACCTTTTTCTGAAGCATTAGTAAATGAAGCTGTATTAGATTTTGCAAAAGTATCAGGACTTAATATGGATGAGTTATTAGACAAAGTCGATACGCAAAGAAGAAAAAACTATTTAAGTAGCCATGCAGCTGAAATTAGTGGTGATTTTATGGATTATTGGAAACAGGATAAAATTGAGCTAATAGCTGATCAGAATGGTCTTAACTTAATACTTGGTATCACTACTGTCCGGTTAAGCTTTTTTAAAAGTGTCATAACAGCAATAAAGGCAA
>CAZJQI010000056.1:0-28265 GCA_964548275.1 uncultured Gemmatimonadales bacterium
TTTGTAACCAAAAGTAACCAAAAGTTTTTTCGGGCCGCAAACTCGACTACCAATATAGCTTTTATATCCTTTGTTGTTTTCTCAGGTAAAAGAACGCTCCCGCCGAGCTCGCCTGATTCGGCTTGAGCCAGGCAAGCCGAATCAATGGCATGCCCACCGGCGTGGCTTCGCTCTGCCTAAGATGGAAATTACCTGGCCTTTACACGCTCCTACGAAGTTTCTCGAACATGCGGCCCTGATGAGGCGGCCTGCGGCCGCCAGAGAAACAAATACCTCAATGAAGATAAAGTTATTACTTTCATCAATCCCTTTTGCATTACCTCTCTGCAACTGCCTGAATTAAGAACAATTCTTAATTCATAAACCATTTTTACCGGACACTATTGACTTATACTCAAATCTTCATCTAAATAATTCCACCTGAAAAGCCTCTGCATAGGGGCATTCATCTTTCCAGCCCTCCAGGACCTGCTGTTGAAGTTCCTGCTGGGTTTCCCTGTTCGTGAGCAGGATCCTCTCATCCAAGCCGTAACCGCGCTGTTGGATGTTGCGCTCCTGCTGGGAACGGTGAGTCTGCAGCAGGCGGGCTTTCCAGCGTGCAGCCTCCCCGCCGAAAGGCACCACCAACTGCTCGCTGATCCTGGTGGTCTTCGGGTCGCGGTTGTACAGGGCCAGGATAGGTTTTCCCCTGGCCAGAGCCAGTCTGTGAGCGCACACATGGAAATAGCGGTAAACCAGAGCGTGGGCCACGTTCGTATCCTCACCGTAAGGCATGATCACGATATCCGGGCTGCTCGCGGCGAGTGCCTGTTCGATCAGTTTCGCATTCTCCGGAGATTCGACCAGGTTTCCTCCCTCGTCTTCCTCAACCGTGAGAAATTCCACCGGATCTTTCACGAAACCGGCCAGCTCGGCGCTTTCGATCTGCTCCTGTAACCTGATCCTGAATTTGTACCTGGCCAGGTCTTTCACCGGCAGCTCGTGGCTGAGTTCCGCGTGTTTCAGGGCAAAGCTGTCAGTCACTCCCCCATGGGAGGAGCAAACTATCAGGTAGCGTACCCGGCAGCCAGCCTGTGCGAAAAGGCTCATGGTCACTGCAACCGAATCAGGATCATCCTGGTGCGGAGCCAGGGCCAACACAGTGCCTTGATCAGGAGGATCAATCCATCTGCGCCCCTTCTCCTTAATTCCCAGGAAAAGCATTTCGCCGCGAAGGGCCGTGTCGCTGACAATCTCCTGAAAGGTCAATAAATCCATATCCTGATCTTCCCCTTTTCAGTTTTTTTAATTTAACTTATCTCTACATTCATCGTGGACGCTTTCAAAGCTTGAACCGGGCGGCCTCATCGAGCATGGCCAGGTAGTTTTCCGGAGGGGTTTCCGGCATGATACAGTTCGATGAGCCCAGGATATGCCCGATTCCCCCTGTCTGTCGGATATTTTCGCGCACCACTGCTCTCACCTCTTCCACTGTGCCGAAAATCAATACGCCGCCGCAATCCAGATTGCCAAACAGTGTAAGCTTTGGAAAGCGCTGGCGCAGGTCTTTAAGCCGCATTCCTGCGCTGTAGTCGATTTCCCCGTAGCCATGCACACCGGATTCGCCGAACAGCGAGTCAGCAACCGGCCAGGTGTCACCATCGGTGCGGAAAACATATTTCAGTCCAAGTTCGTTACATTTTGCCACCAGTTTTTTCAGCCTGGGCAACATCAATCGGTCGAATGTCTCCGGGCTGTAAACCGGTCCGCTGTTGAGACAGAAATCCCCGCCGGCATGGATTATATCAGCGCCGATTTCCGCTGCCAGCTCCAGATCCGCCAGACCTTCTTCAACCTGGCGGTCGAGTTCTGAGGCAACCAGATCGGGCGCTATCTCAAGTGCCATCAGCCACGCCGGCTCCCACATCGGTATCATCAGCATGGCGACACTCACTGCCAGGGCAAGCTCTTCTCCCACAAGAGATTTGAACTTTCGCAATACATCCATACGTGCCGGATCCACATCCGGCCCCTGCCAGAGCCGATTCTCTTTTTCCAGTTGGAATAATAATGCCTCGACATTGCCTCCGGCAAGCCAGCTATCCACTGCATGCCAGTCTCGCGATTCGGGGCTGAATTGGTAGACCTCCCAGGGGCCTTCGCTTTCCGGGTCGCCGAACAGATAGGTATAGCTGTCGATTTTGCGAGTGGCCCTGCGAGTGTCGCGCCAGGGCAGGCGCGCCATATCGTAACCCATCTGCCGGTAAAAGGCCGCTACATCCTCCAGCATTTTTTCCTCGAACTCCCTGGCTGCCTGCTCCCCGGCAAACCGGGCCTCCACCTCCCTGAACCGCAGGCCGGGATCGCCAAGCAGCATCTGCCGGCCCATCACTTTCGAGGCTACCTCGGAGCTGATAGATTGATCGAACAGGGCTATCCGGTCTGGCCGGGTAAACTCGAAAGCGGCCTGGATTCTTTTTCGTCCATTCCAACATAGATCTTTGGTGCTGTTTGCCATCCCGGATAATTCTCCTCTCAAAGTGAGACAAATAGGCTTTAAAAGACTTAATCCATAACTTTATATAGCATAACTTAATTACTTTATTTTCTGACAATTATAACATCTAACTTCAGATATCCTCGCCTCAGGCGCACCATTGGTCGCATCAACCAGGATCCGAACCTTGCTGCAATGCAGTCCGCTGAATAAATGGACCTTTTTACGCTGATAATTGCCCTTTTCCACTGCTACGAGTTTCCAGGTATTGTCCAGGAAAACTTCAACCCGATAATCTCTCACAGTTTCCGGGTGCGGGCCCTGGATCATTTTTTCCTGCACGGATTTCTGCTGGGAGAGGGTCATCTGGCGCGAAAGGTTCGTATCGAAAGTGAGATGAATTTCCGAAAGGCTCGTATTCCGGCTGAAATCAAGCTCAAGCCAGGCATCCTCCGGGGCAAGGGAGACTGAGCGCCAGTGATTGGATTCATCCCCGACCGGCCTTGCCACCCCGCTTGCCACTTTGGCCGCCTCGAAACCCGGTTTTGCGCTGCCTGAGGATATTTTCGCTTTCCGGGCGAGCTCGGCCAGGTCGGCGTTGGAGGTTCCGAGCAGATAGCCGTCCTGTTTCAGAATCTCCTGCTTGACCGCTTCCAGATCGGTCCTGGAGAGTTGTTCGGGAGCGATCCCCCTGGATGCGCAGTAAGCGGCTGCTGTGCCTGCCCCCTGGCCGATCAGAGCGCATGTGGCCATCACCCGGGTCGAGGAAAAAGCCACGTGCGAAGCGCTGATCGCCCTTCCACCCATGAACAGATTTTTCACCTGGGTGGAATAAAGCGAAGAAAGAGGAACAGAATAGAGCTTATTTATTCTGTGCTGGTAATAGAAATCGCTCTTTTTGTAATCAAAACCCTGGGAGCGGTGATCATCGATCGGCCAGCCGCCGTATGCCACTTCATCCGGGAAAATCCTTCCCGAGGTAATGTCCTGTTCGCGCAGGGTATATTTGCCTTGCAGGCGGCGGCTTTCCCTTCTGCCTGGCAGAAAGCCGAACCATTCGAGCGCCCAGTTATCCGCGCCGTGGTCCCCGTGATTCTTTATATGATCCCACACACCGAACAGTATTTTCAGCAGCTCTTCCCTGATCCGGTCGTCATCGGCGATTGTATCAAGCATTCCGCCCCATTCGATCCACCAGTAGCCGTATTCAAAGCTCTTGTGATTTCTGCCTATATCCTGGTCGGTCGGGTAATTATGCGCCCATTCCGGTGCGGTGAACGGCATGGGTGTGCCCATATCCCTGGCTTGAAACAGCAGGCTGTTACCCATGGTGTACGGTTCCGGCTTCTCCGGAGCGAGCGACTCGCCGAACTCGGCCCTTCCTTCCCTGCCCACCCGGTATGAATTTCCTGCCAGGTAGCCTAAAGTTCCATCCCCTGTGCAGTCGATAAAAACCTTGCCCTGAACAGAGAAAAACCTCTCGGTTCTGAACTGGCAGCAGTCGATACTGCGGATCAGATCGCTTTCCTTGCTGCAAGCGGTCATCACAGTGTTCAGCAGCAGCGTGAGGTTCGGTTGATAGTTGACCCTCTCCCAGAGAATCAAATCCCACATGGAAGGTGAGTGCTGGGGATTGCGCACCTGATTTTCCAGCCTTAGCTCCTCGATAATCCCGGTTTCTCTCCAATGCGGCACCCCTGAATAGTCAGCCCCGAGGATATGCATGCGGATTTCGCTGGAGGAATTTCCACCCAGAACCGGCCGGTCCTGGATGAGTATCGTAGTGACTCCGCTTCGCGCTGCGGCCAAAGCTGCGCAGACCCCGGTCACCCCGCCACCGACAACAACAACCGCGGCCTCGAGCTTTTCTCTTCTGCCTTTCGGCCCCCCTGCCATCAGGGTGGTTCGCCTATCAGCGTACCCTGAACTCATCCCTTGCCCTGCAAGCATGCCTCCCAGACCGACAGCAAGTGATGATCTCAGAAAATCGCGCCGGAAGATTGAGTTTTTCATTCTAGACCCCTGGAAGCTTAATTTTGAACCTACTACAGTGGATTATTTTTAACAGAATGGAGTTTGGAAAATATGATTGAAAAAATTTTCAATCCAGTTATTTTAACTGGTGTTTGTTCTCTTCAGATTTTAACTACAGAACAGGAATAATCTCTTTAACCTTAGAATTTTACTTTAACGTAAGATCCGGTTCAAGGCGGCTTGATTTAATGGTATTTCAGTGGATGAAACGCAAAGGTTTAAGCGCCTGGCATAACCCTCTCCTACCCGCTGCATACCGGCGCTGGCCCTTGCTGGCAGGGGTCTCCGCCGGTCTTTGGGTTCTTGTTCTGATTTACCTGGCCAGAATGATTCTCAACCTGGTTCGGGGAAACGGAACAATCGCCTTGTTCAGCTTTCTCTGGAGCCTGGTTTGCTTCTTCCTGTGGAGCATGCTGTACAGCTGGGCAATCAAAAAAGCTGTGGATTGATTTTCCCCTTTTGCCATACCGCGCAATCCAGAGATCTTCCTGAGAACTATCTTTCTTTATAGGGCCTCCTGCCGAACAATAGAGCGCCACGCATTCCAGGGCATTGATTTTGGCTTATCTCACTTTCCCGACTCAAGCGGATATTTATTCCCTAACCGTAAGTGTATAGCGGTGAATATGATTGCGGTGGAACTGGAATGCCTGAAGAAGCAGTTTCTTGCCGTACCTGTGATCCGGCTTCCAGAAATAGCTGTAACTTTCGTTTTTCAGTATCAGCTCGATTTTGTGGCCTGAGGGGCAGTCAGGCAAAATCCTGAAGCTGCTGGTATGATCCTTTACACTGGTCCATTCCAGTTCTTTCTGCTCGGCGATATCGGCTGTTATCGTGACATAGGGATCATCTGTATACACTTTCGTGCGGTGCCAGGTGAACTTGTCCAGCGGGTCGAGCCCCTGAGCAATGCAGACCCAGAGAGTAACCTCCTCGCCTGGCTCGGCTATCCCGTTGCCGTTGCCGGAGCCTTCCCTGATTTCAATAGCGCGGATAAAGCCGCCGCCCTGGTTGCCACCCTGGCGGAACCTGGGCAGGCTCAAAGAGCGTCCGTCGAATATTCTCAATGAATCAGGCTCTTTAAGCGGTGTGGGCAAAACCAGTACATCGATTCGCTCGCTGCGTCCGTGCCAGCCCAGGTATGTCATATTCAGGTCGAGCCGGCAATGCTGGAACTCACCCTCTGTCGAGACGAATTTCTGAGTGAACCGGCTGCTCAGGTCAATTGTCTCGCCGGGAAGGAGCGAGTCGATCTTCACCGGCGAACCGCTGATTTCCACTGTGGGATACTCGCTGTTCAATCTAACCGTAACGTTGCGGGCAACCACATCACAACTGTTGTATAATTTGATCGGCAGATTGACCGGCACATCTGGCTTGACAATCGGGGGGCTTTTGCGGTCAAGGGTCAGAAGTACAGGGGACCGCCCCTCTTTGCCGTTCAGGATTGATATATCGTGCCCCATTCCGTCCAGCTCGAAGGTCAGCCTCCCTGCAGCAGAGGAAGTCAGCGTGTAGTAGCTCACCTTGCTGTCGGCATGGCTGTAATCCATTATCCTGTATTCGCGCCGGTTTCCGTACCAATCCGGGGTGATGATCCGAATCTTCTGATCCTTAACAGCGGGACCGTCAGGGCAGTACTGCCGCGTATAGACCCTGAAATGTCCCATCTTGACATCACGAAGGCAAACAAAACCCGTCTTCTTGTTTTCAACCGTCACATCGTAACCCCACACGGAAAACTTTTCGAATACGTTGTCATGATCGAAACTGCGCGGGTAATTGTTCAAGTCCTTGTCTTCGAAAGCTTCCATGTGCCAGTCGAGGGTTTCATCCAGCCCGGTGACCCAGTGGCGGTGGTATTCTTCCCGGCGGTATGAGAAATCAACTTCCGGTGTGCGCGAGTAAATTTCCTGCAATTCATCGTGGTACTGGCTGATATAATCTCCCGAGGCCCGAATCAGCCTTGCCTTCGAATTGCCATGGTTGTGCACGAAATCTTTGAGCATGTAGTGGACCTTTTTCCCCGGTGGGCCGACATAGAACTCGTGGCCTGGATTGTAGGATGAGGCACTGCCGACAAGATGAGGATACCGTGCGCTGACATAAAGCGACATGAAACCGCCCATGCTCAGTCCGCAGGTAGCCCGGTGCTGCCTGTCGGCGATCGTGCGGTAGTTTGAATCAACATGGGCTACCAGTTCCAGGAAATACCTGCCGAAATCCATGTCTCCGGCCGGAGGCTTGCGATACGGGGAACCCTGGATATCGTATGGGCTGCCGCTGTAAAAAGTCGAATAATTGCCTTCAACGAAACCGTCCCAGCGCACGGCGATCACATCGTGACGTTTAACGTAATCGATCATCTCCGGCAGTGAGACCTGCATGCCGTCCCCGTAAGGCTCGGCCAGGAAACGCGAGCTGTGCCCGTGGAAATAGTAGATCACGGGATAGTATTTGCTGCTGGTCTTATAGTCCGGGGGCAGCAGTACGCGGTAGTGGCGCCACTGGTTGAAAGTTTTACTGAAATGCGTCCTGTCGTAGAAATCGCGGACAGCGAATAAATTACTGATGTAAATAACAGTTAGAAAGCAAAGGTAAGCTGTGTTTCTGAATAAAGTTTTTATCATCATCTCACCTCCTGGTAATTTTTTATAGACCGCTAACTGACTATTATATAGATTACTTGCACTTCTTATTTAAAGTATCGCTGGAAACTGCTTTCGGCCTGAATGCTCTCAGTTTCCGATAAATCTTTTTTCGATTTTCTCCAGCTCGCGCTCCTGCTCCGGGCTTATCTGCACAGGCCGGGCCGCTGCGATCAGTTCCTCAGCCCGTTTATCGGCTGCATCCTGAAGGGCCAGAGCGCCCTGTTCTTCCCACTTTTCCCTTTGGAGTCGGCAGAAAAGATTTGTTTCGTAAATCTCCTCCATGAAATGCTCCATGGTGTGTTCAGTCGCCAGAAAGCTGCCGCACGGCCCGATCTGTTCAATCAGCTCTTGCGCTATTGTTTCACCGTCAACCCGTATCCCGCGCAGCAGGCGTTTAACCTGGCCGATAATCTCGTTATCGATAACAAGTTGCGCGAAACTGATGCTTAGCTCGCTTTCCAGAGTGCCAGCACCCCAGATAATCCCGACTCCGGATGCGGCATGTGTAATCGCAGCCATGGTTTTCTCGATCGCACTCTGTGAATCAGCGATCATGGCATCCGAACTCATCCAGGAAGCCGAGGGCAGGTTGTAGAATTGGGCCAGTTGTGCTCCTGCGCAGGCCAACAGGCAGTTTTCCGGCGCTCCGGTCACGGCCACTCCAGTGCGCATGTCCATCACATGAGCGAACCCCAGGTTATGCACACAGGGCCTGCCCGGCTCGAGTACCTGGTTCATTACTATTCCCCCGAGTATTTCCGCATTACCCACGGTCAGCGCGCCGGCAAGGGTAACCGGCGAGGTTCCGCCGGCCATCGGCTCCCCATTGACCATTACGGGAATACCGTAACCGGCGCTGCGGAAGTAAACATCCAGGGCCAGGTTTGTCCAGCGCAAAGGCCCGTGCGCAGTAAATCCCATGCTGAAAATCGGATGTTCTTTTACTGTTTTATCCCCCAGCAGCACGTGCACCATTTCCAGTATCGCCTCCACTCCCTGCGGAGTAAAGGTGAGTATTCGCACATGTTTGCCGGTATTGGTGACCATCTCCTTAAAGCCTGCCACATCCCTGAATTTCGGCGGCACGTCTTCCACGCTCACTCCCACCACGCCATCGATATGCTCCAGAGAATCCACCAGGCGGGCCAGCCTGGCAAGCTCTCCCCGGTCGAATTCTCTATGGCCCTGCGGCCCGGTCAGGTTCATTGCTGCCGCTGTCCAGAACACCTGTTCTTCGCCGGGCCCGACAGTCCATTGCCGCGCCCCCATGCCGCAAAGTTTCACGCTTCTCGGCGCCAGGGCCAGATATTCTGTTACCATCTCGCGCGGAAAACGCACTGTCTGGCTCTGGGCTCCGGGTTGCGCGCCCGCTGCCAGAAGACTCTCGCGCACCTGGTCATGCTCCAGTTTCAGCCCGAGGCGCTCCAGTATATCCAGTGTTGCCAGGTTGATTTTTTCCAGGTCTCTATCACTTAAAACCGAGCCCAGAACCATGCTTACCTCCAAAGTTACTCCGCGTGTGTCCTGAAAAACCGCTCACATTTGGCCTTGTGGATGCCATTCGATTTCAAGACTAACCGGTCTGCCCCTGATCCCCCACTGATTGACAGAGGCGATTTCCAATCCGTTCAGTCCCGGATGAAGTTTCCACTGATAAAACCCATTTGGGATAGAAATGCCGTGACCATTATTGTATCTGACCAGAAAATGGGAAAAATTCGGGGTGAATGTTTCCAGAAAAAGGTTCAGTTGCGCATCTCCGCCAGGCTGAACAGCCATCCTGACACGGTTCAGCGGCCAGTAAAGGTCTTCCAGGCGGTTGGTTTCGTGTTTGTAGTAGATGTTATCATACGTCAATTCGTCCTGCCACTCAAGCGCGTTCATCACTGAATTGGAAAGAGGATACCAGTGGGGATATCTGTTCGTGAACCAGTCGTTGCGCATCCTTACCGCAAAATTACGGAAAAGGCTCAGATAAAATTCCTTCTCCCCCTGGTCAGCCAGTATATGGCCGTTTTGAAGGATTACAGCGCGCTGGTGTCGTTCGGGCTCGGCCAGCAGCCGGTGGATTTCATAAACGTCAAGCGGCTCGTTGCCAAGGGTGACGATTCTGTTGAAATAGGGATCGAGCATAATCCATTTTCCGTAAGTTTCGCACCAGGCCTCGCAGAGCACATGCCCGCCGGTCTGTGAATTAAGCATCACGTAGCGTGCTGTATATCCGATTGCTGCAAGACACTGGACGAAAGTGGTACTGAACTCGCTGCACCAGAATCGTTCCCCATGTGCGACCCTGTAGAGTATGTCGAGCGCATTGAAATTAAAATCGACCTCGGGAAGCGATTCTTCCCTCCTGCCGGAAACCCCGTGAAATTCGTCATGGAGCCAGCACATGGTCTTTGTCAATACGGCATAGTCGTCGGCTTCGCCATCTTTCAACTCTTTCAAATTATACAGATTTGCCAGCGAATCGAGCAGTTGCTCATTCGCCGGCTGGTAGTAAAAATCGAACCTTGCGCCGGGAAGGCTTCCGTTGATAAATCTTTTGACCACCGCCTCCTGCAAATCAGCGCTAGTGTTGAAAAAATCCTGCAGGAATTCGGGGTTACTGAAAGAGGAGCCAGAGGACATTTGCTCGGAATGAACTGGCGGGCCGGTAGAGGCGAAACGGTGGCTTTCTTTGTAAGGATCCCAAATCGATACAGGCAGGGCGGTGGTTTCAGCCACGATTCTCTTGGAAAGCCAGATCGCGGCGCGCATTCTGCTGGCAGGATGAAAGGGGTCGCCTTTTCTGAAAATCAATGTAACTGCTAAGGAGGTTAAAAACAGGAGAATTAATATCAGTCCCAGGCCTGCCAGATATTTCACGAATCTATTCATCATTTGCAATCAGGGTCGGAAGTTTTTACAAATAATCTAAAACAAGGCAGAGGCCTGGAAAGGTATCAGTCAAAATTCAGGCCTACGCAAATGGGTCGGAATTTATTTTAAGCATCGTTCGGATTTGTGCTATCATGCCAGAGGCTCGGCTCAGTCTATAGTATTCTAAATTTCAAATCTGTATCAGTCAATATAAACATCTCCCATATTCCGGGTTATTCTTCAAGTCATATTAGCGTCTTTCTTGAAAATTTTCTCCACCCGGTTTATAAATAGAGGAGATTGCAGAGGCAATCCAGGAAAAAGTCAAGGTGAAAGACTGCAAGCCGTGTCTTCGCATGATGATTCGACCTGTCGATAAATTCTGGGCTTAACACACCGGAGCGATCCTGTTGTGAAAAAAGGCGTTCCTCAGCGGAGCGCCGTTTTTATCTTTAGGGGTTGCGCCGGATGTAATATTGTTATATAATGGAATAAATTTTGTGCATATTTTTTTATGAGGCTTGATATATGCTTTTCGATATTCTTCTCGAGGTCTGGAAGTTCACCAGAGATGTATCTGTCTACCTGATCGGCGGGTTCTTTCTCGCCGGGATCGTGCACGCTTTTTTCACCGAGCGGGCCATTTCGAAACTCCTTGGTGCAGGCGGGTTTCGCTCAGTATTGAATGCTTCCCTGATCGGGATTCCCCTGCCTCTTTGTTCCTGCAGCGTGCTTCCCACAGCCGCGGCGCTCCGCATGAGCGGGGCCTCGCGCGCAGCCACGAGTTCTTTTCTGATCTCCACTCCGGAAACCGGTGCAGACTCTATCGCAATTTCCTATGCCATGCTCGATCCTCTGATGACAGTTGCGCGGCCTGTGGCTGCCCTTTTTACCGCCCTGATGACCGGGGCTGCGGAACTGGCGTTCAACCCGGAGAAAGTTGCTGAACCCCGGCTTGCGAATGCCGTCCCGGCTGAACAGGAGAATAAGCCGGTTAACCGCAGGCTCAAGGAAGGTATCTACTATAGCTATTTTACGCTTCTGGCCGACCTGGCCTGGTACCTGTTCTGGGGCCTGATCCTGGCCGGGGTGGTCTCTTACCTTGTCCCTCAAGACCTGTTTGCAAGCATTCCCGGCGGAAGGTGGAGTGCAGCGGCGATGGTGATTGCAATAGGCGTGCCTCTTTACATTTGCGCCACATCCAGCACGCCGCTTGCCGCCGCCCTGATCGCTAAAGGGCTGAGCCCGGGACTGGCCCTTCTGCTGCTGCTCGTAGGGCCAGCCACCAACATGGCCTCGATGACAGTAATCTACCGCATGCTGGGCTTTCGTTCTCTTCTGGTCTATCTGGCCGGTATAGTAATGTCTGCCCTGGCTTGCTCTCTGGCCCTGGATTTCCTCTACGGCGCGCTGTCTCTCAATCCTGCAGCTACAATGGGAAAAGCAGCGGAAGCCTTTCCCGAATGGCTCGAAACTCTCTGCGCAGTGGCGCTGTGTGCGCTTATAGCCTACGGCATTCATAAGGAAAAGATCAGGCCCCTGCTGAGGCGCAGAACTGCATAATTAAATCAGTATACCCTGCTTGTGCATGCATTTTTATCCTATTAAATTTCGTGAAAATTGATTAACTGGCATTGTGCGCAGTACCCTTACACGTTTTTGCATATATTTTAAAGGCGTGTTGATAAATCGATAAGTAAGTCTTTAACCCTGGACGCCGTAGAGGTACGGCGCGCCGTGCCCTTTGTACGCAAGTGATCGTTTCTTAAACAGCTTCAATTCAACCCGGACATTATTTCGTTTTTCTACAAAAAGAAATCGATGAATTTTCAACACGCTGCTAATAGTTTTAAAAATTCCGGAGACAAATATGAGTGAAGCAAAAGAAGTACTTTACATGGGCGATGACAACCTTCAGGGTGCAGCCGCATATTTAGGCGGGGTGCTGACTCATGCAGGAGTGGATTTTTCATACGTTCCCAGCACCCTGGCGGCTCCGCTGGAATTTTTCGACCGCTCACACGGAGTGATCATAGTGAGCGATTATCCTGCCAAAAACTTGAAAGGCGAGGCCCAGGCAGGGATTGTTGCCAGTGTCGAGCGGGGTGCCTCGCTGCTGATGATCGGCGGTTGGGAATCGTTTCACGGCCTTGCCGGGGAGTACCATGAAGGCCTGATGAGCAAAATCCTGCCTGTAAAGTGCAAAGTTTGCGATGACCGGGTTAACCACTGCCAGGGAGTAGTTCCCTGGATTGTGAAAGAACATCCCTGCCTTGAGGGACTGCCCTGGCATGAGCCGCCGATATTCTGCGGTTTCAACGAGACCAGCCTGGCTGATGATGCCGAGCTTGTGCTCTCGGCGCGCCTGCTTCAGATCCGGGAGGAAAGCCTGTCATTTGCAGATAAAGACTACCCTCTTCTTGCATTCGGCTCCTTTGGTGAAGGTAAAACCGCCGCGCTCACAACTGACCTGGCCCCCCACTGGGTCGGCGGCTGGGTGGACTGGGGAACCAAACGGATATCCGCCCGGGCAGAGGGAGGAAACGAGGTGGAGGTAGGACAATGGTACGCGCAGTTTATCTCCCAACTGGTGGGTTTTCTAATCAGCTAGGGCAAGCCGTTTAATCAACAAAAACAAAGGCGTCGCATCTCTGGGTGCGTCCCTTTTTACCCGGCTTGTGCGGGTTCAGCGATGAAATCGGTCAGTTATCCGTTTGAGGAAAGTGGTCGAGTTGATAGTGAAGGGAAAGAAGCCGAACGGCATATGAGCTTTCCTGCGCGCAAAACTGTCAATCGCCCTGAAAATATCCACGGAGACGCTCACCACTCCAAAGGAATAGAGCAGAAACGAGGTGAGCCCGAGAGGGGTATCGAAAATGGTCTGGAATCTGCTCAGCCAGAAAGTGACTTCCCCTGAGGCAAAGAAAACTATCCCTGTAAAGGTACCGAAAATTATCGAGTTCCAGCGGGACAGCTTGTAAGCCTTAACCCGGCAGATTCGACCGAATGTCTCCTGTTCCGCGCTGGTTAGCGAGCCTCCCACGTAGATCGCGGAAAACTTTTCGATTATCCGCAGCGGCCAGTATGAGAGCAGATTCACCCAGCGCTTTTTACCTTTCAGAGGCTGGATATATGCATACCAGCGGTCAAGTCCCAGAATATCGATATCCAGATAAAGCCGCATTATCACCCGGTTGATTACTCCCGAGCGGGCGATCAGGCCGTCGAGAAACGCCCGCTCATCTTCGCCCAACCAGCTCTGTTTCCTGCGCCCTTTACCGGAGTTTTTATCCGGTGTCACTTTGGTTTATCTCCCCTCTCACAACCCAAACTTTAACCATCCATCATGCAATCTTCGAATTATTCATGAAATCCAGACCTTGACAGGGCTAATCACATATTTTCAGTTTTTTATCAGCCACCGAGGGAGGGGGCGGCGGCTGTGCGACCCAAGTCGCACAGACCGTTGCGCAAGCGCAACGGCGCGCATTTCATGCGCCCGCCGCCCCCCAGGCCCCGGGAAAACATAACATCTTACTAATTTACGAATAATTAGGTCTAAAATGCTTTATCGCACTCTCTCAATTGGCAGTGCTGGAATAAACTTTATTTTGGAACATTGGCACCTTAAAGGTGATAAAAACTTGCATAGAGTTTCATGCTGATAATGGCTAAAAAAACAAGCGGTTAAAATAATTAACCTGACGACTGAAGACAAGAGATATTGAAAGCACAAGAGAATTTTCCACTGAACTCTGCCCTTTTTGCGGTAAGACTGCAAATCTGGCGCCCGCAATTCGGGCATTTTATTTTCTAAGCTTTCATATTATTTTCTAAACGTCTTGAAGTTAAAAAATTATTCGACAATAGCTCATAATATTTTAACTTACTGATACTTAAAAGGAATTAGAGGACTTTGATTCAACAGGTTTTAAATGAATTGTGGCTTTTAAGAATAGTAGAGAAATATTTTGGTTCGTTATTTGCAATCCAATTGAAACGGATAGCAACAATTTTTCTTAGTCGACAATCGCAAAGCAGGGCAATTGCCCGGGAGGTACTGAATGAGAATCGCAAATGTTGCGAATTACCTGACACGCTTAAGCATGATTTTCCTGATTATTTTAGGCATTTCCGCCTGTGGAAACGAAGGGCCGGTACTATCTGTAAGCAGGCTCGCAGCCCAGTCGAATTTCGGTGCGGAAAAGCCCCCTCTGCCCCCGCTGGAGGTGAGGGCACCCGAGTTCAAGCAGGTGTTCGCTGATGTAGCGGAGAAAGTTATACCGACCGTGGTCAGTATCAGGAAGGCCGAGATCGTGGACGTACGGGAGTTCAATCCTTTTGAATGGTGGTTTTTCGGGCCCCGGGGCGAACAGCAGCCAAAATCCGGCCGTCCTCCCAGGCAGCAACGCCGGGAGGGTATCGGTAGCGGCGTGATCGTGAGCAGGGACGGCTACGTGTTGACCAATAACCATGTTGTGGAGGATGCGGATGAACTGACTGTGAAACTTTCCGATAAAAGGGAATTCACTGCAAAACTAGTGGGCACCGACCCTCCCTCGGACATTGCGGTTATCAAGCTTGAGGGTGCTGACAACCTGCCGGTGGCCTACCTTGGCAATTCGGACAAGCTGCGGATCGGCGAGCTGGTAATGGCTATCGGCAGCCCATTCGGATACAGCGAAACAGTGACCATGGGAATAGTCTCTGCCCGCGGCCGGTCCACCCCGGGCGCAGTCGACCGGTACGAAAACTTCATCCAGACCGACGCGGCGATCAACCCTGGCAACTCAGGCGGCGCCCTGGTGGACATGAACGGCTCGGTTGTCGGTATCAATACGGCAATTATCAGCCGTACCGGCGGCTTCCAGGGAATCGGTTTCGCCATCCCGATCAACATGACCAAGGAGATCATAAGTATCCTCATTTCCGAGGGGTATGTCTCACGCGGCTGGCTGGGTGTATATATCAGCGATATCGAACCGGCCATGGCTAACGCCCTGGGTCTGGAAGCATATTCAGGGGTGTTGATCGACGACGTAATGGAAGATACACCTGCCGAGAAAACCGGCCTGAAGCCTGGTGATGTGATAACAGAAATCAATGGAGAACCTGTTAAAAATACTGTTGAACTGCGCGATAAAGTGGCGATGATAAAACCCGGAACCAAAGCCAGATTCGAACTCCTGCGCAACGGCAAAAAGATGACTTTCAATATCAAACTGGCAGAAAGAGATTCCGGAGTCGTCATGGCAGGCGGCAGCAGTGAAGCGGCAAAGGAAAAAACCGGGCTGACCCTTCGCAATCTCACCCCGGAAATCAGGCGTCAGTACGATCTTGATGAACAGCAAAAAGGTGTGCTGATCGATGAGGTGGACCCGGCAAGCGTGGCTGCCAGAGCCAGGCTCAGAGAGGGAATGATTATTCTGGAGGCCGACCGCAAGGAAATCAACTCCGTAGGCGAATTTAACAGGATCATTTCCGAATCTTCAAAAAACACTATTCTGCTGCGAGTACTGGGTGGAGGCAGAACTTTCTTTGTTCCCCTGCGGCTGGAAAAAGAATAATTTCCTGCGGCACCAAAAATAAAAAGGGGCGCTTAAAATATCAGCGCCCCTTTTTTTGTTGTATCAAGATTGCTGCAGAGGCATGTCACCTACCGGCCTAAAATAATTCTTACGGGTAGGAGATAATCAGCGCCTTGCAGCGCTCCAGGCCCGGCGCCTCGATCCGATAAACCGCCTCGTTGTCTTTGAAAAAAAGCCGCGGCGAGAGCAGTTTTTCGTGGCTCTGCTCGCCTTCAGCAGTATCCCACACATATTTGACCCGCAGGTCTCCTTTGACCTGCGCCGGGTCGTCCACCTTGAAACGGACCGTGTTCTCTCCGTCAAATATCTGCGGGATGGACATGATCCCTGTCTCGAAATAGGTAACAACGTCCAGGTCGCTCACACCGGCCGGAGCAGCTTCTTCTGCCGAGTCCGGGCGCTTTGTGCTTGAAGTGAGGCGGATGCGCAATTGCCAGCGGTATGTACTGTGAAACGAACTCTCCCCCTCGGCTGCATCGGCGCGATCGAGAGTGATCAGGAAACGGCCGGGCTTGCTGGCCAGCGTTTTCCAGGGGAGCCATTGGTTATCTTGCGAGATGTCCCGGTTTTTCGGCACCTGGCTGCGGAAAGCGATCTCGAGCTGGTCGTTCTTCCCGCCGGTGAGTTCGCCGGAGATGAAACCATCCACCAGGATATACGGGCTGTAGAACTCGAGTATCCACTCCCCTTCTCCGGTGTCTGCGGAGGGTCTGATATACGGAGATACGGGGTAAGTTTCCAGGCCGCTGCCAGTTAGTTTCAGCTCCTCCTGGTCTCCTCTGGACAACACGGGGTTGTAGCTGATTTTCCCCCAGGCCTGGCCGAGAGACAGATCGCCCTCCAGGTATTTCGGATATCCCAGTCCTTCAGGCACCCGTGTAAGGTAGGGTTTCATATATTTCCAGTTGGGGTCGTTCTTCTCGCCGTCACCGCCAACCATGCTCGCACCAACCCGGTAGAAACGCCCTTCGGGAAGGAACATGTCCTTATTCTTCTCCGGTACATACCACTTTTTCATGCGGTTGTCCCACCAGCGCTCGATAGTTGTGCCTCTGGGCAGGCTGAAACGCATGTCGTGGAACTTTGTGCCCATCCTGTACTGGCGGTTGCGGAAAACCACCTCGGGCTCCGTGCCTGCGGCGCGCCAGGCAGCCTCGCTTTCGAATACTTTTTTCGGCTTGACCCAGAGAGCGCGCTCCAGCTCTTTCTCGGGGAATTCGAAAAACGGACGGCAGCGGTTGGTGTATTTCATATTCGCCCAGACATTCCTGTCATCGCCGACTCCCTCCCAGTCCAGTATCCGGGCGTCCGGGGTGTCTTTCTCCAGAAGGTAGTATCCATAGCGGGCGTCAAAAGCACCGAAATGGCCGTCCATGCGCAGGCGGTACATGGTGTGGAATCCGCCGTTTTCGTGCATGCAGATCACCCGGTCCGCAGCCAGGGAGTCCTTCATGTATTCCTGCCAGAAACCCTCGGCCACTATGCTGTGCGTGTCGCAGAAGCCCCAGCCGTAGACAAAGAGGTGCTTGTGCAGGTCGCGGACAGATTTTTCCTCACCCCAGGCGCCCTCGAAAGCGTGAGCCATGCCGCCCGCTCCCTCGCAGAGCCGGTTGTAAAGCCTGAGCCAGTTGAAAAACGATATCGCCCGGTCCCGTTCAGAGGAGTCAGTCACCCCGTCCAGGCGGAATATGTCCCTTGACCAGGTAAAAAGGTCGGTGCACTCGGGCCAGCGGTCGCTCACCATCAGCGGCCCCTTGAGCTGTGCGCTGCTCAGGCTGAAAGTCAATAGAATGCCCAGAATGCATAGAAATAAAATTTTCGCCGTTTGTTTCATCTGCGCCCTCCGTATCGGGATTTTTCCAATCTGCTGCAGGATTATATTTTTACTTATAATAACAGTTTGTAAAATGAACAGTTACAAAATAATCTGGATTGCTGTTAAAAGCTCAACGGCTCATCCAGCCGCCGTCCACCACCAGCACGTGCCCCTGCACGTAGCGCGAGGCATCCGAGGCAAGGAATATAACTGCCCCGACCATGTCCTCCGGCTCAGCCCACCTGCCCTGGGGAATCCGCTCGAGAATCTGCCTGTTACGCACCTTGTCTTTTTGCAAGGGAACTGTCACCTCTGTGCACACGTAGCCTGGAGCGATAGCATTAACCGTGATATTGCGCCCGGCCCACTCATTGGCCAAAGATTTGGTCAGGCCGGCCACGCCGTGCTTGCTGGCCGTGTAAGCCGGGATGGTAATGCCGCCCTGGAAACTCATCAGCGAGGCTACATTGACAATCTTGCCGTAACCCCGGGCGAGCATCACTTTTCCCGCAGCCCGGCAGAGCCTGAAAACCGCGTTCAGGTTCAGTTCTATTACAACTTCCCAGTCCTCATCGCCGTAATCCTCCACTGGCGCGCGGCGGGTGGTGCCAGCGTTGTTGACCAGTATATCCAGCCTTCCAAAAGATTTTACCGTGGCGTTGACTACCTTCTCTGCTGCTTCAGGCCGGGTGAGGTCTTCCTGAATTACCAGCGCTTTGCGCCCGAGCTTTTCGATCTCTTGTGCGGTTTGGAACAAAACGTCACTTCGGCTGACCAGGGCTACATCCGCACCAGCCTCGGCAAGGCCGATCGCCACCGCCTTGCCGATTCCCCGGCTGGCCCCGGTTACCAGGGCTTTCTTTCCTTGCAAAGTGAACATGTCGAGAATCACTTAACCTCCAGATCAAACTTTATGTTTAAGCCTGATAATAGCTGTAATATAAGATAATTAAACAAGTTATTCCAAGCTCTGCTTTCCGCTTTATCCGACCGTTTAGCTATCCGACCCCGTTTTCAGTAAAAACCACTCCGGTATCCTTCCTCCAGCATGGCCAGGAAATTCTCCACTGGCACGTAGTCGGCCACTGAGTTGCCTGTGCCCAGGGCCCAGCCACCGCCTGGTGCGCATTTTTCGATCAGAAAACGTGTATGCGCGCGGATCTCCTGTTGGCTCATCCTGCAGATTTTGTCCATGTCGAAACCACCGAGGATGGCGATCCTGTGGCCGTATTTCTCCTTTGCCTCCCACACCGGCTCGATCACATCCTCGAACGAGTGCCTGGCATCCCAGCCACAGGCAACAATATCCTCCATCACCTCACCGAGGTTGCCGCAGGCATGAAGGATTACAGGCTTTCCCTTGCGGTGGGCGGTCTGAACGATTTTCCTGTGCCACGGGAAAAGGTATTTCCTGTAAACTTCCGGCGAGAGCAGGGTCTGAGTCTTGAATCCCATGTCATCCCCCAGCAACAGCGCTCCTACTGCCTCCAGAGAGCCGACATTGTCATAATAGGCGACAATCCGGGAGCCCACCGCGGCGAACATGTCCTCGATCAACTGTTCATCCTCATAGAGCAGGTAGCTGGTACCCTTGTAGCCCAGAAGCCACATCACGTTTTCCAGGACACCCGAAAAGCTGGCGATAATTTTCATCCCCTCGGGAAGAACTTTTACCGCCTGTTCGAAATTGGAATAATCCAGTTCAGAGGGATCCGGCCAGGGGTAATTGTCGAAATCCCTGCGGCAGGAAATCGTATGGAAATCAGCGGTGTGGTATTCCCTTTCACCGAAAGCGGTTACTGCTTTAGGGGGGGCGTTGCGGGGAAAATCGAAGTTTTTCGGGTAGAGACTGATATAATCGTAACCAAGGTAGTACATGTAATCGATCTGCTGCTGGATCAGACGGAATTCTTCATCGGCACTTCCCGGCGCTGAATGCCTGGTTTGCCTGAACCGGCCGATATGCTGAAGAACCTGGAGCTCGATGTTGGAAAGCAGTTCGAAAAAGGGCACCCTGTCCGGCAGCCCCTGCCGCAGAAGGACTTTCTCCAGGCGGCTGAAATCAGGTTCCGGTTTAATTTTTAGCTTTCCAACGGGCATGAGCTGCCTTTCGGTCAATCTTTAGAAACCGTCGGCCTGAAAATTGCAAGAATTTTAGCAGAAATAAAATACAACTCCGCATTCTTGCAAGAAATTTTTTTATTCAATTAGCCCGATTATTTATAATTTTGTAAGATTTTATGTTTCCCCGGGGCCTGGGGGGCGGCGGGCGCATGAAATGCGCTACGTTGCGCTTGCGCAACGGACTGTGCGACTTGGGTCGCACAGTCGCCGCCCCCCTCCCTCGATGGCTGATAAAAATGTGAAAATAAGTGATTAGACCTGTCAAGGTCTGAGTTTCATAAATAATCCGGGCTAATAGCCAAAATCTTTAATAGAGGTTTAAGATGCGCCAAAACAGGCTCAGGCTCGCTCTATTTTGCACAATCTTGCTCTTTATTTCAACCTTTTCCTTTGCCCAGGCCCCTTCCGAAACAGGCCCGACGATTGCGGGAGTCATCAACGAAGATGGAAGGTTCAATGTAATCGATCTGGTTCAGATATTAATTGTCATCAAATACGAAACCGATTCGGAAAGAATCCGTGATCTGGCCAATCTCGACCACTCTGCGGACGGAAGTATCACCACATCCGACATACTGGTTATGCTGGATCCGGAGTGATCGGTAAAAATCCTTCCATAACCTAAGTCAACGAAAAAACGGCTTCCTGTGATTTTTGCCAGAAAAGCCGTTTAAACTCATCTTCCAGCTTACCGAGACCAACATAGCTCACCCTGAGTCAGCGGGAACTGTACTCGAGCAGGCAATCATGAGTGAGGCTGCCGGGAAAGCGCGCGTAAACCTCCACAGGGCCTGCCACGGTTTCCACCTCACCTTCGAACAATCCATCTTTTAATAACAGTTTATGCCACTTGCCGCCGGTTACCACAGCCACTCTCTTTGCATCCGGTACTTTCAGCTTGAACGTATGTATCTTCCCGGCCTCAAGGAACCTGGTCAATGGCAGATAAAGATATGCCTTGTGCTGGACAAACGGCTCGTAGGTCAGCGGGAAACCGGCCTGTTGCTCTGTGCCTGAATCGGCAACGATTTTATAATTCAAGGTTTCCTTGAAAGTTCCCTCTTCGCCTTTGAGCTTGGAAAAAAGTCGCAGGACGTATTCACCGGGGCTGGGAAATACAGCGTTTATCTGGCACTGCTCCCTGTCCTGCTGGACAAAAGTATAGTGAGGTTCGAGCACCCCGCTGCTCTCGATCAGGTCTGCCTCGAACAGGACACTGTCAGGCGCGGAAAGGCTGATATCGACACTGCTGCCAGCCTGTATGGTGGAATTGGGGTGGCTGCCCACTTTCATCCCGTACTTGAAAAATGACGGCCAGAGGAAAGCCAAACCGATAAACTCTTCCCTGGAGACCGGTTTCTCGATCTGCTGCCAGGCAACATCATCTGGAAAATGGGTGTAAATCAGCTCTTCTGGCGGGGTCAGAAAATAATAGTTCTCGAATTCGGGAACAAACTCTCCTTTCTCATTCGGACGGCCTGCGCCCCAGGTACAGTCGATCATGTGCCAGCGTCCATCTGGATTGACAGCGTTCCAGGTGTGGTTGCTCCCGGAAAAATCCGAGCCTACCCTGTAGCCGTATCCCTTGGCGAATCCTTTGATCTGATGGATCTCAAGCTCGGTTGCCCTGCGCGCAAGATCAGTATACTGCCTCACTCGTTTGGCTATCGTCTCCGTCATCGCTTCCATCAGCATGGAATATCCGTCGCAGTCTGCGACTCGTTTTTCAAGCACCATTTCGGGTGTAAATGCCTCAGAAACCGTGTGGGTGGAAACTGTTTCAGAGTCAGGTGCCTGCTCCCCGGCAGATAATGATGCGAAGAAGCCCTCTGTATCATAAACGATATTGGCCGTGATCCAGCAAAAAACCGCACGCAGCCTCTCCCGGTCGTTACGCGCGGGCTTTATCAAATAGTCAACCAAAGTCTCGATCGACTCTTCGACCTCTTTCGGCGCATTGAGAGCGTGTTGGTCGATTGCCTGGTAGTCCTCCGCTGCGGCAAACTCTGGAGCTGTTATCGCCCAGAAGGCTAAGATCACGAGATACAAACCTGCAAGAGAGACACTTTTCGGCAAACCCATAAACCGTTCTCCGAATCTGAATTCGAAGTTTAGTGTTAAGTTCAATGGTTTTATAAATAAGGCTGAAAACGTATCATGTAAATCACAGCGGCTTGGGCGGGATTGGCCTCTCAGCTTTCTCCCTTCTCGATTAACTTTTGCAAACGGGGGCCCAGGGCTTCGCACTTGAGATACTCTTTCATGTTTCCCTGATCATCCTGTATCTCGACTTTCACATAAAGCAGGTGCTCGCATTGGAATCCCTCCTCAATGCTTTTGCTGCAATAAATAGTGTGCGGGAGGGAATTCCCATCCAGCGGCGGTTTTGCTTTTGCCGAGTCAAACGGACATTGGTCGATAATCTCCTGCAGTCTGAGATCGAAATCTCCGCCGAGCAGTTCTTTCATCCTGAACAGGCCGGCGAGGTTTGAAACTATCTCCCAGGCCATGCCTCCTCCATGCTTATAGAGTCTGGTCAGGCCAAGCAGGACATTAACCAGACCGCAGCGCCGCTTGTAGCGTTCACCGAGGAGCTCGAGTTGGGCTGAAGAGAAATTATAGCGCAGGCGGTGTGGCATGAGCGAAATCATTTCATCCAGAAGGTCTGCAAAATGGAACAGCAAGGTGTTCCTGTGTTTCAGATCCTCCGGATCCGGGTTGTGGTGGTTGGCGATGATGTGAAATATCTCTCGTTGATGAACCGGATTAATCGCCATCCCCTCATCTTGAAATAAGCGCGCACTGAGGGCCTGATGTTTTTCAATAAAATGGACGAGATTATCAGACGACAGCTCATCCAGGGTTTCCAGGTCCGAGTAAAGGGTGGCGGTCAGAATGCCCATATCATGCAGCAGAGCGGCAGTACCGATACTGACAAGGGAAAGGATCGTCCAGCGAAGACGAAGGCCGAGCGCTACTGATAGCAAGGTTGTTCTGATACTGTGTTCAAGAATAAGGTCCAGAGGCTTGGCCTGTTCAGAGGTGTTAAATTTGACATCGTACATGATCCGGACAATATTCGGGTTGGAGAACAGAATCTCCGTCACCCGCATCACTTTTGCCTGAATCTCTCCATCGGCGAGGAAATTCGGATAATCCTTGCCTGTTGTAATCCCATCGGCTATCTGGCGAAGGTCCTTGTCCAAAACCTTTTTCACATAGCCCAGGGCGATCTTGTCATCCTTTATAAACACCCTGTTTTGTACAGGTACGATCTGGTCGCCGAATTTCTTGATCGATTCGATCACCTTTTCTGTCAAACAACCATTACTGAGATCCCGCCGGGTGATCAGATAGCTGCCCGCCTTTAACTCGATATCCTTATCGAGTTCCATACCGGGCACCAGATGTTGGGTGCTGATAAGCATGGCGGCAATCCTTGTGCAAGGAGCTCAGGCCACTGCTTTTTTAATTGAATAAATTGCTGAGTCCACCGGCGGAAATAACTGTCTGAAAAAAATCGCTTTTGAAAAATGAGCAGTTCCCGGAATTAATTCAAGCATTAATCAAAAATTATTCTTTCCGTTCACTGATTTACAACCTATTTATAAATTGTCGAAATAATCAAGCAGGTTATCTCTGTAATTAACGTTGCTTCAACATATATGCTCCAGCCCAAGCAGGGAAGTGAAAATTAAAACGCAGCTTGCATCCTGTAAAAGGAGTAAGACCATGGATCATGATGCTCATAAGATGGATACACTCGACGGTGAAATCGCTCAAAATGTCGAAATCACCCGCCGCCAGTTCGTGAAAAAGGCGGCTGCGGTCTCATGCCTTACCACTGTCTCCCTGGCAAAGGTTGCCGAGATGAGCGCCGGTTCCCCGCCCCCAACGAACGAACATCGGAACGTGCTGCTTATTATCTCGGATGACCATGGGCTTGCGGATTCAGGCTGCTATGGTAACCCGGTGCTGAAAACCCCTCACATGGACATTCTGGCAAAAAAAGGCGTGCGCTTTACCTCCGCTTTTTCTACAGTGGCCTCCTGCAGCGCCAGCCGGTCTGTTATTTTCACCGGACTTTTCAACCATACCAACGGCCAGTACGGCCATCAGCACGGCCCGGCCAACCTTCACACACACAGCTGGGTCAGAGGCCTGCCAGTTGTTCTCAACGAGCAAGGTTACCACACGGGTCTTATCGGCAAGTTCCATGTACAGCCGCGCCAGGTTTACCCGTTCCAGGAGCTGATTACCTCGGATGTTGGCTACAAATCGATCAAGGCCTTGCAAGGCAACCGGGATGTCTGGAGCATGGCGCAGCAGGCACGGGAATTTCTCTCCTCAGAGCCCGAGAAACCCTTTTTCCTGGCAGTCGCCTACTCGGACCCGCACCGGGACTGGGTTAAAAGCAACGCAATCGACTACCCCAATGTAAAAAAGGAAATTTACGATCCCCGGGATACTATCGTGCCGCCCTATCTTCCGGATAAGCCCGAGGTCCGCCAGGAACTGGCGGCTTATTACCAGTCGGTCAGCCGTCTGGACCAGGGTATCGGTTTCCTGCTCGAGGCTCTTGAAAAAAGCGGCCGGGCCGGCAACACGCTGATTATCTATATCAGCGACAATGGAATCCCGTTTCCGGGCGCGAAGACAAACCTCTACGATCCCGGGATCAGGCTTCCGATGATAATCTCCTCGCCCACCCAGCGCAGGCGCGGGATAGTCAACGACGCCATGGTTAGCTATATCGACATCATGCCGACAGTTCTGGACTGGACCGGTGCAAGCCCCCCGCCTTACGATCTTCCGGGCCGCTCGATACTGCCTGTATCAGAACAGGAAAATCCCGCAGGTTGGGATACGGTCTTTGCCTCGCACACATTCCATGAAATCACGATGTATTACCCGATGAGAGTGATCCGTACCAGGAAATACAAGTATATCCTTAATCTCGCCCACAAGTTGGACTTTCCCTTCGCCTCGGACCTTTATGAATCCGCTACCTGGCAGGGAATACTCCGACGTGGTGACAAGATAATGGGAGTGCGGGAGGTTGAGAAATACATCCACCGCCCGAAAGGGGAACTCTACGACCTGGAGAACGATCCCCACGAGGTGGTAAACGTTGCGGATAACCCACAATATAAGGATATTCTGGATAATTTGAGAGCACGCCTGCGCAAGTGGCAGGAGGACACAAACGATCCCTGGATCGTTAAATATATATACGAATAGTTTGTTTCGAACTTAACCGCTGAATCTTTTCCAGCCGCATTTCAAACAGCAAGCCAGAGATCGATCGGCCGTTTTACCCCCTGAGGTCTGAACGGCAAGGAGATTTTCTCTCCCCTGCCTGCAGAGGCATAGCCTGCATATATCGCCTCCATCACTACCCGGCCGTCCTTGCCGGTTGCAATCGGCTCCTCCTTGCCGCGCACACAACAGGCGAAGTGGCGCATTTCCTGCGGGAAACCGTAGTTCCACAATTCCTCGAAAACCGGGTAGGTCCAGCCCTTTGTGGTGGGGGCTTTTTCCACTGCATAGCCGTAGCCGTACTCGCTGAAAGTTGGCAGAGCATTGCCCATCAGCAGGTTCGCATAACTCATCCCGCCGTCTCCGAATACCTCGATCCGGTCATCCATGCCACCCCGGCGCGCCCAGCTGTCCTCGACCATACCCACAGCACCGTTGTCGAATTCGAGAATGCAGATCGAGTTGTCTTCACCCCTGGTCCTGTCTGCGTGGACATAGGTGCCCATCTGGCATTGCACGCTCTTGATTGAAGGCCGGTTCAGGAACCAGTAGCAGAAAGCTATGCCGTGGCAGCCGAGATCCATCAACGCTCCGCCCCCGGCCAGTTCCATATCCCAGAACCAGTCGGAATGAGGCCCGAAATGCTTTTCGCTCTGCTTGACCAGGTAAACCTTGCCGAATGCCCCCTGGTCTGCCATCTCTTTGGCCTTGACATATTTCGGGGTGAAAAACAGCTCCTCAGCATACAGCAGAAGAACTCCCTTTTTCCGGCAGATTTCCACCATCTGATCTGCTTCTTCAAGAGTCATGCAAAGTGGTTTCTCACAGACAACATGTTTTCCTGCGCTGGCGATATCCTCAGTCATTTCGGCATGGAGGTAGTTCGGCGCGGTGATAGTGACCATCTCGATATCGCGCTCTTTGAGCATCTCCTTGTAATCTTGAAAGACCCTGGGGATGCCGTAGCGCTTTGCCAGGGTTTCCGCGTGGCCCGGACTCGGTGAGGCCACAGCAACCACCTCTGCCTCCTCGGGCATGATCCTGAACGCGGCTGCGTGGATATCAGCCTCGAACCCGGAGCCGATAATACCGACTTTGACTTTTTCAGCCATGATTGATCCCTCCTTATTACATCATTGGAAATGAGAATGTCAAATTATCCGGTGTTTTTTGAAATTATTTTATATTTTAATGCAGTACAGCCCGGTCAAATAACAGTCAGAAAGAAAAAGAGTATTTTCTAATGTTACTTTTGTAACCAAAAGTAACCAAAAGTTTTTTCGGGCCGCAAACTCGACTACCAATACAGCTTTTATATCCTTTGTTGTTTTCCAGGTAAAAAGGCGCTCCTTACGAGGTCGCCTGATTCGGCTTGCCGATGGCAAGCCGAATCAATGGCATGCCGGCCATTCTGGCTTCGCTCTGCCTGCTATGGAAATTACTTGTCCTTTACACGCTCCTTCAGAGTTTCTCGAACATGCGGCCCTGATCAGGCGGCCTGCGGCCGCTAAGGAATCCGTAAACCTCAAGAAAGATAAAGATATTCCTTTAATCAATCCAGTTTGCATTATTTCTATGTAAATGCCTTAAATAATACCAACTCTTAATTCATACACAATTTTACAGAAAACTATTGATTTCAATTAAAAATTAATTCACCCTGCCTGATAAATCAAAAGATTGTCCGTCCTGATTAATTTGACATTTCCGTGAAATCTTCTTAGTATCGTTTCAGAGATTGTATTTTGGCTTCCCGGTAAGGCTCGCCACGAAAGATTGATTTCAGGCACGCATCGTTCAGACAGCTTATAGTCAACTATGTTTGCTTGGGTTTTATACAGTCTGTATAAACTTCCGATAAAATTTTTATCAAATGTCGCAACAGATTACTATTTATCATTTTATGTGATTCTCCTTATAATTTTAGTGAGGTATTATATAGCTGTATTTGCTATGTATAGGTTATTATCACAGTTCTGTATAAACCCTAGTTAGGCAGCGCAATATCTCTTTTTCAGATGCATTGTAAGGAGGACTAAATGATTCGATTAGTTCTGCTCTCACTTGTCCTGCTTTTTTTATCTTCTTGCACCGAGCAGAGCCTCCAGCCGGGTGAAGGGTACGTTGAAGTAACTGGTGGCCGTGTCTGGTACCGGATTGTAGGTTCTGGCACGGAGACGCCGCTGATACTTCTCCACGGCGGTCCAGGCTGCCCAAGCTACTACCTGAAGCCGCTAGCGCGACTTGCCGATGAGCGGCCCGTGGTATTCTACGATCAGCTTGGTGCCGGGCGTTCTGACCATCCTGCCGATACCAGCCTTTGGCGAGTGGACCGCTTCGTTGAGGAATTGCAGCAGGTTCGGGATGCACTCGGCCTGGGGGAGGTGCACGTCCTTGGGCATTCGTGGGGGACTATGCTTGCTATTGATTACATACTCACCAGCCCTAAGGGAATTCGGAGCCTGATTCTCGCCAGTCCAGCTTTAAGCGTGAGTCGCTGGTTAAAGGACGCTGACAGCCTGCTTACTACGCTTCCCGATTCCATACAGGAAGTAATCCGAAAGCATGAGAGCGCGGGAACCACCGACTCGCCGGAGTATCAGAGTGCCGTCTTGAATTACTACAAACGGTACATCTCGCGGCTCGATCCGTGGTCTCCTGATCTCGACAGTTCTTTCGCTCAGATGAATACCGAGATCTACGGGAAGATGTGGGGGCCGAGCGAATTCACTGCCACAGGCTCACTCGGAACTTTTGAAAGGGCCGGTGCGCTCCGCGATATTGATGTTCCTATCCTCTTTACAACCGGGCGGTACGATGAGGCCACACCTGCCACGGTGGAGTACTATCATAGCCTAACACCAAACTCCCGCATGGTGATCCTTGAGAACAGTGCGCACGTCACCATGCAGGATGAACCGGAGCGCTATGTTCAGGTTGTGAGGGAATTTCTAAGGGAAGTTAATGCGAACCGTTGAGTTTTTCTCGTGCTCTGCCTAACCAGCGGTTCCACCTGACCGCCTTGGCTTTGTCTTTCTTCCTGCAGTTTTATCTGTTATTGACGCTGTTTTTCTTTTCAGAAGTTTTCTGTGTTAGTGTTGGCGGCAGGTGATCCGCCTGCCGTTAGACGAATTGACCTTCTCACACAAATAGTGGTACCGTCCTTAGGGGCAGTTTGCGAAATGAACCACATCAAGCCGGTTGCCGCCGGATCGTTTTGTTGCATCCTTGTGGCGGCGAACACCTCAGGCCACGGCGGCAACCGGTAGTATCCTAAGGGATTAAGCGTCCGATAGAATAGAAACTTATTCTGTCACTAAAGGTCTATCTTCTGGCTCAGCTCAAAAAAAAGCGGCAAACCCTAAAATAAGGAAAGCCGCTTTATTTACTGGCGGAGAGAGAGGGATTCGAACCCTCGGACGCTTTCACGCCACACGATTTCCAATCGTGCACCT
>CAZJQI010000057.1:0-28009 GCA_964548275.1 uncultured Gemmatimonadales bacterium
TCTATCAAGAGGGGATACAGGGGTGTGTTAGACTTTCTATATTGAATCCTCTCAGAAAGATTCACTGAACTTCCCAACGGAGAACAATCATCTCTTTATCAGGATTTTTCAAAGGTCTCACAAACTAAAAAAAGCGCCGACTCGAGAGAGCCGGCGCTTGAAGATTGAATGAATTTCGCGATTATTTGACCTTGACAGTCACTTCGCGAGGTTTCACGTCTTCGCGCTTGGGAAGAGTAAGGGTCAGGATCCCATCCTTATACTCTGCATCGATCTTTTCAGCATCGACCTGGCCGTTGAGCTTGAAGGAACGGGAGAATTTGCCGTAGGTGCGCTCGCTGTGATAACGGCCATCCTTTTCACTTTCATAACTGTTGCGTTTTTCGGCCTCGATAGTCAGCGTGTCGTTCTCCACGGTAACTTCCAGGTCTTTCTTGTCGACTCCCGGAAGTTCGGCGGAAAGAGTGAAGTTGCCTTCATTCTCGACGACATCGACATTAACACCTGAGGCCGGGGTCCATGAAAACCAGTCTTCAAATACCCTGGAAAACGGGTCGGTGCTAAATAAACGCTCTCTCAGCACTGGGCTGAGATTCTGATTAGCGGGTGTCCATCTGACGAGTCTCATTGCATCCTCCTTAAGTGAAAGTTCAATGGTTATTGATAGGGTAGATCCTCACGCTTGAGGACAGATCCCTTAATTAATTCTACCTTTTTATTGTGCAAGGCCCGTACCAGAAAGTCATCTTAAATGGCAACTTATTGATATATAATGAATTAAAAAAATTTGCGCTCGGAATTTTACTATCCGCCTTTGGAACCATGACAGCTAATATGCCATTATGGCGTTCTTTATTCTTATTTGGCATTACTAATGCCACATTGGCAGGTTTATCTGAATTTCACGATCCTGAACACTATTTGGGAAAGATGATAAGGTTGAGGGCTGGCTTTTAGGAAGGGAGCAACTCACATGGGTGAAAATCGTCGACTGCTGGCAGGCAGCGTATTTTTGAGCTAGTGTCGTGTCCCGGAAATAATAAATCCCCCTCAGTTCCAGTAATGTCCGGTTAGGTTTTTGCATATAGGTTAAATTTATTGAGATCATCGAGGTTTTTCGGTTCAGGTTCATTATAATTTATCTCTCGGGCTTCATTTTGGATTTTAATTCTTAATTCACGAACTCTTTTAATGCTGACCCTTTCTTTATACTGTTCGTGGCAGTAAATAGCCAGAAGGAGATAAGTTACAAGTCCAGCGAGGATTTGCACCATTAATCCATATTTGCTTCTTGCGATAAGCGGATAGACCTTCAGGTGACGTTTCCACCAGGCAAAGAAGGATTCTATGTCCCATCGGAGTTTGTAAATATTTGCCACATTCTCTGCTGAAAGATCGAAGCGATCTGTGGCAATCCAGTATTCAATACCTTTAACACGGTAGGCAACCACACGGACTTTCTTTTTGGTCTGATTAACTTTTTCAATGCCAAGCAAGACAATGGCATCATAAAAGACAATGCTATCTGGCTTGATCTCATTTACCTTTAAAATGGTTTTCTTAGCATCGGATCTGATCCGGCATACAAAGTGTTTTACTTCTTCTTGCCAGCGGTCAAACTTACTGTATTTCTGGTAGTTACGGTCCATAACACCAGTTTGACCTTTTTTAAATAATTGGCTTGCAAACGGGTGTTCATCAATTTTACAATCGGTTAAGTTAATCTTCCTTGGGATGCTGCGGTTAATGTCGAATCCCAAATGTACCTTGGCTTTCTTTTGACTTTCGCTATAGTCAGCCCAAAGCATAGAAGGGACAGCCTCAATTACAGAGCCATCAATAGCTACAATGTCTCCAAGATGACTATACCTCTTTGGTATTATCTTCGCTGCCTTGGTTTGGAGTTTCTCGAACAGGATAATTAGCTGTTCAAGACCTCTTGTATTAATGGCCTCGAAAAAGCTGCTCTTTTTAATGCCGGCTTTCGGAGCTACTACTGCACGAGCAAAATTATTCTCATCAAGGTCTTGCAATAAATGGCGACCAGACTTGTGCTCCTCAAGGTGAAAGTAAACCAAAGCCTTAAGTTGATCTTCAAAGGTCATCTGCAAGGGTCTGTATCCTCTGGCCTCAAGCTCCGGAAGTTGAGGTATTAATACAAATGCTGGTTTGAAAATACTGGTGAATGTTTTGGGTATATTACTTTTGTAGAATCTTTTATAAGGCCTTGGCATTTTCGTATCTCCCTTATAGTTAAAGGGTTATACGAAAATTTGCCGTTAGACCTTTTATTGAAATGTCAAGGAAAAAATTACCTCAATGCATTGTTATGTAAAAACTTGGAATAATTTGCTCCTCCTGCAAAAGCCTAACCGGACATTACTGCCTCAGTCCTCCTTTAAGAAGAGAGGGGGAGGATTTTGTTTGCAATCCGCAGCCATTTCAAATCCGCCAATGACAATACCTTAATTCCCCCCTCTGGCAAAGGGGAATCCGGATTGCCTTGGGTCAGTCCTCTTTGGAATAATCCTGCTCTTTAGCCGGGCACTCGATCAGTGCCCTATTGAACTCCTCCAGAGGTATTTTGCGCTTGAACCCCTCCCTGTTTTCCAGTTCCACCATTTCGTTGACCAGATCGAGCCCGGAAACCCGCTCTTCGCGCCCCTCGATGTTAAAATATTCTTTGCTCTCCTTAGGGAATTTCTTTTTCTGTTCTTTGTAAAAAAACCGCTCGAACATCAGGCAACACATAAGCCTTCCGCAGATTCCGCTGATTTGGCTCGGATTGAGGCTCAATCTCTGCTCTTTAGCTGCCCGGAGAGTGACCGGTTCGAATTCATTGAGGAAGCTGGTGCAGCAGAGCCGGTACCCGCACCGCCCGAATCCTCCGAGCCGCCTGGCCTCATCGCGTACGCCGATTTGTTTCAGCTCGATCCTGGTTTTGAATATGGCTGCGAGGTCCTTGACTAGCTGTCGGAAATCCACCCTTTTTTCTGCGGTAAAATAGAAGATAATCTTGTTGCCGTCGAACTGCCATTCAGTGTCCACGAGCTTCATATCCAACTGGTGTTCCTCAACTTTCTTCATGCAGATTTCAAAAGCTTCAGCCTCTTTATGGCTTACTTCCACGAGGCTCTCTATCTCCTTCTGGGTTGCGAACCTGCGGACTTTACCGAGCGAGGATTTTTTCTCCGAGCATTTTCTATCAGCCAGTTCACCTATTTCCACCACTCTTCCGAGATCCTCGCCCCGGTCAACCTCTACCACAACGTAATCGCCAAGCTTGAGATCCAGATTATCTTTATTGATGTAATACTCCTTGCGTTCTCTTTTGAACCGAACTTCAACTATTTCAAGCTCCATCTCCAATCACCTCTTTCATATCCTTGAGAAGCGACCAGCCCAGCAGGCGAAGATTTACATTCCGGTTTAGCTCATCGCGCAGGTTGACCATTCTGTTGATTAATTTAATCAGGGCTTGAGAATCTGCAACCCGGTCGGCATACCTGCTTATCGGGCCTTTTTTTTGGGTTGATTCAGGGCTTGCATCCTCGCCTTTTGGGCCGCCGAGGCGGATCAGCAGCGAATCTCGCAAGGCCTGGATCAAAAAGGCGAGGTAGCGTTCGAAATCCCCTCGATTGTACATCGGCCCCTTGCGGTTGTCAACCAGGGCATGGCATCCTGAATAACCCGGCTCGAGCACTGCCTGGAAAGTATTATCCACCCACTCTTTCTGCGCTTGGTAAGAATCCTCGTTCTTCATCCGCAAGGCCCCTGCCAGGCTCCCGTCGGCCAGGGCAAGAAGTTCGCCTGCCTCCTCTGCCCGAATCCCGTAACGCGACTCCAGCAGAGTCGTTAAAGTTGAAACTGCTGGCCGGGTAACCTGCAGTCTCTGGCATCTGCTGAGGATTGTAGGCAGAAGGCTGGCTGGCCTGTCGCTGCAGAGAATAAGTGTCACATTCGCTCGGGGTTCCTCCAGCAGCTTGAGAAATGCGTTTGCTGCTTCGATTCTCAGTCGGTCGGCACCAGTGATCACGAACACTTTCCTTCGCCCCTCGTAGCAGCTCCGGGAGGCTTCCTGTCTGATACGTCTCACAGCAGCGAGGTGATGTTCGCTTTTTTCGGCGAACTGCAACTCGATCCAGGGTTCCTGACGTTTCTGCTCGAATATCCTGGCCAACTTCGTCTCATCCGGATGCCCACCCTTGTAAAAGTTTCCGGGTAGGGGAAAAATCCAGAACACATCCGGGTGATTAAGAGACTGGATCTTGCGGCAAGAGTTGCACTGAAAGCAGGGCGCAGTGGAGCCCTCGTTTGCAGTGCAGTTCAGCGCTGCTGCAAGCCAGAAAGCGAGGCTGCTCTTGCCGCTGCCCTCGGGACCGAAAAAAAGCAGCGTTCCGGCCAGCCTGTCCCGCTTCAGCGCGCTCTCGAGCATCGATACCTGCAAGTCTTTATCCAGCAGCTCAATTAAACCGAGCCGTCGGCTTTGCAGAGCGGTTTCGCTCACTATTCCCTCCAGGGGTGAAGAGTCGGCCAGAGCGGTTTTATCAGCGGAAGTCACATTCTGCCGAACCATTCAAGCGGATCCACCGCCCGCGGCCCGTCGCGCAATTCGAAATACAGCATCGGCCCCTCAAGCGAACCGGTGGAACCCACCGTGGCGATAGCCTGTCCCTCGGTGACAAAATCCCCCTCCTGGACAAAAATGTCTCCCAGATGGGCGTAAATCGTGTACATTCCCGAGCCGTGGTTGAGCATCACCATTTTGCCATAGGAGCGGTAAAAGTCCGCCATGACCACTGATCCACTGCCCACTGAACGAACCTCTGTGCCGTCTTTCGCCTTTATCTCGATCCCATTGTTGATTACTCTGGTTTTGGTGATCTTATCCATATAGGGTCCGAACCCACGGATCAACTTGCCCTGTGACACCGGCCAGTTGAGTGAGCCCATCTTACCTTCGAGGTAGGCTGTCTCCGGCGGCAGTTCTCTTCCCTCCCGCCTGGCCTTTTCCAGGGCTTCCTTGCGGCGGCGTTCCAGTTCGGCGATGATTTTTTTCATCCGTTCGCGGTCGGTCCTACGCTCCTCCAGGACATTGAGCACCTCAGCCCGCTGAGCTTTGATCGATCTGAGCAGCTTCTGTCTCTCTTTCTCTGCCTGTTCCAATTTCTGTTGCTCTTCTTCCAGCTCAGCCTTGCGCTGCATGCGCTGAACCAACTTGCGCTGGCTTGCCCTTCGGTATTCCTCGTAGCTGTACTGCAACTGGCTTACCTCTTCGACCAGCCGTTTGTCCTGGGCGGCGATCAGCGTGAGATACTTGATGCGTTTGATCAGATCCGTAAAAGAATGACTTCCCAGCAGTACAGCTACGGTGTTCAGCCTGCCCCGTTTGTAAATCTCGCGCAGGCGCCGGTTGAGAATCATCTTTTTGCGGGCCAGTTTTTCGGAAAGTTTGGCCAGTTGGCTGTTGATATAACTTATCTCGGCGTTTATATCAGCGATCTCGCCGTTAAGGTTTTTCAGTGTTTTCTTCGAGCGGTCGATCTTGCGCTCGATATCCTGGATTTGCAGAACAAGGCTCAGTTCCTTTTTTTTGAGACCCCTGGCGCGCCTGTCGGTAGCCTCTATTTCCTCCTCGATCTGCTCCAGTTTGGATTTGGTTGATTTTATCTCCCTGTCGGTTCTGCGTACCACGGCTTTCTGTGCATGGCAGTCCCGCCAGGAACACATCAGCAAGGCCAGGCAAAGGAGAATAAATTTGAGAAAAATGCGGTGCTTAATAACCAACACCAGATTATCCCTTTCGTTGTTGAAAGGGTGAGAATTCCAGGCCAAAATACTCCTCTTTTCCTGTTTAACGGCAGGATGGGCTATATTCGCCTTAAATATCTTCCCAGCGAAATCCAGCTTCCCACCAGGCCCATCAACGCTCCGGCCAGCAGGGTGTAAAGGTAGTAGCGGTCTGAAAAAGAAGTGATCGGCATGATTTTGCGGCTTAATATCTCGCTTACAGCGTAAATCATCCCGGCAGCCAGAAGTCCGCCAATGGCTCCTTTGAGAAAGCCCTCGAGAAGAAAGGAACGCCTGATATAATTATTTGTGGCACCGACAATTTTCATGATGAATATTTCTTTCTGGCGGCTGAAAACAGCGATTTTGATCGCGCTCGAGATCAGAATTATCGCCACCAGGCCGAGCAGCGCTCCAGTTGTAGCTCCAACAACGTTCACCACATGCTTGAAGATGTCTATCCTCCTGAGCCACTCTCTCCCGTAATCGACCTCCTCGACAAAAGTCAGGGCCTGGGCCTTGTCGGCTACACTCTTCACATGCAGAGTATCCCGATATCCCGGTCTCATGGTGATATTAAACGATGCAGGCACCGGGTTGGTCTCCAGGTCCTGCAAAAGATCGCTGTCGGGACCGAGGTCTGCCCTGAAATTTTCCAGAGCCTCCTGTTTGCTCACGTAGCGCACCTGGCGCACTCCCTCGAGCTTGCTCAAATCCTCCAATGCCAGGCCAACCTGCCCGGGATCCGCATTATCCCGTAAATAGACCACAATCTCCACCTTGTTTTCCAGATAGCGGATCAGGGCGTTCAGGTTCAGCAGGGCCAGGGAAAAAAGCCCGAGCACCAGCAGACTGAAACCTGTGGCCAGGATGGCAAAGAACGACATGGTTTTGGCGCGGGTAAATCCCAGGATTGCCTCTTTCAAGGTGCGCAGCATTTTTAGCTTGTTTCTCCGGTTTAAACTATGCCATGATCAGTTGAAAAAAATCTCTGTCAGTCCTCTGGAACGGGAGCGAAATTCCCGTTTGGCCCGTCGTAAACCAGGCGTCCGGCTGAAAGATGGAGTCTGCGAAAGTCATCTTTCCCTTTAAGCAGGCTGTAATTATGGGTTGCCAGCAGCACTGCCGTGCCCAGGGTATTTATCTCGATCATCAAGCGAAGGATATCCATGCTGATTGCGGGATCCAGGTTTCCTGTGGGCTCGTCGGCAATGAGGATATACGGTTCGCCCACCAGTGCCCGGGCGATTGCCACCCTCTGCTGCTCGCCTCCTGAAAGCTCGTGCGGAAAACTGTTTTCCTTGCCGGCAAGCCCGAGCCGAGTGAAAACCTTCTCAAACCGCGTTCGGATAAAGGACCGCGAAGCCCTGGTAACCTCCAGGGCGAAAGACACGTTCTCAGCTGCGGTGCGGTTCTCCAGCAGGGCGAAATCCTGGAATACAATCCCGAGTTTACGGCGCAGATAAGGGACTCTTCTTTTTTTGATTTTTTTCGAACTGAAATCGGCAACCGTTACCTCGCCGGTCTGTGGAATAAGCTCATGGTAGATCAGTTTCAAAAGGGTGCTTTTGCCGCTGCCGCTGGGTCCGGTAAGGAAAACGAACTCGCCCTTGTCGATATTGAAACTGATCCCTTCCAGCACACGGGAATTTCGGCTGTAGCCTGCTGAGACATTATGGAACTCTATCATTGTCATCCCCTAAATCCGCTTCTGCCCAACCGTGCGGCCAATTTAACAGCCTCCAGCATGCTAGACTCATCCGCGCGAGCCTGCCCGGCGATATCCAGCGCGGTACCATGGTCAGGCGAGGTTCTGACAAAAGGAAGACCGAGGGTAAGATTGACCCCGCTGCCGAAGGCGTGCATTTTCACCGGGATCATCGCCTGATCGTGATACATGGCGAGCACCACATCAAACTCTCCACGCACGGCCCGGACAAAAACCGTATCCGCAGAAAAAGGCCCGAATACCGACAGTCCTTCTCTGCGGGCCGCCTCGGCAGCAACTGAGGTTATTTTCTCGTCTTCATCCCCCGCCAGGCCGCTATCGCCCAGGTGGGGATTAAGCCCGCAAAGGGCGATACGGGGGTTTTCGATTCTGAACAGTTGCCGAAGCCCGCGGTGTATTATCCTGCACTGGCTCAAAAGAAGTTTCACAGTCACCATCTGTGGAACCTGAGCCAGGGCAACATGGGTGGTTGCCGGTACAACCCGCAACCTGTCGGCCACCAGCATCATGGACACCTCCACCTCACCTGCCAGGTGGGCGAGCATCTCCGTGTGTCCGGGATAATGATAGCCGCCCAGGTTCAGCGCAGATTTGTCAAGCGGGGCGGTGACAAGCGCATCCGCCTCTCCGGAGGTGACAAGGGCGAAAGCGCGTTCAACAGCTTTTCCTGCCCACTTTCCAGCGATTGCCGGATTGGTTAGTAAAAATTCCCGCAGGCCTCTGTTAACCCACTTATTCTGCGGGGCCTCTTCTGATACGTCGATTTCCACCACACGCTCGAGAGCTTTCTTTACGGCAGGCGGAAATTTTCTGTCCGGCCAGAGTAATTCCGCCTCGTTCTGAAAAATTCGGGCCACCCCGACAATCAGCGGCTCGCATTTTCCCACCAGGGCGGGGTGAACCAGGGCTTTGAGCAAAACTTCAGGACCGATACCGCGGGCATCACCCATGGTCAAGGCCAGCACCGGCATACCTTCGGACTCCACAGTATGAGGTGTTTCAGAATCCTCCGGTAAGGGGTGTCCAGCTTTTGAAACGTATGTCGATGTATGTTTTCTTTTGAAGTTCTTCAATGTAAGCCTCTATTGCCTTAGTCTGCTGCAACTGATTTATGATCCGCTGGCGGACGTCCTCGAACTGGAGAGGGGCTGCTTCTTTGCGCTCGATCTCGAACACCAGCAGGTAACCGCGAGGTTTTATTTGTATGGCATCGGAGATGCGGTGCGAGGTATTGGGCACCGGGGTTAAGGGGCCTATGAGTGCATTCTTCACTTCCTCCGGTTGAATGTTCTGCAGGAATACGAAACCAGGGGATTCGGCCAGTTCTGATGGATCCTCACCGTATTCGTTGGCGAGTTTGTAGAAACTTTCACCCTCCAGTGCCCTCTGGCGCAGGCTTTCAGCAAGCTGCCTGGCGCGCTCCCAGTCCTCAGCCCTGACCTCTGTTACGGCCAGGATATGTCGTGCCCGTACTTCTTTCTGCCGCCTGGCCTCGACTCTGACCAGGTGCCAGCCGTATTGGGTCTTCACCATTCGCACCTCGCCGACCTTCATGTCGAATGCAGGTTTCTCGAATTCTTTGACCATATCCCCCTTGGAAAAGAAACCGAGATCCCCTCCCTTGGCTGCCGAGGGGCCGTCCGAGTGGCGTTCTGCAAGGTAGGCAAAATCAGCGCCGTCCTGATAACGCTTGTATATCGAATCGATCCGGGCCTTTGCTTCGGCCATCACTTCCTCTCCGGGCTTGGGAGCGATAATCATGTGCTGGAACTCAACCTGCTCGGGGCTTGCTCCTACTGACTGGCTATCGAAAAATTCTCTTGCTTCCTCCTCGCTCACCTTGACCCGTGGGAATTCGTGGCTGTGCTCCCGAAGATAATTCTGGCTCAGGATTTCCTCCCTGGCCTTCTTACGGTAAAGCTCCTTCAGCCCGAGCAAAGTCTGTCCCACCTCCTCAAGAGCCTGCTGAAAGGCCTGCTCGCTGGGAAACCTTTTTCGCATCTCGTTGAGCTTGTTCTCGACAACCTGGCTTACCTGATCATCGGTAACCTCGATCTTGGCTTCCTTGGCGTGGTGAAGCAGGACTTTATTGGCGATCTCCACATTGAGAATTTGCTCCGAGAGCTGACGCAAAGCGGCTGTATCGGTGATTGAAATCTGACCCAGCCTCGCAGCCTCAATCACCGCTCCCTTGATCTCACTGGAAAGGATAACCTCCCCTCCCACAACCGCGGCAACATCATCTAATATATTTCGACTGCTTTCCTCCTGGGCAACAGCCACAGAGCAAACGGCAAGCAAAAGCGCAAATATTCTTTCTATCATGGCACACCCCGCGAAACAGGTACCGGGTTTAAGGAATTCGAATCTGTTCCTCGATTTTTATAAATATGTCCGGAAACTCTGTACCTGTTTATCGACAATAATAAATTCCGAATTGAAAAATAGCAGTTATCAGTAATAATCCATTGACAAAGATTTGTTACAAATGGTGTCTTTCAATAAAACCAGACTGAATGATTCCCGGAAAAATCGAAAGAATCAGGGACGAACCAATCCTGAATATATACAGAATTTAATATAATTTTGCACCAATTGAGTGTCAATCAACCAGGAAAAGTTTAACAAAGAGCGCCTTTCTATTTTAAAAAGACAGGGGCATGGCATGATGTGCCCCTTTGTTATTGGAGAAAATGATTGCAGATCCAGACCACCGGCTTGCCCAAATTATCACAGTTCAACCTGGAACTCGGCTTTCGGGTGAATGTCGGGCGCAAAAGTCACCATCTCGGTCTGACGGCCGCAACTCACCCTGACACTCAGACCGTCAACCGGCTGGATCAGAGGCACAGGATCGCCCTCGCGGTAGGGATAAATTACTGTAAGGATTCGCAACTCATGGGCGGGATTGCGGTTCGTGATCCAGATATTATGTGTAACCACCTCAGGGTACGGGCCGGTGTAGTTATTATCATAACGTTCGATTTTTCTCACCCACTCTGTGTAGTTCTCGCCGGTGATCGGATTGACCAGCCCCTGCTGTTTCTGACGGTTTTCGAAAGCGAATTCCCCGGCGCATATCACCTTTACCAGGGTTGTCACATCCTCGATCCTGTAGCTGAAACTGAGCGTTTCCTCGTCCCAGTTGAGGGGAACATCCTGAAGCACGTGATAGAGCCAGCTGAACCGGCTTCCCCCGGGGCGATCCTTCGAAACTGCCAGATCATCCAGCATCACGAAATAGCGGCCATCGACAAAAAGCACATGCCGGTCGGCCCGGGTGAGATAAGACAGGTCCTTTTCATCGTAGGGGTTGGTCTCGCCGTCACCCAGATGGCCCCAGAATTCCTGGTAGCGGTAGGGGTACTGGATGTAGGAGTTCGCCGCCTCGCCCTTGAAATATACAGTGGCGTCCTGCTCCAGGTAGCGGGCGATACGCGCAGCATAGGGCTTGAACAGTTTTTTGCGGAAATTTCTCATGCGCGAGTGGTTCGGCTGGGCCTGCCCGAGGCCGTCCACCAGAACCACATTCTGGCTCATTGAGTGGTTAGCGTGGCGGTCGCCGTTCTGGGTACTCCCTCCGGCGTGGGTGATATTCTGCCCGTAGGCATAGATCTGGAAACTGTTGTCTCCGAAAAAGGAATGGTTAAACGCCCCCCTGGGCCTGGCGTGGAAGTTGATTCCAACCGAGTTCTTGAAGTTGTCGAGTCTTCCGGGATAAAGGGTGCTTGCTCCCACCCAGCCGCCGTCCGGAAAGAGCCTGCTTATCGAAATTTCCGGTTCCAGTTCAGGCTCGGGATAGTAAAAGGGGAGAGCGTATTCGATCCAGGGGCGGGAATACTTGCGGTGGCGGCTGTACCCGATCTGCTCCAGTCTCCGGCCGGCATCCTCCCAGCTTTGCAGAAAGCGCTTGTCGGAGGTCAGGTAGGCGAGTTTGCGGAACGAGGAAAGCCGGTTGTTCAGGTAATAGGGCTCCATGATTCCGATATTGCCGAACGAGAGGTGGCGCAGTCCCAGAGGCGCCATCCGCGTAAAAAACCCGCCAATTTCGTCAAGAAACGGATTCAGTCCGAAATTTGCCTCTTCAAGACTCATATCGTAATAGCAGATTGCATACATCATCCACTTGAACTTTGACAGCCCGTACCCAGGGCCTTCGTTCCAGGCGTCCTCCGGGCCGAAAGGGTTGTTCACCCCGCTGTAATAGTTGACTGCAAGCTGGTAAGTCGTGCGAAAAACGCCTCCAGCCTCGTAAGCGGCAAGCCCTGCCGGAACAGTGTAGTTGATATTCTCGAACGGGTGGCTCGATCCGCAGACTGCGATGCTGTAAGGATAGACTCTCGTGCCCTTGCGCTGGCGCCAGGAATAATTGTTCACAATATGCTCGGTTCGCCAGCGAAGGCTTCCGAGCACTGCCGAGCGGCTTGCCGGGGATAGATGATCGTAGAACCAGTCGTAGAACAGGCTGAGATATTCGTTGAGTGCCACATAGTCCTCGCTGCCGCCCAGTCCCTCCGGGCTGGTTTCCCCACCTGTGCGGTAAGCAGCCACCCTCTTCAGGCGTTCGACTACTGCCAGAAACCGCTCGTCCCCGGTGAGCATATAGGCGAAAGCCATGTTCATCAGCCTTTCGATTATCAGCAGGTAGACAGCATCGCCGCCATCCGGGTCAGGCCAGGGCGGGATGTCCGGATGGAGCCTGCGCAGTTGTTCTCCGGGCATGGTGTCGGTTCCGGGAAAATCCTTGAACCAGCTTGATGTCAGATCCGCCTCGGCGTCGGTAAGCACCCGCTCATAGATTTCCCGCGAAAAAGGGTGAGTGACAGCGAGCCTGCGCAGGGCCTCGATATTTTTCTTAGTGAAAATGATCCGCGGGTGCTCAGTGGAGAGGAATTTCGGCTCGGCAAGTCCTGAGCGATCCCAGTCCACAGCCTGAGCAGAGATTTTGAACACTCGCGTCTGCTGCCACTGGAGAACCATCTGCTCGGGGTCGTAGTAGCCCACGCGCCAGTAGATCGGCCTGCCTGTGGGAAGGGAATGGATAGTATTGTAAAAGTTGAACGGTGTCTCGACTACGTCGATCAGCATGGTCTCGAATTTTCTATCCAGGGTAATCTGGAAGCGGTAGTAGCGCACCGGGAGGGATTCCCTTTGGTCGCCCTCCTCGAGCATGATCGTTGGCTCGTACGGCCAGCTGAATCGCGGCGGGTTGAGATCTACAGTGGTATTGTTCGCAGGCCGCCAGACAATCGCCAGGTTGTAGAGCATGCTTTCAACTACAGGCTGGCCGCTGTTGGCCTCTGTAAAGCGCAGCGGGGGCCTTTTCGGGCCTCTCTGGCAGGAGAGCAGGGCCAGGGAAAGAAAAAGAGTTGTTAGAAGAAGACTAATAACATTGGGTTTGCAAAATAGCGGTTTACCCTGCATGTATGCGCTCCTGAGCCCTGTTCGGGCGACCGGCCGGTCGCCCCTACGGGCCCGCTCGGCGTTTCTGGAAAAAATACGCAAACGAACCTTTGAATTACAGCACTAAGGAAGAAAGTATAATTAAATCAAATGCCTTCTCAATCCTTGCAGACTTCGTTCATAATGTCTTCGATTCCTTTGCCCTGATCCTGCAGGAACTCTCTAAAGGAATACGCCTCTTTGAGCCAGAAACAAGCGTCGGGATCCTCCATTTCAGCTAATGCCAGACCAAGATTGGCAGCAGTCTGGCAGTAATACTGCGGATATTCTTCTTTTTTCCATATTTCCAGGGCCGCCCGGTAACACTCTATCGCCTTGCGCACGCTGGCAGCTCGATCCGCACTGTCCCTGGCAGGCAAATCCATGTAGGCATTGCCCAGGTTGTTCTGAGTCATTGCATAATAAACCTGATACTCTTCTTTCCTGTATATCTCTAAAGCCGTTCGGTAACACTCTATCGCCTTGCGAATATTGCCTCCACGCTCCGCAATGTCCCTGGCAGGCAAAGCCCAGTATGCAGCGCCCAGATTGTTCTGAGTCCCAGCATAATCCACCGGATACTCGTCTTTCTTCCTTATCTCCAAAGCCGCTCGGTAACACTCTATCGCCTTGCGCACGTTGGCAGTTCGTTCCGCGCTGTCCCTGGCAGGCAAATCCATGCATGCAGCGCCCAGGTTGTTCTGAGTAGATGCATACTCAACAGGATACTCGTCTTTACTGTATATCTCCAGAGCCGCACTATAACAATCTATCGCCTTGCGCACGTTGTCAGCCCGCTCCGCGCTGTCCCTGGCAGGCAAATCCCCGTAGGCAGTGCCCAGGTTGTTCCGGGTCATTGCATAGTCAACCGGATACTCGTCTTTCCTGTATATCTCCAGAGCCTCACGGTAACACTCTATCGACTTGCGTACGTTGCTTGCACGCTCCTCTGAATCCCTGGCAGGCAAATCCCTGTAGGCATTGCCCAGGTTGTTCTGAGTCGTTGCATAGTCAACCGGATACTCGTCTTTCCTGAGTATTTCCAGGACCTCAAGATAACAATATATCGCCTTTCGCACGTTCCTTGCACGCTCATCACTATCCCTGGCAGGCAAATCCCCGTATGCAAGCCCCAGGTTGTTCTGAGTGGCTGCATACTCCACCGGATACTCGGCTTTTCTGTATATCTCCAATGCCGCATTATAACACTCTATCGCCTTGCGCACGTTGGAAGCTCGCTCCGCACTGTCCCTGGCCGGTAAATCACCGTAGGCATTGCCCAGGTTGTTCTGTGTCATTGCATAGTCAACCGGATACTCGTGTTTGGTGAATATTTTCAAAGCCTCGAGATAGTTTTTTACAGCAGAGCGTACGTTCTCCCCCCTGGCTTCGGAACACGCTGCAGGTCTGCGCCAATAGGTATTCGCTATAGAACCCAGTGCAGAAGCCTCGCCTTCCGGGTCTCCCGCTTCTATTGCAAGCCTGAGAGCCTTTGCATAATGCTCCGCGGCTATCAAATAAAAGAGCCTGGTGTAATAGATGTTTCCGATCTGTATTTCGAGCGCGGCCAGCTTTTCATTGTCTTTTTCCTGTTTCGCAAGCTGGCTTAAACATTCGAGCGCTCCGTCATAATCTTCCTTTTTTAATTTTTTACGGCCCTGATTATATAATTTTCTTTTCGCCTTTTCGGGAATTGAAGGTAAACCGTCTTTATAGTCGAAAAGATAAAGATTATTAACATAAAGAATGGACGGTTTTTCCCTTCGAAAAAGTTTCTTTATTAAGCTCCACAAACCAATTATTACTGCGATAATAACTCCGGCTGTAACAGCTTTCCAATCTATATATCCAATTAATTCTTTTAGTTCTTCAACTGACATCTGAAGAACCTCTGCTGGAAGGTTATCAAGCGGTTATGGGTGGTAACACACCCCGCCCGCCATAGGCGGGCACCCCTCTTATTAGAGGGGACACACCCCGCCTGCTTCGCGGGCACCCTCTTATAGAGGGAGTTTTTCAGGTCTGAATTTTTCCTTTAAAGTCCCCTCTATCAAGAGGGGAAACAGGGGTGTGTTGCTTTTCATGCCTTTTTATCCATTCTTCGATTGCCGCGAGTACTCCTACAATATTCTGTTTTAATCGGAATCCAGAAAGCGCAAAAAATGAAAATCTAGGGATTCCAATCGTTTCTGTCTTATCTCGTCTTCTGCTTTTTTTCCGCTATGTCTTTCCCCGTCAATTTCTATTATAAGCTTCAGCCTGGGGCAGAAGAAATCCACGATGTATTCATCAATCGGTTTCTGGCGGTGAAAGTCACAACCTCGCATTTGCTTTTTCCTCAAATGCTGCCATAACAGGATTTCCGCCAAAGTACTTTCATTCCTGATTTTCGTGCGATTTCTTTAAGTTTTGGGCTGTAATAGGTTTTCATTTACACACCCCGCCCTCTATCGAGTGCACCCCTCTTGGTAGAGGGGAATATAGCCCGCCCGCTTTCGAGGGCACCCCTCTTTTTAGAGGGGAATATAGCCCACCCGCTTTCGCGGGCGCCCCTCTTGGTAGAAGGGAATACAGCCCGCCTGCTTACGCGGGCACCCCTCTTTTTAGAGGGGAATACAGCCCACCCGCTTTCGCGGGCGCCCCTCTTTTTAGAGGGGAATATAACCCACCCGCTTTCGCGGGCGCCCCTCTTTTTAGAGGGGAATACAGCCCACCCGCTTTCGCGGGCGCCCCTCTTGGTAGAGGGGGACACACCCCGCCCGCTTACGCGGGCACCCCTCTTGGTAGAGGGGGACACACCCCGCCTGCTTCGCAGGCACCCCTCTTGATAGAGGGGATTTATTTGGAGTCAAAAGTTAGAACAGTACCCTGGCTCCGCCCGAGGGGCGGCAGGCCAGCAGGGCATATTCCGGGGCCTCGCGGTAGCGCTTCTCGGCATCCGGGTACTTGCTGATCGCGTCCTCGTAATAGCCTTTTCGCAGGGCGTCCATCACCTGCTCAACCTTTTCATCAGCCACCAGGTGTATGCTGCAGCCGCCCCAGCCGGCCCCGGTCAGGCGGCTGCCGCTTGAGCCGGCGGCTCTGGCGAGGCTTACCAGGTCCTCCAGGGCGGGATGGCTGATCTCGAAATCATCCCGGCAGCTGATCCATGAGCCGTTCATCTGCTCAGCGAACGCCTCGCCGTCACCAGCCTCGATAATCCTGATCGACTCCTCGACCCGGATGGTTTCGGTTATCACGTGCCTGGCGCGCGCTCCCACCCTGAAACCACCCTCAGGCTCGGGAATCAGTTCCCCTGCGGTGGTGGTGAACAGCTCCCGATCCAGGTATTCAACTGATTTGCCGACAAAGGCGGCAATCTCCTGCTTGGTGTATTTATCCTGGGTAAAAGTATCCTGAAGGGCTTTCAAAGTCTCGACCCGGCCCAGGGTGCGATATATATCTCCGAGAAACTTGTTTTTTTCCGGGTCGAGCCTGTACTTGGTCACCAGCATGGCGGTAGCGGCCCGGCAGGCTGCGGGAAGCAGGTTGAACCTCAGCCTGGACTCTTTAGTCTTGGTGGAGAGCACCATCGTGTTGGCTACTACGATCGTGTAGCCAGGCGGCAGGCTCACTGGCCTGGTCCGCAGGGGGAAGAAATCGATTCTGAGCGCCTTGCCTTTCTCGCTGAGAATGCTTGTCGCGTGGTCCATGCCCCCGCCCTGGGTGCCGACATACCACTCGGCGCTGGCCATGCGATCAGACAGCACGAGGGGGTCCATTTCGACACCGCTCGCCTCGAGCACAGCCATGGCTGCGGCCACTACCAGGGTCGAACTGCTGGAAAGCCCGGCGCCCACCGGAACCGTGCCGTAAAAACAGGCGTCGAAGCCGCGCAGTCTTTCGATTCCGCCCAGTTCGTCCACGATTCCCTGTACCCCGGCTTTGATGTAGTTGCCCCAGTCTCCTGTCTCGAACGGGGGGATTTTTTCCTCGATCCGGAAAGTGCAGTCCGGGAATTCGGGGTTTACCGCATGAACCTTCAGGTCTTCCCTGGGAGAAAGGGCCAGCATCATATCATAATCGATAGCCATTGGAAAAACCGGCAGGCTGTTGTAGTCCTGATGCTCACCGATAATGTTCACCCTTCCCGGAGCACGCAGCACAGAGACACTGCTCTGGTTCGGGAAACGCTCTGCGAAATACTGAAGAATTTTTAGGAGCCTTTCCTTGACATCGATATTGTAAACTTTCTCGAGGTTTTCCCGAATGCCGGGATCATCATTTTTTATCCCTGAAAGCAGCTCATCGCGATTTATCATCTGCATGTTCCTCGCCTCTTGAATGAATCTCCCCAGGAGAAACAGGCCCGTGCGGAGATACAAATTTTCACTGATTCGAAATATTAACGTACTCAATCAATCATCGATATTCTGCTCCTGAGCGTTTATCAGCCTAGTTTCGGTTTTTGCTCTGTTTTGAATATCACCCGGTCATAGTCGCAACCGGGCCTGAGGTTGCGGAAATTAACGGGGGCGCATTTTTCGAAACGCTTTTCATCTATGGTAACCCGGAACGGCCCGCCTATTTCGAACTCCACCCCTTCAGCGATATGCACGTCATGAAGGGTTATCTGGGCACCTTCCCTGTCATCGGGCATAAGCGAGCCGAGTTTGCCCCAGCCGATATCCTGGCCGGACTGGCTGATCTGGACCAGTGGTGTCTCCATTATCAAGCCCTCCTTCGGGAAATCTCATTATCACGCATTGCTTTCAGCCGTTTGATTTCGCGGTAGCCGATATCCCGCCTGCAGTACATGCCCTCGAATGAAATTGCGTCAACTCCCTCGTAGGCTCTTTCCGCAGCCTGGATAACATCATCTCCGAGGCCGGTAACCCCGAAGACTCTTCCGCCGGCGGTCACCACTTCCTCACCGCTGCGCGCCGTGCCGGCGTGAAAAACAACGATATCCTCCCTGTCTTTCAACTCTGAGGAAAAGGTGATTTTCTTTCCTTTCTGGTAGCTGCCCGGGTAGCCTCCTGAGGCCATGACCACGCAAACAGCGGCACCCGGCCTTGTGGATACCCTGGCGCCGTCCAGGGAGCCGGCAGCAGCTTCCATCATCAGCTCAGCCAGGTTGCCCTCCAGAAGCGGGAGTACAGCCTGGGATTCGGGGTCGCCGAACCGGCAGTTGAATTCCACAACTTTTGGCCTTCCCTCGCATATCATCAAGCCTGCATAGAGGCATCCTCGGTAGGGAGTACCCATGCGGGCAAGTTCGGCCACGACCGGCTCCATGACCGTAGCGACAATCTCCTCCACCAGCGTGTTGGGGGCGATAAGCACTGGCGCATAGGCACCCATGCCGCCGGTATTCGGGCCCTTATCCCCCTCGCCCACTGCCTTGTGATCCTGGCTTGGCGCCAGGGGCAGGATGTTCTTTCCGTCAGTGAGGGCAAGCAGGGAAAGCTCCTCGCCGGTCATCAACTCCTCGATAACCACCGCCTGGCCCGCCTCACCGAAAGCCCGCTCCCCCATGATCAACTCTACAGCCCGGCGCGCCTCCTCCCGGCTGTTGCAGACCAGTGACCCCTTGCCGGCAGCGAGGCCGTCCGCCTTGACCACGCAGGCCTCAGGCCCTGCCTTCACGTGATCCAGCGCCTTTTCCATGTCAGTGAACGTTTCGAAAGCAGCGCTCGGCACCCCGATCCTGTGTATCAGACTTTTGGCGAAAACCTTGCTGCTTTCGATTCTGGCAGCCTGGGCAACCGGACCGAAAACGGCGATACCTGATTCCCCGAGCCTGTTTACCAGTCCCATTGCCAGCGGGACCTCGGGTCCGACTACTACCAGGTCGGTCTCAAGTTCAGCAGCGGCCGTAACGACCGCTTCCACATCCGTGGGGGCGACATCGATATTTCTGGCCAGAGATTCGGTGCCCGGAGTTCCCCTGGTGATAAAAAAATCGGCACCCGGCTTGTCCCCGGCCAGCCGCCAGAGAAGCGTGTGTTCCCTGCCCCCATTACCCACAATCATAATTTTCATCAAGATTGTCTCCTGCTGGATAACTTTTTTCAGGCGGTGTTGGAATCGATCCAGTCAAGGTATGGCTTGTGTCCATCGGTTATTTCAAGCGCGATCACCTCAGGAACATCGTAACTGTGCAGTTCGACAATCCGTCTTTTTAGTGCCTCGAATCGTGCGGCTCTGGTTTTCAGCACGAGCAGTGTTTCGCCTTCATCCTCGATTTTGCCCTCCCAGCGGTAGATAGACCTGATCCGGTCCACTATGTTGTCGCACGCTGCCAGGCGTTCCTCTACCAAAGTCCTGGCCAGGCTGGCCGCATCATCTGCTGAACCGACTGTAACCAGTACCACAAGATATTTATTCCCTGAAACGCCGGTCATGTTTTTCTCCGCAAATTATCAGACAGTCAGCTAACGGGAATTAAGCTAATAGGATGCCAGCGAGATTTCAATAAGATTGAAGCAAAACTTATCACCGCTGCACTGCCAAAACAACTGACAGCAGGGGGGCTTGGATAAAATGAATCGCTGCAAAAAGGAAGGAACAATAACCGGCAAAAACGGTATATGCGCTTAGAGATCGAATCAATATCCGGTAAGAATTTTTTAACTTGACAGGTCTTCTTTATCAAGGCGTAAATTTCGCAAGACCCCGCACTGGTATCAGCAATTCACGCTTGATCCAATCCCCACATATTCAAAGGATTAACTATATTCCAAGATGTTGACATTTAAAAAATGATCCGGAGGAAGTATATTTAGTTTATCTTGAGTAACCGGAGTTTTAATACAGAGGTAGTCAAGCGGTATTGTTAGGGCATGTGGGCAACAACAGCGGCGACTGCACGGGTAACACCTGGGAGTACAAAACATTAACACTTGGCTCTTTCAGCGTCCAAACCGATATCTGGGCGAGAATCCGGCTGATTATCGGAACCGACAGCGGTTTCGAGGGCCGCAAGAATGCGACCCTGTTTTTGTTTCATGCTGGAAGATTCCGACGCTCATGAGAGATGATATACTTTCGCCGGGACCTGATAGAGGATTTTGTCTAATACATCTTCCGGCAGTCCCAGCCCCTGAAGGGCGAAAGTGCCTTTCTGCCTGCGGAACGGCGCTTCGGGCTGGGTCTGGTCAGAACTCAAGAACCTGACATGCGCCTCGGTGTATTCAAGCGAGGTCTCCTCGTAGGATTCCTCGGGTGATAGGCTGCCCGGGTCGAGGTCACCGGGACGCTGAAAGCTCTGGCTCTGGATACCGGTTGCCACGTCCTGGTCGAGATAAATCAGGTCCGTGCCGAAAAGGATGTGATCGGCAAAACGGATTAAAATTCCGCGCCAGAGTTCTCTGCGTTTCTCTGTACGAACCATCGCGGGAAGCCGTGCCGAAATGTCCGCATAAAGGTTGGGGTGCGCCTCGAGGGTCTCTTCGAAAGCGAGGGGGTCATCGGCCAGGCTCAGCAAATGGGGGGCGACAAATGTTGTGCCGCAGTGGCGGGCGACCAGGTTATCCCTTTCGCCGAGTAATTCCTCCCGGCTCGGCACGCCCTTACGGTAGTAGCCCCACTGTGCGTAGGCGCCCTCCAGCACTCCTGACCAGAAATTATCCCTGCCCAGCGGACGCCAGAACCAGCAGGGGTCTGCGGTGTGAATCAGCACCGGAACGCCGAGTGTGCCCGCGCTCTCGAAAAGCGGATCGAGCCTTCTGTCATCTACCCGCAGAATATCCCCGTTTTCGGTACGTATTTCAATGCCCAGATTCTTGAATATTTTTAACCCCTTGGCTCCTGCCTCAACAGCCTTTTCCAGAGAATCCGCGGCCCTTTTTCCGAAATCAGGCTTTCCGATAAGTCTCCAGTCGATATTGCAGAGCTGGGCGAAACGGCCCGTGTAGCGATTGAACACCTCGAGCATCTGCAAAAGCTTCTCTCCGTATGCATCCTGCCAGCCGAGGGTTACGCAGCAACTCACCCCTGCGCGGTCCATTACCCGCAGTGCAAGTTCGGCCCACCTCGGAGCTACATGGGTGTGTGCGTCTATCAAGCGGTGTTCTCCAGCCATCGGTTACGTCTCCCCTTGTATTTTGCCACTTTTAACCCTTATTAGTCATAAAACCCAGACCTTGACAGTGCTAATCACTTATTTTCACATTTTTATCAGCCACCGAGGGAGGGGGGCGGCGGCTGTGCGACCCAAGTCGCACAGACCGTTGCGCTCCTGCGCAACGGCGCGCATTTCATGCGCCCGCCGCCCCCCACGCCCCGGGGAAATATAACATCTTACTAATTTATGAATAATACGGGTTAACTGCGTAGAACCTCAAGCTCAGGGCCGCCCTTCTGCCTGATCTGCCAAAAAAGGTGATGCGGGTCGATCCAGTCGATATCGCTCCCGGCGCGCCTGCGGCGGATGATTTCACTTACCACCTGAATCACCGCGTAGAGGCTGTCTCCTGCGCCCTCCAGATCAATCGTGCCGTGGCCGGGGAGCATTATCCGCCATTTTTCCCCATCCGGGTCATCATGCAGTTTCCAGAGACTTGCCAGGTACTGGTCCCAGTTGCAGTAATCAGCCTCCATCCAGGCGTGCCTGCCCCAGTGAAGGACAATATCACCTGATATCAGCGCTTGCTGCCCTTTCCAGTCCACACTGAAACAGGCTGAGCCGGGAGTGTGGCCGGGTGTATGGATCGCGCGCATTTTCAGGCTGCCGAACTTCAGTTCATCCCCGTCTCTGAAAACCACCGGGCCGGCAACCGGCTCGATAGGCTCGCTGCCGCGTGCATCTATTTCCCCTGTGATATAACCCTCATCATCGGCATGGATATACACAGGCACGCCTTTTTTCTCCCAGGCAGCCGCACTCTGGGCGTGGTCCCAGTGCATGTGGGTTAAAAGCACCCATTTCACATCCTCCAGTTCCCAGCCGAGCTGCCTGATCTGGATCTCGATCATCGGCTGGAAACGGGAGTAGCTGGGATCAATCAGAACAAGGCCCTCGCCGGTGTCCCAGAGGTAGATACACTGGTGGTAGTCATCCGGGCCTAGAAGGTAGAGATCCTCGATCACCTGCATCGGCCGGCGCTGGATCGGCAGCACACACTGGCCCCAGCGATAGGAGAAATCCGACCAGAGCACGGAATCGTCTTTCCAGTTGCGGCCAGTTTTCCAGTTTTCGTACTTATACTGCTCGATATAGGTGCTCCGGTCGTGAATTATCCTGTGGCCGAGCGGGCTGACCTGGGTAACCGGGGGATAATACCTGCCCTCCGCCCGGCTTCCGCCTGAGGAATCTTTCGCCGCCACTCGGGCCTCCCTGCCGGTGCAGCCTGATGCGAGGGATACACCGGTAAGCGCGAAAAAGTTTCTGCGATCCATGATAGGCCTCCTGTCCATTTTTTAATTTTGTATCAATGAGAATAGTCTTATATATTCTGCAATTATTTACAAGGTAAAGAGCCTGACCAGCTAAAAAGCTAATCATTATACATAATACACACAGTATTCGGAAATAATCAAGCCGGATGGTTGAACTCGATGTCGAACACACCGATTCAAGGAGGGTAGAGCGATGAAACCGACAATGAACAGAAGGCGCTTTGTCGGGACTGCCCTGGCCGGGCTTGCGGTCCCTGCGGTACTGCGTCTGGAAGCCTCACAAGGAGCCACTGTTGAGAGCCGCAAGACCGAGGTATCAATCAAGAACGATATGTTCTTGATCAACGGCCGTCCGACGTACGAGGGCAGGTACTGGTACGGCTGGAGAATCGAGGGGCTGCTTTTCAACGCGCGGCTGATCCAGGGAATTTTCGATGACCTGAACCCGGAAACAGTCTCCAGGTGGGCTTATCCGGATACGGGCAGGTGGGATGCACAGCGCAATACGAGGGAATTCATGGCTGCCATGCCCGCCTGGCGCGCCCACGGTCTTCTCGGGTTCACGATCAACCTTCAGGGCGGAAGCCCGGAGGGGTATTCCCAAGCGCAGCCCTGGCATAACTCGAGTTTCAATTCCGACGGAAGCCTGAGAGCTGATTATATGGCACGCCTGGAAAAAATCCTCGATTTTGCCGATCAACTGGGTATGGTTACGATCCTGGGACTTTTCTATTTCGGCCAGGATGAGAGATTGAAAGATGAAGCCGCGGTGGTGCGAGCCGTGGACAATGCTGTGGACTGGGTACTGGAGCACGGGTTTACAAACGTGCTGATCGAGGTGAACAACGAGTGCGATGTGGACAGATACGAGCACGAAATCTTGCGTCCCGGGCGGGTGCACGAGCTTATCCAAAAAGTAAAAGAACATTCACATAATGGCCGCAGGCTGCTGGTGAGCACAAGCTACGGCGGGGGCACTGTTCCGCTTGAAAACGTGGTGCGAAGCGCCGATTTCCTGCTCATGCACGGAAACGGCGTAAGTGAACCCGAGCGGCTGGCTCTCATGGTGCGCCAGGCCCGGGCCGTTTCCGGCTACCGGCCGATGCCAATACTGTTCAACGAGGACGACCATTTCAATTTCGAAGCCCCGCTGAACAATATGCTCGCTGCAGTGAGCGAATACGCATCCTGGGGCTATTTCGATCCGGGAAAGAGTAATTATCTCGAGGGTTATCAATGTCCGCCGGTCAACTGGCAGATCAATACGCCGAGAAAGAAAGCCTTTTTCGGCAAACTTAAAGAAATCACCGGCGTATAGGTTGATCGCGCATTTATTCCGATTGGTGTCCAGTTTTTCTCACTTTTCGCTCATGAATGAAAGCGAACGGTTATGCTGTACAAAGAAGACTGGGACAAGGCAAGAGAAAGGATGCTGGCCTGGTGGCAGGGGGAGGTGCTCGACCGGGCGGTGATCCAGGTTACAGCGCCGCGGGATGGCGCAAGCGGCGACAGCCGCTGGGAGGCTTTTTTTCTGGTGCGCCACCACGAGGAGCCGGAGCTGGCAATCGAGGAATGGGAGAAATTTTGCCGGGACACTTTTTTCGGCGGGGAGATGATTCCAAATCTCTGGATCAATCTCGGCCCGGGCATCCCGGCGGCTTACCTGGGGTGCAGGCTTCAAGTGTCCGCGGACACTGTCTGGTTCGAACCTCCCGGCGATCTTTCCTTGCAGGATATCCTCGCACTTCAGCTGGATGAGAACGAAAAGTGGTGGAAAACCACGCGGGAGCTTACCGCACTGGCAGCCGAATCCGGCAAGGGCAAATACATTACCGGCCTGACAGACCTGAACTCGGTATTCGACATCCTCTGCCACCTGAGAGGTACCCAGCGCCTGCTTTACGACCTGATCGACTCACCCGCGGAGGTAAAACAGGCCTGCGAACTGATCAACAATATCTGGCTCACCTGCTACAATGAGTTGGCCGATATCTCGATGCGCTACCAGGAGGGCAGCGCCTTCTGGATGAATATCTGGTGTCCGGGCCGGGGCAGCGACGTGCAGTGCGACTTTTCAGCGATGATCCCACCCGAGATGTTCGAGGAGTTCGTGCTCGGGCACCTGATCCAGGAGATCCGCAATACCGACCAATCTATCTACCATCTGGACGGGCCGGGACAGATTCCGCACCTGGATATCCTGCTCGAAATCCCCGAGCTGGACGGAATCCAGTGGGTGCCGGGAGCGGGCGATCCGGGAACCGGCTCACCGGAGTGGTTTCCCATGTACCGAAGGATTCAGGAAAAAGGCAAACTGCTGGTTCTTCAGGACATGGCGAAAGAGGATGTCGAGGAAGTGCTTGGTAACTTATCCTCGCGCGGCCTGTTGATCGAAACAAAATGCGATTCGGAATCCGAAGCCCGGGAGTTGCTGGCAAAGGTGGCGAAGTGGACAAAAGACTAGAAAAATTGCAGGTATGGTTCTCAAGCCGACCCTATAAGTTACTGATCGATCAATTCAGGAAAAATCACCGCAAAACAACCATTTTTCTCGCCCGTGTCCTGACTCCCGCTCTCAGCCGGTAGAAATACACTCCGGAGGGGACTTCCTTTCCCTGGCTGTCCGTGCCGTCCCAGAATACCTGATATACTCCGGGTTCCTGCACTTTATCCACCAGAACCCGCACTATCTGGCCGCGGATGTTGTAAATCTCCAGCCTCGTTTCCAGCGCCGCGCCCTCTGGTATCGAATAGCTGATCGTGGTCGAGGGATTCAGCGGATTCGGGCTGTTCTGGTAAAGGGCGCGCGCGCTGGGTTTCTCAGGAAGGCTCAAAAGAGACATCAACTCCTTTGATTCCGAACCTGTCAGGCCGATTTGTTTCACCACCTGCAGGAAATAGGTCCTTTCATCTGCGGTCAAAGCAAGCGGGGCTGAATCAGCGGCCGAGGCGAGCAGGCTGCCTTGAGCAACCTCCCAGATGTAGTACAGGAGGCCAACCGCATCCGCCAGTGAGTAGACTCCATCCCCGTTGAAATCGAGGCTTTCATCCTGCGGGTTGTAGCGGCCCTCGAGCAGCAGGATGATTACGTCGAGGATTGATAACCGGCCGTCCCCGTTGATATCACCGCGCAACTCAAGCACTGCGGTGGTATCGATATCAATGGGCAGATCCTCGAACTGTGCGTCACCGCCGAATCTGACTTTTGCGCTCAGGGTGTCCCAGCGGGAGAACAGCACCTCGACCGGCTCGCCGTCCTCAGGCGTTATCCGCACCCCGGCCAGGGAAGTATCGGTTTCCAGCGTTGTAACCTCGGACATCTGAGTATCCTCTTCATCACCTATTTCCAGCACATGAAGGAAATACTGGCGGGTCTGTCCCACCGGTGCCGCCACCTCCAGGCGCCAGGGCACAATGGGGGCCTGTAGGCTTAAGCGGCCCTGATGGTTGTACTGGGCGGTAGGTTCGTTCGGGTGCCCCCAGAACTGGTGCCCGTCACCCCCGCGTTTAACAATCACCGCGCCGTGAGGAAGAACACTCTTGAGAAAAGCCCTGGACCGGCCGGTGCTGAGCACGTTTCCAAAGCCCGCCGGGTCGCTGAGCCAGGTAGACACGGCAGCTTCCGAATAGGAATAAACATGGCCTGCGGTCAACTCTGTCTCGATACCATCGACCACGGGTTCGGTTGGAATGTGCAGGAACCAGTGCTTGGGAAACTCACCTTTTTTAGCATCGACCCGGTCGAAGATCACGAAAAACTCGTGCTTCCCGCGCAGGTAAAGAAACTGGCGCGTGATCTCGTTCACTTTAGTTTTTCTGTATGCTTCAGTCAGATCCGCCGCAGCATAAGTATATTTGCTTGTGTGCTTGAAAGCGGTAATCTGCCCTCGCTCATATATCGTATCATGGGGACCCTGGTAAACGTAACGGATCGTGCCCCCGTCCCGCTCGTTTTTTGTTCCCCCCTCGGCCACAGCCTCATCTCCGGGAGTAACGCGCCTGTATTCTTCAGCCGGATCGAAAATCGTCACGATATTGTAGGCCAGCGACCCGGCAATATAGTAGTCGTTATCGTTGTGGCCCTGGCCGCCTGCTTGAAGAACCAGCCAGCCCTTTTTGGCGATTAGGAAGTGTCCCTCGTCGTCACGGGAATGGGTGGCATATGAGGGCCCCGCACCAAAATAAGCCCACGTGGCGTTCGGATCATCCCAGGCACTTCGCATGTAGGCATGGCCGCCTCCGGTAAACAGCCGGGCTGTGGGCCAGCCCACTGCACCGGGCGGATTGGCAGCTACATCGGGATCGTGTGTGATGAAGCGCACCCAGGGAATCTGATACCAGTTATCCGGCCAGGTTCCCGGGTCATACCCTCTGCTGAGGTAATTGGCCACTGGATCTTTGTAGCGCGCTCCGAGAATCGGGGCTGTGAGTCCCCACTGCCTGGTAAGCAGAGCACCGTTGTTGTCGTCGATAGGTGCAGTGTAATCGTTGAAAGGCACGCTCAGGTGCACAGCCCAATAGTTCATCTCCTTGAGGAAGCTCGTGGGGCAGCCGAGGGCGAACCAGTCCAGGCCTGTGGCAGTGCGCCAGGCCTCGAACGCCCAGGGGATGACTTTAACGGGGCCGTAGTTTCCGTGCCCCATGCTTTCAGACCACACTCCGCCCATCCGGTCGAACAGCGGTATGCATTCGCTCGTCACGCGCTGTTCCCAGGAGTCGAGAAACCGCTTGCAGTTGTTATCATGAACGGTTCCGGCCTCGGCAAGAGCCAGGGAAACAAAAAGTTTCGGCGTAATCCCGTCCCGGCAGTTGGGCAAGTTCAGATGCGCAGGCCCCCAGGTCTGGTTCATCATCCAGCCGCCGTAGAGCAGGACGATTTCCGGAGTGCCGGTATAATGGTAGAGCCAACCGCCGAGCAAATCTCCGAACTTTTTTCTCTCCTGGGGGGTGAGCGCATCATAAATCCAGTCATAGGCAATGGCGTAACTGCCGAAATGGCCGTTGCCGACTGTGGATAACGTATTTTTCCCGTCTCCCCAGAGCGTTTTCACCGCCTCTGCGTACCTGGCTGCATCTGGATTGCCCAGCTCGCGCTCAACCAGAAAGGCCAGACAGGCGGAAAGCATGTCCACCGGTACAATCCATTCGTTGTCTATAGCTCTTAAGCTGCCTTCCTCAACTACCCGGTCAGCCTCGGCCTTGATCATCGCATAATCATCCGCCAGCAAACCGCCGCTTCGAGCCTTCTCGGCCAGAGCGGGCAGTATTTCTTTGTTGATAAATATCCGCGGGTGCTCTCCCAGTTGATACTCTGCTTTCAGGGGATGAAAGGAGAGTAATATCAGCAGTGTTATCAGACGTGATATTTTCATCTCAACCTACACTTATTTTTAGGTTTTTATGAAACTGATTCAGTACTATCCGGTTAACTAACAGGCAAAAAGAAAAAGATAATTTTATACTTCTTTTGGTGGCAAAAGAAGCAAAACCATTTCTTTTATAACTAAAAGAAACAAAAGTTAATCCTGGCACCTGGGAGCTTTTACCCCGCTCCGCCAAGCTCGCCTGATTCGGCTTGAGCCGGGCAAGCCGAATCAATGGCATGCCCACCGGTCTGGTTTCGCTCTGCCTGGGATGGAAATTACTTGTCTTCTACACGCTCCTCTA
>CAZJQI010000058.1:0-27383 GCA_964548275.1 uncultured Gemmatimonadales bacterium
ACACACCCCGCCTGCTTTGCAGGCACGCCTCTCAAGAGGGGAGTTACACACCCCGTCCGCTTCGCGGCCACCCCTCTTTCTAGAGGGGAATTATTTAAGTCTAAGTTATGCATTAAAAGTCCCCTCTATCAAGAGGGGAGACAGGGGTGTGTCAGGCTTCCAATATTGAATTCTCTCAGGAAGATTCACCAAACGTCCCAAAGGAGAACAATCACCACTTTATTAAAATTTTTTCAAAGGTCTCTTATACTGAAAGATCACCTGTCAAGATGCATCCGGTATATATATTTCTGATTGCAGTATGCCTGGCAATGGACGCCATGTCTGTTGCCGTTGCGCTAAGCCTCAAATTCAGATGGGTCTCCTTCCGTCAATTCTTCAGGCTCTCTTTCCATTTCGGCTTCTTCCAGTTTCTCATGCCGATCCTTGGCTGGTCAGCGGGCGCCCGCATAGGCACCTTTATCAGCGACTATGACCACTGGGCGGCTTTTCTTCTGCTCACTTTTCTCGGAATCAAGTTGATTAAAGAACCAGGCGGAGAAACAGGGTATGTAAAAGCCAAAGACCCCACCAGGGGCAAGTGGCTGATATTGCTTTCGCTTGCAACCAGTATGGACGCCCTGGTGGTTGGGGTCAGCCTTTATTTTATCGGTGTCTCGATCTGGATACCGAGCCTGATTATCGGTGCGGTTGCAGCTCTTTTCACCCTTTTCGGCATGTATTTCGGCAGCAAATTGAGAGGAAAAACTACGGGATATCTCGGAATGGCGGGCGGAGTTATTCTTATCGGGATCGGGATAAAAATTCTGGTGGAAGATTTGTTTTTCTGATCCGGTAAAGCCGATGCCTGTCTTATCTGCCAGCCAGCAAGCGAAGGAGTTCCAGAAGGTCGAAAATATCGGTGTCTCTATTCCGGTCGATGTCGGAACAGACATGTTGGGCCGCCCTGCCGCTGAGGATTCTCAGCATCTGGATCAGGTCGAAAACATTCAGCTCTCCGCTACGGTCTACATCCCCAGGCACTTCGCAAGCCAGTACCGGTCTCAAAGCCACCCGGCTGGCCTGATTGATTTCAACACTTCCAGACAGCTCGAACGGCTCCAGATCGCCTTGCAGGCTTTCAAGCCCGAATATTACCGTTACACTATCCAGGAAAGCTGCCGAAAGCGGGGTAAAAGCGAGATCTACCAGGCTGGTTCCGGCTGGCAGTCCGCTATCAGCAAAACCCGTTATTCCAAGCAGTCCGCTATTAAGTGCTGTGATGTCGAAATCAAGATTTAGAGCACCTTCTGTGCCAGTACCAGCCAGGGGGAGCAAGACTCTCAAGCTTTCTGGCGGCCAGTGGATATCCATGCTGAACGAGATCAGCTCCTGCGAGGAGCTGGAAAAATCTATCGAGACAGTGTAAGCGAGGCTGTCAGTCCAGAGAGTGTCCGGCGGGTTCAGCGCAGCGGAAATGTAAAGTGTATCGTTTTCTAATCCCAGCGCTTTTCGCGTTGCGCTAATCGCGTTGGCCCTGCCGTGTCCCCAGTAATTGTCCGGTGTGCTGGCAGTCATACTGTCCGTGGCCGCGGTTGCTGTGAGGATGCTTTTTATCTGAGAGTTTGTCAGTGAAGGGTCGGCTTCCAGAAGAAGCGCGCAGACACCGGCCACATGTGGCGCAGCAAAGCTCGTGCCCTGGCTCACCCCGTGAATACTGTCAGTTGCAACAAACATCAGGGGTCTGCTGCCTATATTGAAAATCGAGAGTTTCTCGCCGACAGGCCAGGCCCAGCGGCTCAGCGAGGCCATCACCCAGCGCCCTGGAGCGGTGATCTCCGGCTTCAGCACCCCCTTGCGGTTTGGCCCCAGGCCGCTGAAATAGGTCAGCGCACCCGGCTCTGAGTGGCCGAAAAAGATCCCGGAAGAGCCCTTACGCCTACCCAGAGAAAACCAATCCGCCCTGACTGCATATGCCCCCACAGTAATGAGTTCCGGGCTGGTTCCTGGTGTGGTGACAGTGCCCAGTTCAGTGACATGGGAGCCGAAACGCGCGCCCAGGCCGCTGCTGCTGTAAAGGTAGGCGTCAAAGGAACCGGTACTGGCTTTCATGACCAGGTGCCAGGTTCCGGTGGTAATCTCGATATTGTTGTCCTTGCGCAGTGTGTCCCAGACAGCCAGATCGTAAAGCTCCACTGCAATCAGCCGGTCCCCGCTGTGCTGATTCGGCCCCCCGAAAGCATTATCCACAAACAGCACACCGTCCTTTGTGATAATTGTATCCGGGCTTGCGAAGCCATCGGGATAGGGCCCGTAAACCTGGCTGTCCGGAGCCACGAGGGACAGTTCCAGCCCCGGATGACCGCTCGAAAGCCAGATCTCGACACACAACTCGTCCCCGTGCGCTCCCAGTCTGCTTATGTTTAGTTTAAGAGCGATACTGTCACCAGGAGCACCTGTGAAATCCCCAATGGCGTGCTTACCACTGCCACGTGAGTTGCCGGACGCCACCACCAGTGCTCGTCCCGGCAAGTTCGGTTCGGCGAAGGAGGCGAGAAATTTTTCGAACGGGTCGCTTCCGTCATGAGCACCGAGCGTGCTGCCGAAACTCATGTTGCATACATACGGTTTACCCAGGGCCAGGGCGAGTGAATCTATAAAGGAGAGGCCGTTCATGATGTTTACATCACTGAACACCGAATCTCGCGGAACCGGGCTCACCTTGACAGCGACCAGATCCGCTCCATTTGCCACCCCACCGTAAACACCCAGAGTATCAGGCGCCAGGGCGGGTGATGCAGCGGCAGTGCCAGCCACGTGCGTACCATGGCCCATGAAATCTTTCTGCCGGATATTTCCCTCACCCCTCAAGGCACGTTCAATCTCCTGCCCGGTGACCAGAATCCCGCCGTAAGGGCTTTGCGTTCCGAGATCGCCGCTTTGAAGAGAGTCGGCAGGTTCGCTCAAGTCGAGCACTGCAACAATCCGCGTGGCGCCGTTCTCACGAACAAAATCCGGGTGGCTCCAGTCGATTCCGGAATCGAGCACGCCGATTATCACGCCTTTGCCAGTAAGCCCGAGCCTCTGCGAGGTGCGCACAGCGCGAACCGATAAGACTCCCGGATCATCGTTTGGGAAATAGTACCGCTCCGAGCGGATATACTCCACTGCCCAGTTAGCGGCAACCAGGGGCAAAGCTTCAAGGTCCACAACTCCTGCAGCAACCCTCCCCCGCCGGGCGGTCAGGTGAAGGCCGGATAAAGAAAAAACGTCCGTGCCTTGCGCCATTGTCACCACTACCTTGCGCCAGAGTTTTTTTCCTCGCGTTCTCCGGGCGCTCAAGCGCGCACCTTTCTCCCCATATCTGGTAAGCCATTCAGTGCGAAGGCGATTGCCGACTTTACCGAACCATTGCCTGTCTGGCTCCTGCGCCAAGAGTTGCCCCTGAAAAACGACAGATAAAAGAAAAGCGGCCAGAAAAGCGCTTTTAGGTACCACTATCATGATCTTCCATCCAGTGGTTCGTTTTAACCAGTCGTGGAAATGAACTACCCCGCGGCAAGTCTCGGAGTATTAAAATGATGAATTTGATCGATCTTGTTTCCCCCGAGGGCGGACACATCGAGACAACCCCCGGTCTCCCCCCTTGATAGGGGGGAATTGGAATGAACTCCCTTGTTAGGGGATCAATCTCCCGGCTGCCGTTAATGCTCTTTCTAACTACTATAAATTCTATTGCTAATATAAAAGCGACTGTGATAAGAATCAAGCGAAACTTTGTTTAAATTGTTGTTGGTTTTTCAAAATAGTATTTAAAATAATCAGCAGCTTACGCATGCAAGCAGTGAGTGCTACTTTGGCTTTTTTTCCTGAGTTACGCAGCCTGATATAGAAGGCTTTTATTGTGGGGTTGAAGCGAGCAGCCGCAATAGTGGCCATATACAGGGTATTTCTGACAGCTTTTCTGCCGCCAGCGATCATGCGTCTGCCAGGGAAAGTGCCGCTGTCGCGGTTCATGGGAGCAACCCCGACCAGGCTTGCTATTTGTCGCCGGTTCAGCTTTCCCAGTTCGGGCAGCAGAGCTAACAGGTTATGGGAGGTCTTAGCGCCAATTCCTGGTACAGACTGTAGCAGGTTGTCTTTTTCACGCCAGGCCGGGCTACACTGCACAGCGTTTTTGATCTGGTCATTCAGTTCGTCTACCTGTTGTTTGATGAACTCAATGGATCGATTCAGACTATCGCGCACTTTAACAGAGGAAACGCGAGAGAGCCTGTTTTTTTCGGCAACCAACATTTCTACCAGTTGCATGCGCCGCTTGACAAGAGCTTTTAAGGCCTGTTCCTGTTTGTCAGGCAACGGCCGAGGCTCTGGTCTGACTTCCTGGGCAAAGCGTGCCAGCATACGTGCATCGATGGAGTCGGTTTTGGCCAGGATACCCAGGGTACGGGCAAAGTTGCGGACCTGGCGGGGGTTGACTACAGCGACATTCAGCTTTGCAGAGACCATTTCAGCGGCGAGATTAGTCTCATAACCTCCGGTGGCTTCCATGACGATCAGTGCCGGCTTACGCCTTTTGAGATAAGTGATGAGTTTGCTAATACCCTCAGGGTTTGCCTCAAAACGGGCAGCCCTGTCCTGGGGGAGTTGGTGCAGATCAAGATGCTCCTTAGAGATATCGATGCCGAAGAAAACTGTTCTGGGCTTAGACATTGATTTTCCCTTTCTTGCAGATGCGAACTCGCCTCCGGGCGGCTCCAGTGACTGTTCGGGAAAAAACCAGGGGCAGCCGGGGATCAAGCTAACAAACGGTTTTTAAAACCCAGAGGGGATCGATCTCCCGGCTGCCGTTAATGCTCTTTCTAACTACTATAAATTCTATTGCTAATATATAAGGGGGGAATGGTGGCTTTCAAGCACGATCTGATATAAGATCACCAGGTTTAAATCCCCTTCTTTCCGATTTGTGAAGGATGAGAATAAATATTGATTGTGTCACACGGCAACTAACTGAAAAAAGGATAAAACCATCAAACAATTTACTCCGAAGCAAGATTTCGGGGAATTCTTTTCGATTAAAGTAACTTAAGAAGTTCGATCAGGTCGAAAATGTCTGTTGGCCCATCCCGGTTGACATCAGAACAGGCGTTCTCCTCCACCTTGCCGGCAAGAATATTTAACAGTTCCAGAAGGTCGAAAATATTAACTCGGCCACTGAGGTCGACATCCCCCTGCAGTCCGCAGAACAGCCATGGTGTTAGCTCCAGCGGAGATGCCTGAAATACTGCCACGGTTTCTGCCAGTTCTACAGGTTCGAGATCACCCCGCACACTTTTCACCTCAAAACTCACTGCCACACTATCGACTTCAGCATTCGTACGCGGATTGAAAATCAGCCCGACTATCTCCTCACGGGCAGGCACTCCCTGGGGTGAAAAACCCGCTACTCCGAGAACGCCCGAACCGATCCGGGTAGTGTCAAAGGCAAGCTGAAGGCGCTCCGGGTCCTTGCCAGCATTCAGTGGAAAGGCAAGAGTCAAAATCTCGACCGGCCAGCGGACTTCAAGATCGAAAGATTTAAGAGCCTGGGAGGAACTGGTGAAATCTGCGGTAATGCTATATTCCAGGCTGTTTGTCCGAAGAGTGTATTTTGGAATGAGCGAGGCTGCCAGGGCGAGAGAGTCTTCACCCAGATCGAGAATAGAGGCTAAAGCGGCAATTGCATCCCCCCTGCCGTAGCCCCAGTAATTATTCGGAGCTTGGGTAATCATGCTGTCCGTGGAGGCGGTACTGGTGATTATGCTTTTGATCTCTTCGTGCTTCAGACTCGGGTCAACTTCCAGCAGAAGAGCGCAGATTCCGGCGACGATCGGCGCTGAAAGACTGGTGCCCCGGCTTACCGCATGAACGCTGTCCGTGGCGAAAAAAAGCTCGTGCAGGCCGCTTCTGGCCCAGTACATTGACACTGAGCCTACATCCACCGGCCAGGCGGAGCTGCTCAAAGTGGACATAACCCACTGCCCCGGAGCGGTCAGCTCCGGTTTCAGAACACCCTTGCGATTGGGCCCCAGGCTGCTGAAATAGGTGAGTTCCCCGGCCACCAGCGGCTCGACTATCTCGCTGGCCCATGACAATTCCCGCTCCAGAGGCGACCAGTCCGTGCGGGCCACGTAAGCGCCGACAGTGATCAACTCCGGAGTGGTGCCCGGCACAGCGACAGTGCCGAGTTCGCTCACGTGGGTGACAAAACGCGCATCAAGCCCATCGGTTGCGTAGAGGTAGGCGTCGAAAGAACCGGTCTGTCCCCTTAAAGCAATCTTCCAGAGTCCCTTTGCGATCCTGATATCCGCTTCCGGGCCTGTGGCATTGAAATATCCTGCGTCATAAAAGTCGATTATCAGCAGACGGTCTCCGACCTCCGGGTCCGGTCCTCCGAAAGCGTTGGAAATCCAGAAAATTCCTGCGTCACTAAGTATGTAGGTCGTGTCGGTGGAGTAATCGTCCGGGAAAATGCCCCAGATCGAGGTGTCAGGAGTAAAAAGGCCCAGGTCCACTCCCGGGTGTCCCTCGGAAAGCCAGATTTCAACGAACATATGGTCATTATCCATCCCCTCTGCTTGCACAAGGAGTTCTATCATCTCTATGCTGATCAAGGAGGAGTGGAAATTCCCGGCGGCATGCCAATCGTTATCGCGCTCATTGCCTGCGGACACCACCACTGCGCGGCCTGGCTCGGCGGGATCGGTAAAGCTGGCGATAAACCTCTCGTAAAAACTCCTGCCGTCATGCGAACCAAGAGAACTGCCGAAGCTCAAATTGGTGACATAAGGGCGCCCCAGAGCCTGTGCCAGAGAATCGATAAAGTGAAGCCCGTTCATAATATTGACCCTGTCGAAAACGGTATCCATAGGTGTCGGGGTCACTTTCACCGCAACAATTTCCACGTCCGGGGCGACCCCGCCAAAAACGTTGAGCGTATCACCTTCCCCTGCCGGGCTTGCTGCGACAGCACCCGCCACGTGGGTTCCGTGACCGACATAATCCTTTTGCCTGATTGTGCCCTGTCCCAGCAGGGCCTTATCGATATCCTCTTTCATCACCAGGATCCCGCCGTAAGGGCTTTCCACACCCAGATCGCCAGGGGAGAGCGAATCAACGGAATCACTGAGGTCGAGAATCGCGGCGATCCTCGATGAACCGTCCTCGCAGCGGAAATCGCGATGCTGCCAGTCGATACCGCTGTCAACAATCCCGATCAGCACACCTTTGCCTGTGATACCAAGCTTGGGAGGCACGCGCGCAGCGCGAACGGAGAGCACCCCGGGATCATCGTGAGGAAAGTCGTATGAATCTGCAACGATATATTTTATCCACGGGTTTTCGGCAACCAGGGGAAGATCAGCCAAATCGATAGTTGCGGTTGCGATATCTCCCCTGCGGGCGAGGATTCTCACTTGCGGGAACTCAACCATAGTCTGCTCATCGGCAAAGCGCAGAATCACTTTCCGGGGCTTTTTCTCAGCTTCCTTTGCACTCAGCACCGGCCCGGCTCTGCCGGTACTCAGCCGCCAGGCCTGGCGCAGCCGCGGACCCACCTTGTACAGCCAGCCATCGCTGCCTCCATCCCCAGCAATAAGTGCCGAGTTAATTGTCACAACAAGACAAAAGGCCTGAATCGAAACTGTGAGAAATTTATTCATGGTGAGATTCAGTACTGTCCCGTTAACTAACCTGAATTATTCATAAATCGCCCGAGGCGACCTCCAAAGGAGCGAAGTAAAAGAGACAGATTCGGAATTAACTTTTGTTTCTTTTAGTTATAAAAGAAATGGTTTTTCTTCTTTTGCCACCAAAAGAAGAAAAATAATTTATCTGACTCGATTTATTCTGTTTTTCATTAGAGGCGTGTTTATAAATCGATAAGTAGGTCTTTAACCCTGGACGCCGTAGGGACACGGCGCGCCGTGTCCCTACGCAAGTGATCGTTTCTTAAACAGTTTCAATTCAACCCGGACATTGTTTCGTTTTTCTACAAAAGGAAAGCGATGAAATTTCAACACCCTGCTAGTAATCAACAATTTAGAAAATCGACCAAAGAATTTATGAATAATCCGGGCTAATAGGCAGAAAGAAAAAGAGTATTTTCTAATGTTACTTTTGTAACCAAAAGTAACCAAACAAACGTACCGTTTGATCACAGTGTTTTTCCGCGGGCCAATATTGGCTGAGTTTATAAAATGGTTAATCGCGTTAGTGATCAAACCGTAGGTTTGCGGGGTGCAAACTCGACTACCAATACAGCTTTTATATCTTTTGTTGTTTTCCAGGTAAAAAGGCGCTCCCGCCGAGCTCGCCTGATTCGGCTTGAACCAGGCAAGCCGAATCAATGGCATGCCCACCGGTCTGGCTTCGCTCTGCCTGGGATGGAAATTACCTGGCCTTTACACGCTCCTTTGGAGTTTCTCGAACATGCGGCCCTGATGAGGCGGCCTGCGGCCGCAACAGAGAAACCGAGCACCTCTAGAGGCGTGTTGATAAATCGATAAGTAGGTCTTTAACCCTGGACGCCGTAGGGGCACGGCGCGCCGTGCCCTACTACGCAAGTGACCGTTTCTTAAACAGTTTCAATTCAAACCGGACATTGTTTCGTTTTTCTACAAAAGAAAATCGATTAAATTTTCAACACCATTCTAGGAATATAAACATATTCCTTTCATCAATCTCTTTTGCATTACCTCTCTGGAACGGCCTGAATTAAAACCAACTAATAATTCATAAACCATTTTTACCGGACATTTTTGGGTAAAATTATATACTTAAAGTGTCTTGTGTTGCATCTTTTCTCACCCGGGGTACCGGTGCTGCCAGTTGACCCTGGCCAAAATTCCTTCTAAAGAAATAAGTAGCGCAACAGGAATATGATCCCGAGCAAGTACATCAGCAGGCTCACCTCCCTGGCCTTGCCTCTAATCAAGTGGAGCAGCGGATAGCTGATAAAGCCGAATGCCAAGCCGTCTGCGATACTGTAACTGGCCGGGATTCCCACCACCACCAGCGCTGCCGGCAAGGCTTTTTCCCACCGCTGCCAGGCAAGCTTCCTCATGCCTTTGAGCATAATAACACCGACCACGATCAGGGCGGCAGAGGTGATCGGATAAAGTGTAATCCCCAGATTTGTGTCTACCCCGCTGCCGACCATTTGCACAAGTGGAGAGAAAAAAACCGCTCCGAGAAACAAAAAGGCACAGACCACCGCAGTCAGGCCCGTGCGCCCGCCAGCCTGGACTCCGGCGGCACTCTCGATATAGCTTGTCACCGTGCTTGTGCCGATTGCCGCGCCGAGCGTGGTGCCTGCCGCATCAGCCAGCAGTGCTCTGCGTGCGCGGGGCAGCTTTCCACTCTCGTCCACCAGTCCGGCCTGCTCCGAAACCCCGATCAATGTGCCGATAGTATCGAAAAGGTCCATGAAAAGAAAGACCAGAACCAGGGGGAAAAGCTTCCAGGTGAAAAGCCCGGACATATCGAATTTCCAGAGGGTTGGAGCCATTGACGGCGGGCTGGCAGCCAGGCCCTGCCAGTGCGCAAGACCTGCAGCCAAGGCCACTATACTCGCCGCGATCATGCCCAGAAGAAGCGCACTGCGCACTCTGAGAAAAAGCAGCACCAAACAGGCAACCAGTCCAGTCCCGGCAACGAGCTGGGACATCCCCCAGTCCGGGAAAACCTTGTATATCTCACAGACTTTAAGCGGGAAAGCCCACTCTCCGGCCCTCAGAGCACCCCACAGATTGGAAACCGAGAAAAGCTCCTGCCAGGCTTGCTGGTTCCGAAGGATAATTCCAGCATGCCCAAGTCCGATAACCAGGATAAATGCGCCAATTCCTCCGGCTATGCCCCGCCTGAGTTCAAGGGGAACCGCATCCAGAAGGTGTTCCCGCACCTTGAAAAAGCTCAGTAAAATAAACAGCAGCCCGCTTAACATTACCATGCCCAGCGCATTCTGCCATGATACCCCAAGGCCGAGAACAATTGTATAAACGAAAAAGAAATTCTCTCCCATTGCCGGGGCCAGGGCCACCGGATAGTTCGCCAGCAAACCCATCACCAGGGTGGCGGCAGCAGCTGAAAGACAGGTTGCCATCATCACCGCACCGAAATCCATTCCGGTTTGCGCCAGAAGGGCCGGCTGGACAAAAATAATGTATGACATGGTCATGAAAGTAGTTGCGCCGGCAATGATTTCTGTGGAGACTTTACTGTTATGCTGCGCCAGTGCGAAAATCCGTTCGAGCATAGGTAAACTCCGGCTAAATGCTTTGAAGCCAAAGGCAGAAGAATTGGTAAGCATACAAAACGGGAGTTAAAAGGCAAAGATTCGAGTGCCATTGCAATTAATGTTCATATTTAAACGGTATGTGTTTTTTCGCGGCCCAGCAGGCGTTCAAGCCTTTTCATGTCAACCCTGAGGTGGAGTGTTTTTCTGGATGACATCACCGCCTTGCCGGGAGTATCGCTTTTGGGCCGGCTGATATATTTCCGGTGGGTATAGTCCACATCCGCAGTCTTTTCATCCTTGAGGCTGCTGTAAAACAGAGCCAGGTGAGCCGCATCCAGCAGCGCCTCTCCACTGAACATCCCCTCCCGCTGGCAGCTCAAGACCACATGAGCGCCAGCAGCGCCGGATATGTGAAGCCAGAGGTCATTGCCTCGCGCTATGTGAAAGGTAAGCTCATCGTTGTCTTTGGGTCCTTTGCCCACCATGATCAGGCTGCCGTCAGCAGCCCTGAACCTGCGGTAGGGCAGACGAATCCGGACCTTGCCGCTTCCGGCGGAAGATCTCGCCGAATCGAGAGATACGCCCGCCTTGCCCGCAATCTTACTGATCTCTTCCTCACCGGAAGCCCCCTCCAGCCGCACCATAAGATTTTCCAGCCTGTCCAGCTCGCACCTTACCTCAACCAGATGGGCCCGGGCATATTTAATCCCGCTCTTTAACTTTTTGTATTTCCTGTAATAGCGCCCGATATTCTCCTGGGGCGAAAGAGCCTGCTCAAGTGGTATGTCTCGATTGACAGCTTGGTCCTGTGCAAAGAGGTCCGGCAGGTGAATCATGTTCTGCCCCTTTTTCAGGCTGCGGAAATTGGCGGAGAGAATTTCAGCACTTTCCCGGTACCAGTCCAGGTTACCGGCCTGGGAGACTGTTTGCTCATGGGTGCTTCGCAGACGCTCCAGCCGTTTGCGCTCTCTGCTCAGCGCCCGCCTGATAATACCTTTTTCCCTATCCAACCGCTTCCTGGCTGCAAGCTGCTCGTAATGCTCCCGCACCGCCGCATTATAGTCCTCCAGACCCTTTTCCGCCATGAGCCTGGCCAGTGGGTCTTCCTCCGTTTTGAACCTGGTAACTTCTGCAGAAGGCGCCGGAGCGGTATATTGGCCGCCTGGAAGGTTATCCCTGCCCCTTGCGGCAGCCGGGTTCATCACCGCCAGGATTCGGCCTGTCTGATCCAGCAGGAAACAGTTCGCCGCTGTGGAGAAAAGCTCGGCCACAAGCGAACTTTTTTCCCCGCTTTTGGCTACAAAACAGAAATGGATTATCCGGTCGTTTTCAACCTGCTCGATGGCCTCAAGAGCAGCACTTTGAAGGCGTGAGCGCAGTTTCATGCAGTAATCACCCGCTGCTTCCCCTCTCTCCCCGGTCCTTTCTAAGGCAAGATAGCACGATACCAGGCCCGGAGCTGTGCGAATGGTTAAAAAGTGCTTCCGCCTGGCTGAATAGAGGACCAGCTGAAGGCGACTCTCATCAGGCTGATAAATTTTCTGCAACCGGGCATTTCTGATTTTAGGGGTGATTTCTCCGAGCAGCCGCTTGAGTTGAAAGTGTTTCATAGCCTTGATATGGAATAATCAAATGGCGTTTTAGAGTACTTCCGTTTAGACTGTTGAAACAGGATAGTATCTGGGAGACCCGCTGTCAACAAATGGGGTGCATTTCTTACGAACTGAGTCACTTAATTGATTGCCTGATTTTTAATGGAAGTGTCTGCGCTGCGGGTTTTTCTGAAAATGCAAGATTACTCTTGATTTGAAAGGGATTAAATGTAAAAATTTACATTTTAACGTAACCTCAAAGGCCTGAAAATTTCCGTTAGGAAAGCTAATATACTTCTTGTATCCCGGAATTGGGAAATATGAAAGCGCTGAATGTTTATGACTATATCGTAGTTGTGGTTTATATGGTGATGATGGTGGGGATCGGGTTGATCGTGCCTTTCGCTTTTATTCCCGCACCCCTGAGCGACCGGATGATAAACCTGTGCCTGGGTCTTGTTCTGGGAGCTTTCGGCTGGCTGATGTTTTATTATGGGAAAAAAAACAAGCCTTGATTATCACAGTAGCGGCCCATTATTCTATAAAATCGAGCTATTGCCGGAGTATTTTCCATGGATCAGAGAGATATCGAGACTGCCCGCCGCCGGGCGGAAAAGTATCTGCTGGCGGCTGGAATAGTTATCACCCCGGCTGAAAGAGAGTCTTTAGAGGTAGTCGATCTTGGACTGGGCAAATTCGAAAAGTTAGGCGCTGTAATCCTCGTATATATCAACACGGGCCGCTACTGCGCCAAAGAGCTGGTGCTGCTTCCCAACCAGACCCTCCCGGAACATCGCCATCCCCCGGTCAACACGGACCCCGGCAAACAGGAAACCTTCCGCTGCCGATGGGGTAAGCTTTACCTGTACGTTCCAGGGGAACCTACCCTGAACCCTAAAGCAACAATCCCACAAGAGAAAAAAAGCTGTTTCACTGTCCGGCACGAGATTATCTTGCACCCGGGCGATCAGTACACTGTCCCTCCCAACACCCTGCACTGGTTCCAGGCCGGGGAAAAAGGCGCGGTAATCAGCGAATTTTCCAGCACAAGCAGGGATGAACGGGACCTGTTTACCGATCCCGAAATCCAGAGGTTCCCCGATTAGATCAAAATCACTTGCGGCAGGAGTTAGCTGGCACAAATATTTATCTGAAATATATTACCGGCTAAATTATCGAATATGCCCAAAGATAGCTTTCAAAGTACCGCATATGACGTAACCTGCGCAGGCCACCTCTGCCTGGATATAACACCTGCATTTAGGGACGGTGGCAGCACGGAGATTGAAGAGATCCTCAAGCCCGGCACCCTGGTCAAAGTGGGGCCTGCCCGGGTCAGCACTGGCGGCTCGGTAAGCAACACAGGGATCGGGCTTAAAATCCTGGGCCTGCGCGTGGCTTTCATGGCCCTGATCGGCCGTGATGATTTCGGTCTGGTTGTCACCTCGAGCCTGGCTCGCTACGGTCTGAGCGACGGCATAGCGCAAACAGACCGCACCAGCACCAGCTATTCGATAGTTATCTCTCCGCCCGGCATCGACCGCCTTTTCCTTCACGATCCCGGAGCCAACAATCTATTCTCCTCAGAGCATATCGATTACGAAATTGTAGCCGCTTCGAGACTCTTTCATCTCGGCTACCCCACAGTAATGCAGGCCCTTTACAGCAACGAGGGCGCCGAGCTGGTGGAGATTTTCCGCAGGGTCAAAGAATTAGGGGTAACTACCAGCCTGGACCTTGCCCTGGCTGATCCGCGCAGCGAGGAGTCCCGTATTGATTGGCGCGTGATTTTCCATAAGCTGTTACCATATGTGGATTTTCTTTTGCCGAGCATCGAGGAAAGTTTCCTGTGCATGTATCCAGAACGTTACCGTTTGTTGCGCGAAAAGGTCAGAGGTGATCTGATCGAGCACATCGAAAGCGATCTTTTCCGTCGGATAGGTGAGGAATTTTTAAATTTCGGCTGCGGGGTTTGCATGCTCAAAGCCGGCCACCAGGGAATCTATCTTCGCACAGGAAAAGCCCAAAGACTGGCCCGGTTCGGGGGTGCCTCCCCGGATGAGCCGGATTCCTGGGCCGACCGGGAACTCTGGTGCCCGGCATTTGAAGTAACCAGAATTGCCAGTGCTACCGGGGCCGGGGATGTTAGTATCGCCGCGTTTTTAGGCGGGCTCCTGACAGGATGGCCGATTGAGCGTTGCCTCAAAGCCGCTGCCCTTGCCGGCTACCTCAACCTTCAGACTGTCGATTCTTTCAGCGGACTGAAAAGCCTGGATGAATGCGGCAGGCTCCTGGATTCATCGAAACTGCCCGTTAAAAAGCTTGACCGGGAACTCGGGGCTGGCTGGTATTTTGACCAAAGAGAAAAACTATACAGGCGAAAAAACTGAAACGAAGTAAATCAGCATACAGCAGTAAGCAGGAGAGAAAAGCGGATTATCCTTTAATCAGTTTCCTGTAGATTTTTTCAAAATCGTCGGCCTGAAGAAGTATCATCTGGGCCTGAGAAACATCCTTGACATTATAGACGATCGCCTTGTTCTGCGCCAGATCGCTGAACTTAATCAAATTCAGGTGGCCTGCGGCCGCCAGGTTTTGCAGGCTCAATATCGCATCTTTCACCCCCAACCCCAGTCTTTCCACGCTCTCTTTAACATAGAGGTCGAAATCGTAATGGCTGCGGCCGTTCTCATCCCTGGGCAGGTTTTCGGCCACATTTTTCAGAAAGAAAAGAATCTCCTGTGCCTTATCGGAAAGCACCGAGTACTTGCGGGTGGGCAGCGGGAAACCCGGAATATGGCTTAGCTTCTCGGAGAGGAAATTGATAAATGCGCCGAATTGATCGCTGTCGGCGATCACGAAAAGTGCATCCTCCGGCCCTTTTCCAGCCTCCAGCCTTGCAAGGTCGGTCTCGGCCAGGGAGTTGATTACATCCTCGATTTTCTCTTGTACAATAGCCAGAACGCGGATAGCCTCCAGAACCATATCCCGTTTCGGCAGAGCAACTCCACGGTCGCGGGGAATGCCCCTGAGTGCGGAAAAGGTATGAAGCAGCACACAGGTACTGAAAAGCAATCGTTCGCGCTGGCCCAGAACGCTGACCATCCGGCTCGTATGCCTAAGCCTTTCACTCAGGGAACTGAAAAGCGGCCTCAGCTCCTTGGGGATTAAGTTAAGTATGGCCTGGAAGCGACTACTATTGATAATGCTCAATCGGGTAGGCGTGATCGCTGTTACCGTGGCTGATCTCGGCCTTCCGTCGATAAGTGACATTTCGCCGAAAATGTTGCCCGTTCCCAGCCTGTCCAGCACTACCTTCTGGCCTTCGATAACCTTTGAAACCTCCACCTGGCCGGAAAATATAATATATGCGCTGTCACCGGGGGTGTTTTCCCGAAGAATTATCTGACCAGGTTCAAACGTGCTGCTTTTTCTCTGCTCGACCATCAGCTTGAGTGCTTGATTGTCAATGGGATAAAGTTTCAGTTAGCAGATCTCATAAAGAACAGGCAAAACGCAAAATCGAGGCCCGATCTTATTGCCTCTTTTGCGGCTTCTATCGTGAAAGATTCGGGCGGACTGTGCAATAAAATCGAACTCTAATTACTAAAATGGGGCCTGTTGTTGTATATGTCAATCCTTGCTTTTATCTCCTCAATTCAGGGGGAAAATGCCATTTTGAGTAAAAGTGGATTGGGATATACTGAAAAACTGCTTGTTTCCAGATGAAAACATTGGTAACATCCAATCAAAAATTAACAGAACGCAGGTCTCGCTTTTATCTTATTTTGATTGGGGAATCCCGGTTTAATTGTTTTTCTCAGCACAAAAGCTCTTTAATCGAAAAGAATTCCCCGAAGACTTGCTTCGGGGTAAATTGCTTGATGGTTTTATCCTTTTTTCAGTGAGTTGCCGTGTGACTCATACAATATTTATTCTCATCCTTCACAATTCGGAAAGAAGGGGATTTAAACCTGGTGATCTTATTTCAGATCGTGCTTGAAACCCACCATTTCCCCCTATCAAGGGGGGAGACAGGGGGGTGTTATGTTATAAAGTTGGGGTTTGGTACCCGAAATCGGGATCACGGATTTCAGGGATTCACACAAAAATCACACTGATACATCGCGGCTCTGCCGCGAGGTAGTTCATTGCGGAGAAGAACACCTGCCTTATAGAGAAGCATAGCGGGAGATATCCTACTGGCCTGGAGTTGGTAAGCTTATGAGAAAAGATTATGGCCTTGGCTTGTTATTAATCGCAGGGCTCAGCCTTGCTGTTGTCCTGAGCGCTTTCCTTTTTCCAAGAATCCCTCAAGATACGCAATACCACCAATTTGCCGATCAGCGCTTGTTTTTTGGGATCTCCAACTTCTTCAATGTCTTTTCCAATGTCCCGTTTGTTCTGGTGGGCGGGTTCGGTTTGTGGTTTTCGGCTCGGCGGATTTTTTCAAATATCGATAACCCTTCAGAAAGCAGATGGATATATTTGCCCTATCTGGGATTCTTTACCGGCATTTTTCTCACCGGATTAGGGTCGGCTTACTATCATCTCGCCCCGGATAACAATCGACTGTTCTGGGATCGCCTTCCGATGACAATTGTTTTCATGTCTTTTCTCTCCTCAATCATTGCTGAACGAATCGGTTTGAAAACCGGGCTGGCCCTTTTCCTGCCGCTTTTGATACTGGGAATGGGCAGCGTGGTCTACTGGGACTTGAGTGAGAAAGTCGGCCAAGGTGATTTGCGTTTTTATGCCCTGGTTCAATTCTATCCCCTGTTGCTGATTCCATTAATCCTGTTTCTTTTCCCTTCGAAATATACGAGGGCATGGGATATGGCCGGCGTATTCATTTTTTACGCCTTAGCAATAGCAAGCGCGGTTCTGGATCACCAGATATTTTCTCTGGGATACCTGGTGAGCGGCCATTCGGCCAAACATCTTCTGGCTGCTATGGCTGTATACTGGGTGCTGCGAATGATCAGCAAAAGAAAGTATCTGGGCGAAAAAAGCGGCTAACCCTTTGGCAGCAAGGGAAAGCCGCTTATAATTCTGGTGCCGGGGACGGGACTCGAACCCGTACTGAGCATTGCTCAAAGGGATTTTAAGTCCCTTGTGTCTACCTGATTCCACCACCCCGGCAATTCAGAAAGAATTCCTGATCACGTGCTTTTAAAATATCCCGCCTTAAACCCAAAGTCAACGCAGAATATTCAATCTTCAAGAAAAAAAAGTTATATAATTAAATCAGTCTTCTGCCACCAGCTCCACCACAGCCTCAATGTGCGGGGTGTGCGGGAAAAAGTCGAACAGGGCCGCTGAGTTTATCGCGTAGTCCTTGAACTTTTGCAAATCCGCGCCGAGCTGCCTGATATTGCATGAGACATAGACAATAAGGTGCGGGTGCAGGCGGATCAGCTCCACAATCGTTCTCGGGTTCATCCCGCTGCGCGGCGGGTCGGTGATTACGGTCAACGGCGCCGGCAGGTTCACGTTTTTAAGTCTTTTGGCATCGAGTTCGGCGGCTGTCACGTTCTGGCAGCCATTGGCCTGGATATTCTTTTTCGCAGATTCCACTGCCTGGGGAAAGCTCTCGATTATTGTCACCTCGCGGAACAGATCCGCATTGATTATCCCGAAAGTCCCCACCCCTCCGTAAAGGTCGGCCAGGTGGTGCTCCTTGAGACTATAGGATTTCAAAATACCGCGCACATAGGTATGCAGGGCCGGGACCATCCGGTCATTGTTCTGGAAAAAGCCCTGGACGTTGAAACTGAATTTATGATCGAGGATATCTACCTCCAGTTCATCGCCTCCCTTGACCACAAAATAGTCCTCGGCAATGCTCACATCCCGTTTGTGAGGGACATAGGTAACCACAATGTTTTTTGCGCTGGAATGATCTGCAAATGCAGTGATCATCTCGCGGGCCTGCAGCAGCCGGGTCGAGTCGGCATTGAGCATAAAAGAGATCGAGGAGTCTTCACCAGGGGTTCTGATAACTGCATAGCGGAAAGTGCCGCTGTTTTTCTTCACGTGGAAATAGTCGATATCCGTGAAATAATCCCTGATCTCCTTGACAAGGTTGTTGATTGTGTTGTTTGCGATCACGCACTTCTCGATATCGACTATTCTGTGCCTGCTCCCTTTCCTCCTGAAACCCAATCCTCCCTGGTGGAACACCATATCGACCCTGGTGCGGTAAGAATACTCCTCGCCGTGGAACACCTTGATATCCTGACAGCCGATCGCATTTGCAAGGTTATTCCTCTTGTTTTCCACCTGCACCGGGTAGTCGATGTTCTGGGCAGCACATCCACCACACTTGCCGAAATAGCTGCATAAAGGTTCCGCCATCAGTTTCCCTTTACTCGATTTTGATAATACCTTGGTGAGAATAATCTATCTAGTAAATTTAACGGATAAAAACGGCTGTAGTAAATACTATTTGCCTTCCCTGCCGGCGTCCCGGAGGAAATCATTCAGCAGGAGATGGAATCCGAAGGCCCTGGTCAATTTTAGAATGAGCGAGGGAGATGAAATTAAACGTTTGAAGATATTATGGTAGGTATCCTGGGCCGAAACGCTGTCAAAAAGGGCCTGTCGCAGGTTTTGATCATTCTCGGCGACTTCCAGAACCGGGTCGAAAGCTGAAAGCCTGCTCAGGTATTTGGCCGTCCAGCGGGCAGCCCTGCCGTACCAGAGGTCACCGATCTGCTCGGCGAAATCGCTCTCTATCTGTGAGAGGGCTTTCCGGCTGACCCCTCTCTCAAGGATATTTTTCGCAGCAAAATATCCGCTGAGGATAGCAGTGTTGATCCCCTTGCCTTTGAAAGGCCGGACCAGTCCGGCACTGTCGCCGATAGTGATATAACGGTCGCCGTAAAAGTGCTTTGCCGGGCAGATCGGGAAACTGCCCTTGAATACGTCCTTGACCTGATATGAGAACTTAAGGACTCTCAAGCAAACCGGGGAGGCGAGAAACTCGCGCAGGGTGGAGGAGGTCACCTTTCGGCCGGCGGCAATGGCGGTAATATGGTTGCCTTTGGGCACCAGGGCTGCAAACTCGATTTCTTTGCGCCTGGGCAGGAATGCGTGTATCTGATCGCCGAAAGAGTTGACCAGCTCCTGGCCCGGGTGCATTTTGGTCACCACGGCTTCCAGGAAATCAGGCGGTCGGTAACCGGTTTTGTGCTCCAGAGCCTCGCACATCTGTCTATCCAGGCCGAACGCGCCAACCAGGATATCTCCCTCAAAACTTCCGCTTTCGGCATAAAGATTCACCCTGTCGTCGTTGAATTCCATGTCGGTGACCCGGGTGGGGAAAATATCTACCCCTTCTTTCTGTACCTTTGCCAGCAGGTAACCATCCAGAAAAACCCGGCGAGTAACCAGCGAAGGCTCCGGATTTGCGGACGAAAAATCGGTGAGATAAATGCTCCGTCTGTCAGTATGCAGCCAGTAACCTTTGATCTTGCGCTGGATCAGTTCTTCGGGCAGGGACAGTTCCAGGCAATCCTGCATGATCTGCGCGATCGGGGGGCTGAGCACCCCCATGCACTGGTTGTAATGCATGCCGAAACTCTTATGCTCGAACAGGGTAACTTTCACCCTGCGCCCCATCCGCGAGGCTTGCCTAACCAGCGAAAGAGCGCAAGCAGAACCTGCCGGTCCGCCGCCGACTATCAGCACCCGCAGGGGGCCGGAATCTGAAATTGAATCACTCATCCTTTCTTCTCCCCAAGTGTGGCTCTGAGTTGGCGGTAAAATGAGTTTTCAAGGTTGCCAGAATAATACGGAACAGAAGGAGCGGGTCGAGACAGTGCAGGAAGATTTTCTTATAGGAGGCATCACCTGTAAACATGTTCCAGAGAATCCAGCGTAACTTTTTCCTGCTGTGACCGGTCAAACCGTAATCACCCCTGGCGATCTCCAGGTGTGCGCGGGCCATTGACGGCAACTGGTTGATACAGTCGTGCACGCGGAAAAGCACCCGGCCCAGAGAGTTGTCCATGCTGAACATTTTCTTGACCCGCTGGGTATAGTAACGGCGCAGCTTTTCTGCCTGTTCAGGCCCGTATTCTGCCAGAACCTCAGCCGCCAGCTCAGCCGAGCGCAACGTGCTTTCGATCCCATTTTTGTAATATCTCGACACAGCGGAATCACCGATAATCATACAGTGCTCCGCAGCCAGTTCTCTGCCGTCAGAAATGGGGAATAAAGGTGAGCACTCGCATCTGGGTGCTGTGGTTTCCAAACCCGCGGGAATGTGTTTCTGCACCAGGGGGTGTTGCATAAATTGCTCCAGGTGCGCAGAATGCAGATGTTGCCCAATAAGAGAAACAGTAATGTGATTTCGTTTGGGAGTGATTACAGCAAAGCGGATCGGGTAAAGCCTCAGTGCGAAAATTTTTATTTCATTGCCGAACTGTCTCAGAATACCATTGTCATCTGTGCGAAACTCCGCCTGCAGGGCGCTGCTCGTGCCGGGACTATGGTATCCGAAACCGAGCTTTTCGAACTGAATGCCGATTTTAGAGTTAACACCGAAAGCTCCCACCACGACATCGGCTCGATACGAACGGCCCTCGTGGTCGATCAGGCTAACCGGATTTTCAGCGCCGCGCCTGATCTCAATTTCCCTGATCAAAACCGGTGTCTTTACCGCGCCGCCAGCCAGCGCCTGATCCAACAAAAACTGGTCGAAACTTATCGCGCCTGCCTTCTCCGACACTGGCCCTTGACCGCGGAAAACGGTATAGATGTACTGGTTTCCGGGCACGGGAATGAGGAGTTCCCCTCCCAGGGTAATCAGCCGGTAGCTTTTGATCCGGGCCTGAATTACCTGCCTTGGTATCGACAGTCCTATCTTTTCCATGGAAGCAAGAAGGCCAGCTGAGATCACCCCCTGGCAGAAATTGCAATTAAAGGCTCCTCTGTGCTCGAATTTCTTCGGCTCGAATATTATCACTTCTACCGGCAGGCCCCGCTCCTGCATCTGTTTATAAAGGCAATGGACGAAAAAAGTTCCGGCGGGCCCTCCACCAACAACCGCCACCCGCATCGCCCTGCGCCGTTGATCTGAACCCATCGACGCCATGTATCGCCTCCCACGCCTGGCAAAATCTTCTGCTTGCAAGTTCGAGGCTGCCTGCTGAATTGTCCTTTTTACTCCATGGCAACGTGCACTGATGTTTAAAAACTAAACATCCTTTATTCCATTATACCATGTCCCGGCGGATTCTACCAGATAAAGTAGGGACACGGCGCGCCGTGTCCCTACGAGTTTAAATTCAAATATCTCATAAAACCTTGTCCCTGAACGATGAATTCATGTGACATGGGATTTCGAAAGTTATAGATTGAAATCAGGAAATTACTAAAGTGTCAGGTTTGACTGTTTTAAGGAGGTTTTCTCTACGGTTTCAAGCTGCCTAATAATTTTCACTGCGGACTCTTTTCAGGATGAAAAAAGAATGTTTCACCTACAGTTCGGTGATCGATGCACCGGCAGAGGAAGTTTTCCAATGGCATGTCCGCCCGGGAGCATCCGAACGCCTCAGCCCTCCCCTTGCGTGGGTACTTGCCAGTATGCTGCCTACATTCCCCCTCGGAGCGGGAGGAAAGTTCTGACAGCAGGGTCCGCACCGTTTCCACAATCATCTCCGCTACCGCCGCTCCTCCTCCGGCTGAACTGTCGAAAGGCTCTCGCCCTGATTTGTTGTCCGGTATTGCGACCAAATTTCTCGAACGGATTGAGGGATTACTATCTCCTTTTCATTCTTGAGCAATTGAATTCTTGAAAATCTGGAGTCAAACGATTAAATTATCGGGAAAAATTTTGAAGGTTATTTTGATTCAGGTCAAAGGGGCGAAAGCCTGACCCAAAATATAAAAACAGGTCAACTTCTAAATGGTGGATATCAGTTGATATTCTGCGAAAGAAAAGGGATTTATACATAGCGTCATAAATTATGGCGCATAACTACAATTTCAGATTTAATACATATTGATAGACAATCGTGTTTGAGGAGACAGGAGACAGTAGTCAGGAGTCAGGAGAAAGAAAGAGATCACCGGCCAGGAGCTTTCAGAACCTTGTAGTGTGGAGAAAAGCTCATCAATTTGTTTTGAGTGTTTATGATCTGACAGAAAAATTTCCTGGAACTGAAGTCTATGGATTAACATCCCAACTCAGACGCTCGGCGGTTTCTATTCCGGCGAATATTGCTGAAGGATTCAAGAAAAAAGGAAAGTCGGATAAAGTACGTTTTCTTAACATTGCACAAGCTTCTTTGGAAGAGTCTCGCTATTATTTGATTCTGGCCAAAGACTTGAGATATTGTGATCCTTTACCACAGTTAGATCAATTGGAAGAGGTCAGTAAAATACTGGATGCTTATTCAAAATCAATTCTGACTTCTGACTCCTGACTTCTGACTCCCTGGATATTTTAAATGGAGTCAGAAAATTCATATTCTTCATACTCTATAATATTCGCAGTTATTTAAGTCGCTAAGTATAATATCTTAACCGGAAACCCGGGAATGGCCAAGATTTTAAGTAAACGTACGATAGCTCCTGATACAATAAGCATGGAACTTTTAGCGCCGAAAATAGCGCAAAAAAGGAAGGCAGGCCAGTTTGTCATTCTGCGGGCGAGAGAAGAGGCTGAGCGTATACCTCTCACCATTGCAATGAGCGATATAGAGAAAGGTTCCATCAGGATTATTTTCCAGATGGTGGGGCATTCGACTATGGAACTCGGGCAGCTTCCTGAAGGTGGAGAGGTGGCGGATGTGGTAGGGCCGCTGGGCAGACCGACCCACATAGAGAATTTCGGCACTGTGATATCTGTGGGCGGAGGGATAGGAATCGCAGTGGCTCTACCCATAGCCCAGGCCATGAAAAAGGCGGGGAACAAGGTTATCGGAATCATCGGTGCGCGAACCAAAGATTTGCTCATCCTTGAGAAAGAGATGAGAGAGGTGTGCGAGGAGCTATTGGTGTCCACCGATGACGGCACCTATGGGATTCATGGATTTGTGACTCACGTACTTGAGACAGTCATTAAAAGGGGCGAGAAGATCGATATGGTCACGGCAATCGGGCCGGTGCCCATGATGAGGGCTGTTTGCGAGCTCACCAGGCCGTACGACATAAAGACCATAGTCAGCCTGAACCCGATCATGATTGATGGTACCGGAATGTGCGGCGGTTGCCGGGTCTCAATCGGCGGTGAGACAAAGTTCACCTGCGTGGATGGCCCGGAATTCGACGGGCATGAAGTGGATTGGGACCTCCTTGTCAGCCGCCAGAGCACATACCTGGATCAAGAGAAAAGGGCCAAAGAGCTGTTCCCGGAAATACACCCCGAAACAGGGGAGACATGTAAACTGGAATCACTGGCCGAAGTCAGCACTTCCGATTCGGAGAAAGTTTTCCCTGAGCCTTCCGCCTCCGTGATGAAGGACAAGAAACCCTGGGAGATTCCCCGCCAGCCTATGCCCGAGCAGGATCCCAAAAAGAGGGTAAAAAATTTCCGGGAGGTGCCCTACGGCTACACCCCGCTTCAGGCAGTGGCCGAGGCCCAGAGGTGCATGCAGTGCAAAAATCCCTTGTGTATCAACGGGCGGGTGGACAAGGAGACCGGAAAGCTGGAAGGGGGCTGTCCTGTTGAGATAGACATCCCGGGGTTTATCAAGCTGGTCGCTGAGGGTAACTTCCTGGGTGCAGCGCGCAAAATACGCGAAAAAAACTTTCTACCAGCTATCTGCGGCCGTGTCTGCCCGCAAGAGGAACAGTGCGAACTGACCTGCACAGTGGGTGTAAGGGGAGAGCCGATCGCCATTGGCAGGCTGGAGAGGTTTGTCGCTGATTATGAAAGAAATTCAGGAAAGATCGAAATCCCGGAAAAGGCCAAGTCAACAGGCAAAAAAGTGGCGGTCATCGGCTCTGGACCAGCAAGCCTTACTGTGGCCGGGGATCTTATCAAGCTGGGTCATGAGGTTACAGTTTTCGAGGCTTTGCATCGTGGTGGAGGAGTGCTGGTGTACGGGATTCCCGAATTCCGACTGCCCAAAGAGATAGTGCAGCAGGAGATTGATTGTCTGGAAGAAATGGGGGTGCGTTTCGAGTACAATGCCATTATCGGCAAACTGGAGACGATTGATGAACTCATAGTAAAGGAGGGTTATGATGCGGTCTTTGTGGGCAGCGGTGCGGGGGCACCCTTATTTCTCGGAATTCCCGGGGAGAACCTGAACGGTGTTCTCAGTGCCAACGAGTACCTGACCCGCTCTAATCTCATGAAAGCCTATGACGACAATTATGACACGCCCATTGTCAGGTCGCGTGATGTGGCTGTGGTCGGTGGAGGGAACGTGGCTATGGATTCGGCTCGCACGGCGCTGCGACTGGGCGCTGAAAATGTCTTTATAGTCTACCGGCGCTCCCCCAAGGAAATGCCTGCCCGGATCGAGGAAATCCATCATGCCGAGCAAGAGGGAGTCCAGTTCAAGCTTTTAACCAACCCTGTCTGTATCCTCGGCAACGAAAACGGCTGGGTCAAGGGGATGCAATGTCTGCGCATGAAGCTTGGCGAGCCTGATGAATCGGGCAGAAGGCGTCCGCTGCCTATAAAAGGTTCTGATTTTATCATCAATGTGGATACAGTGATTATCGCCATAGGAAACGTACCCAACCCGCTCATTCCCCAATCTTCTCCAGATCTGGATACTGGACGCCACGGTACTATCAATGCTGACCCGGAAACCGGCGCCACTTCCAAGCCGGGAGTTTTCGCCGGCGGTGACATAGTAACCGGTGCTGCAACGGTAATCCTGGCCATGGGCGCAGGCCGCAAAGCAGCACGCGCTATGCACGAATACTTGTCCTGAAAATTAAAACTTCCCGTGGAAAGCTTGAAATTATTTTAGCTTTGCTTATAGAAACACCTCCCAAATTTTTCCCTTCATTTATTGTCCTGTATCAGTATTATATTCCAAAAGGTTAGAATGGGAGAAATCCCTACAGGAATGTGAGTTCCGCTTCAACCATCGAGATAAAAACATCTATGTTCTGCTTCTAAAAATGTTTAGAAAAAATCCTCTTAACCAGCAAAGCCCCTTATTTTATAATTCGAATCATGCCTTTGTCTGGTGTATATTTCTCCCCTTTTTCAACACAACGAAAAAAGTCGCCCCGGAGCGGGGAAATGCTTTGCCAAGAAGGCTCTCGTATTTTCGCGCTAACATTCCACCTCTGCCACCAGACTGCGAACCCAGATAGTTATATGTCTCCAGATGCAGAATTTCGAATCCCGCCAGCAGCCTGTCCGGCTTGAAACCCTCCCGTGCCCTGATATCGGTTATCTCTTTTATTTCCTCGGGCAGAAGTTTTCTGTCGATAATCTTTTCTTCGAGTAACTTTTCGTTTATCTGCGCAGTCATCTTTTCGTGGGAGGCTGCGGCTTTCCTTTTCCGAGCAAAAAGGCTTCTGGCAAATTTCTTAAGCGAGTTTAATGCGGGATATTTTATCACAAGTTCGTCTATTGCCATCCGGGGATTGGTGAACCTGCTCACAAGCCTGAGAAACAAGTTCGAAAAAAAATAGCGGTTAGGCTCGTGGCCGATCAGAAGCAGGCCATCCGGCTTTAATATCCTGCCTATTTCGCTCAGGAATGTTCCGGTATCTTTCACATGATGAAGTACAGAATTAAGCGCAATAATTTCCACGTATCCGCGTTCGAAAGGCAAATGGAAAGGGATCTTAGGCTCGAGCTTGACATATTTGAACTGACAGGCGAATTCACAGGCTTGAATGTTTTTTCTTGCCTGGTCCAGCACGCGGCCCGAGATATCCGAACAGATGAAAACATCTTCGGCTTTCAAAAAGACTGCTGTAGCCAGAGGAACGAATCCGGTACCCGAGCCAAGATCCAGAACTTTCAGCGGCTTGGCGGAGCGGAAAAATCTTTCTCCGGCCCTCTCCCACCTTTGCCGTTCATAGTCGAAAATCTCCGGGTGCTCCTGGTGGTAGCGCTCACTGGCCAAGTCGTGGTACAGCTCGTTGACTCTCTGGACAAGCTCCCCGGAATAATCTCCAGCAATCATCGGCCTATCCCTGCAGGTCTGAATAATCAGCTAATAACTTAGAAATGAATGAAACATTGAATCCAGTTTTTCCCTGCAGCGGTCTCATTTTACCTGCGGCTCATTCAGTGGCCCCACATAGTCCGTGCTGATTAGAAGATCGTCCACCCAGTAGGTGCAGTCATGTTCGCAGTAGTGAATATAAAGACCGAACTTGAAAAGGTTCAGCTTGAGTATCTCCGTGTCCCGCCAGCGGAATCCATCCTGGTGGAATATTTCCTCTCCGTCGATCCAGAGCGCCTGCTCCCCATTTTTCTTTCCCGGTTCATTGAGCTTGACCATGAGCTCGAAACAATACCATTGTCCCCTCTCGATGACAAAAGGGGTATCCGGTTTCAGCCTGTTGCCCCAGTAGCGGCCGTCCGTGGAGATTTTCATATCCGGCCAGTAGGTGTAGAAACAGATCTCCCCGGGCGGCGGATCCCCTTGCTTGCGCGCGGGCTCTATGCTGGTCGTGAAGCGGTCAGTGCCGTCGGGCCGCTCGCCCGCCCTGCCGAAACCCGAGCGGGGTCTATCAGTGCGGCATCCTCGAAGCCCGCACCAGTGCATGCTCCTGCCCTGGTTGAAATCCTCTGCAAATTTCGCATGCCAGCGGACATACACCCGGTCGTAGCCAGGCAGGAACCAGGTCCTGATCCAGCTGTCCGATTCCTTGTAAGCATAACCTTTAATAATCTTTTCAGACTCCCTGTTGGCAAAGGAGGTGATCCGGAAAGAAGCTTTGCCCGAATGTACGTGCTCGGAGCGATACTCGAAATCGCCTCTGCCGGGATCCTCGGATAATTTCTCCCACCTGCCGCCCAGACTTCCTGATTCAAAATCCTCGCTGAAAATAATTTCGCCGCGAGCCGGGACTGAAAGCATAACAAATGCCAAACATACCATTCCTATCAGGATGAAACCGTTGCGGTTCATGTGAATCTCCTCTGATAAGTTGCCAAAATCTATTTCTTGCCTATTGATAAAAGAATCGCCCTAAGCCTACGGGACAATTTTCAATTTAATCGCATCTCAGACCCACGGGCAATATGGCTAAAGTTTGCCGTATCCAATGAGCGCAAATGAACTATCTCGCGGCAGAGCCGCGAGGTATCAGTGTGATTTTTGTGTGAATCCCTGAAATCCGTGATCCCGATTTCGGGTACCAAACCCCAACTGTATAACATAACACCCCCCTGTCTCCCCCCTTGATAGGGGGGAATTGGAATGTACCCCCTTGATAGGGGGGAATTTGGAATGTTCCCCCTTGATAGGGGGGAATTGGAATGGACCCCCTTGATAGGGGGGAATTTGGAATGTTCCCCCTTGATAGGGGGGAATTGGAATGGACCCCCTTGATAGGGGGGAATTTGGAATGTTCCCCCTTGATAGGGGGGAATTGGA